>NZ_VOSW01000006.1:0-105971 GCF_009690905.1 Paraburkholderia madseniana
AGATGTGTATAAGAGACAGGTGATGCTGTGGCTCGTCGCCACCGGCTTCTTCATGCAGACGCTCGACTCCACGATCGTCAACACCGCGCTCCCCGCGATGGCGACGAGCCTCGGCGAGTTGCCGTTGCGCATGCAATCGGTGGTGATCGCCTACTCGCTGACGATGGCGGTGATGATCCCGGTGTCCGGCTGGCTCGCCGACAAGCTTGGCACGCGGCGTGTGTTCTTCAGCGCGATCCTCGTGTTCGCGGTCGGCTCACTGCTGTGCGCCAACGCGCATACCCTGAATCAACTGGTGATCTATCGCATCGTGCAAGGCGTGGGCGGGGCGATGCTGTTGCCGGTTGGGCGGCTCGCGGTGCTGCGTACCTTTCCGGCGGAACGCTATTTGCCGGCTTTGTCGTTCGTGGCGATTCCCGGACTGATCGGACCGCTGATCGGCCCGACGCTCGGCGGCTGGCTCGTAAAAATCGCTTCGTGGCACTGGATCTTTCTGATCAATGTACCGGTGGGGATCGTGGGTTGCATCGCCACATTCATCTTCATGCCGGATAGCCGCAACGAGCACACCGGCAAGTTCGATCTGAAAGGCTATCTGCTGCTGATTTTCGGCATGGTGGCGATTTCATTCGCGCTCGACGGCCGCACGGAGTTTGGCATCCAGCACGCCACCGTGCTGGTGCTGCTGATCCTCAGCCTCGCCTGCTTCGTCGCCTACGGTTTGCACGCCGTACGCGAACCCGCGCCGATCTTCCCGCTCGATCTGTTCAAGATCCACACCTTCAGCGTCGGCCTGCTCGGCAATCTGTTCGCGCGGATCGGCAGCGGCGCGATGCCGTATCTGATCCCTCTGCTCCTGCAGGTGAGTCTCGGCTATAGCGCCTTCGAAGCCGGCATGATGATGCTGCCGGTGGCGGCTGCGGGCATGGCGGCCAAGCGCCTTGTCACGACGCTGATCGTCAAATACAGCTACCGGCGCGTGCTGATCGTCAACACGGTGCTGGTGGGCCTGACCATGGCGAGCTTCGCGCTCACCAGCGCCGGCCAGCCGCTGTGGCTGCGGCTCGTGCAACTGGCGTTCTTCGGCGCGGTCAACTCGATGCAGTTCACCGCGATGAACACGCTCACGCTCAAGGATCTCGGCACCGGCGGCGCGAGCAGCGGCAACAGCCTGTTCTCGCTGGTGCAGATGCTGTCGATGAGCCTCGGCGTGACGGTCGCCGGCGCGTTGCTTGCGACCTTCACCGGCCTCCTGCCGCGCGTGACGGCCGCCAACTCCCTGCCCGCGTTCCATGCGACGTTCCTGTGTGTCGGCATCATCACCGCCGGCTCGTCGTGGATCTTCGCGCAACTGTCGCCGGACATCCGTACACCCTCGAAAAAGACCGATCCTTCGGAGCGGACCTGAGTTTTGCGCCAGGTTGCGGTGGCGTTGCCCCTACCCGCCGCGCCCCGTCGCCGACCCGCAACGGGGCGCGGATCGCACCACCGAAGTGCGAATCATCGCCTGCGCGCACGCGCTTGCGCACAATCGCCGTACTGACAGCGGTAAGCGGGCGCGCACAGAGTGTTTCCGCACGCGCATAGTTCTTGCTCGCGTATCCTGTAAACTCACATTTTGCGCGTGCCCACTCGTGTCGAGCATGAGAAGCGCGCCGCCACTTCCACACGACTGACATGATGAGCATGATCGAACTCGATCCTCCCGGCTTCCAGCCGCCGCGCCCGATGGCCGGCGACGAAGGCTCCCGGCGCACCGTTCTGTACGGCGGCTACACGGTTTTCAGCGTGTTCCAGCCGGTTTTTTCGGTGTCGCACCGGCGTGCGATCGGCTATCACGCTTCGCTGCGCGCACACGACGAACATGCGCTGCAGGTGCCGTCGCACGAGGTTTTCACGCAGGCGGCGCGGCGCGGCGACCTGCTGGAACTCGGGCGGCTCGCCGAATCGCTGCATCTGGGCAACTTCAACGCATTCGACAGCCACGACGAATGGCTTTTCCTCAGCCTGCACCCGGCGGCGCTGATGGACACCAGTTACGGCGACGCACTGCTCGCCGGCCTCAAGGCGCTGGGCCTGCCGCCGCAACGGGTGGTGCTGGAAGTATCAGAACAGGCCGGCGGTGAAACCACGCGCTTCGCCGACATCATCGACGCGTTGCGCAAGTCCGGCTTCCTGATCGCGCTGGACGGCTTTGGCGCCAAGCATTCGAACATCGACCGCGTGTGGAATCTGCGTCCGGACATCGTCACGCTCGACCGCTGCATTCTCGCGCAAGCGAGCGAACACTCGCATATTGAACGCGTGCTGCCGGGCCTCGTTTCGCTGCTGCACGAATCCGGCCAACTGGTGCTGATGGGCGGCCTGAGCACCGAGCGCGATGCGCTGATCGCACTCGAATGCAACGTCGACTTCGTGCAGGGCGCGTACTTCGCGGGCCCGAGCGTCGAGCCGGTGAAACCGCAAGCGGCGGCCGGCCTGATGGACTCGCTCTCCGCGGCGCTACGCGAACGGGTTGCCGCGCGCGAACGCGCACAGTCCGCACGGCTCGCACCCTATGTCACGGCGCTGGAAACGGCGGCTGCCCAACTCGTGGCCGGGGAATCGGTGGCCCAGGCGACTGCGACGCTGCTCACGCTCGGCGAGACGGCACGCTGTTTCGTGCTCGACGGCTCGGGCCGGCAGATCGGCGACAACGTGCTACCGCCGGGGCGCGCTTCGCAACGCGCCAAGCGCTTCCGGCCGTTGCTGCATTCGCAAGGCGCGAGCTGGGAACGCCGGCCGTACTTCATTCAGGCCATGCGCGTGCCAGGGCAGGTGCACCTCACACCGCCCTACCTGTCGATCAACGAAGCGCACCTGTGCGTGACGGCCTCGATCGCCGCGCATACGCCGCACGGCACCCAGGTGCTATGCGTCGACATTAATTGGGAAGTCGCCGCGCATCGTAATTGAGGTAAGGGCGTGCCGCTGGATCCGCGCGAGCAGCTTCATGACGGCCGCGCGGCCCAGCAAGCGGTTGGCTGCCTGCAAACGCGCCGCGCTGGTGACGGCGCGCAACGCGACGATCTTGGTCGTTCCGCCCGCCAGACTTTGCGTGGACACGTCGATTACCGCGACAACCTCGCCTTCGAACAGCAACGCAATACACATTGCGCCTTCGACCGACACCACCTCGGCATGGCTCGCCTGATGCGCGAGCGCTGTCACCGTCTCCATCCAGGCCACTGGCGCCAGTTCCTGCGTGCACACCGGCGCGTCGCTGACGACTTCCGGCGCATCGCTAAAGAGCCGTAACAAGCCCGCCCGATCCTGCGCCTCCAGCGCCGTGCGCAAGCGTTCCACGATCCGCGCATGCGCGGCGGGATCCGGCCGCTCCAGCGGCGCGCCCGCACGCTGCAAACGCCCCTTGGCCCGATGGACGATCTGCCGGCAACTGGCCGGCGTTCGGTCGAGAATCTTCGCAATCTCCGCGTAGTCGCAATCGAAAGCTTCGTGCAGCACGAATGCCGCCCGCTCATCCGGCTTCAGACGCTCGAGCAGAAGCATCACGCCATACGACATCTCCGCCGCGCGCAAAGCCAGTTCCTCCGCGGATGGCGCCACCTCGTCGAGCAAGGGCTCCGGCAGCCAGCCGGCGGCCTGTGATGCGCGTTCGCGCTGCACGTGACGCAGCCGGTCGATAGCCGCGCGCGTGGTGATCGTGGTGAGCCAGGCGGCCGGTGTCTGCACCTCTTGCGTATCGGCGAGATGCCACTTGAGCCAGACGTCCTGCACCACGTCTTCCGCTTCGGCGCGGCTGCCGAGCATGCGGTACGCCAGCGCGAGCAGGCGGGCACGCACGGCCTCAAAGCTGGATGCCTTGTCGATTCCTTGTTCCGTCATGCGTTGACCTCCAGATCTGCATCCTTTTTACCTTGACGCTCGGGCTCCCGCCGATGTGACAGCCCAACGAAAAAATATTCCTGTCACGCCGCTGCCCTTCTTCTCGTCATAAGGACAACAACCCGCGCAGAGGGTGCGCGGTTGTTCGAATCGGCCACCGCTCCCGGCTACCGGCAACGCGCCACCTGAAACGAGGCAAACATGCATTCCAGCTATCCGTCCGTCACCGGCCTCGGCCTCGTGCCCACCGTGATCGAACAGTCCGGCCGCGGCGAGCGCGCCTACGACATCTATTCGCGCCTGCTGCGCGAGCGCATCGTTTTTCTGGTCGGTCCGGTGAACGAACAGTCGGCCAGTCTGATCGTCGCTCAATTGCTGTTTCTGGAATCAGAGAATCCCGACAAGGATATTTCTTTTTACATCAATTCGCCGGGCGGCTCGGTGTATGACGGCCTCGCCATCTACGACACGATGCAGTTCATCAAGCCGGAGGTGTCGACCTTGTGCACCGGCTTTGCCGCCAGCATGGGCACGTTTTTGCTGACCGCCGGCCAGCGCGGCAAACGGTACGCGCTGCCGAACGCGCGCATCATGATTCACCAGCCGTCGGGCGGCAGCCAGGGCACCGCTGCCGACGTCGAAATCCAGGCGAAAGAGGTGCTCTACCAACGCGAACGTCTCAACGCGATGATGGCCGAGCGCACCGGGCGCAGTATCGAAGAGATCGTCCGCGACACCGACCGCGACAACTTCATGTCTGCCCAAGGCGCGAAGGCGTACGGTCTCGTCGACGAGGTGCTCGAAACACGAGCGGCGCTAAGCAATCCAGGAGATCCGGCTCGTCACCGTGACATGTAGCGCGGCAAGGCCGCACCGCCAGAAACGTCCTCGCCCCCGGGCGGCTTTTTGCCAGCCCTATCGGTGCGCCGGAAACACAAAAGCTGATCACCTCCGCTGGAATCGCTATCATGGTCGCGATTCGTCGAATTCGACGATCGCTTCAATGGAGATATTCATGGCGTCATCCAACGAAACCGTCAGCATGGCGCTATTCTGCGACTTCGAAAACGTTGCGCTCGGCGTGCGCGACGCGAAGTACGACAAGTTCGACATCAAGCTGGTGCTCGAACGTCTGCTGCTCAAGGGCAGCATTGTCGTGAAGAAAGCGTATTGCGACTGGGACCGCTACAAGAGTTTCAAAGGCGCGATGCACGAGGCCAATTTCGAGTTGATCGAGATTCCGCACGTGCGCCAATCGGGCAAGAATTCCGCCGACATCCGGCTCGTGGTCGACGCGCTCGACCTCTGCTACACGAAATCGCACGTCAATACGTTCGTCATCATCAGTGGCGACTCGGACTTTTCACCGCTGGTGTCGAAGCTGCGCGAGAACAACAAGCAGGTGATCGGAGTCGGCGTGCAGCAATCCACCTCCGATCTGCTGATCGCGAACTGCGACGAGTTCTTCTTTTACGACGACCTCGTGCGCGAGAGTCAGCGCACGGTTGCCAAGCGCGAGTCGTCGCGCCCGCAACAGACCGCGCAGCAGACCGCCAAACGTACGCCCGACGAAGAAAAATCACGCAGCAAGGAAGACCTCGAAAAACGCCGCACCAAAGCGGTCGAGATCGCCGTGCAGACGTTCGACGCGCTCGCGTCCGAACGTGGCGACAGCGGGAAGATCTGGGCATCGGTACTGAAGAACGCGATCAAGCGCCGCAAGCCGGATTTCAACGAGACGTACTACGGCTTTCGCGCATTCGGCAATCTGCTGGAAGAAGCGCATGCGCGCGGGCTGCTCGAATTCGGCCGCGATGAGAAGTCGGGCGCGTACGTTTATCGGGGCGCGGCTGGAAATGCGGGTGCCGAAAACGTGAACGAGCCGGCCGAAGCGGGTGAGTCGGCAGAACAGATTGTTGAAGCACAGGTTGCCGAAACCGTTGTCGCCGAGTCGGGCGGCAAGCACGAGTCGCGCCGCCGAGGCCGCGGCAATCGCAAACCCGGTCGCGGCCAGCAGGAAGCAGTGCAGGAAGATCGTGCGGCGGTTGAGCACAGCCGCCATGCACAGGCTCAAACTGACACGGGGCACACGCACGCGCCATTGGCCAGTGAAGCCGTTTTCGAACAGCCGGAAGCCGCCTGGATAGAACCGGAGGCCTTTGCGGCTGAACCGGTCGCGGTAGCCGAAGAAGAGGCACAGGAAACGAGCGGCACCCAACCTGAGCGCCGCAAGGAACGCGCACCGCGCAAGACAGCCGCGAAGAAAACGAAGAAGGCAGCACCGCGAAGGATCGACGAGGTACCGGAAATCGCGGCGCCTGCTGAAGCACCGGTGGCGTCGGTCGCCGAAGAAAAAGCGCCCGTGGCCGCCAAGAAGGCAGCGCGCAAAACCGCCCCACGCAGTCGCCGTCCGCGTAAGACAGCGGCAACGAGCGAGGTGGAATAAGCGTCTCACTTTGCGTCACGTGCACGGATTTCTTCCGGTACGCCCATAGCAATGTGAGTGCCGCCGCGCAAACTCCGCTCCAAACAAAAAGCCCCTGCTCGCAATGAACAGGGGCTTTTCCATTTCCCGTTCGTAACACCTACAGCAAACCAAACACCGCCACCCCATTCGTCGCGCCCACAAACACTTTGCCGCGCGCGATCATCGGCGTGATGAACTTGTTGCCCGCGCCCCATTGATCGCGCGCGCCCGCCTGATTGCTGTTGTACAACTCATGCGCAAGGTTGCCTGCGTCGTACGCATGCAAGGCACCCGTCGTGCCGTTTTCCGCCACCCAGACGATGCCGTTGCTCGAGCCATTGGCCGACACGGCCGGCGTCGCGCCGGGATAGGCAAACGTGGTTGGACTCTTTGACGATGCGGTGGTCGCGAGAAACGCACCGGAGATCGGCAGCGCCTTCAGGTTATCGTTCCAGCCGCCGTAATAGACCACACCGTTGTAATAAGCCGGCGACCCCCAGATGCCGCCCGCGAGCGTGCCGGTCAACACCTGCCAGTTATTGTTCGCCGTGGGACTGAACTTACCCATCGAGTCGCGATCGACCACATAGATCAGATTGTCCTTGCCCGCCGCCACCGCCAGGTGTTTGACGACGCCGCCCGCGGTCGTCTGATCCGGCAACAGCATCACGCCGCCCGAACCGAAATCGTTGTCGGCATTTGCCTCGGCCACGACGTTATCCATGGCGAAGTAATCGGTGACCTGCAGGTTTCCTAAGGACAGCTTCATCAGCGAGTTGCCGAAGTCGCCGTCGACGGGAAAGCCCTGCGCATTCAGCGTGGTGCCGAACGTGCCGTTGCCGTCGACGACGTAAATCGAAGTGCCGTCCGACGCCATGCCTGAGCCGGCCATCCAGATCGATCCCTGGCTGCCGTTCGGTGCGACGTCGAACACGCTGGTCCGCTGCAACGTGTCGGCGCTATAGGCCATCAACCAGCCGGTGTAAGCACCCGACATGCAGTGCGCGGTCCAGCCCATATAGACGTTGCCGCCGACCAGCGTGAGCGCCGCGCGCACCGCGTGCAGCGACGGATTGAAGGTGATGGTGCCGTTGACGCTCCCCGCGCCGCTGCCGGGGAAGCTCGCCGCAATCTCCGTCGGCCCGCCAAGCACCTCTGCCCCAGTGGTCAGATCAAGCGCATGCAGCCGATGATGGTACGCACCGCTGCCGTCTTTGGTCATCGCCACGGCATACAGCACACCATTCGCGCCGCGATTGCGATCGATCACCGGCGTCGACGTAATGCCGATTTCCGGCGTGATGTCCTGGCAACCGCGGTCGTCGCTGGATGTCTCGCCGCTGCCGACCAAGGAGACCTTCCACAATTGCGCGAAGGTGGTGGCGTCATACGCGTACACGCTATCGTGTTCGGTGGCGACGTAGACCACGTCGTGAGCGGTGCCGACAATCGACAGACTCGTGACGAACAGCGGCTGCGCATCGACCTTGCCGTCCGCGGCGAGAAACGCCACTTTGCCGAAGCTCGCTGAATTCACGTTCGCGAGCGTCAGCGTCGTCTCGGCGAGCATCTGGCCCGTGCGGGCGAGATCGTTGTGATGCATCAGCACGTCGGTGGCGAAGGTCGCCGTTCCCATCGACGTGCCACCCGAACTGGTTGAGCCGGTGCCACCACTGCCGGTCGTCGAGCCGCCACCGGTGGTGCCGCTGCCGGCTGCCGAGCCCGTACCCGATGAGCCACCCGATCCGCCGCCGCAAGAAAGGAAGCAGCCAGCGACGAATGCAATCGCCAGCCACTCGCACACACGGGACCACATACTCGGATTGAACGTGCCGGTTTGCGGTCGCTGCATGGTCGCCTCGTTGGCACGATGTCCGGCTCACTCCGTGCGTCGGGCTGCGTCAAACGGCGGAGTCAGAAACGGCGGATGCCGGCAGGGATGGAGTGGAGTTTGCGGGCTGTGCGGAACCGCCAGACAGGTGGCGTCCCTGACCCTCCATTCAAACGTACGCCCTTTGCCGGGCGGCTTGCCGCCATCGTTTCGTGTCTTTCCGCCAGACATGACAAAAGCTCTACAGCAACAAGCTTGCCTGCTCCCTGGCGCAAACGGTTAGTTTCTGCGCAGCGAGGTTTCCGATCGACCTCAGTAATACGGGTAAGGCGCGTACATCACCGGAGGCGGCGCGACATACCTCGGCGGCGGCGCATAGTAGTACGGCTGAGGTGCGTAATAGACCGGCTGCGGCGCATAGTAGGCCGGTTGCGGCGGCTGCGAGATGGTGTTGCCTTTCGAGGTCATGCACTGCGCGTAGGCCGCGTCGTAGCGCGCTTGCAGGCCCGCCGCGGAATACTGCGCGCCATTCGCGCCGTTCGCGCCGCCGATCAGCAACCCGCTGCCCGCGCCGATCGCCGCGCCGGCGCCCGCATTGCCCGCCGCCGCACCGGTCAGTGCGCCGACCGCCGCGCCGCCAAGCGTGCCCAGCGCGGCGCTGTTCACGCTGTTCGTGGTCGCCGCCTGGGCAGCCGCGTTCGGGTCCGTCGAGCGGTTCGCGTAGTCGCGGCATGCATAGTCGTCCTGCTGGAACTGCCCGAGCGGCTCGCCGCTACGCGGCAGCGCGACCACGCTTGGGCCGCTCGGCGGCAAGACCGCGCAACCGCCGAGCGCGAGCGCAACGACGGCGGCCGGTAGGGCGAGGCTTATCGACTTGGTGCTGGAGATCATGTTCGTGCGCTTCAAAGACATCGGAATTCAAACGTTATGCCAATCTGTATCGTCCTTGGTTACGAGATCGTTACAGATTTTTTTTCGCTTACATTCTCGCCCGCGTCCGCGCGGCACGGTCTCGCCCACCGGCGGAGGGCGCGGTCATCGGCATCGGCATCGGCATCGGCATCGGCATCGGCAAATGTCGACGGATTCCGATACGACCGGGGCCGCATCGACACAGCCTTGATTGAACGCGCGCAAGGTCTGATGCGCAACGCTGACGAAGCTTGCCGGCAGCAAGGAATATGCAGTAACCCTTAAGTAAAAATGGATATGAATGACGAAAGATTTGACGCGCAAATGCGACGGCGTAGAAACGTGCAAACTTCATCTGTCGACCGCCGTGCACGAGCTGGCCTTCTGTTGAAGGCGCATGGCGTCGCCAAAATTGGCGACTAAAAAGCAGAAAGCCCTCACGAAGGAGGGCTTTCTGTTTTACTACCGTCTCCAGACTTCATTGCAGCGATCCGCTTAGATCTCCAGTTTCGCTGGATATCCGAACTATCTTGTCACGCTGCAACCGGCAAACTCACGCGAAGTTCTTCGACGCGAATGCCCAGTTGACGATGTTCCAGTACGCTTCAACGAACTTCGGACGCGCATTGCGGTAGTCGATGTAGTACGCGTGTTCCCACACGTCGATCGTCAGCAGTGCCTTCGCGTCCGTGGTCAGCGGCGTAGCCGCGTTGCTCGTCGACACCAGGTCGAGCGAACCGTCAGCCTTCTTCACCAGCCATGCCCAGCCCGAGCCGAACGTGCCGACTGCGGTCTTGGCGAATTCTTCCTTGAACTTCTCGAACGAACCCCACTTGGCGTTGATCGCGTCAGCCAGTGCGCCGGTCGGTGCACCGCCACCTTGCGGCGACAGGCTGTTCCAGAAGAACGTGTGATTCCACACCTGAGCAGCGTTGTTAAAGATGCCGCCCGATGCCTTCTTGACGATCTCTTCGAGCGACAGGTTCTCGAACTCCGTGCCCTTGATCAGATTGTTCAGGTTGGTCACATAGGTCTGGTGGTGCTTGCCGTAGTGGTACTCAAGCGTCTCTTCCGACATGTTCGGAACGAGTGCATTTTTTGCAAACGGCAGCGGCGGGAGCGTATGTTCCATGGTGCTTTCCTTGAGTCTGTATCTGTTGTGGGGGAGTCTGCGGATAACGCTTTAGAGCACTCGATTGTAGGCGAGTTGGAATAACCCCGCAAACCAACGGACTTTATGCCCGGCATCGGCGAACACGCCGCACACATAGCGTAATTAGTGCATTCGCACGGGCTGTGCCCGACTCTCGCGACGGTCAAAAATGCGCTTTTGCGTGCCGTCGGCGAAGTGTCAGAAACCGTCGGTCAAGCGCGGTTGCACGTCGGCGAGGGCAATGTCCGCCGCGCCTTCGGCGAGATGCACCGTGAGGCGCCGCCCCGGCTTCAGCGACGACGGCGAGCGCACCGCGCGGCCGCTCTGTGCATCGAGCACGGCAGCATAGCCACGCTCCAGGGTGCGCTGCGGACTTAGTACTTCGAGCCGGGCAGCCAACGTGTCGATGCGCGCGGACTGACGTTCATGCTGGCGTAACAATGCCGCGTCCAGACGCTGCGAGAGCATGCCGAGCTTTGCCTGATGCGCGGCGAGATCCGGGCGCCAGCGCTGCCAGCGCATCTGCAACAGAGAAAACCGCGCTCGGGCGTCACGCACGGGACGCGCGCCCGCCGATGCCAGCCGCACGCTCAATTGCTGCAAATGCGTGCGCTGCCGCGCGAGCCGCTCGGCCGGCGACACGAGCCGGCGTGCGAGCCAGTCGAGTTGTTGGGCGCGCCGCTCCATCATGCGGCCGAAGCCACGAGCGAGCGTCGCATGCCGATGATCGAGTTCGCGCAGCAACAGCACGCGCTGCGGGCTGACGAGTTCGGCGGCACCGGTGGGCGTCGGTGCGCGCACGTCGGCGGCGAAGTCGGCGATCGTGAAATCGGTTTCGTGACCCACGCCGCTCACCACCGGTATCGCGCTTTCGGCAATCGCGCGCGCCAGCACTTCTTCGTTGAACGCCCACAGGTCTTCAATCGAGCCGCCGCCGCGGCACACGATCAGCACGTCGACTTCGCGCCGCGCGCTGGCAGCATCGACCATGGCCGCTACTTTGGCACTGGCGCCCACGCCCTGCACCGGTGCCGGGTAGACGATCACAGGAATATGCGGGGCGCGGCGAGACAGGGTGGTCAGGACGTCGCGCAATGCGGCGGCCTGTAACGACGTCACGATACCGATCGCACGCGGATGGGCCGGCAAAGCGCGTTTGCGTTCGGCGGCAAAGAGGCCCTCGGCTTCGAGTTGCGCCTTCAGCCTGAGAAAGGCTTCATAAAGACGCCCCTGCCCCGTGCGGCGCACCGCTTCCACATTCAGTTGCAGCTCGCCGCGCGGCTCGTACATCGTCACCAGCGCGCGCACTTCGATGCGATCGCCTTCGCGCGGCGTGAACTCGGCGTATTGCGCGCGACCGCGGAACATCACGCAGCGCATCTGTGCCTGCGCGTCCTTGATCGAGAAATACCAATGGCCGCTCGCGGCACGCGTGAAGTTCGACACTTCCCCGGACACCCAGACGAGCGGAAACGAGCGTTCGAGCATCGTGCCAATCGCACGGTTGAGCGCGGAAACGGGGACGACAACTTCACCGCCGGGCGTAGCCGACGAGGAAAAAGGGCTTTCGGGATTCATGCGAGGAATATCGGTGACTGGCCGGACAGACGATAGACCGAGTGGCCATCGGCGTCCAGCACAGCAGACGAATTGTTAAAAGTGTCCACATGTCGGGAGCCGTTAGACGAATGCCGCCAGATTGCCCGCCAGGTCGCGTGAATTGGAAGCATGTCTTTGATTTATATGGATTTTGCATCTCGTTAAAGAGAACGATTGCCGATACGGAGCGCTCGGCGCGGCCCTCTCAGACCGTTGATGGGCAGGTTCTCCACAAAGTTATCCACAGGCTGCGAGCATCGTTCGGAGCCGTGACTTGCCGTGCGGCGCAAGGCGCGCGACTTGCCGGGCGGGACTTGCGCGCGCTAGAGTGGCGGGTTCGGCGGTATGTTGAACGTCCGCCACGCTCGCCATGATGGCCCATTGACTGCACACTGCGGGCACACTGCGCGAGTGCAGCGGATGCAGCCGCTGCCTGACCTTTTCGCTTCACTTTTCGACTGTCCGGAGAACCGCGTTGATGCTTGCACCGCGTATTGCGCCTGGCGCTTCCATGCCGCCGTCCCGGCCCCTTTCGCCCGTCCCTGCGGCTTGCCGATGAGCGGACTGAGCGACCGTCTCGAAGCACGCCTCGCGCGCGAGTGGCAGCAGCGTGGACCGCTTGCGTGGGCGCTGACGCCCTTCGCATGTGTGTTTGGCGCGATTGCCTCCGCGCGCCGCGCCGCTTTCTCGTTCGGCTTGCTGAAATCCGTGCGCATTGGCGTGCCGGTGGTGGTGGTCGGAAACGTGACCGTCGGTGGCACCGGCAAGACGCCGACCGTCATCGCCCTGGTCGAAGCCTTGCGCGCCGCCGGCTTTAAGCCGGGCGTGGTGTCGCGTGGCTATGGCGCGCGCGTCAAAGGACCGACGCGGGTTCTCGCGACGTCGGCGGCAAGTGTCGGCGGTGACGAGCCGCTGCTGATCGCGCGCCGCACCGGCGCGCCGGTGTGGGTCTGCCCGGATCGCGTCGCGGCCGCGCAGGCGCTGTGCACCGCGCATCGCGAAGTCGACGTGGTCGTCAGCGACGACGGCTTGCAGCACTACCGTCTCGAGCGCGACGCCGAACTGGTGGTCTTCGATCACCGGCTCGGCGGCAATGGTTTTCTGCTGCCGGCCGGTCCGTTGCGCGAGCCGCTGTCGCGCCGCCGCGATGCGACGCTGATCAACGACCCGTACGCCCGCACGCTGCCCGCATGGCCGAATACGTTCGCGCTGCAACTCGCGCCCGCCGACGCCTGGCATCTCGACAACCCCGGTCTGCGCCGCCCACTCGCGCAATTCAGCGGCGAGCGCGTGCTGGCCGCGGCCGGCATCGGAGCGCCGGAGCGTTTTTTCGCGACGCTGCGCGCGGCTGGCCTCTCGCCCGCCACCCGCGCCTTGCCGGATCACTACGCGTTCGAACGCAATCCTTTTGCGGACGTCGACGCGGACGCCATCCTGATAACTGAAAAGGATGCGGTAAAATTAGGGTCCTGGCACGACGCGCGCATCTGGGTTGTCCCTGTCGAAGCCGCGCTCGATCATCGCCTCATTGCATTAGTTGTGGAGAAAGTCCGTGGACGCTCGCCTGCTTGAAATTCTCGTCTGCCCGATCTGCAAGGGCCCGCTCAGCTACGACCGTTCCGCGCAGGAACTGATCTGCAACGCGGACAAACTTGCCTATCCGATCCGCGACGGCATTCCCGTGATGCTGGTCGACGAAGCACGGCAGACCGTGGAAGGCACGCCGGTCGATCTGAATCCGGGCTCTGTGGCCTGAGTCAGCTTTTGCCCGACGCGGGGCGGGTGCGGCGCGAGACCATCCAGCTCGCCGTGCGTGTCTGATCCGCAATTGCCGCATTTGCCGTCTTGTTTGCCGTCTTTCCCATCAGCGCCCGCACTGCACTTGCGAGCGCATTCTTCCGGTTTCATCGCCGCTCGTCCTTCCGATGACCAACGCTAACGCCACCACTCCCCCGTTCATCGCCGTCGTGCCGGCCCGGCTCGCCTCGACGCGTCTGCCCAACAAGCCGCTCGCCGACATCGGCGGCAAGCCGATGGTGGTGCGGGTCGCCGAACGCGCGCGCGAATCCGGCGCGCAGCAGGTGCTGATCGCCTCCGACGCGCAAGCGGTGCTGGATGTGGCCCGCGAGCACGGTTTCGAAGCCGTGCTGACGCGCGCCGATCATCCGTCGGGTACCGACCGTCTCGCGGAAGTAGCGGCGCAGTTCGGTTGGAGCGACGAGACGATCGTGGTAAACGTTCAGGGCGACGAGCCGCTAATCGACCCGGCGCTCGTGTGCGGCGTGGCGTCGCACCTGGCTTCGAGCCATGGTTGCGCGATCGCCACCGCTGCACATCCGATCACCGACCCAGCGGAAATTTTCAATCCGAACGTCGTCAAGGTCGTGCTCGACGCGCGCGGCGTCGCGCTGTATTTCTCGCGCGCGCCGATTCCGTGGGCACGCGACGCGTATCAGCCACATTGGCCCGACGTGGCAGCGATGCCCACGCCGCCGGCGCCCGCGGTCGTCCACCGGCATATCGGCCTGTACGCGTATCGCGCCGGATTCCTGCGCTCGTATCCGGGTCTCGCGATCTCGCCGATCGAGCAGGTCGAAGCGCTCGAACAACTGCGCGCGATGTGGCATGGTGAGCGAATCGCGGTGCTCGTCACGCAGAATGCGCCGCTGCCCGGCGTCGACACGCCCGCCGATCTCGCGCGCGTACAGGCTTTATTCGGGGCTTGAGCGGAAAAACCCATGGCATAATCGGACGGTTGTGCGCGCCTCCCGTTAAACGCGAGAGTCAGGGTTTGCCCCGGTCGCACCGTTGCGGTCTTGCAGCGCCGTCGTGTTCGACGTGCAGCGCGAGACGCAAAACGGCAGCCGATGCGGGTCCCTCGACGAATCGCGGGATGGCTGCAGCGTCACCAAAGAATTCACATAGATCTGGAGATATCACATGCGTTTGATCCTTTTGGGTGCGCCCGGCGCGGGCAAGGGCACTCAGGCAAACTTCATCAAGGAAAAATTCGGCATTCCGCAAATTTCCACCGGTGACATGCTGCGCGCCGCCGTCAAGGCAGGCACGCCGCTCGGTCTTGAGGCCAAGCGTTTCATGGATGCCGGCGAACTGGTCACGGACGAGTTGATCATCAATCTGGTGAAGGAACGCCTGCAGCAGCCGGATTGCGCGAACGGTTATCTGTTCGACGGTTTTCCGCGCACCATTCCGCAAGCTGAAGCCATGAAGCAGGCAGGCGTCGCGATCGACTACGTGCTGGAAATCGACGTGCCGTTCGAAGAGATCATCGTGCGTATGAGCGGCCGCCGCTCGCACGCCGCGTCGGGCCGTACGTACCACGTCAAGTTCAACCCGCCGAAGGTTGAAGGGGTGGACGACGTGACGGGCGAACCGCTGATCCAGCGCGACGACGACAAGGAAGAAACGGTCAAGAAGCGCCTCGACGTGTATGTTGCTCAAACCAAGCCGCTGATCGAGTACTACAACAACTGGGCGCAAAACGGCGACCCGGCGACCTCGCTGACGGCACCGCAATATCGCCGCATTTCGGGCCTCGGCTCGGTCGACGAAATTCGCAACCGCGCGTTCGATGCGTTGAAGTAATCGCACATCTGCCGTTGTCGGTCGAAAAACCCGCCCATTCCGGCGGGTTTTTTTATTGCACGCGGCGCGACGTGCGTTCTTACCCCGATCTCCATCGTCCGCCGCGCCCCGCATTAATTAGCCATCCGTAGCAGTTCATCGGCACTATGGGTCTTCGACAGAGGCCCCACCCGGCCGGCACCCCCGCCGCTTCGCTTTCCGCATTGCAGCATAGCCGTTACAATCGATCATCGAAAAGATATTCGATCGAGACATTACTGAACTGAAGCAAAGGAGAAGACATGGAGATTCGTGACAACGTATTCCTGATCACCGGCGGTGCATCGGGACTGGGCGCGGCCACGGCGCGCCTTTTCGTCGAGAACGGCGGCAAGGTGGTGCTGGCCGATCTGAATCAGGATGCCGGTGAGGCGCTCGCGAAGGAACTCGGCGGCGTGTTCGTCAAATGCGACGTGAGCCGCGAAGACGACGCCACGCAAGCGGTCGAAGCCGCCACGAAGCTCGGCACGCTGCGCGGCCTCGTCAATTGCGCGGGCGTTGCACCCGCCATCAAGACGGTCGGCAAAGACGGCCCGCATCCGCTCGAGTCGTTTGCCCGCACCATCTCCATCAATCTAATCGGCACCTTTAACATGATCCGGCTCGCCGCCGCGGCCATGTCGAAGAACGAACCGAATGCGAATGGCGAACGTGGCGTGATCATCAACACGGCTTCGGTGGCTGCGTTTGACGGCCAGATCGGCCAGGCCGCTTATGCTGCGTCCAAGAGCGGCGTGGTCGGCATGACGTTGCCGATCGCACGCGACCTGTCGCGCAACGCGATCCGTGTGATGACGATTGCCCCGGGCATCTTCGAAACGCCGATGCTGCTCGGCATGCCGCAGGAAGTGCAGGATGCGCTCGGCGCGATGGTGCCGTTCCCGCCGCGTCTCGGCAAACCGACTGAGTACGCGATGCTGGCGAAGCAGATCTTCGACAATCCGATGCTCAACGGCGAAGTGATTCGTCTGGACGGCGCGATCCGGATGCAGCCGAAGTAATGATGTACCCGGCGCGCAGCTTTATGCGGCTGCGCCTATGAAAAACGCCTGCACCGCATGAGTCACATGCGTCACGTGCAGGCGTTTTGTTTTGTTTTGACCGGTCGGCCGGAAAGCGCCTCTTAGTCGCGGTCGTCGTACTGGGTGCGTTGACGCAGTTCGTGCAACTGCGACTCCACCACCGTCGCGTCCTCCGCATCCGGCCGGTCGCCGAGATAGCGTTCGAGGTCTTCGAGCGCTGGGCGCAGATAATCGAGCCGCGCGTAAGCGAAACCGCGATCGCGCACCTCCTCGATACTGTCCGGCAGCAGGATCACCAGACGCTGCTGCACCGCCAGCAGACGCTGCCAGCGTTCCGTCTGAAGATACGTGGACTTCAGATTGCGCAGCATGCGAGCGATAATCTCGCGGCGCGTGGCCGGTTGCAGCAAGATGCGCAGCGCTCTGCTCACCGACTCACCCGCCGACGCCACATACGGCTCCAGCATGTCCACCATCTGCGATTCGGACAGCGAATGTCCGCTGGTCGGATCGAGCATCACGTCGCCGTCCGGCGTCGTGACGCGCAACAGGAAGTGACCCGGAAACGACACGCCGCGCGCCGGAATGCCGATCTGCTCGGCCATCTCCAGATACAGCACCGCCAGCGAAATCGGAATGCCGCGGCGCCGCTTGAGCACCACATTCAGATGGCTGTTGTCGGGATCGTAATAATCGTTGAGGTTGCTGGCGAAACCCAGCTCGCGAAAGAAAAAACGGTTGAGAATGCCGACCTTCTGCCTGATGTCGGCATCGTCCGGCATGCGGCGCTGCAAACGCAAAACCAGCTCGTCGATCTCAGCCAGCGTGCCTTGCAAATCGAGATCGGGATAAGCGTCCTGCGCGAGCGAGAGCGCCGCCTCGGTCAGCGGCAGGCTGTCATCTTCGGCAACCAGCGTACTGAAATAGTCGAGAACTCGCGTCATCGTGATCACTTCACTCGCCTTTTGAAATACGCGTACTTGAAGCCCATCAGCCAAAGCATACCGAAATATAGCGCGGCGAACAGTACCAGGCACGCCCCCAGCAACACGATGCGGTCTACCGGCCGGTTATGCATGCCAATCCAGTCGAAGCTGATCGCGAGCCAGTGCATCGTGCCGGCCAGCACCAGACAGGCGCCGAACAACTGCACGAAGAACTTCAACCAGCCGTTCGACGGCATGTAGATGCCGCGCTTGCGCAGGCCGAGGAACAGGAACAACGCGTTCACGCACGCGCCGAGCCCGACGCTCAACGTGAGGCCCGCATGCGCGAAGATCGGCACGAACAGATAGTTGCTCATCTGCGTGACGATCAGCACGCCGATGCCGATCTTCACCGGCGTCTTGATGTCCTGTTTCGCGTAAAAACCGGGCGCGAGGATCTTGATGAGAATCAGGCCGATCAGGCCGATGCCGTAGGCCGACAGTGCACGGCCAACCATGACCACCGAGTTGCCGTCGAACTTGCCGTAGTGAAACAGCGTTGCGGTGAGCGGCTGAGCGAAGAAGAACAGCGCGACGGCGCTTGGCGCGGCCAGCAGGAAGGTAACGCGCAGCCCCCAGTCGAGCAGCGACGAATACTCATGCGGATCGGCGTCCACGTGCGCCTTCGAGAGGCTCGGCAGCAGGATCGTGCCGAGCGCGACACCGAGCAGCGCGGTCGGAAACTCCATCAGCCGGTCGGCGTAATTGATCCAGGAGACGGCGCCCGGGCCGATGCGCGACGCAATATTGGTGTTGATGATCAGGCTGATCTGCGCGACCGACACGGCGAACATCGCCGGCACCATCTTCGACAGCACCCGCTTCACACCGCGGTGCGCGAGCGCCTTCAGCGGATTCAGGCCGATGCGCGGCAGCATGTCGATCTTCTTCAGACCCGGCAGTTGCACGATGAATTGCAGCACGCCGCCGGCGATCACCGCCCACGCGAGCGCGTAGACCGGCGTTTGCAGGCGCGGCGCGACAAACACCGCCGCGACGATGAAGGCGACGTTCAGCAGGACCGGCGCGAATGCGGGCAGCGAAAAGTTCTTGTACGTATTCAGCACGCCCGACGCCAGCGACGTCAGCGAGATGAAAATGATGTACGGGAACATGATGCGCGTCATCGTGACCGCGAGCGCGTACGCCTGCCCTTCATGCGCGAGCCCTGACGCGACGATGAACACCACGCCCGACGCCCCCACCACGCCGATCAGCGAGAGAATCGCGAGCGCCCAGGCAAGTACCGTCGAGGTCGCGTCGACGAGCGCCTTGGTGGCGTCGTGTCCTTGCTGGTTCTTGAATTCGGCCAGAATCGGCACGAAGGCTTGCGAGAACGCACCCTCGGCGGAAATGCGGCGCAGCAGGTTCGGAATACGGAAGGCGACGTAAAACGCGTCAGTATATTGACTGGCGCCGAACGCGCGGGCGATCAGCGTTTCGCGGGCCAGTCCGGTCACGCGCGACAGCAGCGTGAAGCCGCTGACCGTCAGCAGGGCTCGGAATAGATTCATGGGGCGCTTATTATACGGGTGCCGCAGGTGCGGACGACGAGCCGGAACGCGAATCGGACCGATTTGCGCCGCAGACGTTCGGTCGAATGAGCGGATCGGGTTGTTTTTTTGTTGCTTGCCGCGGGCTCCTCGAGCCACACCCTCGCCGCCCGCTTGCCCGTTGCGACGGCGTCGAGACGTTCGTGAACCGCCGAAACTCGCCAAAACTAACAGAATCCCCGGCGATACGCGCCGACCCAGGATCTCGGAATTGGCGATTCCTCGTTGCCACGTGCCTGATTTTGTTGCTATAATCGCCGGTTTCGAAGCTCGCTCAATTTTCGGACGGGTTTTCGATGAGGTTCGGGCACGCAGTAGGCAGGCGTCGCTCCAGCAGCGCGCAAGCCGTATTGAGGCGCCGACCAGCCTCGAAATACACCGGAACACGGGCCCGCCTTCGCGTAGTCCGATCGATTTTTCGAATTATTTCGACACTTTTGCGCTCTTGGGCAATCGCTTCCAAGAGTTCGATCTAAAAGCAGCACCTCACCATTTGAAGGTCAGGTACTGGAAACAGGAACAGGATAAGGAACCGTCATGGCTAACTCCGCACAAGCACGCAAGCGCGCCCGCCAGGCCGCCAAGGCAAACTCGCACAACTCGGCACTGCGCTCGAAGTTCCGCACGGCTATCAAGGCTGTCCGCAAGGCAATCGAAGCAGGCGACAAGGCTAAGGCCGTCGAGATCTTCCAGGCATCGTCGAAGACCATCGACATCATCGCCGACAAGAAAATCGTTCACAAGAACAAGGCAGCTCGCAACAAGAGCCGCCTGGCTGCAGCCCTCAAGGGTCTGCAAGCACCCGCAGCGCAGTAAATTCGGTCAGCCCGCTTCGGTGGGCTACCTCCTGTTTCCGCTGCTACAGAAAGGCTCGCTTCGGCGGGCTTTTTTGCTTGGTACCGACGGAACTGGAGACTGATTCACGCCTGCTCGCGAGTCAGTTGGCTGCACATCGAAGCCACTGCATTGAGCCGCCGCTTTGACGCCATTGCTTCAGGCGCAAAAAAACCCGCTACTGGCGGGTTTTTCTTCTGGCGATCCGGCCCGGCAAGCTCGCGCTAGATCACATGCCTCTTCTCTTGCGGCGTAGCGTGCTCAAGTTCCAACTCGCACGCCTCGGTCACGAGAAGGTCATTGTCTTTCGCGAAGTTCAGGACGAAATCGAAGGCCATCGGCTCGATGTCGCGCAAGCGCGAATCGAGAATCACGCATTTGAGGTCGCCGATCATGGTAGGCCGGACGTACAGCGAGTATTGCAGGTAAGCATTCGGCCCCTTGCCGCGCGGGCTGGGACCAAAGCACGCCATGACACCTGCGAGCCGCTCCGACCAGTCACTCGGCCGAAACTTTTTTCCGGTCGACGTGATGCCCTGAATGAAATATTCGGTTGGAGCTGCTTCGGCCATGTAGGAATACCTGTGTGACTGCCCAGCGAGATGACGGCAAAGCTGACTGCAAAGCGGCTTTGAGATGCCTGAACACGTTGGCCACGCCTGAATGGCGAGCTGCGCCGCCAGAAACCACGAAGGGCCAGATAAGCCGCCTCGGCGCTCATCTTGACGGCGCACCGCGAGGAAACTTTCCGGAGTGCGCGAGCCGTGTCCCGCAAGCTTAATACCGGCCTGCTGGGCTTAGGGATAACCGGTAGATGCTGGGCTTAGGGATAACCGGTAGATTATAGCGCAGCGGACCTTTTTCCGCACCGCACACAAGCCTCGTTTGACGGTTGCGAAAGGCTTTCAGACAGCTTGCCTGGCCTTTTGGCCGACTCGTCAAACGGGGCGAAATCCTTTATGCTGCATTGAGTTACCACAAACGACGGCGGCGCCGTCCGGCAATCCTGCCGGGTGAGACCGCCGTATTTGTTTCATGACCGCCAAGAAAATTCGCCACTACCTGCAGTTCAAGGATTTCTCGCTGGAAGACTACGAGTACGTGCTGGAACGCGCGCGCATTCTGAAACGCAAATTCAAGAACTACGAGACCTACCACCCGCTGCACGACCGCACGCTGGCGATGATCTTCGAGAAAAACTCGACGCGCACGCGCCTGTCGTTCGAAGCCGGCATCTTCCAGTTGGGCGGTCACGCCGTCTTCATGAGCACGCGCGATACTCAGCTCGGGCGCGGCGAACCGATCGAAGACGCCGCGCAAGTGATCTCGCGCATGGTCGACATCATCATGATCCGCACGTTCGGCCAGGACATTCTCACGCGCTTTGCCGAGAATTCGCGCGTGCCGGTGATCAATGGGCTGACCAACGAATATCACCCGTGCCAGGTGCTGGCGGACATCTTCACGTATTTCGAACATCGCGGTCCGATTCGCGACAAGACGGTCGCGTGGGTCGGCGATGCGAACAACATGCTGTACACGTGGATCGAAGCCGCCCAGATTCTCGGTTTCAAGCTGCGCCTGTCCACGCCGCCGGGCTACAAGCTCGACCACGCCATGGTCGCGGCTGAAAGCGCCCCGTTCTATCAGGAATTCGACGACCCGAACGAGGCCTGCACGGGCGCCGATCTGGTCACCACAGACGTATGGACCAGCATGGGCTTCGAGGCAGAAAACGAAGCCCGCAAGAAAGCCTTTGCGGACTGGTGCGTAGACGCCGAAATGATGGCGCGCGCCAATTCTGACGCATTGTTCATGCACTGCCTGCCTGCCCACCGCGGCGAGGAAGTCAGCGCGGAAGTGATCGACGGCCCGCAAAGCGTCGTGTGGGACGAAGCGGAAAATCGTCTGCACGTGCAAAAGGCGTTGATGGAATACCTGCTGCTCGGCAAGCTGAATCACTAAGCGAGTCGGCTACGCAGCACCTGCGTGAAGCGTGACGGGGCCTTGAATACGAGGCAAGGCATCCACGTTTAACGCCACGCATCGAGCCGGCGTCCGCGAAAGCAAACGGAACCGGCTCACCCACCGCAGCACTCCAAAAACGCGGGCAAGCGGCAGTTTAGTGTCAAAATAGTGGTTTTCCGCGCTCCGGAACCGCCGGCGCGCCTTGTTTTCCAGCTTTCTCCAGCTACGAGTTCACCATGAGCGATATCAAGAAAGTCGTGCTCGCCTATTCGGGCGGCCTCGACACCTCCGTCATCCTGAAGTGGTTGCAGGACAATTACGACGCCGAAGTCGTCACGTTTACGGCCGACATCGGCCAGGGCGAAGAGCTGGAACCGGCGCGCAAGAAAGCCCTGCAACTCGGCATCAAGCAGGACAACATCTTCATCGAAGACCTGCGCGAAGAATTCGTGCGCGACTACGTGTTCCCGATGTTCCGCGCCAACACGATCTATGAAGGCGAATACCTGCTGGGCACGTCGATCGCGCGTCCGCTGATCGCCAAGCGTCAGATCGAAATCGCCCGCGCCACCGGCGCGCAAGCGGTCTCGCACGGCGCAACCGGCAAGGGCAACGACCAGGTTCGCTTCGAACTCGGTTACTACGCCCTGGAACCGGGCATCAAGGTGATCGCACCGTGGCGCGAATGGGACCTGCTGTCGCGCGAAAAGCTGCTCGCGTACGCTGAAAAGGCCGGCATTCCGATCGAAATGAAGCACAAGCAAGGTGGCGCGCCGTATTCGATGGACGCGAACCTGCTGCACATCTCGTTCGAAGGCCGTCACCTGGAAGATCCGAAGGCCGAGGCCGAAGCCGATATGTGGCGTTGGACGGTGTCGCCGGAACAGGCGCCCGACCAGGCTGAATATCTCGACATCGAGTACGAGCACGGCGACCCGGTCGCGATCAACGGCAAGCGTCTGTCGCCGGCTGAAATGCTGACCGAGCTGAACCGCTTGGGCGGCAAGCACGGCATCGGCCGTCTGGACCTGGTCGAAAACCGTTACGTCGGCATGAAATCGCGTGGCTGCTATGAAACGCCGGGCGGCACGATCATGCTGAAGGCGCACCGCGGCATCGAGTCGATCACGCTCGACCGCGAAGTGGCCCACCTGAAAGACGACCTGATGGCACGTTACGCATCGCTGATTTATAACGGCTACTGGTGGAGCCCGGAGCGTCGCGCAATTCAGGTGCTGATCGACCATACGCAAGAGAAGGTCAACGGCTGGGTGCGTGTGAAGCTGTACAAGGGCAGTGTCTCGGTTGTCGCGCGCGATTCGAAGGAAACGCTGTTCGACAAGACGATCGCTACGTTCGACGATGATGGCGGTGCGTACAACCAGGCCGACGCTGGCGGGTTCATCAAGCTGAACGCGCTGCGTATGCGGATTGCAGAGAACGCGCGTCGTCAGCGCAGCTAAGGACGTGCGTTTCGGTGAAGGCTAACTTCGCGCTAGCGAAGTTAAGCGCCGAGAAGCGCAGCCGAAGCGGGAGCGCAGATGCTAAAAAGGCGCCGGGAGGAAACTCCCGGCGCCTTTTTCATTGCTGCATGCCACTCGCGCAATCACAAACAAACCGGCTCCGCTTCCAGCTCAACCCCAAATCGCGCCAGCACATCGCGCTGAACCGCCTTTGCAAGCGCCAACACCTCGGCGCCGCTCGCCCCACCGCGATTGACCAGCACCAGCGCCTGCCGTTCATGCACGGCCGCTGCGCCCATCGCGCGGCCTTTCCAGCCACATCGATCGATCAACCAGCCCGCCGCGAGCTTTACCCGGCCGTCCGGTTGAAGGTAAGACACGACCTCGGGCTCCTTGACTTTCAACGCCTCGAACTGCGTGACCTCCACAACCGGATTCTTGAAGAAACTCCCGGCATTACCGAGCTGAAGAGGATCAGGCAGTTTGGCGCGCCGCACGGCGACTACCGCGTCGAAAATCGCCTGCGCACTCGGCGCGGCGGCATCGGCATGACCACCAGCAGCCAGTTCACGCGCGATATCCGCATAGCCGGCGCGCGGCTGCCAAACCTTCGGCAAACGGAAAGTGACCGACGTGATGACAAACCGGTCGCGCCCTTCCCGCTTGAAAAAACTGTCGCGGTAACCGAATCGGCACGCCTCGGCATCAAGCTCGACTACGGCGCCCGTTTCCAGCTCAACCGCCCGCAGCGACGCAAATCGCTCGCACATCTCCAGCCCATACGCGCCGATGTTCTGAATCGGCGCCGCCCCCACCGTGCCCGGAATCAGCGCGAGGTTCTCCAGCCCAGGCAGCCCTTGCGCCAAAGTCCACGCGACAAAGTCGTGCCATGACTCGCCGGCTGCCGCCTCGACGTACCATGCATCATTGTCCTCGCGCACGACGCGGCGGCCTTGCAGCGCCACCAGCAACACCAATCCGGCGAAGTCGCCAGTCAGCACGACATTGCTGCCGCCGCCCAGCACCAGCCGCGGCAAGCCGGCAACACGCGGATCGCGCACGGCAGCCATCAGTTGCGCTTCGTGTTCGATCCGGCACGCAAACTGCGCGCGAACATCGAAACCGAAGGTGTTATGCGCCTTCAGCGGATAGCCGGCAATGAACGCGGCGGAGTCGGATTGGGACATCGGAATGAGAAGAATGGAACGGCCAGCTAAACGACATCTGGCCCCGGCCGCGCGACAATGCGCGGCGGCCTTAGGCAAAAGGGAGTGGCGTCGGTAAAATGACGTCCGGTCCGTGATTATAGCGAGTGCCCCGTGAGCAGCCGACCGGCCGCGCCACGCACCGCAGCACTATTGGGAGAAAACAATGCCATCGTTTGACGTCGTCTGCGAAGCAGACATGATCGAAGTCAAGAACGCGATCGAGCAGTCCAACAAGGAAATTTCAACCCGCTTCGACTTCAAAGGGTCGGACGCGCGCGTCGAGCACAAGGAAAGCGAAATCACCGCCTACGCCGACGACGACTTCAAGCTCGGCCAGGTGAAAGACGTCCTGCTGTCGAAAATGGCCAAGCGCAATGTGGACGTGCGCTTTCTCGACTACGGCAAGATCGAGAAGATCGGCGGCGACAAGGTCAAGCAGATCATCAAGATCAAGAAAGGTGTGTCCGGCGATCTGTCGAAGAAAATCGTGCGTCTCGTGAAGGACAGCAAGATCAAGGTCCAGGCGAGCATTCAGGGCGACGCGGTACGTATCACCGGTGGCAAGCGCGACGATCTGCAAAGCGTGATCGCGATGCTGCGCAAGGACGTGACTGACACTCCGCTCGACTTCAATAACTTCCGCGACTGAACGCGCGTCACGCTTGGTACCGGGTGCGTGTTGACGCCCGGCAACGGGCTATGTCAAGGCCCGTAATCCGGCGCAGGCTGAACGACCAGCACACAGGCAGTGCGCCTTCAGCGCGCACTCCGTGAACGCACTCAGGCACCACACTTCAGTACCACGCTCAGGCACGCCGGCTAGCGCCCTACCGGGCACACGCCGCCCGCGCTCAGGATTCGTTACCACCCGCCGCGCTAGGCCGTTGCGTCGGGTTTCTTCTTGGCGCCGATGCGGCTTTCCTGGCCGCGCATCAATTTGGCGATGTTGCCGCGGTGGCGCCAGACCAGCAGCGAACTCATCACGACAATCGCCAGCGCGATGATATGCGGCCCGAACAGAAAGCCATCGAAGATCGGTGCGAACACCGCCGCGGCCAGTGCCGCCAGCGAAGAATAGCGCGTGAAGAACGCCACGATCAGCCACGTCAGCAAGGTGGCCACGCCAAGGATCGGGTTGATCGCGAGCAGCACGCCCGCCGCGGTCGCCACGCCCTTGCCGCCCTTGAAGCGGAAGAAGATCGGATACAGGTGGCCGAGAAACACAGCAACGGACGCAATCGCGATCGACGTATCGTCGAGGCCGTAACGCGCGCCGAAGTGCACCACGAACCACACCGGCAGCCATCCTTTAAAGGCGTCGCCGATCAAGGTGAGAATCGCGGCCTTCTTACTACCGCTGCGCAGCACGTTGGTGGCGCCCGGGTTGCCCGAGCCGTATGAACGCGGGTCGTCCAGCCCCATGGCGGCGCTCACGATCACGGCAAACGACACCGAGCCGATCAGGTAGGCAACGACAGCAACGATCAGGTTTTGCATCTGGGACTCTTATAAGGATCGGCGGTCTGAAACTCGACACCCCAACCGCAACAGGGAACAAGGCGGCGCACATTCTACCGAACCCACCCGCCCGGAAAACATTGAGACAAACGTCAATCGACGCTCGCGCACTGAACCGGCTTCGCTGCCAGCAAGCCGGTCAAAACCGTGGGCTCGATGCTGACCAGAAAACCGCGCCGCCCACCGTTCAGCCAGATCTTGTCCATCTCGAGAATGCTCGACTCGACATACACCGGCATCTGCTTCTTCGTACCGAACGGCGATGTGCCGCCGATCAGATAGCCGGAATGCCGGCTCGCCACCTCGGGCTTGCATGGCTCGATGCGTTTCGCGCCGATCTGCCGCGCCAGATTCTTGGTGCTGACGGTGCGGTCGCCGTGCATCAGTACGATCAGCGGCTTGGCGTGCTCGTCTTCCATCACCAAAGTCTTCACGACATGATGTTCGTCCACGCCGAGCTGGCGCGCCGATTCCTCGGTGCCGCCGTGCTCGACGTAATCGTAAGGATGTTCGCCGAAAGTGACGCCGTGACGGCGCAGAAACTGCGTCGCGGGCGTTTCGGAGACGTGTCTGGATTTGCTCATCGGCGCATTGTAATGGCGAGTTTGCGCAACGGCTATTTGCCGAACGGCCAATTGTGCGGGATCGGCGATTGTGGCACGATCGTTCGCAAATCTTCCGGCGCACGGCATGCCGGGCACTGAATACGTTTAGCGACCATGTTGCATGGGACCAGAGTTCGCGCTTCAGCGCGTTACTCTGGTCCCATGCAGAGCACGAACTCTGGTCGACATAGGAGACAGCATTGGGCCTCGATTCATCCACCCGTTCCACGATCGACATTCCCGCGCTGCTAGCCGCCCTGCCCGCGCGTATTGCCGACATTCCGGCGCTCGCGGCCGCACGCGATCCGCAACACGTCGCCTTGATCGAAGATGCGCGCCGCCTCACCAACGCGCAACTTCTGGAAGCCGTCAATGCCACCGCCGCGCGGCTACGCGAATGGGGCGTGCGTGGCGGCGATCGCGTGATGATCGTGGCCGAGAACAGCATCGTGCAGATCGTGCTGCTGTTCGCCACCGCGAAGCTCGACGCGTGGGCGCTGGTGTCGAATGCCCGCCTGTCCGCCGCCGAACTCGACGCGATCCGGACACACGCGCAGCCTCGCGTGGTCGCGTATGCGGTCGAAAGCTCAGTGGATGCCCAACAGCATGCGCAGCGGCACCAAGCCGCCACAGCGCCTGCCATCACGCCGGATATCGGTGCCTGGTCGTACACGATCGACGCCGCCGCGAAAGCCGAGCCGGTCGAGGCCGCGAATGACCGTCAATGTGCCGCGCTGATCTACACCACGGGAACCACGGGCGCGCCGAAAGGCGTGATGCTGTCCCACCGCAATCTGCTCTTCATCGCGACCGTGTCGAGCCGCTTGCGCAAAGTCGGGCCGGACGATGTCGTGTACGCCGTTCTGCCGATCTCGCACGTGTACGGCTTTGCGTCCGTTTGTCTCGGCAGCCTCCACGCCGGCGCGACCTTGCGCCTCGCGCCGCGTTTCGCACCGGAAGCGGTGCGGCGCGCGCTCGCCGAAGAGCGGGTATCGATCCTCCAGGGCGTCCCAGCCATGCACGCCAAACTGCTCGAACATTTGCAGACGCACGGCCACGCGTGGTCCGCGCCGCGTCTGCGCTTTGCCTATTCGGGCGGCTCGCCGCTCGACGCCGCGCTCAAGGCGCACGTCGAAAGCGTCTACGGCCTTCCGCTGCACAACGGCTATGGTATGACCGAGAGCAGTCCGACCGTCTCCCACACCATGCTCGATGCGCCGCGCAACGATTGCTCGGTCGGCGAAGTCATTCCTGGTGTCGACGTGCGATTCGTCGGACTCGACGGCGTCGATGCAGCGCCGGGCGAAATCGGCGAACTGTGGGTGCGTGGCCCGAACGTGATGCTGGGTTACTACCGCAGCCCGGAGCAGACCCGCGCCGTCGTTACCGAAGACGGCTGGCTCAAGACCGGCGACCTCGCGCGGCAGGACGCGGACGGTGCGTTGCATATCGTCGGGCGCAGCAAGGAGTTGATCATCCGCTCCGGCTTCAACGTGTATCCGGCAGAAGTCGAGCATGCGTTGAACGCGCACCCACAGGTGGTGCAATCGGCGGTAATCGGGCGCGCCGTGGAGGGTAACGAGGAAGTGGTCGCTTTCGTTGAATTGATCGCGGGCGCAAAGGTGACGCCGGCCGAGCTGATCGCGTGGTGCGGTGAGCGTCTCGCGCCGTACAAGCGGCCTGCCGAAGTGAAGGTACTCGCCGCGCTGCCGGCCGCGTCGACGGGCAAGATTCTCAAGCACCGGCTTCGCGAATTCGTCTAACGCGCCTCACCCCCGCGGATGATGCTGCGCATGCAGCGACTTCAACCGTTCGCGGGCCACGTGCGTATAGATCTGCGTGGTCGAGATATCCGTATGACCGAGCAGCAATTGCACGACGCGCAAATCGGCGCCATGGTTCAGCAGGTGCGTCGCGAACGCGTGCCGCAGCGTGTGCGGCGAGAGCGGCGCGTGCACGTCGGCCGCTACCGCGTGACGCTTGATGATGTTCCAGAACTGCTGGCGGGTCATGCCCTCCGCGCGGCTCGTGACGAACAGCGCATCCGTCGCGCGCGCCCCCAGCAAAGCAGGACGCGCTTCGCGCAGATAGCGTTCGATCCAGCCGTGCGCCTCTTCGCCGAACGGAATCAGGCGCTCTTTCGAGCCCTTGCCCATCACGCGCACTACGCCTTCGTTCAGGCCCACTTCCACGGTCTTCAGCGTGACGAGTTCGGTGACACGCAAACCGCTCGCATACATCAACTCCAGCATGGTGCGATCGCGCAGGCCCAAGGGCGTATCGATATCCGGCGCACCGAGCAGCGCTTCGACTTGCGCTTCGGTGAGCGTCGACGGAAAACGCGGGGGTTGCTTGGCCGAACGGATACGCACCGTCGGATCGGCCTTTGCGCGATGCTCGCGCACGGCCCAGCCGTAATAGCGGCGAAACACCGAAAGCCGCCGGTTCGCCGAGGTGGATTTGTCTTTCTGACGGGCCGCGCTGTAGGCGTTGAGATCGGCCTCACTGGCTGTGTCGAGCGAGGTGTTGCGGGTTTGCGCGAGCCATTCGCAGAACAGGCGCAGATCGCGCCGGTACGCATCGAGCGTGTTGCGCGACAAGCCGTGCTCGAGCCACAACGCGTCGCAGAAGGCGTCGATCGAAGCCGAGCTCGATACAAACAGAGGTGACGCAATGGGCGCGTCTTCAGTCACGGTGTCGCTCATGCGTAGGGAATGCCTTCATGCGCCAGAAGCCAGCGCTTGACGTTGCGAAAGAAGCCATCTCCGGCGTGATGCGCGAATCCGCCGATGCCGCTCGCACTGACCACCCGATGACACGGAATCACGATCGGAAAGTAGTTGGAACCGCACGCCTGGCCGACCGCGCGCGGAACACTGCCTAGCTGCCGTGCCAGTTGCCCATAGGTCAGCACGACGCCCGGCGGGATGTCGCTGATCGCTTGCCACACGCGCCGCTGAAACGGGGTGCCAACCGCTGCCAGCGGCAATTCGAACTTCGCGGACGCCCGCTCGAAATAACGCTCGATCTGCTCGACTGCCTGCTTTGCAAGAAGCGTGTCCGGCGCCACGCTCTGCACCGACTCCGGCAGATAGACGATCTCGCGCACGGCCTCGCCTTCGAGGCGGATGCCGACCTTGCCGAACGGTGCATCGATCACTGCGTTGAACATGGTTGCCTGCTCCGTGATTGGCGCTACTTTACGCCGCTTCCAACGCCCATTCCACATGCTCGCGCACGACGGCAGAAGGGTCTCCAACGCGCAACTTCAGCGCGTGAACAATCGCCTCGCGCGCATCCACACTCAAACTCTCCGGTGACGCACGCAGCGCATTACCCATCCCCACCGCCAGATTGCGCAGCCAACTCTCATAGCCGATGCGACGAATCGCACTGCCCTGCATGCGCGTATCGAACTCGTCGGCGGACCATGCAAACAGTTCGACCAGCGTCGCGCGATCGAGTCCATGCCGCACATCGAAATCGGCGACCGGCGCGGCCTGCGCAAATTTGTTCCACGGACAGACGAGCTGGCAATCGTCGCAGCCATACACACGATTACCGATCAGCGGCCGCATTTCCAGGGGAATATTGCCCTTCAATTCGATCGTCAGATACGAAATACAGAGGCGTGCATCGACCTTATAGGGCGCCACGATCGCACCCGTCGGACATGCGCCGATGCAGCGCGTGCAACTGCCGCAATGCGAGCCCGGCGTTTCGGGTGCATCGTCGGGCGAAGTCTCGGCATCGGTCGGCAAGGGCACGTCGACGTAGATTTCGCCCAGGAAAAACAGCGAACCGGCATCGCGTTGCAGCAGCAGCGTGTGCTTGCCGCGCCAGCCGATTCCGGCCTTCTGGGCAAGCTCCACTTCGAGCACCGGCGCCGAATCGGTAAATACGCGGTAGCCGAACGCGCCGATCTCCGCCTCGATTTTCTCGGCCAGATGTTGCAGACGGTTACGCATTACCTTGTGATAATCGCGGCCCCGCGCATAGATCGACACCACCGCAGCCGACGGGTCCGCGAGCCGCGCATGCTCGGCTGCGCGCCAGTCTTGCGGTGCACGCGGCGTGTCCTGCAAAGCGCTTTCGGGCGCCTTTCCGCTCAATGTTTCTGCGGGCAAATAGGCGATGCGCGCGGTAATCACACGTCGCGTGCCGGCCACAAGCTCGGCGGGGCGCGCGCGTTTCATGCCGTGTTTCGCCATATAATCCATCTCGCCGTGGCACCCCGCTTCCAGCCATGCTGCAAGCGGCGCTTCGGCAGCGGAGAGATCGGTGTCGCTGATGCCGATCGCCCCGAAACCCAGTTCACGGCCCCACGTTTTGATGTTGAGCGCGAGCGCATTCAGCGCCGCTTCATCGAAATGACGCTCGGCACGCACATCGTCGTTAGACGCAGGCGTGCAGGAAACAGGGGACTCCGGACTTCGGTTCATCACGTCATTTTACGAGAATGCCCGTCAATCCCGATCTCGCGATCCAAACGCCCGCCGATATCCTGCTCGAACGCTCCTTCGCGCTCGCGGATGAGGCCGCCACCAACGCATTCGGCGAGCGCTTCGCGCAGGCGATCGAAAGCGTGCGCGAAGCACGGCAAGCAGCGCGACAACACACGCCAGGCGCTGCGGGTCATCAGGTATTCCACGGACTGCAAGTCCAACTCGTCGGTGACCTCGGCGCCGGCAAAACCACACTCGTGCGCGCGACCTTGCGCGGCCTCGGCCACACCGGCCGCGTACGCAGTCCCACCTATACACTCGTCGAACCCTACGTGCTCGAGCGGCCCGCTGGGGAACTCGCGCTCTATCACTTCGATCTGTACAGATTCACCGACCCGGCCGAATGGGCCGACGCGGGCTTTCGCGAGTACTTCGACAGCGGCGCGATCTGCCTCGTCGAATGGCCGCAGCGTGCCGGGCGTCTCCTTGGCGTGCCGGATCTCGTCTTCGCGCTCGACCTGGACCACGAGGGCGACGGCCGGGTACTCGTCGCACGGGCATACAGCGAATCAGGAAAGGCATGTCTCGAAAGATGTTGATCAAACCGTTCCGCTCGATCGAATCGGCGGCTACCGCAACGCATAACTGGCGGCGCCGGCAGATTCTGCGCGCGGGCGCGTCCACGCTGGTACTCGGCCTTGTCGCCCCGCGTCTTGCGTGGGCGAGCTCGGTGCTGGGCGTGCGGGTCTGGCCGGCGCGCGATTACACGCGCGTGACGATCGAATCGGACCAGCCATTGCAGAACGCGCAGCAGTTGCTGCAGGGTCCTGACCGGCTGGTGGTCGATCTGAGCGGCCTCGATCTGGATCAGGCGCTGAAGGATCTCGTATCGAAGATCACGCCGAACGATCCGCAGATCCAGTCAGTGCGTGTCGGGCAATATCAGCCGCACGTCGTGCGTATGGTGTTCGATCTGAAGGGCTCGGTGAAGCCGCAGGTGTTCACGCTGCCGCCGGTCGGCGCGTACAAATACCGGCTGGTGTTCGACCTGTACCCCGCTGTCGCGCCCGATCCGCTGATGGATCTGCTCGCGCAGACCGAGCGTAAGCAGCAAACGCTGGACGAAAACAACGCGCCGCCCGCCACTCTGAGCGGCCCTGGCACCACGCCGCCCACCGCCGACAACAGCGAAGCCTTTTTCGAGCGTTATGCGCAGAACGGCAGCGGCGGGACGGCGCCGAACGTGCCACGTCCGCCGGTGCACGTTGTGCCGACACCGGCTCCGCCCATCCTCGGCAAGCCTTCTACCCCGACGGCGCCCATCGCGCCGCCCACAGCGATCGCCCGCAACAAGGGAGGCACTAGTGGCAGCAACCTCGGTGGCGACGACAACGACGGCGACGATAACTACGCCTTCACCAATCCGAAAACCGGCAAGAGCAACACGGTGCGTCTGCTCACCGTCGCGGTCGATCCGGGTCACGGCGGCGAAGACCCGGGCGCGATCGGCGGCTCGGGCACGTATGAGAAACACGTCGCACTCGACATCGCGAAGAAGTTGCGCGCGAAGATCGATGCGCAGCCGAACATGCGCGCCATGATGACGCGCGACGCCGACTTCTTCGTGCCGCTGAACGTGCGCGTGCAGAAGGCGCGGCGCGTCGGCGCGGACCTGTTCGTGTCGATCCACGCGGACGCGTTCACCACGCCCGACGCGAAGGGCTCGTCGGTGTTCGCCTTGTCGGAGCACGGCGCGTCGAGCGCCGCGGCGCGCTGGATGGCGAACAAGGAGAACTCGTCGGATCAGATCGGCGGGATCAACATCAAGTCCGCCGACGCGACCGTTAATCGCGCGCTGTTCGATATGTCGACCACCGCGCAGATTCGCGATTCGATGCGCTACGGCAACTTCGTGCTGAAGGAGATCGGCGGTATCAACAAGCTGCACAAAGGCTCGGTCGAACAGGCCGGGTTTGCGGTGCTGAAGGCGCCGGATATTCCGTCGATTCTCGTGGAGACCGCCTTCATCAGTAACCCGGATGAAGAGCGCCGCCTGAACGACGACGCGTATCGGGAGAAAATGGCCGATGCGATCATGACCGGCATCAAGCGCTATTTCGCGGCGAATCCGCCGTTGGCGAAGAACCGCATGACCTGACGCTAGCCGGCGTGACGCCGCGTCATACCGTGTCATGCAAGCGATAAAAAAACGGCCGCTCGATGCGGCCGTTTTTTCTGCTTCACGCTTAAGAGGCCGTCAACGTGCCGGTGAAAGCCGCTGCACGACCCAACCGCCGAACACATTCACCGCCAACCCCGCCATCACCAGCAAGGCGCCTACGACCTGCGCCTCGGACAACTGCTCGTCGAGAAACAGGGACGCCGACGCCAGCCCGACAATCGGCACCAGCAGCGAGAACGGCGCCACCTGGCTCGCCGGATAGCGCGACAGAAGCCGACTCCACAACCCGTAGCCGATCAGCGTCGCGATAAACGCGAGATACACGATGGCGAAAATCGACATCGCACTGATCCCGGACAGCGCCGCAGCGATCCGTTGCGGCCCTTCGAACGTGTACGACAGCGCGAAAAACGGCAACGGCGGAATCAGGCTGCCCCACACCACCAGCCCGACCAGATCGACCTTGCCGACCTTCTTCGTGACGATGTTGCCGAGCGCCCACGAACACGCGGCGCACAGCGTGAGGATGAAACCCGCGAACGTCATCGCATGGCCGCCTTGCATGCCGATGACCGCGAGGCCGCCCGCCGCGATCAGCAAACCGACGATGTTTGGCACGCGAAAGCGCTCATGCAGAAACAGCGCCGCGAAGATCAGCGTGAAGAATGCCTGCGCCTGCAAAACGAGCGACGCGAGCCCCGCGGGCATGCCGACGTACATCGCCGAGAACAGGAAAGCGAATTGCCCGAACGAAATCGTCGCGCCGTAAGCGAGCAGCCAGCGCCACGGCATCTGCGGTCGCTTGACGAAAAACACCGCCGGCACAGCGGCGAGCGCGAAACGCAACGCGCCGAGCAGCATCGGCGGCACGCCATGCAGGCCCACCTTGATCACGACGAAATTGACGCCCCACGCAATCACGACGACCAGCGCGAGCAGTAAATCCCTGGGCGACATCCCGGTCTCCATTTCGTTGTTGGATCCGGCAGTTTAGCGGACGCCGCCTCACTCGGCAGTGCGTTAAAACGTAGTTAGCCGTTCAGCCAGTTTTCCACGCGCAACCCTGGATACGCGGCGAAGTCACGTTCGTTGTTGGTCACCAGCACAACGTCGAGCGCCACGGCATGTGCCGCGATCAGCTTGTCGAGTTGATCCTTCTTGCGCTCGCGCGTCGCTTCGCGAATCGGACCGTACGCGCTTGCTGCAGCGCTGTCGAACGGCATGACCAGAATGTCTTCGGCAAGCGCCGCCAGATTGCGGCGATCGCGCGCGCGGTTCGCCGATACCGCCACGCCGTATTCGAGTTCCGCAAAGGTGATGGCCGACATCACCACGTCGCCAACGAGACATTGCGCAAAGCGCTTCGCAACCTGTTCCGGTTGGTTTTTCATCAGGTAGATGCAGATATTGGTGTCGAGCATGTAGCGCGGCATTACAAATCCTCGCGCTCGGCCTGCTCGTGGTCACCACGTCCTTCCGCCATGAAGTCGGGCCCGAACTTAGCGAATTTCTTGAGCACGCCGGTCAGCGGACGCCGGGTTGGGCGGATCCGCAATTCTTCGCCGACTCGTTCGATTTCAACCTCGACGTCGGCCCGGTCGAAGGCCAATTCGGCTGGAATGCGCACCGCTTGCGAATTGCCGTTGCGAAAGACTTTTGTAAGCACGCTGAACTCCTGCTACGGATGTACGCTGTATGTACGAACCAATACTATAGTTCTCCACGGCGACGATGTAAATACATGTGTGTACATCGACCGCGGAATGCGGCCGCAGCCTCAACCGCAGTAGAATCATCCATTAAGCAAAATCCGACTCACCCTTCCAGCCGAGCCTGCCATGTCTTCCTCGATCAAAGCAGTTCTCAAACCGCATCTGCGCGACGTCGGCAGCCTCACCGTGCGGCGTGTGCTGCCGGCCATGGCGGCACGCCTGATCGGCCCGTTTATCTTTTTCGACCACATGGGCCCCGCCACGCTCGAACCCGGTGTCGGGCTCGACGTGCGTCCGCACCCGCATATCGGCCTCGCCACCGTCACGTATCTGTTCGAAGGCTCGATCATGCATCGCGACAGCCTCGGCTCCGAGCAGAAGATCGTCCCGGGCGACGTCAACTGGATGACGGCGGGACGTGGCATCGTCCATTCCGAGCGCTCGCCGGCCGAAGACCGCGCGAGCGGCCAGACCATGCACGGCATCCAGACCTGGGTCGCGCTGCCGCTCGACGACGAAGACATCGAACCGTCCTTCGCGCATCATGCGGCCAATACACTGCCGGTGGTCGAGCGCAACGGCGTCACCCTGCGCGTGATCGCGGGTACGGCGTTCGGCGAGACCTCGCCGGTCGCGACCTTTTCCGGCACGCTGTATGTGGCCGCCGAGTTCGCCCCGGGCGGCGCCTTCGCGCTCGAGCCGGAACACGAGGAACGCGGGGTCTATCTGGTGGACGGCGATCTGGAGATCGACGGCACGCCGCTCGAAGCGGGCCAGATGGCCGTGCTCGCACTCGACGAAACCGTCACGCTGGCCAGCACCCACGGCGCGCGCGTGATGCTGCTCGGAGGCGAGAAGCTGGATGGCGAACGCTTTATCGAATGGAACTTCGTCGCCAGTTCGCGCGAGAAGATCGAAGCCGCGAAGCTCGCGTGGACCAATCAGGAGATGGGCAAGGTGCCGGGCGAAACCGAATGGATTCCACTACCGACAAGAAAATGAGTGAGCGAGGCGGCGCCCATGCGGTCGCCACCGGCAAGCTCGCCGTCCGTGCGAGCATGTGCGGCCGCGATGGCCTGCATCCGCCGCATTGAACCATTGAATTCGCGGCATACGGCCCCATCTAGCCGACAAACCGTTTTTATCGACGAGGACGCAATGGACACCACTCTGGCCACTTTCGAACAGGACGTCATCACGGCGTCGACACTGGCCCCTGTGCTGGTCGATTTCTGGGCGCCGTGGTGCGGCCCCTGCAAGACGCTCGGCCCGATGCTCGAGAAGCTCGAAGCTGAAGCCGCCGGCAAATGGAAGCTGGTGAAGGTGAACGTCGACGAGAACCAGGAACTGGCCGCGCACTTCCAGGTGCGTAGCATTCCGCACGTCATGGCGTTTGCCGACGGCCAGCCGGTCGATCAATTCGTCGGCGTGCTGCCGGAAGGCCAGTTACGCGAGTTTATCGAGCGCCTCGTGCCGCAAGGCGCGGACGCGGCACGTCTTGAAGCGCAAGCCGCGTTGGCCGAAGGCCGTCGTGAGGATGCGTACGACGCGCTGCAAGCTGCTCTCGCCTACGACCCAGGCTTCGACGAAGCGCGCATGGATCGCATCGAAATGCTGCTCGAAGATAATCGCATCGACGAAGCGCGCAATGAAGTCGACCTGCTGTCGCCGAAAACCACACAAGGGATCGACGCCCGCTTCAACACGATCAAGACACGGCTCGATGCGGTAGACGCGGCGGCTGACCTGCCGCCTACGGATGCACTCGAAGCCAAAGTCGCAGCGAACCCGGACGATCTCGAGGCACGCTTCGATCTGGCTAGCGCGCTCATCGCCCGCCGCAAATACGAAGGCGCGCTCGAGCACTTGTTGGCGATCGTGCAACGCGACCGCACGTTCCGCGATGACATTGGCCGTAAGACGATGCTGTCGGTGTTCGATCTCGCCGCGCATCAGCCGGAGCTGGTGTCGCAATGGCGGCGCAAGCTGAGCGCGTTGTTGTATTAATTGGGGGGTGTTCAGGTGCGGCAAACGAGCCGCGCCTGCTCCGCCAACGCCCGCAACACATGCGCGGCCGCGGCAAAACCGAAGCTCGCCGTCACGCACACGCTCGATCCAAATCCCGCACAGTTCAAACCCACCGGTCCCGTATGACCCGGCGACGTCGTGACGTGCTCCGCTTCCTCGTCGATATCGCAGACAGCGGCTTCCGGATAGATCAGCGGTTCGTCGGAGTACACCGCGCTCACCTTGAACTTCGCCTTCGGACCACGCGGAAAGCCATGCAGTTTGCGCAACTGTCCGCGCACTTTCGACAGCAACGGGTCCTGGATGGTCAACGCGAGATCGTCGATCCGAATCCGCGTCGGGTCCAGTTGGCCACCCGCGCCGCCCACCGTAATCAACGGCTGCTTCTTCTCAACACACCACGCGATCAACGCAGTCTTGGTGCGCACGCTGTCGATCGCATCGATCACGTAATCAAAACCGCCGCCGAGCGTCGCCGCAAAATTGTCCGGCTCGACGAAGTCTTCAATCAGCCGCACGTCGCAGAACGGATTGATTGCCGCGATGCGTTCGGCCATCGCCTCAACCTTCGGTTTTCCGTAGTTACCGTCTAGCGCATGGATCTGGCGGTTAGTGTTGCTCTCGGCAACATTGTCGAGATCGATCAAGGTCAGCGTGCCGACCGCGCTGCGCGCCAACGCCTCCGCCACCCATGAGCCGACCCCGCCAATGCCGATCACGGCGACGTGGGCCCCTTCGAACGCAGCGAGCGCCGGCGCGCCGTACAGGCGGGCAACGCCGCCGAAGCGCCGCGCGCGGTCGGCGGTTTCACTCCCGTCGAGGCTGGTAGTAAGATCGGAATGCGCGGTGGGGCTGGACATGGCGGAAGACTCGTTCAAAGCAGGCAAAACACAAAGTGATAAAAACGCTCAGGTACACCCAGGCGTTCGCAGCCCGTATTTTGCCTGATCGCGACGATGCACATGGCCACACCCACTTAGGCACGGATGGCTGCAAAACGTAGTGGCCTGGATGTCCACACAGCGCGGCGGGCCTTGATCTGGTCGCGCGCAAAGAATTCACGCCTTGGCTATACTGGTTGTACTGTAGCGTTCGCATAAGAACATGACCTCACTCGCCGAACTTCGAAAAAACTATTCGCTGGGTTCTTTGGACGTTGCCGATATCGACCGCAACCCGTTTCGTCAATTCGACACGTGGTTTAAGCAAGCGGTAGACGCCCAACTGCCCGAACCGAATACGATGACGCTGGCCACTGTCGACTCGCGTGGCCGGCCGTCGGCGCGTGTCGTGCTGATCAAAGGTGTCGACGAGCGCGGCTTTGTGTTCTTCACCAACTACGAAAGCCGCAAGGGCCGCGAACTGGCCGCCAATCCCTACGCGAGCTTGCTGTTCTACTGGATCGAACTCGAACGCCAGGTGCGCGTTGAAGGCCGCATCGTCAAAACCAGCCCGGCAGAAAGCGATACGTATTTCGCGTCGCGTCCGCTCAGTTCACGCATCGGCGCGTGGGCATCCAATCAAAGTCAGGTAATTGAAAGCCGTTCGCAGCTCGAAACACGTGAACGCGAAATCACCCTGCAATACGGCGACCAGCCACCGCGCCCACCGCACTGGGGCGGTTATCGTTTGGTACCCGAAGCAATCGAATTCTGGCAGGGCCGACCGTCGCGTCTACACGACCGTTTGCTCTACACGCGTTCAAGCGAAAGTAGCGACTGGCAAATCTCCCGCCTATCGCCTTGAATCGGAATACAACACGTATGCGCGTTGCCAACGCAGCAGCGCGCGACGGCCGGATTGCGCCTCGCGGTATGGGAGTTGCACCGCAGTGAGCTGCGATCCACACAGGCTTTGCTTTAGTTCAACGGACACGGAGAAATCACATGTTCTGGGAGAAAAAGCTGGCGCAGTGGGTGGAAGATGTAAAAACCAAGGCTAACGTGCCAGCACGCCTTGTGCTGTGGGACGGCCAGCAACATGACTTCGGGCAGTTCGCCGCGCCTCAGGTCACGCTACATGTCAAAAGCGCCACGGCGCTGCCCTATCTGCTCGAACCGAGCCTCGACAATCTCGGCGAGGCGTATGTGAAGGGCAAGATCGACATCGAAGGCAAGCTGTCGGACATCATCAACGTCAGCTACCAGCTCGCGCGCAACACCGTCACCAGCGCGAGCAAGCTGGCGCGCGTGCGGCGCTACTTCCAGCACTCGAAGTCGTCGGACAAGAAGGCCATTCAGTATCACTACGACGTCTCGAACGAGTTCTACAAGCTGTGGCTCGACGAGAACATGGTGTACTCGTGTGCGTACTTCGAGAATGGCGATGAAGATCTCGCCACCGCGCAGATCAAGAAGATCGACCACATCCTCACCAAGATCCAGTTGCAACCGGGGCAGCGCCTGCTTGATATCGGCTGCGGCTGGGGTGCGCTCGTACTGCGCGCGGCGCAGAAATTCGGTGCGAAGTGCGTGGGTGTGACGCTGTCGCAAAACCAGTTCGATCTCGCTACCGCCCGCGTGAAAGCCGCGGGCCTGGAAAACCAGATCGAGATTCGTCTGCAGGATTACCGCGACGTCGAAGGGCAGTTCGATCGCATCACCAGCGTCGGCATGTTCGAGCACGTGGGCCGCAAGAATCTGCCGGGCTACTTCCAGAAGATCCACGATCTGCTCGTCGACGACGGCGTCGCCATGAATCACGGCATCACGTCGAGCGATTCGGACAGCGGCGAAACCGCGCTCGGCGGCGGCGAATTCATCGACCGCTATGTGTTCCCGGACGGCGAGCTACCGCATATCGGCCTCGCGCTCGAAGCAATGCAGCGCGGTGGGCTCGAAGCGGTTGACGTCGAAAGCCTGCGCCGTCACTATGCGCACACGCTGGACATCTGGGCGGAAAACTTCGAGGCGCATGCGGACGAAGCCCGCACGCTGGTCGATGACGAAAAATTCCGCATCTGGCGCGTGTACCTCGCCGGTTGCGCGTACGCTTTCGAAACCGACGACGTCTCGATCTACCAGGTGGTGTGCCGCAAAGCCGGCCGCAGTGCGACAACCTTGCCGTGGTCGCGTCACTATATGTACGACAAATCACTGTGATACGGTTGCGCCACGGCGATGTGCCGTGGCTGCGTGCCGGGTCTACGTGCATTGCGTGGCGGCCCGACACGGCGCAAACCTTAAACAGCAGGTCGAACATCGATGGACCAGAGCGGGACAAGCGAAGTTGAACAGCCGGTGAGCGGCGAGCAGGACGCACAGGCCGACGCACCGCAGTTCGATCTGTTCGGGATGCCGGTCGAGCAGGCGCCGGCATCGGCGGCGCCTGCCGCTGCCACCCCGGCAACAGCCGACGAAACGGCACAGCTTGAGCGGCGGCGTCAGCCGCGCGCGAAGAAGAGTGCCACCACCCTCTGGCAGGAAGATGACGCGCCGCCGGCGCCCATCGCCGACGCCGACTCCAGTTCAACACCGTCTTCCCTGGATGGGCCGAAGAAACGCCGTACCCGCGACGTGCTCGCCGCTCCACCCTCTGCTGAACTCCTGGCGCTCGCCGCCGAACTGCCGTCGCAGATCCATCTCGGTACGTCGACGTGGTCGTTTCCGGGCTGGAACGGCATCGTCTACGGCGACGAGTACAGCAATAGCAAACTCTCGCGCGAGGGTTTGACTGCCTACGGCGCGCATCCACTGTTAAGGACTGTCAGCATCGACCGGTCGTTTTACCAGGCGCTCACCGTCACCGAATACTTGCGCTACGCGCAGCAGGTGCCGGCGCACTTCCGCTTCATCGTCAAAGCGCCGATGACGATCACCGACGCGACCGTCCGCGCCGAACGCGGCGAGCCGGTTTCGTTGAACCCGTGCTTCCTGAACGCGCAAATGGCAATCGACGAATTCGTCACGCCATGTCTCGAAGGCCTCGGTGCGAAAGCCGGTGCGCTCGTGTTCCAGCTCTCTCCGCTGCCCGACCAGATGCTCGCGCAACCGGCGGTGTTCATCGAGCGACTCGCCGAGTTCCTGACGGCGTTGCCGAAGCTGCCCGAAGGCACGTGCTATGCGATCGAAATCCGCGATGGGAGTTTGCTCACGCCGCGCTTTATCCGCACGCTAAAGGCGGCGGGCGTGCGGTACTGCGTGGGGATTCATGCGCGGATGCCGGATCCGCTGCGCCAGGCGGCGGCGCTCGCGCTGCTGGACGGCGAGCCGGCCGGCCCGCTGATCGTGCGCTGGAGTTTGCACGGCGGCTTCAAATACGAACAGGCGAAAGCCAAGTACGAACCGTTCGACCAGTTGGTCGATCAGGACCCGTCGACACGCGCCGCGCTCGCCGAACTGGCCGCGCGCTATGCGCTGGCCGGCCAGCCGGTGGTGATCGCGATCAACAACAAGGCGGAGGGGTCGGCGCCGTTGAGTTGCATGGAACTGGCGCGGGAGATTATTGAAGCGTATGCGCGGCTTGCTCATGAGCACGAACACGAGCATGACCATGCGCAAACGCGCCCGGAGTCGGAGCCGGATTCGAACGAGAATGGGCAGCAAGAAGGGGACGAGCAAGGCTGAGCGGCGCAGCGCCCGCGCATGGCGAAGCGCCTGAGGTCTCCTGGCTTGCCGAGCCGCGATGTAAGCGGCGGCCCAGCTTGAAACCTGAACCGCCGCCTATCTCGCCGTCTCGCCAATCAGTCCGCCATCAAATCTCCACTGCCGCGCCGACTCAGCTCGCCTTGATCCGATGGGCGAACTTCTGACGGAACTTCGCAACTTTCGGCGCCACCACGAACGAGCAGTACCCCTGATTCGGATGCTGCGCGAAGTAGTTCTGGTGATACGCCTCGGCCGGCCAGTAGTTGCCGTCGAGCGATAACACCTGGGTGACGATCTGGCCGTCGTAGATACCCTGTTCGCCGATCTCGCGAATCGCCTGCAGCGCCGTTTCTCGCTGCGCGTCGGAGTGGGTAAAAATCACCGAGCGGTACTGCGTGCCGACATCGTTACCCTGCCGGTTCAACTGGGTCGGATCGTGGATCGCGAAGAAAATATCGAGAATCTCGCGATAGCTGATCTTCGCCGGATCGAAGTCGACGTTCACGACTTCCGCGTGGCCCGTCACGCCGTCGCACACCTGTTCGTAGGTCGGCCGCTGGGTCTGGCCGCCCGCATAGCCCGACTCCACCGAGTTCACGCCTTCGACGCCCAGATATACCGCTTCGAGGCACCAGAAACACCCGCCACCGAGGGTGGCGACTTCGCCTGTCTGACTCATGCTGCTTGCTCCTTGATACTCATAGTCGGCCGATGCCGGTCCCAGTTAACCGCAACGCTCATGCCACCACCAAGACTTTCCAGCTTAGCGGTTTTTCCATTACCCGGCAGGTGTCGCGGCCAGTCCACCGCGATTGCAGTTAAAATTGGGGCAAATCGACGATTTTCACTATGACTTTTGAATCATTTGTTTCCGGCCGCACGCGCGATGGGTTCAGTCCGGGGTTCGCCCGGTTTGCGCCGAAGGCTTCCGCCCGATGAAGCGCGCCAGCCCGCCCAACTTCGACCAGCCCGCCTTTAAACAGGCGCTCAGCCAATTCGCCACCGGCGTCACCGTCATCACCACGCGTGCAGCATCCGGCCAGTTGATCGGCATCACGGCCAGCTCGTTCAATTCGGTTTCGCTCAATCCGCCGCTGGTGCTGTGGAGCCTCGCCACGCGCTCGGCGTCGATGTCGGTGTTCCGGGCGAACAGTCACTACGTGGTCAACGTACTCGCCGCGTCGCAGCTCGATCTGTGCAAGCGTTTTGCCACGGTGAAGGGCGATCGTTTCGAAGGTGTCTCGCACGCCGAAGGCGATACCGGCATGCCGGTGCTCGACGGCGCGCTCGCCTGGTTCGAATGCCATAACCGCAGCCGCTACGAAGAAGGCGACCACGTGATTTTCGTCGGCGAAGTGGAGCGCTGCGGCGTCCACGAGAGTGCCGCGGAGATTGCGCCGCTGGTCTTCCATAGCGGTCAATTCCACGGACTCAAATCGCTCTGAACGCGGCGCCGCCGTGTTTTAACAGCGGCCCGCTGGCGGGCAAAGGCAGGCACGCCGACGCAAGCTGAGCAGCTCCTCGCACTCAGCTATGCGGCGCGCTATGTCCGGTCGTTTTCGGCACTAGCGACACTGGCACACCCGAATCTTCTTTCAACGTCTGCAGCACGATATTCGAACGAATATCCATCACGCCCGGCGCCTTATAAAGGCGTTGCAGCACGAAATCCGAATAGTGTTTGAGATTGTGGGCGAGCACCCGCAGCAGATAGTGGGTTTCGCCGGTCACGACAAACGCGCCGACTACTTCCGGCCAGTCCCGCACCGCCTCCGCAAAACGCTCGTGCCAGTTCTCCTGGTCGTTGCGCATCGACACCTGCACGAACGCTTCCAGTTCGAAACCCAGCACTTCGCGGTTCAGACACGCACGGTAATGTTCGATGACGCCCTGCTCTTCCAGCAGGCGCAGGCGTCGTAGACAGGCCGATGGCGAAAGCGAAATGCGCTCCGCCAAATCGAGATTGCTGATCCGTCCTTCTTGCTGAAGCACCGTCAAGATACGGCAATCGGTGGCGTCGAGCGAGATCGCGTTCATATTCGGTCTCCCTTTCCCATTTGACTCAAATTATGTTCCAAGACACGGCTCAGAAGGAGATTTTTTCGCAATCACATTTCGCGCCAAGCCACCTATCATTCCTGGATAGACACAATCCGCCGATGGAGACATGGAAACACTCTGGGACATCACCCCCGCCGTCGATACCGCGACGCCCGTCTGGCCTGGCGATACGCCGGTCGGCATTGAACGCGTGTGGCGCATGGAGGCGGGCTCGCCCGTCAACGTCGCGCGCCTGACCTTGTCGCCGCATACCGGCGCCCACACCGACGCCCCGCTTCACTACGACGCCGAAGGCGCGGCGATCGGCGAGGTTGCGCTCGATGCGTACCTTGGACGCTGCCGCGTAATTCATTGCATCGGCGCTTCGCCTGTTGTGACGCCACAACACCTGAGCGGCTCGCTCGACGACCTGCCGCCGCGAGTCTTACTACGCACTTACAAAAACGCGCCGACTGCGGTCTGGGATAGCGCGTTCTGCGCGGTTGCGCCGGAGACCATCGATCTGCTGGCAGCGAAAGGGGTAAAGCTGATCGGCATCGATACGCCGTCGCTCGATCCGCAGGACTCGAAGACGATGGACGCGCACCACCGGATTCGCGCGCACCGCATGGCGATTCTCGAAGGCATCGTGCTGGATGCCGTCGCGCCCGGCGACTACGAACTGATCGCGCTGCCGCTGAAGCTGACCACGCTCGATGCGAGTCCCGTGCGCGCCGTGTTGCGCACGCTGCCCGAATCTCGCTGATCGTCGACGCTCTGCAAACTGAATCACCGCACTCATCGCATCCACCGAATTCCCTGATCTGACTGACTGACTGGACCATCATGAACACTCGTGAAGAAGCATTGGCGCTGGATAGCGCCGACCCGCTCGCAGCGCTGCGCGACCAATTCGCGCTGTCGTCGACGACCATTTATCTCGACGGTAACTCGCTCGGCGTGCCGCCGGCCGCCGCCGCGCAACGCGCGCAGACCGTGATCGGCGCCGAATGGGGCGAGGGTCTCATCCGCAGCTGGAACACCGCCGGCTGGTTCGAATTGCCACGTCGCCTTGGCAACAAGCTCGCGCCGCTGATCGGCGCGGCTGAAAACGAGGTGGTCGTGACGGATACGATTTCGATCAACCTGTTCAAGCTTTTGTCGGCAGCCCTGCGGGTGGCGAATGCGCGCGATCCGAAGCGTCGCGTGATCGTTTCTGAGCGCTCGAATTTCCCGACCGATCTGTATATCGCGCAAGGGCTGATCGAACAGCTCGACCGCGGTTATGAGTTGCGCCTCGTTGACGACCCGTCCGAGTTGCCCACCGCGATTGGCGAAGACACTGCGATCGCGATGATCACTCATGTGAATTACCGCACCGGCTATATGCACGACATGGCCGCACTGACCAAACTGATCCATGACAAAGGCGCGCTCGCGCTGTGGGATCTCGCGCATTCGGCGGGCGCGGTGCCGGTCGACCTGAATGGTGTTGGGGCTGACTACGCGGTCGGCTGTACGTATAAGTATCTGAACGGCGGTCCAGGCTCGCCGGCGTTCGTGTGGGTGCCGAAGCGTCATCAAAACGATTTCTCGCAGCCGCTGTCCGGCTGGTGGGGTCATCGTGCGCCGTTCAAGATGGACCCGGCCTATCAACCCGACGACGGCATCGGCCGCTTCCTGTGCGGAACGCAACCGATGGTGTCGATGTCGCTCGTCGAATGCGGTCTCGATGTGTTCCTGCAAACGGATATGCAGACGATCCGCGCGAAGTCGCTCGCGTTGACCGATTTGTTTATCGAACTGGTCGAAGCGCGTTGCAGCGAATTTCCTTTGAAGCTTGTAACGCCGCGTGAGCATGCGCAGCGCGGTTCGCATGCGAGCTTCGAGCATCCGCATGGTTATGAAGTGATGCAGGCGTTGATCGCGCGTGGCGTGATCGGCGACTATCGCGAGCCGCATGTGTTGCGGTTTGGCTTTACGCCGCTGTATACGCGCTTTGTCGATGTGTGGGATGCGGTCGAGACGTTACGCGAGGTGCTTACGCAAGAGACCTGGCGGGCACCTGAATTTGCCGCTCGCGGCGCTGTGACCTAAGGAGCGCGCGATGACCGATCATATGCAAACGCCGGGATTGCCGGAAGAGAAACCGGCGCAAGGGTGTCCGTTTGGGCATGGCAGTGGGGTTGCTCCTTCGGCTGCTGCTACGGCGTCTGCTACGGCCACTGCTGCCGCCGATTCCGGCGATGGCTGGCATGACGCGCAGCTCGATTTTTCGGAGTCGATGAGTTACGGCGATTATCTCTCGCTGGGGACGGTGCTGGATGCGCAGCATCCGTTGTCGCCGGATCACAACGAGATGCTGTTCATCATCCAGCATCAGACGAGTGAGTTGTGGATGAAGCTCGCGCTGTATGAATTGCGCGCGGCATTGAAGGCGGTGCATCGCGATGAGTTGCCGCCGGCGTTCAAGATGCTCGCTCGCGTGTCGCGGATCATGGAGCAACTCGTGCAGGCATGGAGCGTTCTCGCGACGATGACGCCGTCCGAATACACGGCGATGCGGCCTTATCTGGGTAGCTCTTCCGGGTTTCAGTCTTATCAGTATCGGCAGATCGAGTTTTTGCTCGGCAATAAGAATGAGCAGATGCTGAAGCCGCATGCGCATCGGGCGGATGTTCTTGCTGAGGTGACGGCTTCGCTGGAAGCGCCTTCGTTTTATGATGAAGTTGTTCGACTGTTGGCGCGACGTGGGTTTGCGATTTCACCGTCCAGATTGGATCGGGATTGGACGCAGCCTACTGTGCATGATGCTTCCGTTGAGGCGGCGTGGTTGGAGGTTTATCGGAATCCGTCGCAGCATTGGGAGTTGTATGAGATGGCGGAGGAGCTTGTCGATCTCGAGGATGCCTTTCGGCAGTGGCGGTTCAGGCATGTGACTACGGTTGAGCGGATTATTGGGTTCAAGCAAGGCACCGGTGGTACGAGCGGCGCGCCTTATCTCCGGAAGATGCTGGATGTGGTTTTGTTTCCTGAACTTTGGCATGTGAGGACGATGCTTTAGGCGTCTTCGTTTCGTTGCCAATGCTCGATGCATTGAGCGTGTTCGTGCGATGCGTGGTGCACGCGCAGACGCACGGGTCGCAATGTAAAGATTGGTCACAGTGTGTGCGTTTAGCCTGTGTGGTTGATCGTCTTAAAAAACAGTTGGGTTAGATTTCCAAATGCCGTCGGACAAGACGGCCGGGTATGAGAGCCCGAACGGTAGTTCGCATAACCCACATTCGTGGGTCGTGCGCTTGCTTCCACACGTCCATCCAATGGGCGGGTCGTAGTGAGGGGGCCGAAAGGCCCGCCGGTTTGAACTACCGCCGGTCTCTCAAACTCGCTACGGGCCCGCTCACCCTACTTGTCATTGGGTGTCGGGCGTGTCAGGAACACATCGGAAATCGCACCATGACCAAAACCACTAAGAAGACTCAAACGGCATCACGACCGCCCGTTGATGCGCTCCAGTACGAAAAGCTCGCACTGTCGGCTTTTGGAGCATGCGACCGACAAATCCGACAGCTTCGAACACTGATTGATCTCGCGGCAAGCATCACCCGATGCCCAGCTACGACGGTTGAGGAAAGACGCCGTGAGCGTAACTTGCTGGAACACCTGCTCTATACCGTCGAGCAATACCAGCAGGAAGTTGAATGCGATCGTGACCTGTACCAGGTGATCGCGCTCGATGCGAAGGGGGTTGCTCACAGTCGCATCACGGCCAAGCTTGCGACGGAACTTCTCTCGGATGCTGCGGAGGCGGGGCGAGAAGCAGGGGAAGCTGCAGCCGAAGCCGAAGGTGTGCCGGACAAAGCGGTGACGCGTAAGCGGGAGCGCGTAAAGACTGCCGCGTGCGCGCGGGCTGATGCACAGCAGACGGCAGTGAAGCACTAGGGTGAAATGGCGGCCACCAGGCCGCAGCAAAGAAGGCGCGGTTGCGAACTAGTCTCCAAGCTGGTCACCCGTAGACGCCTCGAGGTCCAGCTCATTGCTCGCGCTTTTTTGCTATCGCTTACCTTTCTTTTTAGGCGGAGGGCTCATATCTAGCCCTTCCGGAGCCAGACATGGATGCTCCAGCCACAGCTCCCGCAGTACATCCACAAATAGATAACCCATAGCCTTACCGGTTCCAGCACGAAATGCCTTGAATTCGTCGTCGGCGCAGCGCTGTTGAACTAGTGCGATAGATTCGTCCATCAGGCGCGTCACAGTCAGTAAACGCTCGCTGACCTCTGCGGCCACATCTTTGTCACCAATCAAAATTTTCTCCCTTAACGAGCGTTGCCTGCCTTATCCGTTTCAAACCTGCATCGACTGCTCAGCACATGGAAAGGAAGCAATCGCGCGTGCCCGGTGCGCGTCCTATCGCTTATCTTTTTTCTTCGGCGGAGTCATGACGAGACCTTCGGGAGCGAGGTTTGGATACGCCCTCCACAGTGGTTCGAGAAGCAGATACAGGCCCCCCGCGACTCTTCCCGCCTCAGAATGGAACGTTTTGAATTGCTCCTTTGAGCAGCGTTCTTGAACCAACTTCGTCGCATTTTCCAACGAATGGAACGAGGCCAATAACTCTCTGCTTAACTCGCGCGCAACATCCTCGGACACATCTTTATCCACCGCCCCCTATTCCTCCTCAGTGTTGACACGATTTACATCCAGGTCGCGCCGGTGGAATAGTTCCACCTGACGCTCTACCTCGGAGTGAACAGTCGCCTTTAAGTTGGACACCTCTCCATGCTCCCGGGGTACGGCTCGTTAATCGCGCCTTCTTTATCGCTTACCCTTCTTCTTCGGCGGAGGGCTCATATCCAGCCCTTCCGGAGCAAGTTCCGGGCGCGCTTGCCACAGCGGTCTCAAGAGAAGACCAAACAGATGGCCCGCCGCATTCACGGCTCCAGCACGAAATGCTTGAAGCTCTCTCTCTGAGCCGCGCTCCTCCACAAGCTTCAAAGCGCCAACAATTGAACGGTGCGCCGACAGTAATTTCTCATTGACCTCTGTTGCGAGATTCTCTTCCTCAATCAAGACAGTGCTCCTTAGCATCGGTTGCCTACCATGCACGCATTCATGCACCGGAAGAACGCGACTTGTCGTGGAGTATAGAAAGGCGCGAACTGAATTTCGCCCCAAAGGTTGAATCGCTGTCCAGCTTTTGGGACCGCTCAAATTTACGCGCGAATTTTTCACGTGTTCCGGTTCAACAGGACAGTCCTCACTGAGATGCGCACGACGCCGTATTACTCCCGACATACGTTACTGCACACGACGTTGCCATCGATACTCACGATCAAATCAGAAGCAAATGTGATCGGGCTAGTTATCTGGTACGTTGCCAGGTTCACAAAGGTTCATCGATTTCATGGGCACTGCCCCTAGAATATTTTCCTTCGGCACGAGAGAAAACGCAGACCAATCTGCTGCATTCACATAGACCACGCCAGCCTTGCATCGCATATGCGCTTGCTTCGGGTTTGTATCGCACCACGCACCGTCGACCGTACATCGTTGCCACTGGGGTATAACGCTCAAGGGCTTCACCTCTCCGTCCGCCGCCTTCGTATAAGTCTGCACGTCACGCGTTGCTATCGACATGTACATGAAATCAAAGTCAGCGCTTACCGGACGTGCAGCCTCGGCATCCGCATAGTGTCTGCGAAGGTCCACGACATAGAAGCATCCTGCCCCAAACAATACCGTTGTCACCAATCCAGCGGAGACAATGAACCCTCGTTTGAGCGTCAATCGTGGTCCGCGCGTGAACGCATGCCCCAGTAAGGGGAACCCGATAACGCACGCGGCAGTTATGAAGAACCAAATTCCAGTAGCGTGACTCTCACAGTCGTATCCGCATACGGGTGAGAAGGCAAGCACTATGCACGCGGCAACGCTGCCGGTAATTGCCCCGATAACAGCGAACACCACGAGCGCCGCCAGCCTTTTCATTTCATGGCCCAAAATAATATCTGCTTGGATTGACGCAAATCAGAAAATCCAAACGGAAAACCCGAGGCAAGAGAATTCAGTCCGAATCGTCTGCCAAGTGTTGCAATGGAGTCTATTGGGCCGCTTATGGTCAATCGTGTCCCGTTCCAAAGATCAATATGACCGCCGCTAAGATTGTCCTGCGAGTCCCCCTCCTGCCGCCAATACCCGTAGAAGAAGATAATACCTGTGCGACCCTTGACCTTTGATTCCCAATCTCCGCCAGTGATGTCCTCTGCGTTCGGAAGTCCCGCAAATGGCCGCAGCCTTAGCCACTCGGCCAGCTCGTATGCTCGCGTAGCCGTGGGTTTGCCATCCAACAGGATTCTCCCGAGCGTTGGCTTACCCGGCATCGGCTTGACTAGCTTCTGCGAGAAGGACTTCATCTCACTACCGATTCGATGAAATGTGACGCTCATGCGTATCGCACATTGATTCTTGTATTCTCCAGTTGGATCATTGTATGGGTTGCCCGAAGGAAAGTTGTCCCACAGTTCCTGGAATGTCAAAACCCTCAATTCAACCACTTTGATGGAGCCGGGTGTCGAGTTCGTTCTAACCACCGTTTTCTTGTTCGGCATTGCTTAGACTCCGGCCCGTCTTGCAAGGGCATCGTCGCCGCAATGAATCTTATAGCTGTCGGCTTCCTGATTCCCGATGCGGAGTAGGCTGCCATCGACATCGGTACGACGCAAGCCAGCGATAGTGGAATCGCCAGTTGCAGTCGCAATCCGCACGCCTTGTCCGGTCAGCGAACCGATGGTTGCAATCAGATCTGCCGTTTCGTTGGTTGTGGTATTTGCCACGAGCCCGTCTCCTACAGAGTTGAACAAACTTATCCGTAGAGACTCGCGCTTTTTTGCGGCGGGGGAAATCAGCCACGCTTGAAAAATGCGTGCGATGATTCTGAAGTTACGTAGGGTCTTAACGCTCTAACGTCAGAACCGTTTTATGCCATCAAGGTGTTGCGCCTTGAGGCATCGAGCGCGGCTGTTGTCTGCAAAACGGGACGTGGGCTCGCGGTCTGCCCCGATGGTGCGGGCCGCAGTGAGCGTCAACGCCGCATACGCGCAACCCGCTAGTCCCGCGCAGACAAACCAATCACCTTGCCGTATAACCACCATCAATCGGCAAACAAACTCCGCTAATCATCGAAGCCGCGTCGCTTAACAAGAACATAATCGGCACAGCAACCTCAGCGGACTCCGCGAAGCGGTGCAGAGGAATCGCCTTCAACGCGGGATCGCGCTTCGCGGGATCACTCCACGACTGCACCGCCATCGGCGTCAGCGTCACCGTGGGATTGACGCTATTCACCCGGATACCGTATGGCCCTAACTCGATACACAAAGCCCGCGTAACAGCATCGAGCGCCGCCTTCGAAGCCGAATAACTCAAATGATCATCCAGCGCCACCAGCGCAGCCTGACTAGAAACGTTCACGATGCTGCCAGCGCGTTTAGCATCGATCATCCCGCGAGCCACGTGCTTGGCAACCAACACCGCCCCACGCGCATTCACCCCCATCACGCGATCGAAACTCGCGCCGGTCGTATCCACCGCACGCTCGAGCAAAGCAATCCCCGCACAGTTCACGAGCCCATCAAACGCCTCGAGCGAACCCAATGCATCATCAATAGCGGACTCATCGCTCACATCGAGCATCATCGGCTCGCAGCCCGTTTCCTCAGCCAACCGCGCAAGCTCATTCACATTCCGCGCCGCAGCGACCACACTCGCGCCGGAAGCACACAACGCTTCCACCGTTGCGCGCCCAATTCCACTCGACGCACCCGTCACAAGAATCGAGCGACCGGAAAAATCAAAAGTAGCATTCATGATGTCTGCAACCGATGCATGACCGGCTTCAACGCCGGATACAAATCCGTATAAACGCCGAACCGCTGCTCGTACAACGCCATTCGTTGCGCGTTCGGTTCCGCACGTTCAATCAGCGTGACCCATCCGTTCTGCGCTTCTTCACGCGATACCAGACCGACACCGACACCCGCAAGCAACGCCGCCCCCATCGCTGCCTCCACGTCCTGCTCGATCGTATAGACCGGATAGCCGGTAATGTCCGCAATGATCTGCATCCACAGATCCGAATGCGCGGCGCCGCCCACGACAATCAACTTGTCATCCAGCGATTGCGCGCCCTTACGTCCGGCTTCGATGTTGTGCTTCAACGCGAACGACACGCCCTCCAGCACCGCGCGATACAAATGCGCCCGCGTGTGAAACAGGCTCAGGCCAACAAACGCACCACTCGCCTTCGCATCCCACACGGGGCTTCGTTCCCCCATCAAGTACGGCAAGAACATCACCCCATCAGAGCCTGCGGGAATCTGCGACGCACTCTCTTCAAGCAAGCGATGCGGATCTCCATTCGGCATCGCACGCGCCGCCTCGGTCTCCGCATGACAAAACTGCTCGCGATACCACGTCACCGAAGCGCCCGCCGTAATCGCACCACCGAAAACATAAATATCGCGTTGACCGTTGAACACATGCGGCATGCTGATCAACCCATGCCGCGCATCGACGGTCTGGTTGATATACCCCCAGCACATACTCGTACCGATCATCGCAACGTGCTGCCCCGCACGCGTGACGCCCGCGGCAAACGTCGCCACCGCAGCATCCACGCCGCCCGCAACGATCGCCGTGCCCGCCTCCAGTCCAAGCTGCTCGGTCCACTGCGACAACAACCCGCCCACCACGTCCGACGATTCCACCAACCGCTCCGGCATCATCGTCGCGGGGATGCCGAGCATGTCGAGCGCTTCATCCGACCAGTCGCATTTCGCAATATCGTAGATGCCGCCAATATTGCCCGCCGAACTATGATCGACGGCGACCTCGCCGGACAGCATATAAATCACGTAAGCATTCGGTGGCAGGAAGTAACGCGTATGCGCCCAGATTTCCGGTTCGTGATCGCGCAGCCACAGCATCTTCGTGTAACCGTAGTAGCTGTCCACACCGTTGCCCGTGATCGCATACAAGCGCTCGAGGTCAATGTTTTTACGCACCCACTCGACCTGATCGGTCGCACGCCGGTCCATCCAGATAAGACACGGATAAAGCGGCCGCATATCGCTATCGACGGGAATCCCCGAGCCGCCATACAGACTGCTCACGCACACCGCTTTGATCGACTTCGCCGCAACGCCCGCCTCCTTCGCCTTGCGCACGCAAGCCGCAATACACTCCACAACCGCCTTCAACCACACCGCCGGCCATTGCTCGGCCCATAGCGGCTTGGGCGTGTCCGGCTGATAGCTCGACGCATGCTGCGCGACGATCGCGCCGTGCTGATCGACCAGCAGCGCCTTGGTGCTCTGCGTGCCGATATCGACGCCGATGACGTAGTCCATACAGTCTCCGTTTATATGCCGCTCGTCCTTGCCTCACGCCGCGCCAAGCACTCAGGCACGCGGCTTCATCAATACCTTGATCGAATCGAGCGAGTTAGCGACCTTGATCGCTTCGTCCCATTCTTCCAGCGAAAAGCCGTGCGTGACAATGCCCTTCGACGTCACGAGCCCGCGAGCCAGCAAATCGATCGCAATCGGATAACAGTATGGACCCAGATGCGCGCCGCGCACATCGAGTTCCTTGCGGTCGCCGATCACCGACCAGTCCAGCGTCGTATCCGCACCGAACACGGAAAACTCGACGAAGCGACCAAGCTTGCGAATCATCTCCATGCCCTGATTGACGCCGATCGGCGCGCCGGTCGTTTCGATGTAGACATCGCAACCATAGCCATCGGTCAGCGAATGAATGATCGCCAGTACGTCTTCCTGCTTCGGATTGATCGTCACGTCCGCGCCGTATTCACGCGCAAGTGCCAGACGCTCCTCAACCAGATCGATCACAACGAGCTTCTTCGGCGTTTTCAGATGCGCGACTTGCGTCATCATCAAGCCAAGCGGACCAGCTCCGGCAATCACCACCACGTCGTCGAGTTGCAGATCACCGCGGTTCACCGTGTGGATCGCGCAAGCAAGCGGTTCAATGATCGCGGCGTCTTCGAGCGAGATGCCGTCGGGGATCTTATGGACGATTGCCGTCGGCGGAATGCGCATGTACTCGGCCATGCCGCCGTCCGCGACTTCGCGCTGAAAACCGAAGATGTTGTGCACCTCACACATCCAGTACTGGCCCGATTTGCAATAACGGCACTTGCCGCACGGCACAATCTGTTCGGCGATCACGCGGTCGCCGATCTTCACGCCGAAATGATCCGCCGCGCCCTCGCCGATTTCTTCGACAAAACCGAAGAACTCGTGGCCCGGAATCACCGGCGCTTTGACCCACGGACTCGGGCCGCCCCAAAACATCTTCGCGCCCGAATGACATTTGCAGTCGCTCGCGCAGATGCCGCACGCTGCGATGCGGATCACCAGCTCATGCGCGCGGGCCTTTGGCTTGGACACCTGTTCGACGCGATAGTCTTTCGGTGCGTGGCAGACGATCGCCGTCATGTTTTGCTTATCGGATTGCGTGGATTGAGTCATTGCATGGTCCTGCTAAAAGGAGGTCGTTTAAGAGTTACTTTCTACGGTCGCGGCTGATGTAGATCGCCAGCAAAATAATTCCGCCCTTGATCACGTTCTGCACATAAGGATTCACGCCGACCATGTTCAGGCCGTTGTTCAGCACGCCCAGCAGCAACGCACCGATCAAGGTGCCGATGATCGAGCCGCGTCCGCCGGAGATCGAGGTACCGCCCATCACCACGGCAGCGATGGCATCGAGTTCGAAGCCGACGCCTGCGTTCGGCTGGCCACTCATCAAACGAGCAGTCAATACGATGGCGGCAAAGGAGGACGTCAAACCAGCAATCGAGTAGACGATCAGCTTCACGCGAGCCACGCGCACGCCGGACAGACGTGTCGCCTGTTCGTTGCCACCAATCGCATAGACATAGCGGCCAAACGGCATGCGTTCGAGCAACACCCAGGCAATCGCATAGATCACCACCATGATCACAACCGGCGCCTGAATGCCGAGAATCTTGCCGCTGCCGAAGAAACTGACCCACTCAGGCAGACCGTCGATTGGATAACCACCCGTGTAGATCAGCGCGAGGCCACGAGCGATCCCCATCGTCGCAAGCGTGACAATGATCGGTGGCATACCGGCAAACGCGACGAAGAAGCCGTTGGCCGCGCCGAAGCCCAACCCGACCGCGATGCCGACCGCCAAGGCAGCCACCGCATTCATCCCGGCCACCATCAAGCCCGCGGCAAGCGTACCCGCCAAAGCCATCACGGAGCCCACCGACAGATCGATACCACCGGTCAGAATCACGCACGTCATCCCCACAGCAATGATCGCGTTGATCGACACCTGGCGCAGGACGTTCTCCAAATTCGCAGCGGAGAGAAAACTGTCGCTCGCGAATACCATCACGATGCACACCACCAGCAAGCCGATGAACGGATAGAAGAGCGTCGAGCGTTTCAACGCGGCCCATGTGAAACGCACCGGTGCGCCCGGCGTGTCACTACTGACGGTCGACGTTTTCGGCGATGAAGAAGGATTAGGCGTGTTCATGAACTGCTCCACGGGTGCCGGCTGTTGCATAGGTCATCACGGCGTTCGAGTCGATCTCGCCGCCTTCGAGCATCGCTTCGATGCGGCCCTGCCGGAACACGGCGACGCGGTCGCACATGCCAACGATCTCCGGCAATTCGGACGAGATCATGATGATCGAGTAGCCGCGCGCGGTGAGTTCGCGCATCAGCAGATAGATTTCGGCTTTGGCGCCGACGTCGATGCCGCGCGTCGGTTCGTCGAAGATGAGAATGTTGGTGTGGTGATTCAGCCAGCGCGCGATCACCACCTTTTGCTGATTGCCGCCTGAGAGGGTCGCGACTTCGGTGTGCATCGTCGGGGCTTTGACGCCGACGCGCTTCATGATGTCGGCGGTGGCGCGCGCTTCGCCGCGCTGATCGATGAAGAAACGCAGCGAGCGGTATTTGCCGAGGTTGTTGATCGAGATGTTCTGCTTGATCGAGAAATCGGTGATCAGACCTTCGGTCTTGCGGCTCTCCGGCAAAATGCCGACGCCGGCGCGCAAGGCATCGGCGGGATCGGATAGTTTTTCGGTTGTGCCGTTGATGCGGATTTCTTTCACGTACGCCGGGTCAGCGCCGATCACAGCCAGCGCGGTTTCTGTGCGGCCCGAGCCGACTAGTCCCGCGAAACCGAGAATCTCGCCTTCGCGCAAATTGAAACTCAGCACCGGGCTGTCTTTCAGCAACTGCAGCTTTTCGACGTCGAGCACGATCTTCGCATCGGCACGCAGTGGCGGCTTCGGCGGAAAGCTGTTTTCGATGCGGCGTCCCACCATCATTTCCACGAGGCGGCTCACATCAGATTGCGCGACCTCCGTCATGCCAACGTACTGACCGTCGCGTAACACCGTAATGCGATCACACACCTCAAAGATTTCCTCCAGGTGATGCGAGATGAAGATCATCGCGACGCCCTGCGTCTTCAGGTCACGCATGATCGCGAACAGGTGTTCCGCTTCAGCGGGTGTGAGCGTCGCGGTCGGTTCATCCAGAATCAGAATGCGCGCTTCCAAAGACAACGCCTTGCCGATTTCAACAAACTGCTGCTGCGCGACCGACAGCTCACGAATCGGCACCGACAAGTCGATCGCCACGCCCAGCCGCTGAAAAATCGCCGCGGCCGCGCGCCGCATCTTGCCGCGTTCGAGCAAACCCAAACCGTTCTTCAATTCACGGCCGAGAAACATGTTCTCCACCGCATTCAGATACGGAATCAGGCTGAATTCCTGAAACACGATACCCACGCCCGCGGCGACCGCATCGTGGTAGTTCGTGAAGTGCCGCACTTCGCCCGCGATCGTGATCGTGCCTTCATCCGGCTGATAGATGCCGCACAGAATTTTCATCAGCGTGGATTTGCCCGCGCCGTTTTCGCCGAGCAACGCGTGAATCTCACCCCGAGCGATTTCCAGGTGAATGCCTTGCAGCGCCTTCACGCCCGGAAAGCTTTTGGTGATGTTGTCGAGCTTGAGTATCGTGTCCATCGGGTCCTCCTCTGCTGCTCGTCGCCATGCTCATCGAAGAAGCACATGCACCTGGCAACGAGCATTCGGCTTACCAACTGAAGCCCTTGGCATTGCTCTTGTCGATCATCTTCACGTCGACCGGAATGGCTTTCGGTACATTGGCGCCCCACTTCTTCGCGAGTGCAGTGCCGAGCGCGATACGCACCTGGTCGGCCGGGAACTGCGCGGACGTTTCGATGAACTTCGAATTCGGTTTCTGGATCGCGGCAATCGCTTCCGGCGCACCGTCGACGCTGGTCAGCTTGATATCCTTGCCCGATGATTCGATCGCCGAGAGCGCGCCCATCGAGCCACCGTCGTTCACGCTGAACACACCCTTCAGATTCGGATGCGCCTGAATCATGTTCTCGGTAACGGACAACGCAGTCGCGCGTTCCTGCTTACCGTTCTGCATATCCGCGAGTTTGATGCCCGGCACTTTCGCAAGCGCCGCCTTGCAACCGCGCACACGTTCGAGAATCGGCACCACCGGAATGCCGTCGAGAATCGCCACTTCGCCGCTGCCGCCAATCGACTTCGCCAGATATTCACAGGCCATCTCGCCCGCGTCGAAATTCTTGGAGCCAACGAATGAATCGACCGGACCGTTCGCGTTCGCATCGACCGCAACCACCACCACGCCCGCCTTCTTCGCCGACGTGACCGCCGATTGAATGCCGGTCGAATCGGTCGGATTCACGAGCAGGATGTCGATCTTCTTTTGCAGCATGTCTTCGACGTCACTGACCTGCTTGCTGACGTCATGATGCGCGTCGGTGACGACCACCGTCGCGCCAATCGACGCAGCCGCATCGTTCAGCGCCTTTTGCATCGTCACAAAGTACGGGTTGTTCAACTCCTGAAACGTCATGCCGATCTTCAGCGGCGCGGCAAGTGCTGCCGGCGCGGCGATAAACGAAAGACCGAATGCAAGCGTCGCCAACGCAGCCGTGCTGCGCGCGAAGGTCTTCAACGATGTTTGCTTCGAAGTGGATTGCGTCATGGTTGTCTCCGTTATTGAAACTGTTCGATGAGATGAGCATGTCCCTCACGCTGTCTTTGGACAGCGTGATAGGTGTTGAAACGCGGATGAGTTAGAACGCTTCGGCTTTTAGCGTGGCGTAGGAGGACTACGTCGGTGGATAGGCAGCGGCAGCACTGCGTGGCAAACCTGGCGCGAGCACGATCGCGGGTGCATTGTCGATGCCGGCGCCGCGCGCGGCAGCTTCTTCGGAAGCGTCGCGGCTCGCATCGTTCAGTTGCTGATAGCGGCGGAATTTTGAAGGCGCCATGCCTTTGACCGCGAGGAACTGCCGGTTGAAATTCGACAGGTTGTTAAAGCCCGCCTTGAAGCAGATATCGGTGACGCTCAGTTCTTCGTCCGTGAGCAGTTGACACGCGAGGTTGATACGCATGCGGTTCACGTACTGCACAAACGGCAGCCCGGTATGACGGCGGAAGTACCGCGAGAACGCACTCACGCTTTGCCCGGCGAGCTGCGCGAGATCCGATTCGCGCAGGTCGTTGGACAGATTCTTGCCGATGTACGAGAGCGCGTGATTGATGCGCGTCGACGCAAAACCGGTCGGGTCGGCCTGATAGGCGGGACTCGCGAGCATCTCGCGGTCCTCGGCGTTCATCAGGATCTCGAGCATCGACATGAACAGCACGAGACGGCGCAGTCCGCGCGCCGCCAGCAATTCGAGGAACAACGGCTGGATCGCCGCACTCGTTTCTGCACCGAACGACACGCCGCGGCGCGAATCGGCGAGCAACGCTTCGACCTGGCGCCACTCCGGAAAACTACCCATGCAACCCGACACGAACTCCTGCCCGAACTGAACAACCAGATTGCGCTGCGCAATCGTCTCGCCTTCCGGCACGTCGCTGACCCAGTTGTGCGGCAGGTTCGGCCCCATCAGCACGAGGTTGCCAGGCGTAAAGCTGCTGATGTGATCGCCGACGAACATCTTGCCGGTCGTCGCCACGATCAGATGGATTTCGTATTCCGGATGAAAGTGCCAGCGCACCGTACGGTACGGATAGCCGTGCGACCACACTTTGAAGGATTCGTCGCGCCGTACGGCGACGACTTCCAGATCGGGTTGCATTCGCGTCTTCCTCCATGAAGCGGCGTGTTGCGGGTGCCGCTGAACTTCGTCTTGTATAGCGAAAAGTAGCCCTCTGGAGCCTGATCCACCACTAAAAATCAAACCGCAGACCGATACTTTTTTGCATTCGGGTTAGTCCTGGCGCGGTGAAAGTCAAATTTGATGCAATGCAATACGCACCGCGAGACACGTCCCATAACGCGCGGGCGTCACGCGAGTCGCGCCGGAAGTCCCGCCACGCCGCGCTGCGCCACGAAAAGCCCTCTACGTCGCCTTGACATTCGTTCCGCCGGGTACGATCATTCGCTCACAGACAGAGCAAATGCTCCACCCCAAGAAAAACGCACGCGCCGAGCCGTGCGATCAAGGACACTCAGGAGACGCACATGAACAGCGGGCAAGGCAGCGGCGCGGCCGCACACGTGATCCTGCACATCGGCGCGGGATCGTTTCATCGCGCGCATCAGGCGTGGTATCTCCATCGGTTGAACGAGGCGAAGGTGGCGGGCGAGCCGCACTGGTCGCTGACAGTCGGCAATATCCGCAGCGACATGAACGCGGTGCTCGAGGCGCTCGCCGCGCAAAGCGGCGTCTATACGCTCGAGACCGTCACGCCGCAGGGCGAGCGCGCGTACGAGACAATTCGTTCGATCGAGCGCGTGGTGCCGTGGACCGAGAGTCTCGATGCGTTGATCGAAGCGGGCGCCGATCCGGCCTGCAAGATCATTGCGTTCACGGTCACCGAAGGCGGCTATTACCTCGACGAACACGACGAACTCGACACGGCCAATGCCGATCTTGCCGCTGACCTGAAAGGCGGCCACACCACGATTTACGGCGCGCTAGCGGCGATTCTCGACGCACGCATGAAGCGCGGCGCCGGCCCGGTCACTCTGCAGACCTGCGATAACCTGCGCAGCAACGGCGAGCGTTTTCATGCGGGCATGAGCGAGTTTCTCGAACGGCGCGGCGCGGAGGACCTGGCGCAATGGTTCGACGACAACACCGCGTGCCCGAGTTCGATGGTCGACCGCATCACGCCGCGCCCGACGCCCGACGTGCGCGAACGCGTCAAAGCCGCTACCGGCGTCGACGATACCTGCCCGGTGATGGGCGAATCCTTCATCCAATGGGTGATCGAAGACCGCTTCATCGCCGGACGCCCCGCGTGGGAAAAGGTCGGCGCTGAACTGGTCGACTCGGTGCTGCCGTACGAGGAAGCGAAGATCCGCATTCTCAACGCGACGCATAGCTGCATTGCGTGGGCAGGCACGCTGGTCGGACTGACCTACATCCACGAAGGGACGCTCGACCCGGACATCAACAAATTCGCCTTCGACTATGTGACCGAAGACGTGATTCCGTGCCTCACGCCAAGCCCGCTCGATCTCGAACGCTATCGCGACGTGGTGCTCGAACGCTTCGGCAATCCCTACATCCAGGACACCAACCAGCGCGTCGCGGCCGATGGCTTTTCAAAGCTGCCCGGCTTTATTGCGCCGACGCTCGCCGAATGCTTCGAACGTGGCGTCACGCCTTCGGCGACGGCGATGTTGCCGGCGCTGTTCTTCCGCTTCCTTGAGCGCTGGAACGCCGGCACGCTGCCGTATGTGTATCAGGATGGCGTGATGGACGAACGCATCGCCCGCGGCTTCTTTAGCGCGCCCGATCCGTTGCAGGCATTCGCCGCTGACCGCCTGCTCTGGGGCAGCATGGCGCAGACGCCGGAATTGGAATCGGCGTTGGCGGGCGCGTTGGCGCGAGTCGACGTATGGCTGGCCAAACGCGGCGCGGCCTGACCTGCGCTGTATCGAACCACGCGAAACACGCCGGTGCCAGGCTCAATGCGCATGGCACCGCGCGCCATGTGCGGCTAAAGTAGCGCATTCCTAACGACGAAGGTTTCGCGCCCATGTATCTCGGCATCGACCTCGGCACGTCCGAAGTGAAAGTCCTGCTGCTCGCCTCCGATGGACGCGTGATCGGCACCGCAGGCTCGCCCTTTACCGTTTCGCGTCCGCATCAGCGCTGGGCCGAACAGAATCCCGAAGATTGGTGGGCCGGTACGCGCGCGGCGCTGGCCGCGTTGCGCGCCAAACATCCGGACGAGTTCGCGCAGATTCGCGGCATCGGCCTCTCGGGGCAGATGCACGGGGCCGTGCTGCTGGATGCGCAAGACCGCGTATTGCGGCCCGCGATCCTGTGGAACGACATGCGCAGCGACAAGGAGTGCGCGGAACTGACCGAGCGCGCGCCGGAGTTGCACACCGTGGCAGGCAATCTCGCGATGCCCGGATTCACCGCGCCGAAGCTGCTATGGGTGGCGCACCACGAACCGGAAATCTTCGCGCAGACCGCCTGCGTGCTGCTGCCAAAGGACTACCTGCGCCTGCAACTGACCGGCGGCAAGGTGTCCGATCCATCGGATGCAGCGGGCACGCTGTGGCTCGACGTCGCCAAACGCGACTGGTCCGATTCGCTGCTCGCCGCCTGCAACATGACGCGCGCTCAGATGCCGGCCTTGTGCGAAGGCAGCGAGCCGTCCGGCACCCTGCTTCCCGCAGTGGCGCGCGAGTTCGGTTTGAGCGACGGCGTGATCGTCGCGGCCGGCGGTGGTGACAATGCCACGAGCGCGATCGGCATCGGCGCGACGCAACCGGGCGACGGCTTCGTCTCGCTCGGCACCTCAGGTGTGTTGTGCGTGGTCGGCGACAGCTTCCGGCCGAATCCCGCTTCCGCGGTGCACGCGTTCTGCCATGCGATTCCGGATCGCTGGCATCAGATGAGCGTGGTGTTGTCGGCGGCAAGCTGTTTGCGCTGGGTCTGCAAGCTCACCTCCACCGACGAGCCGACCCTGCTCGCCGAAATCGAGGCGCTCCCAGCGGAAGCGTTGACCACTGCCCCGCTCTTTCTGCCCTATCTGTCCGGTGAACGCACGCCGCACAACGACCCGTATGCACAGGGCGTGTTCTTCGGCATGAATCACGCGACCGATCGCGCCTTGCTCGGCTACGCGGTGCTCGAAGGCGTGACGCTCGCGCTCACCGACGGCCTCGACGCGTTGCGCGCGGCGGGCACCGAAGCGAAGGCGTTGTCCCTGCTTGGCGGCGGTGCGCGCAGCGACTACTGGGCACAACTGCTCGCCGACGCGCTCGACACCGCCACCCGCAAGCACGGCGGCGGCGAAACCGGCGCGGCGCTCGGCGCGGCCCGCCTCGGCTGGCTGGCCGCAGGCGGCGACCCGGCCAAGGTGCTGACCAAGCCGCCGATCGAAAAGGAGTTCACGCCGAACCCGCGACGGCACGCCGAACTGCGCACCCGGCTTGAAGCGTATCGCGCGCTCTACCGCCACGTGCGGCCGCTGTTCGACCCCGCGCGGCAACCGCTCGCCTGACCGGCAAAGCACAGCCGGTTCCCGTTGAGACGCGGGAACCGGCTGCTATCATCGGCGCACTTCAAGCGAACCGTCACCGTGCCCAAGTCCACAGAAAAATTAGACCTTGCTACCCGCGCCGCGTGGCTTTACTACGTCGCAGGCAACACCCAGAACGAAATCGCCGAGAAGCTGCAGGTGTCGCGCCCGGTCGCGCAGCGGCTGGTCGCCTTCGCGGTCGAAAAGAACCTGATTCGCGTACGCGTCGATCACAAACTGGCCGATTGCCTCGCGCTCGCCGATCAACTCTCGAAGCGCTACGGCCTGAGCATGTGCGAAGTCGTACCGATCGACAGCGATACGTCGGAAGAAGTCGACCGCAAGCTGGCGGTGGCCGGCGCGCAAGTCATGGAACGCTATCTTGGCGAAGAAAAGCCGATGGTGGTCGCCGTGAGCAGCGGCCGTACGCTGAAGGCCGCAGTCGATCAGATCGCCCAACTGGAGCGTCCGCAGCACCGCCTGGTATCGATGGTCGGGGCGATCGCCTCGGACGGCTCCTCGAACCGCTACGACGTCGCGCTGCACATTTCGGAGAAGACCGGCGGCAAGCATTTTCTGCTGCCCGCGCCGTTGCTCGCCGATAGCGAAGCCGAACGCGCACAGTGGTGCAATCACCGGCTGTACCGGATCGTCGAATCGCTGTCGGCGCAAGCGGATGTCGCGTTCGTCGGCATCGGCAATATCGGGCCGAAATGCCCGTTGCACGAAGACGGCTTTATCACGTCCGCGGAAGTAAAAGAGTTGATGCAGAACGGTGCGGTGGCCGAAATGCTCGGCCTGCCGATCGATGCAGCCGGCGCGCACGTCGAATCGCCGACCGGCCGGCGCGTCACCAGCATCGCGCTCGACTCGCCACCGCGGCGCCCCACCATCGGCTTTGCCGGCGGCGAGCGCAAGCGCGAAGCGCTGATCGCGGTGCTTAAAGGCGGCTGGCTGTCGGGACTGGTGACCGACGAGTTGTGCGCACGCGCGGCGCTCGAAGCGGCGGCTTAAAAGGCTTACAGGCGGCACACCGCCGCTCTACAACACCGGCAGCCCTTCCGTGATGATGATGCGGTACTCGCCGCCCTGCAGGCGCGTCTCGCTGACCGCCTGATACGCTGGGCTGCGATACCACGCGATCGCTTCGTCGTAACTGGGGAACTCGAGGATCAGGATTTCGTCGATCGGCGGCCCCTCCACCACTTCTTTCCGCCCGTGGCTCGCGAGCACCATGACCGCATGCTTCTCGAAGACTGCGGGCGCGTCCTGTTTGTATTCTTCCAGTTTGGCGGGGTCGAGCGTTTTCTCGCGTGTGATGACGACGTAGGCGGGCATGAACGTTTCCTGAGCGTGAATAAACGTGACCGGACGGAAAGCGGCGCGCCCGCCGCTTTCCCAATCACATACTCACGCGGCCAGCACTTCTACGATCTTACGCTGGAAGGCTTTCCCTTCGCTGTCGAACAAATGGCAGTGCTCAGGGGTAGCGCCGACCCGTTGCGTGTCGCCCTTGCTGTGGCGTTCGAGCGGCGGAATCCGCGCGATCAAACCATCCGGCGCCACGCTCGATTCCGCATACAGATATGCTGCGTCGCCAAGCGATTCGACTGCCATCGTGCGCGCCGACACGCCGTCGTCGGCCATTCCGAAGTGCAGATGCTCCGGACGAATGCCGACGGTGACCTTGTCGCCCTGCTTCACCGCGCCCGGCTCCACCGCAACGCGCTGCGTCTCGCCGGTTTCGTAGCGTACCGTGACACCGTCGTGCGTCACCGACTGCACGATCCCTTCCATAAAGTTCATCTTCGGCGAACCGATGAAGCCGGCGACGAAGCGATTGGCCGGCGCGTGATACAGCATGGTCGGGCTGCCGACCTGCTCCACATTGCCCGCCGACAACACGACGATCTTGTCGGCCAGCGTCATTGCTTCGACCTGATCGTGCGTCACGTAGATCATCGTGGTCTTCAGCTCGTCGTGCAGACGCGCGAATTCGAGGCGCATCTTCACACGCAGCGCGGCGTCGAGATTCGACAACGGTTCGTCGAACAGGAACACCTTCGGCTTGCGCGTAATCGCGCGGCCGATTGCAACACGCTGGCGCTGGCCGCCCGAAAGCTGCTTCGGCTTGCGGTCGAGCAGATGGTCGATGTGCAGGATCTTCGCCGCATTGCGCACGGCGGAGTCGATTTCCGGCTTCTTGGTGCCGGCGAGTTTCAGGCCGAACGCCATGTTGTCGTACAGCGTCATGTGCGGATACAGCGCGTATGACTGGAACACCATCGCGATGCCGCGCTTGGCGGGCGGTACGTCGTTCACGCGCGTGCCGTCGATGGTCAGATCGCCGCCGCTGATGTCTTCGAGGCCGGCGATCATTCGCATCAGCGTCGATTTACCGCAACCGCTCGGGCCCACGAACACGACGAATTCGCCGTCCAGAATGTCGAGGTTGATGTCGCGCATCACCTCATTGTCGTCGTAGGCCTTTTTGATGTTGCGCAGAGTTACGCTTGCCATGATGTGTCTCCGTGTGTTGCTGTGTGTTGCTAACGATGCTTCAGCTGCGTTCGGTTGCCCAGGTTGCTTGCGTTGCTTCAGCAACTGCGTTGATTCGCTTCTCTATATGCTGTTCAAGTCCTGCTCATTCGCCGCTCATTTGCTTTGACCTGCGGCCCTTACGGTATCGCTGCCGTCGCGCTCAGCGTCCATTGCGCGACCAGGTCCGGCAACTGCAGCATGTCGTCGAACACAGTACGCGCACCCGCCGCATGCAACGCGTCGATCTGCGCGTCACTCGCATGACCGCCGCCGATAAAGCCCAGCACCGTCATGCCCGCCGCCGTTGCCGCCGTCACGCCCGTCACGCTGTCTTCCACCACGAGGCAGGCGGACGGCGCGAGGCCGAGACCAAGCGCGGCAGCGAGATAGACATCGGGCGCGGGCTTCGGATTCGGCACCGCATCGGCGCAAAAGAGCCGGTCGCCGAAGAACTTCACGAGGCCCGTGCGCGCCAGCACGTTCTCCACATACGGCCGGAAACTGTTGCTCGCACATGCCTTGGTGAGCGGCACCTGCGCGAGCGCGGACTCGATGCCAACGACCGCCGACGCCTGCATCGCCGCCGCTTCCACCGCCTGGCGGATCGACTCGATATCCTCGACGCTCAGGCTCTTGCCAAGTTGCGCCGCCGTGCCCTGCAGCACCTTTTCGATGCGCAAGCCGAGCAGCGGCAACACCACCGGCTCGACATCGGCATCGGGCCAGCGCGCCTCGAGTTCGTGCACCAGCATGCTCGCCGCCACGGCTTCGCTGTCGATCAGCACGCCGTCGCAATCGCAGATCAGCGCGAAATGACCTACCGTCGCACCTGCGGTCATTTGACCGCCCCAAAAGTAAGACCGCGCACCAGTTGCTTCTGCGACAGCCAGCCGACAATCAGGATCGGCGCAACCGCAAGCAGTGAAGCAGCGGAGAGCTTGGCCCAGAACAAGCCTTCAGGACTCGAATACGACGCAATGAACACAGTCAGCGGCGCGGCGTTCGAACTCGACAGGTTGATGCTCCAGAACGCTTCGTTCCACGACAGGATTACCAGCAGCAACGCGGTGGAGGCAAGCCCCGGCAGCGACATCGGCATCAGCAGATAGACGATTTCCTGCCACGTTGCCGCGCCGTCGATCCGGCCTGCTTCGAGAATGTCGCGCGGAATTTCGGCGAAGTACGTGAACGACATCCACACCGCAATCGGCAGATTGATCAGCGTGTAGACAATCACCAGACCGGACACCGAATCGAGCAGACCACTGTTCTTCCACAACAGATAGATCGGCACCAGCACGCCAACCGACGGCATCATCTTGGTCGACAACATCCACAGCAGGACTTTCTGCGTGCGGCGCGTCGGAAAGAAGGCCATCGCGTACGCGGCCGGCACGGCGAGAATCAGGCACAGCAGCGTGACGCCCGCCGAGATCAGGATTGAATTCCACGCGAACGAAAAGTAGTTGCTGCGCGCGAACACCTCGCGGAAGCTATCGAGCGTCGGGATGAAAAACAACGACGACGAATACGCCTGCTGCTCCGTCTTGAACGCGGTGATCGTCATCCAGAAGATCGGGAAAAACAGCAGCAACGCGACGAGCCAGGCGATCACGCCAGGAAGGCCGCGGCGAATTGCGGCGAACGGCGACTTGGCCGGCACGGTCATCGGCGCCGTGCCCGACGCAGAGGTAGAGGCAACGTGGCTCATTTTTCGTACTCCCCTTTCAGGTTCTTCGCGAGCATCCGCACAAGGAAGAACGACACGATGTTAGCCAGCACGACAGCCAGAATGCCGCCCGCCGAAGCGAGACCGACGTCGAACTGTTGCAGGCCCAGCGAATAGATCAGGTACGACAGATTGGTGGTCGCGGTGCCCGGACCGCCGCCCGTGGTCGTATAGATTTCGGCGAAGATCGACAGCAGGAAAATCGTCTCCATCATCACCACCACCGCGATCGCCCGTTTCAGGTGAGGCAGCGTGATGTAGAAGAACATCGAGAACGGACCCGCACCGTCGATACGCGCCGCTTCCTTCTGCTCCTGATCGAGCGACTGGATCGCGGTGAACAGAATCAGGAACGCGAACGGTAACCACTGCCACGCGACGATCATGATCACGGCCGTGAGCGGGTACTCGGCGAACCAGTCGATCGGCTGCAGCCCGATCGCGCGCATGCCCTGTGCGATCAGGCCATACACCGGATGCAGGATCATGTTCTTCCAGATCAGCGCGCTGACGGTCGGCATCACGAAGAATGGTGCGATCGCCAGTAGCCGCGCGATGCCCTGGCCGTAGAACTTACGGTCGAACAGAATCGCCATCAGCACGCCGCCGACCACTGTGATCACCAGCACCGAGATGATCAACTCGAGCGTGTGCCCGATCGACGGTCCGAACGACGGATCGCTGGCGAGATACTTATAGTTGTCGAAACCGGCGAAGCCTTTCAGATCCGGATTCAGCAGGTTATAGCGCGAGAACGAAAACCAGATCGTCATCGCCAGCGGAATCGCCATCCACAGTACGAGTACTGCGACTGAGGGCGTGACGAGCCAACGGGCCGAATTGGCTTTGCGGGTTTCGCGTTCTTTTTCTGTTTGGGGATGGGCATGCATAAGAGGCAGGCGTAAAGGACGCATGATTGACCACCTGTTCGGTAATGCGCGGGCCGGCGCTTTATCCGCCGTGATGGCTTAAACCGCCTGGCTACCGCGACGCAATGCGATGTCTCAGTGCCCACGCGGCGGGGACGGCCCGCTGTGCTGCGTGGGCCGGCTGACGGGCGTCAGCCGGCGCGTGCCACGTGACTCATGTGGCTGACTTCCGCTTTACTTCTGATACCCGGCCTGTTGCACGGCGCGATTCGCCGTTGCCTGGCCGGCTGCCAGCGCCTGATCGACCGTCATCTGGCCGGCAATCGCGCCGGAGATGCTCTGACCGACTACGGTGCCGAACGACTGGAACTCAGGAATGCCGACGAACTGCACACCGGTATACGGCACTGGCTTCAACGTCGGATGATCCGGGTCAGCCGTTTCGATTGCCTTCAGCACGAAGTCGCCGAACGGTGCAGCCTCCTTGTATTCAGGACGTGCGTAGGTTGAGTGGCGTGTTCCCGGCGGCACTGAGGCCCAGCCCTCATCCTTCGCGACCAGTTCGATGTACTGCTTCGACGTGGCCCACGCGATGAACTTCTTCGCCGAGTCAGCCTGCTTCGACGACTTCGGAATGGCCAACGCCCACGCCCACAGCCAATGCGAACCCTTCGGCGTGACGGCGATCGGCGCCGCCGCGAAGCCCACCTTGTCGGCGATCTGCGACTGCTGCTTGTTGTAGAGCATGCCGGCCGCCACCGTTGCGTCGATCCACATCGCGCACTTGCCCGAGGACATCAGCGTCAGGTTTTCGTTGAAGCCGTTCGAGCTGGCTCCCGGAGGACCGTCTTTCTTCAGCAGATCGACGTAGAAGGTGATCGCCTTCTTCCATTCCGGCGACGTCAACTGCGCCTGCCACTTGTCGTCGAACCAGCGGCCGCCGAAGGTGTTCACCACCGTCGTGCCATAGGCCATGTTCTCGCCCCAGCCGGCCTTGCCGCGCAGGCAGATGCCGTACATGCCGTTAGCTTTGTCGGTGAGCTTGTCGGCGAATTGCGCGATCTGGTCGTAGGTCGGCTGATCGGGCATCTTCAGGCCCTTCGCCGCGAACAGATCCTTGCGGTAATACGTCATCGAGCTTTCGACGTAGAACGGCAACGCGTACAACTGGCCGCCGCTCGAGAGGCCGTCGCGAGCCGTCTTCACGACGTCGTTCAGATCGTAATCAGCGGGCAGATTGGTGAGCGGGGTGAGCCAGCCGCGCTTGCCCCATTGCGGCGTTTCGTACGCACCGATCGTCATCACGTCGAACTGGCCGCTGCCGGTCGTGATGTCGGTGGTGGCGCGTTGACGCAGCACGTTTTCTTCGAGAATCACCCAGTTGAGCTTGATGTCCGGATTCGCCTGCTCGAAGGCGGGCGAGAGCTTCTTCAGCTCGATCATGTCCGGATTGTTCAACGTGGCGATGGTCACCGTGGCCGCCTGAGCGTGCAACGCAAAGCATGCGACAGCGCCGGCACTGACCGCCTTCAGCGCGGATTTTGTAGCTGGTTTCATGTGATGTCTCCTTTCTCGTACGTTATGTGATGCTGCGTTTGTTCTACGAAAATGACGAAGGGTGAAACAGGTTCGGCTCATCCACTCTGCGATTCGCTCAGCTCATCCAGTTCCCGCCGTCGACGTTCAGGGTTTGCGCGGTGATGTAGTCGGCATCCGCCGACGCGAGAAACAGGGCGGCGCCGGTCAAATCGTCCGGCACGCCCATACGGCCGAGCGGCACCGCTTCACCGACGAGGCGTTTCTTCTCGCCGAGCGGCCGGTTTTCGTAGCGTGCGAAGAGCGCGTCGACCTCTTTCCACATCGGTGTATCGACGACGCCCGGCGCAATGCCGTTCACGTTGATCTGGTGCGGCGCGAGGGCGAGCGCTGCGGATTGCGTGTAGCTGAGTACGGCGGCTTTGGTTGCGCAGTAGTGCGACACCAGCGCCTCGCCGCGCCGCCCGGCTTGCGACGACATATTGATGATCTTGCCGCCGTGGCCCTGCTCGACCATTTTCCGGGCGACGGTTTGCATCAGGAAGAACATGCCCTTCACGTTGACCGCAAAGAGGCGGTCGAACACTTCCCAGGATTCATCGAGGATCGGGCGCATATCGAAGAGCGCCGCGTTGTTGAACAGGATATCGACCTGGCCGAAGCGCTCCAGCGTACTCGCGAGGATGCGTTCGATATCCTCGCGGCGCGTGACATCGGCGCTGACGGTCAGCACGCGGTCGCCGTAAGCGGCGCGCAAAGCGGCGCCGAAACTGTCCGCCGGCTTGACGTCGACCAGCACGCAACGCGCGCCTTCGTCCAGATACCGCCGGGCCACGGCTTCACCGATTCCGCTTGCCGCGCCCGTCAGAATGGCCACCTTGTCTTGCAATCGTGCCGCCACTGCCTGTCTCCGGTTCGTTTCGCTTCTTGAGGCGCGGTGAGCGAACGCTCGTTGCGCGAACAATTGCTCTGTTGGTGATCGAATGATCGGATACGGACCGGGTCATGTCAAGGCGCTCGACCAGATTTCGATGGTGCAGCGCGGCAGGACCCTCGCACACCCTCTTCCGGCTTCGACCGACACAAATACGAGAAATCGAAGACCGCCAATCTGCTTTCTGCGCAAGCCGCTGACAAATATTCGAGATACGTTATATCATTGCGGCCTCGCTTCGCTCCGAAGCTTTGCAGGTTCGTCAGGGAGTCCGCTGATGGCTACATCGATTGCAGAACACCATGCCGTACGGCTCGCCCATGCCGAGGCGCACGCCGCCCTGCATGGGCTCGCGCTCACACCGCTGCGGCGACAGGTGTATGCGGCGATCGTCGCCAGCGACCGGCCGATCGGGGCCTATGAGTTGCTGGACGCGCTCGAGCCGCAACGCGGGCGCGTGCCGCCCACCACGATCTACCGGGCGCTGGACTTTCTGCTCGCGCACGGCTTCGTCCATCGGATCGAATCGAAGAACGCGTTTTTTGCCTGCTGCGAGGTCGGCGTGCCGCATCGCAGCCAGTTTTTGATGTGCGACGGGTGCGGCGCGACTGTGGAGATTCCCGGCGGCGATCTTGCCCAACAACTGTCGCATAGCGTGCCGGCACACGGTTTCGAGGTGCACCGCCAGGTGGTCGAGCTAAGCGGGCTGTGCGCGCGCTGCGCCCGCGCGGCGCGGCCCTCCGGTGCGTCCCTATGAAAGCCGGCCTGATCACCGGTATGAACGCCAAAACGCGCCGCTCCCAAGGTTCGTAGTTCATTCAACTCTCACGCAGCAGGAAACAACGATGAAGAAATTCGGCTCGATGTTGAACGGGGCGCGCCATGCGCTGAAGCTGTCGAAGACCGTGGCCATGGGCGCAGCGGCCGCCGCTGCTTTCACGCTCAGCCACGGCGCATTTGCCGCGGATGCGAAAATCCCGGTGGTGGCAGCGGAAAACTTTTACGGTGACGTCGTGCAGCAACTGGGCGGCGATCGCGTCGACGTGACCAGCATCCTCAGCAATCCGGATCAGGACCCGCATCTGTTCGAAGCCAGCCCGAAGACGGCGCGGGCCTTGCAGCATGCGAGCCTTGTGGTCTACAACGGCGCCGACTACGATCCGTGGATGGCGAAACTGCTGGCCGCTTCCAAGGGCTCGAATCGCGCGACGATCGTTGCCGCCGAACTGACAGGCAAGAAGAGCGGCGATAATCCTCACCTCTGGTACGACCCGGCCACCATGCCGAAAGTGGCGCGCGCGGTAAGCGCGGCGCTCGTCGCGGCTGACCCGGCGCACAAGTCGGCGTACGATGCGAACCTCGCGAAGTTTCTCGATTCGCTGAAACCCATCGACGCCAAAGTCGCCGATCTGCATGGCCGCTACGCCGGCGTGCCGGTGACGGCAACCGAGCCGGTGTTCGGCTATATGTCGGACGCAGTCGGCCTCTCGATGCGCAATCTGCGCTTCCAGTTGGCGACGATGAACGACACTGAAGCAAGCGCGGCCGATATCGCCGCGTTCGAACGCGATCTGCGCGAAAAGCGCGTACGCGTTCTGATCTATAACAGCCAGGCAACCGAGGCCCTGACCAAACGCATGTTGAAGCTCGCGCAGCAATCGAAGGTGCCGACCATGAGCGTCACCGAAACCGAACCGGCCGGTAAGACCTATCAGACGTGGATGCTGACGCAGCTCGACGCGCTAGGCACGGCGCTGGCTGCGGGCGGAGCGAATGCGGCGGCGAGCGCCGCCAAAGGAAAAACCCAATGAACGAAACTGGCCGCAGCACGCCAGCTAATGCATCGACGGGCGCACGCAGTAACGCGCCCGTGCTTGAACTCGAGCGCGTCACGCTCGAACTCGGCGGCCGCACGATTCTGCGCGACGCCGGCTTCGTGGTGAACCAGGGCGAATTCATCGGCGTGCTCGGGCCGAACGGCGCGGGCAAGACCACGCTGATGCGCGCCGTGCTCGGTCTCGTGCCGGCAGCGAGCGGCGCGATCCGCGTGTTAGGGCAGCCGGTCGAGCGTGGTAACTCGTCGATCGGTTATATGCCGCAGACGCGCAGTGCGCTGGCCGGGCGCCGCGTGCGCGGCCGCGACTTCGTCGCCATGGCCGCCGATGGACACCGCTGGGGCCTGCCCCATGCGGACAGCAAAACCCGCGCGGATGTCGAGCGGGTGCTCGATCTGGTAGGCGGCCGCCAGCTAGCTGAGCGGCCGTTATCGGAACTGTCGGGCGGCGAACGTCAGCGTCTGCTGCTCGCGCAATGCCTGCTCGGCAACCCCAAGCTGCTGCTGCTCGACGAACCGTTGATCAGCCTCGATCCGCATCATCAGAAGAGCGTGGTCGAGTTGGTGCGGCGCGTGCAGCAGGAGCTCGGCATTGCCGTGCTGTTCTCGGCGCATGAACTGAATCCGCTTCTGCACGCGCTCGACCGCGTGCTGTATCTCGGCAGCGGCGTCGCCGCGCTCGGCACCGTCGATGAAGTCATTACGCGGCCGGTGCTGTCGCGTCTCTATGGCTCGCCGATCGATGTGATGCGGGTGAATGGCCGCATCTTCGTGATGTCGGGCGACGTCGAAGTCGAAAAACACGATCACGAGCACGAACACGACGAGAACGGCGGCCATAGCCACTCGCACGGGCATGCACATTCGCACGACCACGGTGGCGCACACGGCCACTCACACCAGCACGACTCACGCGACGGACACAAGCACGATGTTTGAATACGATTTCATGGTGAACGCGTTCGCGGCGTCGGGGATCGTCGCGGTGCTGGCAGGCGTGGTGGGCTATTTTCTGGTGATGCGTGGACAGACCTTCGCTGGTCATGCGCTCTCGCACGTCGGCTTCACCGGCGCGACCGGCGCTGTGCTGATCGGCATCTCGCCGATCTGGGGGATGATCGGCTTCACGCTCGCGGCAGGCGTCGGTATGGGCGCGCTCGGCGAGAAACTGGCCGGACGCGATGTCGCGATCGGTGTGATCCTGTCGCTGTCGCTCGGCTTCGGCTTGCTGTTCCTGCATTTCTTCACCGCATACGCGACTCAAGTTACCGCGCTGCTGTTCGGCAACGTGCTCGGCGTGAATGCGTCGACACTCGGCGTGCTGGCGGCGCTAGGCGTCATCAGTTTGCTGGCGCTCGCCGCGATCATGCGACCCTTGTTGTTTGCTTCGTTGCAGCCGGAATTAGCGGAAGCCAAGGGCGTGTCGTTGCGCAGGGTGTCGGTGCTGTTCCTGTCGATCGCCGCGCTCGCCGTGGCGGCGTGCACGCAGATTGTCGGCGTGCTGCTGGTGTTCACGCTGATGGTCGGGCCGGCCGCCGCCGCGCAAAACGTGACGACGCGACTCTCGACCGGTCTCGTGCTTGCCGCCGTGTTCGCCCTGGTGCAGGCGTGGCTCGGTCTGACGCTGGCGTTCTATACCGACTGGCCGACGAGCTTCTGGATCACCGTGCTGTCGGCGGTGGTGTATGGCGGGAGTTTGTTGAGGCGGCGTTGAGGCGGCGTTGAAGCGGCGCCTGGCGGCGACACACTGCGTGCCGCCGCCATCGTCCCGGTGAATATCAGCCGAGCAGCACCTTCGCGTGATGCGCGAGATGGTCCTCGATGAAAGTCGAGATGAAGTAATACCCGTGGTCGTAGCCAGCATGACGACGCAAGGTCAGCGGCTGTCCTGCGGCCTTGCAAGCGGCTTCGAACACATCCGGGTTCAACTGCTCGGCGAGGAACTGATCCGCCAGCCCCTGATCGACCAGAATCCCTTCAGCGAACTTGCGTGGTGCGTGAGCGACCAGCTCGCTCGAGTCATACTGCCTCCACGCTTCACGGTCCTCGCCCAGATACCCGCTGAACGCCTTCACGCCCCACGGGCACTGTGATGGCGCGGCGATCGGCGCGAACGCCGACACCGACCGATAGATCTCCGGGTTGCGCAGCGCCAGCATCAGCGCGCCATGGCCACCCATCGAATGCCCGAAGATGCCCAGACGCCCGCCGTCCACCGGCAGATTCGCGAGCACTGTTTCGCGCAGTTCATCGCGCACATACGAGTACATCCGATAGTGCTTCGCCCACGGCTGCTGCGTCGCGTTGACGTAAAAGCCCGCGCCGACGCCGAAGTCCCACGCCGCGCTTTCGCCCGACACGCCCGCACCGCGCGGACTGGTGTCCGGCGCGATCAGCGCGATGCCGTGCTGCGCCGCGAAGCGCTGCGCGCCCGCCTTGACCGGGAAGGTTTCTTCCGTGCAAGTCAGGCCGGCGAGATAGAACAGCGCGGGCACGTTCGCGTTGGCCTGCAAAGCCTGCGGCGGCAGATACACCGAGAAGCGCATCGGCAGACCGACGGCCTGCGAATCGTGCCGGTAGATCCGCTGCTCGCCGCCATGGCAGGCATGCGACGACAATAGTTCAAGCATCGACATGCTCCTTTCTGTGCCGGGTCGGTGACGCATTAGTACAGCACGACCGAGCGGATCGACTCGCCCTTCTTCATCAGGTCGAAGCCCTCGTTGATGCGCTCGAGCGGCAGACGATGCGTGATCAGGTCGTCGATGTTGATCTTGCCTTCCATGTACCAGTCGACGATCTTCGGCACATCCGTGCGGCCGCGTGCGCCACCGAATGCCGAGCCCTTCCACTCGCGGCCTGTCACCAGTTGGAACGGGCGTGTGCTGATCTCTTCACCCGCCGCCGCCACGCCGATAATGAATGACTGACCCCAGCCCTTGTGCGTGCACTCCAGCGCCTGACGCATCACCTTGGTGTTGCCGATGCATTCGAACGAATAGTCCGCGCCGCCGTCCGTGAGTTGCACGATATGGTCGACCACGTTCTCGACTTCGTTCGGGTTGATGAAGTGTGTCATGCCGAATTTCTTCGCCAACTCAATGCGGCCCGGGTTGATATCGACGCCGATGATCTTGTCCGCGCCGACCATCTTCGCACCCTGGATCACATTCAGGCCGATGCCGCCCAGGCCAAACACCACCACGTTCGCGCCCGCTTCGACCTTCGCCGAATACACCACAGCGCCGACGCCCGTCGTCACGCCGCAGCCGATGTAGCAGATCTTGTCGAACGGCGCGTCTTCACGCACCTTCGCGACCGCGATTTCCGGCACGACGATGTAGTTCGAAAACGTGGACGTGCCCATGTAGTGAAACAGCGGCTTGCCGTCCAGCGAGAAGCGCGACGTGGCATCGGGCATCAGGCCGCGGCCTTGCGTCGAACGGATCGCCTGACAAAGATTGGTCTTGCGCGACAGACAGAATTTGCACTGACGGCATTCCGGGGTGTAAAGCGGAATGACGTGGTCGCCCTTCTTCAACGTGCCGACACCCGGACCCACATCGACGATCACACCCGCACCTTCGTGACCGAGAATCGCCGGGAAGATGCCTTCAGGATCCGCGCCCGAGAGCGTGTAGTAGTCGGTGTGGCAGATACCCGTCGCTTTCACTTCAATCAGGACTTCACCGGCGCGCGGCCCTTCCAGATCCACTTCTTCGATCGTCAACGGGGCGCCGGCTTTCCATGCGATAGCTGCTTTGGTTTTCATCGTGAATGCTCCTGTGAGTCGGTGAATGCCTGGCCCGTCGCGGTGAGATATCGCGCGGCGTGCCGGTGTCGCGGTTCGCGGTTCCGCAGTTAATTCGTGTGCCGGACTGGGGACGGACAGTGTCGTCGCCGCCCGGCATCAAGCGCCGGCCTATACCTTAGCGTGCGAAAGCCGTCATGGTATTGCAAAGTACGTCGCGGCATTGTCTGTAGCTGACATCGCGTTGTTCAGCGAAGCGGGGTTTTGCCGAACCATGATTCGACGCGGCCATACAGATCGAGAAAGCGCGCATAACGTTCGGCGAGCGCCGCATCGCCTTGCGGCCCGGCAACACGCGTCGCGCCTGGCGCAAGCGCGGCGAGGTCGCTTGCGTGCCAATGCCCGCTCGCCAATCCGCCGAGGATAGCCGCGCCACGCGGCGCTGCGTTGGGGCAGTCGACGGCATGGAGTTCGACGTTTAACGCGTCGGCGAGCAACTGCCGCCAGCGCGCATCGACGGAACCGCCGCCCGCGAGCTTCAAGGTCGTCACCGTCGCGCCGCTCGCGCGGATCGCGTCAAGGCCGGCACGCAGCGAGAACGCGACGCCTTCGAATGCGGCGCGCATCATCGTGCCGCGCGAGTGGTCGAGCGCGAGGCCAAGCCAGCCGCCACGCGCGGCAGGGTTGAGCCACGGGGTGCGCTCGCCGGTGAGGTAGGGCAGGAAAGTCAGGCCTGCTGCGGCGCTTGAGATAGCGGCTGTTGTATCACCGAATGCATCACGATAAGCATCAACCCATTCATACGACAACCAACCCCGCACGCGTTCGAGCGCGACGCCGACGTTTTGCATCGCCGCCATCCGATACCAGTGATCGCTCGCGGCCCGATAGCGATGCAGGCCTTTTACCGCTTGCGGCGCGTGCTCGGCGAGTACGACGATTTGTCCACCCGTGCCGGTGGTGAGCAACGCGTCGCCATCGCTCGCGAGGCCGCTGCCAAGCGCCGCGCATGGCGTATCGGCGGCACCGATCGCGAGCACGATGCCGGCGCGCAGACCCAGTTCCTGCGCGGCCTCCCGCGACAAAATGCCGCCCGCCGCATAGGAAGGCGCAAGCGGCGCAAACCATTCATGCGGCAATTCGAGCCGCTCGAGCAGCGCCTGATCCCACACGCCAGCGGGATCGGCAAGCGCGGTCGCGCAGGCGTCGGAGGGATCGGTTGCGACCGCGCCGCCCAACGCGACGCGCAACCAATCCTTAGGTTGCAGCGCCCATCGCGTCTTGCGCGCGGACTGCGGTTCGTTCTGGACGATCCAGCGCAGCAAAGGACCGGCCATGCCTGGCGCAACAGGATTCGGCTGCGGCTCGGGCCATTGATCGAGCAGACCCAACGCGCGCGTGTCGGGCCAGAGCATCGCCGGACGCACGGCTTCGCCATCGGCGTCGATCAACACGACACCGTGCATCTGTCCGGAGAAACCGATTGCATGCACGTCGCGACGCAACCCGGCAGGCAAACGCCTCGCCGCTTCGCATAGCGCGCGCCACCAGGTTTGCACCGAGATTTCGGCCCATCCGGGATGCGGTGTTTCGAGGGCATACGCGACACTCGCCGCTGCCTGCTCGCGGCCGTTTTCGTCGACGATTGCGACTTTCAGGGAGCCGGTGCCGAGGTCGATGCCAAGAAAACTCATGGGCGATAGGACGTCAATTTGAGCTTAGGGACAAGCAAGCGAAAGGTGCCTGGAACGGCGTATTTTCCGTCACCGCTGCGCGGCTTCGGAAGCGCGCCCGAATGCACGCTGAAAACCCGGAATCGCGGGTTAACCCCGCCACGCCGCGAGCCGCACGAAAACAGCACTATGCGTCGAGCGAGATACACCTCATTGATTCTCACACATATCCCGTTAGGACGGGCGCGCGCGGCGCGTGAGCGCCCATCGCCGCTGCAAGGGGCTTCCGGCGGATTTGTGCGGCGCACGCATTTCTTTTGCCTTTCAAACAGGCCTCATCCATATCGTCACCGGGAATGCCGGAATAGGCCCCAGTGGTCTTGTTGCAGCTTTTCGTTCCGCATACCTTGGAGCCATCCCAAAACGAGATGGTGGAGAGAGACAAAATGCAATCGAACACGGTTCACCCGTGCGACGAGCGACTGCCCGCGGGCCAGTTGCTGACGCTCGGCATTCAGCACGTTTTGGTGATGTACGCAGGCGCAGTTGCGGTGCCGCTGATCGTAGGCGCGGCACTGAAATTGCCGAAAGACCAGATCGCGTTCCTGATTAGCGCCGACCTGTTTTCCTGCGGCATCGCCACGCTGATTCAGACCCTCGGTCTGTGGATCTTCGGCATCCGTCTGCCGGTCATCATGGGCTGCACGTTCGCGGCTGTCGGTCCGATGGTCGCGATCGGCACCAACCCTTCGCTCGGCATTCTCGACATCTTCGGCTCGACGATCGCGGCCGGTGTCATCGGCATTCTTCTCGCACCGGCGGTCGGCAAGCTGCTGCGCTTTTTCCCGCCGGTGGTGATCGGCGTGGTGATCTCGGTGATCGGCCTCTCGCTGATGGAAGTGGGCATCAACTGGGCAGCCGGTGGTGTCGGCAACCCTGACTACGGCAATCCGGTCTATCTCGGCCTGTCGCTCCTCGTGTTGATGCTGATCCTGCTGATCAACAAATTTGCCAAGGGCTTCCTCGCCAATATCTCGGTGCTGCTCGGCATCGTTGCGGGTTTCCTCATCGCGCTGGTGCTTGGCCGCGTGAACATGGACGGCGTCACGCACGCACCGTGGGTCGGCATCGTGATGCCGTTCCACTTCGGCCTGCCGCATTTCGATCCGCTCGCGATTGCGACGATGGTCACCGTGATGTTCGTCACCTTCATCGAATCGACTGGCATGTTCCTCGCGGTCGGCGACATGGTCGATCGTCCGGTGGATCAGAAGACGCTGGTGCGCGGTCTACGCGTCGACGGTCTGGGCACGCTGATCGGCGGCATCTTCAACTCGTTCCCGCATACCTCGTTCTCGCAGAACGTCGGCCTGATCGGCGTGACGGGTGTGAAGAGCCGCTTTGTCTGCGCGATGGGCGGCGTGATCCTGGTGCTGCTGGGCCTGTTCCCGAAGATGGCGCAAGTGGTGGCTTCCGTGCCGGCCTTCGTGCTTGGCGGTGCGGGGATCGTGATGTTCGGCATGGTCGCGGCAAACGGCATCAAGGTGCTGGCCAAGGTCGACTTCGTGAAGAACCATCACAACCTGTTCATCGTCGCGGTGAGCATCGGCATGGGCCTGGTGCCGGTGGTGTCGCCGCAATTTTTCTCGAAGCTGCCGCCGGCGCTGTCGCCGCTGTTGCATAGCGGGATCTTGCTGGCGTCGGTGTCGGCGGTCGTGCTGAACCTGATCTTCAACGGCGTGAAGAGCGAGAAGAAGGCGCAGTGCGAGATTCGCAAGGCCGGACATGATTTCGACGGACGCGGCGGTAATGAATCGCCACGCGACGAGATGCTGCGTGCGGCGGATTTGCACTGAGCGTCGGGCCGCAGGCAACGCTGCGCGAGAGAGATCGCGCTGAGCGTGAGTGATGGGTTGAGCCGGGTCGATCCGAGTTGGGTTGATCCGAGTTGGATTGTGATCCGAGCTGAGTTGATCTCAGCGCCAACAAAAACGCCACGGCATGCCGTGGCGTCTTTTTTATTACCAGTTGCGCAGGACGGCATTCCTGATAAAACCGAAACCTGCCCTACGCGCCTGCTACTACAAGACTCAACCCGCAGTCGCCGCCGAAGCCGCCACCGGCGCACTTGCCGCACCGTAATCGACCGGTGCATCGGCCGGACGCGGCTGCTCGCCGGCCCGTTCGATCCAGCCGCCGCCGAGTGCCTGGTACAGCGTGACCAGGTTCTGCAGACGCTGCATGCGCGCGGTCACCAGCAACTGCTGCGATATATACAGATCGTTCTGTGCGGTCAGCACCGACAGATAGCTGTCGACACCGTTCCTATAACGCAGGTCCGACAGATCCAGCCGGCGCTGCTCGGCAAAGGTATTGCGCTCCAGCGCCTGGATCTGCTGATCGTACGTGCCGCGTGCCGCCAGTCCGTCCGCCACTTCGCGGAACGCCGTCTGGATCGCCTTCTCATACGTTGCGATCTGGATGTTCTTCTGCACGGTGGCGAGGTCGAGATTGGCCTTGTTCGCGCCGCCCTCGAAGATCGGCAACGTGATCGACGGCGCGAAGCTCCACGCCGCCGAACCCGGCTTGAACAGACCGCCGAGCGTCGGGCTCAGCGTGCCGAAACTGCCGGTCAGCGAGACCTTCGGGAAGAACGCTGCGCGCGCCGCGCCGATGTTCGCGTTGGCCGCGAGCAGATTCTCCTCGGCCTCCATGATGTCCGGACGACGTGTCAGCAGATCGGACGGCAGGCCCGCCGGAACATCCGTCAGGAGGTTCTGATTGTCCAGCGTCATGCCCGGCGGCAGATCGTCCGGCAACGGCTCGCCGACCAGCAGCACGAGCGCGTTGTCCGCCTGAGCCCGCAGACGCGCCTGCGACTGCAGGTTTGCCTGCGCCTGGTCGACCACCGTTTCTGACTGCCGCAGGTCCAGTTCCGAACCCGTGCCGTTGTCGAACTGCAGCTTGGCGATCCGGTACGACTCCTGCGCGGTCTTCAGCGTGTTCTGCGTGACCTTCAGCAGATCGTCCACCTCGAGCACCGTCATGTACTGATTCGCCACCTGCGAGACCAGCGCGATTTCCGCAGCCTTGCGCGCCTGAGCGGTGGCCAGGTATTGAGCCAACGCTTGATCCTTCAGGCTTTGAATCCGCCCGAAGAAGTCGATTTCCCAGGAAGCGTTCAGACCCACCGAGTAGGTGTTGCTGATCGTCAGACCAGTGGACGTCAGATCTTTCGGCGTGCGCTGTTTGCTTTGCGAAGCCGCAGCGTTCAGCGTCGGGAACAGCGCCGCGCGAGTGATCTGGTACTGCGCCTGCGATGCCTGGATATTCAGCACCGACACGCGCAGATCGCGGTTGTTCTTCAGCGCGATTTCGATCAGCCGCTGCAAACGCGCATCGGCGAAGAAATCACGCCAGCCGATGTCGGCGGCCGCCTGGCCGTTCGCGGTCCGCGAGGCACTCGCCGCGCCCGGCTGCGTGTCGTACACGCCGCCTGTCGGGAAGGTCGCCGTCACGGGCTCATCCGGGCGATGGTACTTCGGCGCCATCGTGCAACCCGCGGCGAACAGCGCAACCGCCACTGCAATCAAAGAGTGTTTTTGCATCTCAATGTCCGTCCTTGCCCGAGCCTTGATCAGTCGACCCGCCAGCCGACCCGCCACCTTGCGGATCATGCGGATGGTGCTGGTTGTAGTGTGCGAGCGCGTCATCCGGGTCTTCCTTCTCGCCGCCGAACTTCGCGCGGATCACGACGAAGAACATCGGGATCATGAAAATCGCGAGGAAGGTCGCCGTCAACATCCCGCCGATCACGCCCGTACCGATTGCGTGCTGGCTGGCCGAGCCCGCGCCGTTACTGATCGCGAGCGGCATCACGCCGAGAATGAACGCGAGCGAGGTCATCAGAATCGGACGCAACCGCAGACGCGCTGCTTCCAGCGCGGCCTCGATCGGCCCCATGCCTTCACCCTGCTGCAACTCGCGGGCGAATTCCACGATCAGAATCGCGTTCTTCGCCGACAGCCCCACCGTGGTCAACAGACCCACCTGGAAGAACACGTCGTTCTCGAGCCCGCGCAGCGTAGCGGCCAGCAGTGCGCCGATCACGCCGAGCGGCACCACCATGATCACCGAGAACGGGATCGACCAGCTTTCATACAGCGCCGCGAGACACAGGAACACAACCAGGATCGAGATGCCGTACAGAATCGGCGCCTGCGAACCGGACTGGCGTTCCTGCAACGACAAGCCCGTCCATTCGTAGCCGATACCCGCCGGCAGCTTCGCCACGAGTGCTTCCATGGCCGTCATGGCCTGACCGGTCGACTTGCCCGGTGCAGCCGCGCCCTGGATTTCCACCGCCGAGATACCGTTGTAGCGCTCGAGCTTCGGCGAACCATAGGACCACGTACCGCTCGCGAACGATGAGAACGGCACCATGGTGCCGACCGTATTGCGCACGTACCAGGCGTTCAGGTCTTCCGGTTTCATCCGGAACGGTGCGTCGCCTTGCAGATACACCTTCTTGATCCGGCCGTCGGTATCGAGGAAGTTGTTCACGTACTGCGACGCCCATGCGATCGAGAACGTCTGGTCGATCACCGACAGCGACACGCCGAGCGCAGCAGCCTTCTCGTGGTCGATGTTCACCGTGAACTGCGGCGTATCGTTCAGGCCGTTCGGGCGCACCTGAGCCAGCGTCGGATCTTTCGCGGCCATGCCCAACAGCATGTTGCGAGCCTGCATCAGCTTCTCGTGGCCGATACCGGCGCGATCCTGCAACTCGAAGTCGAAGCCGGCAGCCGTGCCGAGTTCAGGAATCGACGGCGGATTCACCGGATACACCAGCGCGTTCTTGTAGCCCGAGAAGTGCATGAAGAGGCGGCCAACCAGCGCCTGCACCTTCTGATCCGAGTGCTGACGCACCGCGTAGTCCTTCATCCGCACGAACACGAGACCCGCGTTCTGACCGCGGCCGGCGAAGCTGAAGCCGTTCACCGTGAAGGTCGATTCGACGATGCTCTTCTCGGTGTTGAGCAGGTAGTCGGAAACGTCCTTCAGCGCATGCGCAGTGGTTTCCTGCGTCGAGCCGGACGGCGTTTGCACCAGCACGAACATCGTGCCCTGGTCTTCGTCAGGCAGGAACGACTTCGGCAACTTCACGAACAGCAGGCCAACCGCGAAGATCACCACCATGTAGATGATCAGCCAACGGCCCGAGCGCTTGATCACGTGGTGAACGCCCGAGTGATACTTGTCGCGGCTCTTGTTGAACGTGCGGTTGAACCAGCCGAAGAAACCGGTGGTTTTTTCCTGATGGCCCTTTTCGATCGGCTTCAAGATCGTCGCGCACAGCGCCGGCGTCAGAATCAACGCGACCAGCACGGACAGCACCATCGCCGCCACGATCGTCAACGAGAACTGCCGGTAAATAGCCCCGACCGAACCGCCCGAGAACGCCACCGGCACGAACACCGCCGACAGCACGAGCGCCACGCCGACCAGCGCGCCGGTAATCTGGTCCATCGCCTTGCGGGTCGCATCTCGAGGCGATAACCCCTCCTCCTGCATCACCCGCTCGACGTTTTCCACCACCACGATCGCATCGTCCACCAGCAAGCCGATCGCCAGCACGAGCCCGAACATGGACAGCGTGTTGATCGAGAAGCCCACGATACCCATGATCGCGAACGTGCCCAGCAGCACCACCGGCACGGCGATCGTCGGGATCAGCGTGGCGCGCAGGTTCTGCAGGAACAGGTACATGACCAGGAACACCAGCACGATACCTTCGAGCAGCGTCTTGACCACTTCTTCGATCGACAGACGCACGAACGGCGTGGTGTCGTATGGATATTGCACGACGAGGCCGTGCGGGAAGTACTTCGACAGTTCGGCGACCTTCGCGCGCACTGCCTTGGCCGTAGCCAGCGCGTTCGCGCCGGTGGCGAGCTGAATACCGAAGCCTGCCGTCGGCGCACCGTTGTACTTGGTGTCGAAGTTGTAGTTTTCGCCGCCGAGCTCGATGTGGCCCACGTCCTTGATACGGACTTGCGAGCCGTCCGTGTTCACCTTCAGCAGCACGTTGCCGAACTGTTCAGGCGTATTGAGCAGCGTGGCTTCCGTGATGGTGGCCTGCAGCACCTGGCCCGGCACCGACGGCGTGCCGCCGAGCGAACCGCCCGCGACCTGCACGTTCTGCGCTTGCAATGCCGTCTGCACGTCTACCGGCGTAAGGCCGAAGTTGGTCAGCTTGTTCGCATCCAGCCAGATCCGCATCGCATACTGCGAGCCGAACAGCGTCACCGTGCCCACACCGTCGATCCGGCTGACCGGATCCTGGACGTTCGACGCGACGTAGTTCGCCAGGTCGTACTTGTTCATGCTGCCGTCTTCGGACACGAACGCCATCACCAGCAAGAAGCTGCTGCTCGACTTCGTGACCTTGGTACCCAACTGCTGCACGGCTTGCGGCAACAGCGGCGTGGCGAGCTGCAGCTTGTTCTGCACCTGCACCTGCGCGATGTCAGGATTGGTGCCGGCTGCGAACGTCAGCGTGATGGTTGCCGTACCCGAGTCGTCCGACGTGGACGACAGATACAGCAAGTGGTCGAGACCACTCATCTGTTGCTCGATCACCTGCGTGACGGTGTTTTCCACCGTCTTCGCCGATGCGCCCGGGTACGTTGCGCTGATCTGCACGGCCGGCGGCGCGATGGTCGGGTATTGCGCGATCGGCAACGTAAAGACCGACGCGATACCCGCGAGCATCAGAATAATGGCGATCACCCATGCAAAAATCGGGCGATCAATAAAGAACTTTGCCATGAGGCGGGCTCCCTGTTATTACGCGCCCGATGCAGCAGAAGCGGGTTTAGCCGTCTGCGTCGCACCGCTGGCGGCCGGCGCACCCTGAGCGGATGCGTCGGAAGCGGGTGTGGCGGGAAGTTGCGCGGCAACGGCCTTGACCTGTGCGCCCGGGCGGACCTTGTCGGTGCCCTGGACAATCACGCGGTCGCCGGCCTTCAGGCCGCTTTCCACCACCCAGTTCGAACCGTACGTGCCCGCAGTGACGAGCTGACGCAACGCGACCTTGTTGTCGTCGCCGACCACCAGCGCGGTCGGCTGACCCTTCTGGTCATGCGTGATGCCGACTTGCGGCACGACGAGCGCGCTGTCGTTGATGCCTTCCTCGATCTTCGCGCGCACGAACATGCCCGGCAGCAGCACCTTGTCCGCGTTCTTGAAGATCGCGCGCACGGTCACCGAGCCGGTGGTCTGGTCGACCGTCACGTCGGTGAACTGCAGCTTGCCCTTTTCCGAATAGGTGCGGCCGTCTTCGAGAATCAGCGAGACCTTGGCAGCGTCCGGGCCACTCGTCTTCAGGCGCCCTTCCTGCACTTCGCGGCGCAGCTTCAGGCCGTCGAGGCTGGATTGCGTCAGGTCCACATAGACCGGGTCGAGTTGCTGGACCGTTGCCAGCAGCGTGGCGGCGCTCGCCTGCACATACGCGCCCGGCGTGACTTGCGACACGCCGATCTGGCCGGTCACCGGCGAGGTCACGTCGGTATAGCCGAGGTTGATCTGCGCTGTGTCGACCGCTGCCTTGCCGGCGGCCACGTCAGCTGCGGCCTGGCCTGCAGAGGCCACCGCGTTGTCGTAGTCCTGCTTGCTGACCGCATTGGCGGCCACCAGCACCTTGAAGCGGTTGGCTTGCGCGGTGGTCGAGACGAGATTGGCCTGGGCCTTCGCCAGCGTTGCCTTCGCGTTGTTCAACGTCGCGATGTAGGGCGCCGGATCGATCTTGTACAGACGCTGACCAGCCTTGACCTCGCCGCCTTCCGTGAATTCGCGGCGCAGCACGATGCCGTCGACCCGTGCACGCACTTGCGCGACGAGGAAGGCACTGGTGCGGCCGGGCAATTCGGTGACGACGGGCACAGCCGTCGGCTGGACGGTGACGACACCCACTTCGGGCGTTTGTTGCGGCGGGGCAGATTGTTTTGGTCCGCACGCTGCCAGCAATACGGCAGCCGTCGCGGCACTGATTAAGCGGAATGGAACCCGTTCGACGCGCATGGAGCGACCTCTGTCAAAGACTGAGAATGAAAAAGTGCGCGCATCCCTACCCCGGGGACGACAGCGCACACATGCGTCTTGCGACGCGTGACCGGAAGCCCGTGGATGCAAACCGCACCTGCAGGGGCATCCTGAGCAAAATGCGCCATACCGGGGAAATGCCGCACGGCGCCGCCCGTCGGGGCACGGCGCAAGAGCGTTTTGAAAGGCAACAGTGACGGATATTAACCGGTCGTCACGGCTTGGGCTATCCGATCGTGGGATGCTATTATATATACATCCACGAATGCATGTAAAAGTGCGTTTAGTTCTTTGCAGGCGGGGGGCCTGCAAGATCGCTTCGTAAATTGCTTAACGGCAGACAGATTGTCATCGAGCGTACTTAAAAGCGCCCGGGAAAACCCCACAATCAGGGCAGGTCACCACAATATGGTCAGAAGAACCAAGGAAGAGGCACAGGAGACGCGCAACAGCATTCTCGACGCGGCCGAACGGGTTTTCTTCGAGAAGGGTGTATCGCGCACGTCGCTCGCCGACATCGCGCAGGCCGCCGGCGTGACGCGCGGCGCAATCTATTGGCATTTCGCGCACAAAGGCGATCTGTTTACCGAAATGTTCGACCGCGTGCTGCTGCCGCTGGACGAACTCAAGGCCGCCTCGCAAGACCCCAATGAACCCGACCCGCTCGGGCGCCTGACGGAAATCTGCACGGTCTGCCTGCGCGATACCGCCAACGACCCGCGCCGCCGGCGGGTGTTCGACATCCTCTTTCTGAAGTGCGAGTTCGTCGAAGAGATGGGTCCGGTGATGATCCGTTATCAGACCAACATGCGCGAAGGGCTGTTGAAGATCGAGGGCGGTCTGCGCAATGCGATCTCCAAAGGGCAATTGCCGGCCGATCTCGACACCAGAATCGCGGCGACGATGGTGCATGCGTTCATCAGCGGCTCGCTGCGCGACATGCTGTTTTTGCAGGCGGCGACCGATTTCAGCAAGCATGCGGAGCAAATGGTCGCCGGGATGTTCGATGCGCTACGGCTGAGTCCGGCGCTGCGCATCGGGAATCGGACGGCAGCCGCCGCCCGGTTACCCGGTCAGACTAGCTAGATACTTACGCCGCGACCCGGCGCGCCCGCGCCTTCTGATTCGACGTGTAGATATCGCCGCGTTCGAGCGGCGCCTCACCCTGCACCGTGGCGATCCACTGCTCCGTACTCGCCACCGCCGCGAAGTTCGACTGTAGGACCACGCTGAAGACCCGGTGAATCTCCTGCGCGCTCGCAAAGCCCGCGCTGTTCTCATAGGGCAGCGAGCCGGCTGCGTCGTGCAGAAATTCGACGGCAAACCCCGCATGGTATGCGTGGTTGATCGTCGACGCGTCGCAGTTGTGCGTCATGTAACCGACGACCGTCAGCGTGTCGATCTGCTGCGCGGCCAGCCAGTCGGCGAGATCAGTACCGGTAAAGGCGCTCGCCCGCGACTTCTCAATGTAGTGATCGTGTGCCCGCGCACCCACCACCGGATGCAGCTCGGCGCTTTCGCTGCCGCGCGCGAACACCGGCGAGCCGGCCGGCGCGAGATGTTGCACGACCACCACCGGCACACCGGCGGCACGAGCCGCATCCATCGCCCGGCCGATGTTGGCGAGCGAGGTTTGCACATCCGGGTATTCGATCGGCAGATCGCCGGTAACGTATTCGTTCTGCACATCGATGACGATCAGCGCGCGGCGGGGTGCGGTCATAGCAAGACTCCTGTCAGTTGAGCAGTTAGGGCTCGCGCTGCGCGACCCGGGATGGGCGTTCTGCAGGCAGCGGCGATGAAGCATTGTTCGTCAGCCGCCATGTCCCCGATAGCGACCCGAATGACAATCTTCGCTAGAATCGGGCCATCGTTAAATGTCACGGGGCGATTGCGAATGACGGCTACATCCACCTCCTCTACCGCCGGGCGCGACGTCGCGCCCCGCCATGTCGTCGCGGTCGTCGCGTTCGACGGCATCAGCCCGTTCCATCTTTCGGTACCGTGCGTGGTGTTCGGCGAGGACCGCAGCAACGGTGGCTTGCCCGATTTCGACTTTCGCGTCTGCGCTGCCGAGCGCTGCGCCCTGACCACCACCGCCGGCTTCTCGATCGCGGTCACACATGGGCTCGAAGCACTCGCCGACGCGGATACGATCATCGTGCCGAGCTGGCGCGATCCGGACGAGACGCCGCCCGCCGCCCTGCTCGACGCACTGCGCGCCGCCCATGCACGCGGCGCCCAGTTGGTCGGGCTGTGTCTTGGCGCGTTCGTGCTGGCCGCCGCAGGCATTCTCGACGACCGGCCGGCGTCGACCCACTGGGCGTGGGCGGACGATTTCGCTCGCCGCTATCCGCGCGTGCGGCTCGATCCCGACGTGCTCTATGTCGACGACGGCAACGTACTGACTTCGGCCGGCACCGCTGCCGGTCTCGACTGCTGCCTGCATGTCCTGCGCAAGATGAGCGGCGCGCAGGCGGCGAACTATGTCGCGCGACGACTGGTGGTGCCGCCGCATCGGCAGGGTGGCCAGGCGCAATACATTCAGCAACCGGTCGCGCCGAACGTGCGCGGCGACCGCCTGTCCTGTCTGCTCGATTGGGTAAGCGGGAATCTGGATGCGCCGCATACGCTCGACACGCTCGCCGAACGCGCGTTGATGAGCCGCCGCACGTTTACGCGACGCTTCCGGCTCGCCACCGGCACGACCGTCGGCGCATGGCTGCTGACGCAGCGGCTCGGCCGTGCGCAGCAACTGTTGGAAAGCACGGATGAGTCCGTGGAAGCGATCGCGGGGATTGCGGGATTCGGCTCGACCGCCTCGCTACGGCAACATTTCGCGGAGGCGTTCCGCACCTCGCCATCCGCGTGGAGGCGGGAGTTCCGCGGCGTGTGAGCGCGGGTGAGACCGGCAAAAGAGGATAGCGCATTCAAGGACCGCAAATGCCGTGTGGTCGACGGTGTTTCGTAGTCGCCCACCAGGATTTCGTAGTCGCGCTGGCACGACAGCGGTGCGCCAAGCCACGCCGTCACTGCTCGCTAATCCAGCGCGCCACATACAACAGCAGCGCCACCAGAAAAATCATGACCGCCCACGCCCAGTTCGGCACGACATGCGGATTGGGTTCGCGATGCGAGACTCCATGCGACACACCGTGGGCCGCCCCATGCGATGCGCTCGCCGCCCGCCCGGTCAGCGCATTGCCATGATCCACGCGCGTGCGCCGGGCAATCCCGCCAAGCGTGATCGGCCGCAGAAACACGTGCTGCCGACGCGCCGCCGAACCGCGTGCACGGTTCGGCCCTTGCCCATGCTTGGCTCGAACGACCGCGCCGAACTCGTCGAAAAAATCGTCGGCCAGTTGATGCAACGCGTTTTCGAGCTGGCGCGTGGGCAGTTCGGCGAGCGGCCCGGACGAGGTCGCCCAGATCGTGTAATCGATCCGCGTGCCCCGCTCCCTGCCGACGCCATGCGAGCCATCGTCCGCGCGCAACCTCACTTCGATCTGGCCGCGCAACGAGCCGATGCCCTCGGCGCGCGCCTTGAAGTTGATGGTGCGGCGCTGCGCGTCCGCCGGTCCGGAATCCTGGCCGGCGACATGGGCACGCGCTTCGTAACGCGCGCGCAGCGGCCCGAGCGGCACGGTCATGGTCAGTGCATATTCGCCGTCGCCGAGCCGTGTGAACGACTCGCAGTTGTCGAGGCTGGCACGCAACAAGGCGAGGTCCTGCAACGCGTCCCAAACGTCGGACGGCGCAAGCGGAATCCGTAACGCGTCGTTCAGTTCCATGGCAGCCTCCCCGATGAACGCGCGACAGCCGGTCAGGACGTCTGATCGATGCGGTCGACGCGCGATGCGTAAAACGCGAGATACCCTTTTATCTTTAGCGCCGGTTCAAGCGGCGTCTCATAGCTCCAGACGGCGTTTTCGATCAGACCGTCTTCGGTGCGCAAATGATAGTACGAGGCTTCGCCCTTGAACGGGCAGTGCGAAGTATGGGTGGAGCGTTCGAGGCGTGCCATGTTGACGTCGCCGCGCGGAAAATAGAACACGTCCGGCAGGCCGGTTTCGGTGAGCGTCAAGCCGGCCTGGGTATCGGCCATCGTCACGCCGCCGTGGATCACCCGCACCCGATGGTTGTTGCCGCTGATGGCGATGGTGTGCCCGCCCGTGCTCGCGCCGGCGCCGGGGCTTCCGTGAGGTGTCAAGGCATCGCTCATGTCTCGGCTCCGTGATGGGATGTAACCCGGGATGCAACTCGGGGTGCAACTCGGTATGCGGTCGTGCAACAAAAAAGCCACGGGGTGCACCCGTGGCTTCATTATCGGCCAAAGTTAAGCCGATTGCGCGGCCTTCCTGAATGCCGCTGGGGCGTCTCGCCCGGCGCCGCTCAGAGAGGCGAGCCGCTTATTGCGTATTCCAGTAGAACGCCGCCTTGGCGGTGCCCTTGGCCGGAATCGTCACCGCCTTGGTCTGGTCGTTATCCTTGTACTGCGCATGCACGGTATAGCGGCCCGGGCGCAGCCTGACGAGCATATACGGCCCACGCGAGGTGGCGGTCAGCACATTGCCATCGTGCGCATCGACGATCCGCACGTGGATGTCGGCGAGAAAATCGGAGCCGGGGCCGGTGAAGCGCATCGACAGCGGCCACTGGCTTTGCGCCTGCTGCAATGCTTTCGATTCGTCGAGACCGACGCCGCCCGACACGAACGAGACGTCGCCCTGGTGCTGGATTTGCGGCAGGCCGCCACCGTTGGCGTTGCCCGCGCTGCTTTCGTCGGTGGTCGTGCCGCCCGTTACGTCACTCGCCTGCGCGTAAGCGCCGCCCGCCAGACCGAGCGTGAGCGCTGCGCAAACTGCGGCGGCTACGATCCTTCGCTGCTTGCGTTGGGTTTTCATCGGTTCGCTCCTTCTTTAGGTCCTTGTCGTCCGGAATCCCTCGGAGGGTCCAGATCAAGGAAGACGCAACCTGCGTGCCCGCCATCAGTTCGCGTCGTATGGAAACCGCTGCTGCGCCATGCCATGCGGCGCAGAGCGCCCTGCTTTACAGCTTTGATACAGCGTTGAATCACGGCTTTGAAACAGATAAAAAAATGCCGGTCCGTACGCAGTAAGTGCAAGGACCGGCAAGCATTACTTCAATGCGATCAATGTCCGCTTAGCCGAGATCGACCGGCACGAAGATCTGCGCGTTATCCCGCTGGATCAGCAATGCGATGCTGTTGCCCGCGCCGGCGATCATCTGCTTCAACTGATCGACGCTCGTGACCGGCCGGCCATTGACCGCCAGAATCACGTCGCCCGGCTGGATGCCGGCGCTTTCAGCCGCGCCGCCCGATTGCTGCACCAGCAGGCCGTGCGACACCGACGCGCCGCTCTTCTCTTCCGGCGTCAGCGGCCGCACCGCCACGCCGAGACGGCCTTGCAACTGGGTCGGCTGATCGGCCTTGTCCGAGGCCACCTTGGCATCCGACAGTGAACCGATCGTCACCTTCAGGTCTTTGGTGGCCTTGTCGCGCCACACCTGCACGGTGGCCGAACTGCCCGGCGCCAGACCCGCGACCTGCGACGGCAGATCGGACGAGTCGCCGACCGGCTCGCCATTCACCGACAGAATCACGTCGCCCGGTTGCAACCCACCCTTGGCGGCCGGGCCGCCCGGATCGACCGAGCTGACGAGCGCGCCCTGCGGCTTCTGCATACCGAACGAATCGGCCAGCGTCTGGTTCATGCCCTGCACCGCGACGCCGAGACGTCCGCGGCTCACATGGCCGGTCTTGACGATGTCGTCCTTGACCTTGATCGCTTCGTTAATCGGGATCGCGAACGAAAGGCCCTGGAAGCCACCCGTCTGCGAATAGATCATCGAGTTGATGCCGATCACTTCGCCTTGCAGATTGAACAGCGGGCCGCCCGAGTTACCCGGATTCACCGGCACGTCGGTCTGGATGAACGGCGTGTAGTTTTCGTTCGGCAGCGAGCGCGATTTCGCGCTGATGATGCCCGAGGTCACGGTGTTGTCGAAACCGTAAGGCGAGCCGATCGCGACCACCCACTGGCCGACCTTGCTCTGACGCGGATCGCCGATCTTCACGGTCGGCAGACTGCTCGCATCGATCTTCAGCACGGCGACGTCGGACTGCTTGTCGGCGCCGACCACTTTTGCCCTGAATTCACGCTTGTCGGTGAGCTTAACGGTGACGACGTTCGCGCCGTCCACCACGTGGGCATTGGTCAGGATGTAGCCGTCATTGCTGACGATGAATCCCGAGCCGAGGCTCGCGCTCGGCTGATCGGACGCATCGCCGCCGTCGCCGCCTTGCATGCCCGGCATGCCGCCGAAGAAGTGCTTGTAGAACTGATAGAAGGGGTCGCTCGGATCGATCGGCAACTGGTTGCCGCCGTTGGCGCCATTACCGCCGTTACCGCGCAATGCCGTCTGCTTGACCACGTGCTTCGCGCTGATGTTGACCACGGCCGGGCCGTAGGTTTCGACCAGACCTGAGAAATCGGGGATGCCGGTTTTCGCCGCGGCTTCAGCAGGCATCATCGCGGCCTGCGCCGGCGTGATCACCTGCGGCGCGGGCACGTCGCGATGCCCCGCCACATAGCCGGCGGAGAGCGCCACGGCGACAGCCACTGCAACAGCGCTGCGGGACAAGGTTTTCGCGTTCATCGTGTACTCCTGACTGGGAGAAAGAGGCTTTGGAATGAGATGAAGCGTACGTGGCATCGCTTAAAAGAGTCTTAAGCAGCGCCAGATCGCTTCAAGCCCATTTTTGAGGCTTGTTTAAGCCTCGTTTAAGCCACATTCAAGCCACGTTCGAGCCACTTTACGAACAGAAAGCCTCACCCTCAGAAGTGCACTTCGACCTGCAAACCACCCGCCGGCGATTCGTCGAGCTTCACCGCCGCATGGTGTTGCGTGGCGATGCGGCGCACGATCGCGAGGCCGAGGCCGCTGCCCGCCACATCAGTGCGCACGCGGTTCGCGCCGGCGCCGGCCCGGTAGAAGCGATCGAACACGCGCTCGCGTTCGGCCGGCTCGATGCCCGGCCCGCTGTCGGCAATCCGCACCATCGGATGACCTTCGTCGACATGCAGGCCGACGTCGACACGGCCGCCTCGCGGCGTGTATTTGGTTGCGTTATCAACGAGATTGTTGAACATGACCCGCAGCGCGTCGGCGTCGCCGGTCACCGTGGCGGGTTCGCTCGCCTCGATCCCGAGATCGACGCCGCGATTCTGCGCAAGCGGCGCGTACGCCGCCACGCAATCCTGCAGCAGCGCGCGCAGATCGATCGCGTTCGTCGCGGCGACGCCGTCCGGCTCCGAACGCGCAAGCGCCAGCAATTGTTCGGCGAGACGTGTGGCGCGCGTGACGCCCGCCTGCAGATCGGCCAGCGCTTCGCTGCGCGCGGCGTCGTCTTTCGCGCGGGCTACCAGTTGCGACTGGATCTGCACGGCGGCAAGCGGCGTGCGCAATTCGTGCGCGGCATCGGCGACGAATGCTTTCTGAATATCAAGCGCAGTGGCGAGCCGTTCGAGCAGGCCGTTCAACGCGCGCACGAGCGGCTGCACTTCGAGCGGCAGACGCTGATCGGGCAAGGGATCGAGCGCCTCCGGGTGACGCGCGTCGAGCGCACTGGTCACGCGCCGCAACGGCCGCAACCCGCGCCCGACGATTACCCACACCGCGAGACCCAGAAACGGCAGCAGAACGATCAAGGGCCACAGGGTCCGCAACGCGACATTCGCCGCCAGCCGGTTGCGCACCGAAACCGGCTGCGCGAGCTGCACGACGTTATCGCCGACGATCGCGCCGTACACGCGCCAGTCGCCGCGCTCCGTATGCTCGGTCGAAAAGCCGATTTCGGCGCGCGGCGCGAGCGGCGCACGCGGGCGCGAGTAGTACATCAGCACGCCGTTGCGATTCCAGATCTGCAGCACGATGCCTTCGTCGCCGGTGTCACGCGAACCGAGCACCTGGGAGAACGGTTCCGACGGCAGCGCCGCGGCGATCTGCTCCAACTGGTAATCGAACAGTTCGTTGGCTTCGGCAAGCGCTTGCCGGTAGATCAGCCAACCCGCAATGCCGACGCCGAGCAACACCAGCGCCAGCAGCCAGACCAACAATTGACGGCGAATCGAGCGCATCGGCTCAGGCGTCCTTCGCGATCATGTAGCCAAGACCGCGCACGTTGCGGATCAGATCCGCGCCGAGCTTCTTGCGCAGAGCGTGGATGTAGACCTCGACCGTATTGCTGCCGATTTCCTCGCCCCAGCCGTACATTTTTTCTTCGAGCTGGCTCTTTGAAAGCACCGCGCCGGGCCGTGCGATCAACGCTTCGAGCAGGGCGAATTCACGCGCCGACAACGCGACCGGCGCGCCGTCGAGCGTGACCTGATGCGAAGCCGGATCGAGCGTCAGGTTGCCGTGGCGAATCGTCGAATCGCTGCGGCCCGATTGGCGGCGGATCAGCGCGCGCATGCGGGCGCCGAGTTCGTCGAGATCGAAAGGTTTGACGAGGTAGTCGTCCGCGCCGGCGTCGAGGCCTTTGACGCGATCGGCAACTGCGTCGCGCGCGGTGACGATCAGCACCGGAATGGCCTGGCCTTTGGCGCGCAGCGTGCGCAGCACGTCGAGCCCGTCGCGTTTGGGCAGGCCGAGATCGAGCAGCACCAGATCGTAAGGTTGGCTGGCCGCAGCGCTGAGCGCCGCTTCGCCGTCTTCCACCCAGTCGACCGCGAAGCCTTCACCGCGTAGCGCCTTGCGTACACCTTCGGCGATCATCCGGTCGTCTTCGACTAGCAATATGCGCATGGTTGGTACGGTCCTGAAACATTTGACGATGCCGCATTCTAGCGCCCAGCCCCGACGTGCGCGCCGCGCGACGCTTTTTCACCGCAGCGTGGCGGCATGTCTCTACAATGGGCGCTTTGCGTCGCGCCGCGGTTTTCCGCGCGCCACGCGACGCTTCGACACCCTCTGGATTGCCGCGCGCCACCGCGCCCCGAAATCTTGCTTCTTCGCCTGTCCATGACGCACGCTTTTTTGCCCGCTTTTTTGCACTCTCTCGCACGCCGTGTGGTGCTGCGTCCGCTGCCTTCTCCTGCTGCAGACTCTCTGCTTCGCCGGTTCGCACCGCGCTCGGCGGCGTTGCTGCTTACCTGCGCCGCGCTCGGCTGCGGCGGCGCGGCGTTGCCGCTCACTGCACAGGCGCGCGTCAAGGCCACGCATCCAAGCGTCAACGTCACCACGGTGTTGCCGCAGCCGGTGATGCTCGGCCTGCAGCGCGCGCACGTGCCTTTGTCGTCGATCAGCGTGGTGGTCGAGAAAGTGGGCGACCGCACGCCAATCCTCGCGCTGAACGCCGGCAAGCCGATGATGCCCGCCTCGACGATGAAACTCGTCACCACCTACTCCGGCCTGTCGATCCTCGGCCCGGACTATCGCTGGCGCACGAGCGCCTACGCGGACGGCACGCTCGACGCCAACGGCGTGCTGCACGGCAATCTGTACATCCAGGGCACGGGCGATCCGAAACTCGTGCCCGAAGAACTGATCGACCTCGTGCAGAAGATCCACAAGTCGGGGATCAACGGCATCGACGGCGCGCTGGTGCTCGACAAGCGCTATTTCGACGCCTCCACGCGCGATCTGCCGCCGTTCGACGACGACACCACCGCGCCGTACAACGTCGGCCCCGATCCGCTGCTGTACGCCTTCAAATCGCTGTCGTTCACGCTGACGCCTTCGCCGGACGGCAGCGTCGCCATCGACGTGCTGCCCGCGCTCTCGCAGCTACAGATCGACAATCAGATGCACGCCGTCAACGGCCCGTGCCGCGGCGATGCCGCCTCCGTCTCGCCCACCGTCACGCCGCAGCCGAACGGCACCGTGGTGGCGTCGTTCGACGGCGATTACTCGGTGCGCTGCGGTCCGCGCACGATCAACGTCGCGGTGCTCGATCACTCCGCGTTCTTCGCGGGCGGATTCCTCGCCCTGTGGCAGCAAACCGGCGGCACGTTCAGCGGCGCGACCCGCGAAGGCCCGGTGCCGGTCGGTGCACGCCTCGTCGCCACGCACCAGGGGCCGATGCTCTCCGACATCGTGCGCGACATCAACAAGTTCAGTAACAACACGATGGCGCGCAACCTGTTCCTGACGATCGGCGCAACGGAAGAAAAAGCGCCCGCCACGCCCGCGAAATCGGCGCGCGCCATCGAGGAATTTCTGCGCCGCGACAGCGTCGACATGCAATACCTGACGCTCGACAACGGCTCGGGTCTGTCGCGCGACGAGCACGTCACCGCGCTCTCGCTCGCCGATCTGCTGCAGCGGGCCAATGCGAGCCCGGTCGCCCAGGTGTTCGTGGAGTCGCTGCCGATTGCGGGCGTCGACGGCACGATGCGCAACCGCTTGACCAACCAGGGCGCGGGCGGCAACGCGCACATCAAGACCGGCACCCTGCGCGACGTGCGTGCGATCGCCGGTTACGTGGCCTCGTCGGATGGCAACAGCTACGTGGTGGTGAGCCTGATCAACGACCCGCATTCGGAGGCCGCGCGCGCCGCGCACGACGCCTTGCTCGAATGGGTGTATCAGGGACCCTCCCAGGGATTCACGAAGGTCTCAGACTCCGTCGCCCAACCGCGCGGCAGCAAGCCCAGGAAAAACCCGCACAAGCGCGGTGCCCATTGAGGATTCCTTCTATAGAACCCACGCGCCGCAATGCGCCCAAGCGTGTACGCTGTCGGGCAGTGTTTGAGGCGCGCGTAAAACGTTATGCGTAGCGCACGAGCCACGCAGCCGTTACGAAAAGCGTGGCCCAATCAAACGATAACGACAACGTCCGCTGCGGCAAGCGCAGCGGCCAGGGACCACGGAGGAAGACACGATGCAATTCGATGCCGAATTGCTGCTGCTAGCCATGGCGCCAGTCTTTCTCGCATGCATTGGCTGGGAGGCGTGGCACCTGCGGCGCACGCGCCCCGGCGCGCAGCTCTATAGCTGGCGCGACACGTTCTGCAACGCCGCGCTCGCGCTGATGCAGCAAGCCGCAGACAAGCTCGCGTGGCTCGCGATCATCCCCGTCTACGCATTTTTCTACGATCACTATCGCGTCTATACGTGGCAGGCGAGCTGGGTGTCGTTCGTCGTGCTGTTCGTCGCTCAGGATCTGCTCTATTACTGGTTTCACCGGTGCAGCCACCGCGTGCGCTGGCTGTGGGCCGCGCATGTCGTGCATCACTCGTCGGAGCGGATGAATTTTTCGACCGCATTCCGCCAGAGCCTGATGTATCCGATTGCCGGCATGTGGTTGTTCTGGATTCCGCTCGCCGTGTTCGGCTTTCCGCCGAAGCAGATCGTCGCGATCGTGCTGATCAATCTCGGCTTCCAGTTCTTCGTGCACACGCAAGCGATCGGCAAACTCGGCTGGCTCGAATACGTGTTCAACACGCCGTCGATTCACCGCGTGCATCACGCACGCAACGACCGCTATATCGACCGCAACTATGCCGGCGTGCTGGTGATCTGGGATCGCCTGTTCGGCAGCTATGTCGAGGAAGATCCGCACGACGCACCGGTGTACGGCATCGTCGAACCGCTTCACACCTATAACCCGCTGAAGGCGACGTTTCATGAATGGGCGTCGATGGCCGCCGATTTCGTGAGCGTGCGAGGCTGGCGCAACAAGTTGCGCGCGCTGTTCGCACCGCCCGGCATGGGCCGCGGCCTATCACGCGCGCCGCGCCGCGGGCGTGAGTGCCGGTGCCGCGGCATCCGGCGGCGCTACGGGCATTGAAGAGAACCATACAGCCGCGTTTCAAGCACCGCGCAGGCCGTAGAAGATTCTGTAAGCTGTCGTCATGCCGCCGACGCGGTGGGCGCTGCCTGCAATACATGGCATAAGGGCCACACATACGAGGAGATGTAGTCAACATGAAACAAACAGCATCGAAGCAACGTAATTTCGTCCGCGTCACGCAGATCGCCATCGCCAGTGCGGCGTTTGCGCTGCTCGCGGCTTGCGGCGGCAGCGATAACAACAACAGCTCGAGCAGCACGCCGGCAGGCGGCGTGAAATTGCAGGTCGTTTCGTTTGGCGACAGCTTGTCGGATGTCGGCACGTACGCGCCGGTGATTCAGTCGAGCTTCGGCGGCGGCCGCTTCACGACCAACCCAGGTGAAGTGTGGACCCAGAAGGTCGCGGAGTACTACGGCGGCACGTTGACCGCCGCGTATGTGGGCGGCTTCGGTCAACCGCTGGTTGCGACGGGCGGATTGGGCTACGCGCAAGGCGGCTCGGACGTCGTCAACGCCCAAGGCGAAGGTTGGGCACCGAACAACGCGGCGGCCACGACAGTGCCGGTGGTGACCCAGGTGGCGAACTACCTGGGCGCGCATACGAGCTTCAACTCGAACCAGCTCGTGCTGGTGAACGGCGGCGCGAACGACATCTTCCAGTTCTCGACCGCCGCCAATCTGACGGCGCTCGGCACCGCGCTACAGACGCAATACCCGCTGCTCGTACAGGCCGGCAAACTGCCGAACTCGCAGGCAGGCCAGGTACAGTTCATCGCCGGCTACCTGCAGCAACTGGCCAACCCCCAGATCGCGACGGCCGCCACGCAGCTCGCCGCGCAAATCCAGACCATCGTCAACTCGGGTGCGACCCACGTGGTGGTGTCGACGGTGCCGGACATCGGCAATACGCCGCAAGGCGTTCAGGCCAACGCAGCGGCACCTGGCACGGCTGCACTCCTGTCGGGGATTACCGCGGCGTATAACGGCATCCTGGTCCAGAGCCTGACGGCCCTCGGCCTGCTGGGCACGGGCAAGGTCATCGTGGCCGATGCTTTCACGTGGATCGATCAGCAGTTGCCGAACTACCAGGCGCTGGGCTTCACGGTGCCCAACACCGGTACGGCGTGTAACCTGACGTCGATGGTGGCCAACGCAACCGCGTTCGCCACCGCCAATCCGAGCGCAACGAACGGGCTGACCCCGGCACAGTACGGCGCCCAGTTCGGTTCGTCGCTGTTCTGCTCACCGCAGACTTACACGGTGGCTGGCGCTGACCAGACCTACATGTTCGCGGATCTGGTCCATCCGAGCACGCACTTGCACGCTTTGTTCGCGCAGTTCGTTCAGCAGCAGGTCGCGGCCACCGGGTTGGGGAAATAAGTTGAGGGTGGCCGCGTAGCGGCAGCAGGATGCGAATTCTGCGAACGCCCGGCTTGCTGGTCAAGCCGGGCGTTTTTTATTACCTGCGCGGCGCTTCGGATCAGGCGCCTGCAGCGTTAGCGTGCTGTGATTTGTTCGCCGAAGCGGCGCGCGATGTGTATTCGCCTGCTACGTGCCACGTTAGGGCCACACAGGCAAGAAGATCAAACCTTAACCTTGCGCTTCAAAGGCCGCTGCGGCCCTGCCCAGTCGATCGTTCACAGCGATCCACTCGATCGTGTCCGGCAACTTCTCGATGAGAATCCGGCTCACATTCGCGCGATCGAGTGCCCTTAGCAGGCCATACAGCTCGCGCGCATAAACGTGCGGATCTTCAGGCGCGGCAATGAAATGCACGCCCTCGGCATGAGCCCACTCCCGTGCGCGGGAAGCACGCGCTACCAAGGCCACGCGTTCATCGCCCTGGCGCGTCGCGAGCAAAATCTGCAACGCATCAAAAGACAGCAAGGCCAACGGCGTGCGCGGCGCATAGTGCGCCTTCAACGTCCCCGAAGCGCGCGGTGCCGTTGCATCCGAACCGTCGGGCAGGCGTGGCGCCTCGCCGAGTACGTCGGCGATATCCTGCGGCGTTACGCGACCGGGCCTCAACAGCGCCGGAAATCCGCGCGACAAATCCAGAATCGTCGATTCGATCCCGACATCAGATGCGCCGCCGTCCAACACATGAATCGCGCTGCCGAACTCGTCGCGCACATGTTGCGCCGTCGTCGGGCTCACATGACCAAAACGATTCGCCGACGGAGCGGCCACGCCGCCATGTCCGCCGCGCAACGCACTGAACGCTTCGAGCAAAGCCTGGGCAACCGGATGTGACGGGCAGCGCAAACCCACTGAGTCCTGGCCACCGCTCACGGCTGCATTGATCCGCTCGGCACGCTTCAGGATCAACGTGAGCGGCCCCGGCCAGAACGCATCGATCAAGCGCTGCGCTTCCGCCGGCAAATGCTCGACCCAGTAGTTCGGATCGCCCTGCGGCGCCAGATGCACGATCACCGGATGATTCGCCGGCCTGCCCTTCGCCGCGTAAATACGCGCGACCGCTTCCGGATTTTCAGCGTCGCCGCCGAGTCCGTAGACCGTCTCCGTGGGGAACGCGACGAGGCCGCCCGCGTCGAGCAGCGCGGCAGCGTGTTCGATCTGCTCGGCGCTCACAGGCAAGGCGCTTGCGGCGCCCCCTTCGGCAGGTTTGCTTTGATCCGGCATGGCGCTCGCGTCAGCTCGTGATGATATGCAGGAGCCGCGCGCAATCGCGCGCCGACGTGCGGGCTTCTTCGAGTGTCGCGGCCGTGAAGTTCACGTGGCCCATCTTGCGGCCGCAACGTGCTTCTTCCTTGCCGTACAGATGCAAACGCGCCGCCGGCATCGCGGCGACTTCGTGCCACGGCGGCGTGACTGCCGCGCCCTTCGGGCCGCTTGGGAACCAGACGTCGCCGAGGATGTTCAGCATCACCGCCGGCGAATGCTGGCGCGTGTCGCCGAGCGGCATGCCGGTCATGGCGCGGACCTGCTGTTCGAACTGGCTGGTCGCACAGGCGTCCACGGTGTAATGGCCGGAGTTATGCGGGCGCGGCGCCATTTCGTTGGCAACCAGCGACCCGTCTTCGAGAATGAAGAACTCGACGCACAGCACGCCGACATAGCCGAGCTTGTCCGCGATTTGCAGCGCGGCCTGCTGTGCTTGCTGGACCAGCGTCGGGCTTGCATCCGGCGCGGGCACGATGGTGTGCGACAGCACGCCGTCGCGATGCGTGTTCTGCGCCAGCGGATACACCACCGACGCGCCGCTCGCCGCGCGCGCGATCAGCGCGGACACTTCGAACTTCAGCGGCAAGCGCTTTTCCAGCACGCACGGAACACCCGCGAGCGACGCATGCGCCTCGCGCACCTCCTCGGCGTTGCGCACGCGGATTTGACCTTTGCCGTCGTAGCCCATGCGTGCAGTCTTCAGAATGCCGGGCAGCACGGCTTCGAGCTTCGCGTCGTCGAGCGCGGCCAGCGCGTCCGACGATTCGATCACCACGTGCGGCGCGACCGTCACGCCTGACGACGCGATAAAACGCTTCTCGGCGATCCGGTCCTGGGCCACGGCGACGCAACGGCCGGCCGGGCTCACGAAGGTGGTTTTCGCCATGAAATCGAGGCTCGCCGCCGGCACATTCTCGAATTCGGTCGACACCGCCGCGCACAGCCGCGCGAGTTCGGTGAGCGACGCTTCGTCGTCGTAAGCCGCACGGATATGGCGGTCGGCGACCGCGCCCGCGGGACTGTTTTCGTCCGGGTCGAGCACGGCAACGCGATAGCCCATTGCCTGAGCGGCAAAACAGAACATGCGGCCGAGCTGGCCGCCACCGACCATGCCAAGCCATGCGCCGGGCAGAATCGGTGAAACCGGTGTGTTGTCTGGGTTCATCTTAGTGGTCGGTCGCGGCCGGGTGCTGCATTCATACAGCAGCATCCAGCCGGGGGTCAAACAGTGGGGACGTCTTAAAAGCAATCAGCCTTGGCGCTTACAGCGCCGGCAGCACCATTGCGTGGGCCGCTTCGTTCTGGCGCACGCGGAACGCCGCCAGCTTTTCCGCATACTCGGCGCTCGTGCCGCTCAGAATCGACACCGCGAACAACGCCGCATTCGCCGCGCCCGCTTCGCCGATTGCAAACGTGGCGACCGGCACGCCTTTGGGCATCTGCACGATCGAATGCAACGAATCGACACCCTTCAGATACTTGCTCGCCACCGGCACGCCGAGCACCGGCACCGTGGTCTTGGCGGCCAGCATGCCCGGCAGATGCGCCGCGCCGCCCGCACCCGCGATGATCGCGCGAATGCCGCGCTCGCGCGCGCTCTCGGCATACGCAAACATCTCGTCGGGCATGCGGTGCGCGGATACGACTTTGGCCTCATACGGCACGCCGAATTCTTGCAGAATCGCGACGGCGTTCTTCATCACTTCCCAGTCGGAACTGGAACCCATCAGCACGCCGACAACCGGCGCGCCATGCGTATGGGCAGTTTGAGCTTCACTCATGGTACGGCTTCCTTGTTTCTTGAGAGCGCCCCCGACCTGTCGCTTCGCGCCAGGCCCCCCGAGGGGGGTGAGCAAACTTGGGGCGGCCCGGCGTTTTTTGAGAGCGCCCCCTACCTGTCGCTTCGCGCCAGCCCCCCGAGGGGGGTGAGCAAACTTGGGGCGGCCCTGCGTTTTCTCACGCTATGCAGATATAACCAGGTAAGCGTACTTAAGCGAGCTTGTGTCCGGTCAGGCGTTCGAGCGCTTCCTGATACTTCTCGCCCGTCTTCGTGACCACGTCGTCCGGCAGCTTCGGTGCGGGCGGCTCTTTCTTCCACGGCTGGGTTTCGAGCCAGTCGCGCACGAACTGCTTGTCGAACGACGGCGGGTTGGTGCCGACCTGGTACTGGTCAGCCGGCCAGAAACGCGACGAGTCGGCAGTCAGCGCCTCGTCCATCAGATACAGCTGGCCGTGGTTGTCCAGACCGAATTCGAACTTCGTATCCGCGATGATGATGCCGCGCGTAGCGGCGTAGTCAGCGGCTTCCTTGTACAGCTTGATCGAGATGTCGCGGATCGTGGCCGACAGTTCGGTGCCGATGCGGCGTTCCATCTCGTTGTAAGTGATGTTCTCGTCGTGGTGGCCCATTTCGGCCTTGGCTGCCGGCGTGAAAATCGGCTCAGGCAGCTTTTGTGCGTTCTGCAGGCCCGGCGGCAGTTCCACGCCGCACACCGACCCGGTTGCCTGGTAGTCTTTCCAGCCGCTGCCGGCCAGATAGCCGCGCACCACCGCTTCGACGAGGATCGGCTCGAGGCGCTTCACCACTACCGCACGGCCCTTGACCTGCTCGACTTCGTCAGCCGCCACCACGGATTCGGGCGCCACGCCCGTGAGGTGATTCGGCACCACATGCTTCAGTTTCTCGAACCAGAAGTTCGCCATTTCGTTGAGCACGCGGCCCTTATTCGGAATCGGCTCGCCCATGATGACGTCGAACGCCGACAGACGGTCGGTCGTGACGATCAGCAACTGGTCGTTGCCCACCGCATAGTTGTCGCGGACTTTACCGCGGCCGAGCAGCGGCAGCGAGTGGAGCGTGGATTCGTAAAGGGTAGACATCGTCGTGGTTCGCTAAAAGTGGGGCAAAAAGTGTGACCGGAACAAAAGGGAAACGCCGTTCCCCGGATGATGCGGGAACGGCGATCGAACGACAACCTGGCCAATCAGCCAGATGTAGAGCCTGCTTATAGCTTAGCGGACGACTTGCGCGAGCTCGCCCGATTTGTACTTCTCCGCGATTTTATCAAGCGAAACCGGTTTGATCTTGCCGGCCTGGCCTTCGCAGCCGAATTGCGTAAAGCGCTCGAGACAGATCTTCATCGCGGCTTCGCGCGCCGGCTTCAGGTAGTCGCGCGGATCGAACTTGCCCGGATTGGTCGCCATGTAGCGGCGGATCGCACCAGTGATCGCCAGACGCAGGTCGGTGTCGATATTGACCTTGCGCACACCGTTCCTGATACCTTCCTGAATCTCTGAAACCGGCACGCCGTAGGTTTCCTTCATGTCGCCGCCGAATTCGCGGATTTCCGCGAGCAGCTCCTGCGGCACAGACGACGAACCGTGCATTACCAGGTGCGTATTCGGAATGCGCTGGTGAATTTCCTTGATGCGCTGGATCGACAGGATGTCGCCCGTGGGCTTCTTGCTGAACTTGTACGCGCCGTGCGACGTACCGATCGCGATCGCCAGCGCGTCGCATTGCGTCAGCTTGACGAAGTCGGCAGCCTGCTCCGGATCGGTCAGCAGTTGCTCGCGGGTCATCGTGCCTTCCGCGCCGTGGCCGTCTTCCTTGTCGCCCTTCATGGTTTCCAGCGAACCGAGCACGCCCAGTTCCGCTTCCACCGTGATGCCGATCGAATGCGCCGCTTCAACCACCTTGCGCGAGACTTCGACATTGTATTCGTACGATGCGACCGTCTTGCCGTCGGCTTCGAGCGAACCGTCCATCATCACGCTGGTGAAACCGCTGCGGATCGCCGCCATACAGACCGCCGGCGACTGGCCGTGATCCTGGTGCATCACGACCGGAATATGCGGGTACGACTCGACCGCTGCTTCGATCAGGTGGCGCAGGAACGGCTCGCCCGCGTACTTACGCGCGCCGGCCGACGCCTGCATGATGACCGGGGCGTTGACCTTGTCGGCCGCGGCCATGATCGCCTGCACCTGCTCCAGGTTGTTCACGTTGAATGCCGGAATGCCATAACCGTTTTCGGCGGCATGGTCCAGCAGTTGACGCATTGATACGAGAGGCATGCTTAACTCCTTAGATTGAAACGAATTCTGTGCCGTCGGCATCTTTTGGGGCGATTTTATCGCGAAGCAAGCTGCGTACCCGTTCACACATTCCCTAAAGCGCGTTTTCCTTCACGCGCGATTGGAGTCTGTGCGCCGCCTCTCGCGGGGCATGACAGCCTGCTTCACTCAATCAAGCCTGCGTGCCGATCGAGCATTCTCCAACTTAAACAGTCTTCGGCTTAAACCGAATCAATACGGCTCACCGACGCGCACGATCTTCAGCGTATTCGTACCGCCTGCCTGGCCCATCGGCTCGCCGACAGTCAGCACTACCATGTCACCGTGCGACGCGTAGCCCTTGCTGACCACGGTTTCCAGCGCCTGCTGCAACGCGGTGTCGCGATCGGTGCTGGTATCCAGATGCAGCGACGTGACGTTGCGGTAGATCGCCATCGCCCGTTCGCTGCCGACGCGCGGCGTGAGCGCGAAAATCGGCACGTGCGTCCAGTGACGTGACATCCACAGCGCGGTCGAACCCGATTCGGTCAACGCGACGATCGCCTTCGCGCCCAGGTGGTACGCCGTAAACAGCGCGCCCATCGCGATGGACTGGTCGATGCGCGTGAACGTGCGGTCGAGGAAATCCTTGTCCAACTCCGACTGCTCCGACTTCTCAGCTTCGAGGCAGATCGCGGCCATCGTCTCGATGGTCTGCACCGGGTACTTGCCCGCTGCGGATTCGGCCGACAGCATCACCGCGTCCGTGCCGTCCAGCACCGCGTTGGCGACGTCCGACACTTCGGCGCGGGTCGGCACCGGCGCGTAGATCATCGATTCCATCATCTGGGTCGCAGTGATCACGAACTTGTTCGATTCGCGGGCCATACGAATCATGCGCTTTTGCAGCGCTGGAACTGCGGCATTGCCCACTTCCACGGCCAGGTCGCCGCGCGCAACCATGATGCCGTCCGATGCGTCGAGGATGCCTTGCAGTGCCGGAATCGCTTCCGCCCGCTCGATCTTCGCGATCATCTTCGGCTTGATGCCGTAGGGCGCACCCGCGATGTTCGCGAGCTGGCGGGCCATTTCCATGTCGGTGGCGTTCTTGGGGAACGATACCGCGACGTAATCCACGCCAAGCGACATGGCCGTGCGGATGTCTTCCATGTCTTTGGCCGTCAGAGCCGGCGCCGTCAGGCCACCGCCCTGGCGATTGATGCCCTTGTTGTTCGACAGCTCGCCGCCGACCTTCACGGTGGTGTGGATCTCGCTGCCGAGCACGCGCACGACGTCCAGCACGATCAGGCCGTCGTTGAGCAACAGCACGTCGCCCGGTTTCAGGTCGCGCGGCAGGTCTTTGTAGTCGAGGCCGACGCGATCGTCGTTGCCGAGTTCACATTCGGCGTCGAGGACGAAGGGGTTGCCGGGGACCAGCGTGGTCTTGCCGTTTTCGAATTTGCCGACGCGAATCTTCGGACCTTGCAGGTCGGCCATGATGCCGACTTCGCGGCCGGCCTGGCGGGCCGCCTCGCGCACGAATTCTGCGCGCTGGCGGTGGTCGTCGGCGGTGCCGTGCGAGAAATTGAGCCGCACCACGTCGGCCCCTGCCCGAATCATTTGCAGCAGGATTTCCGGCGTACTGGAAGCCGGTCCGATGGTAGCGACAATCTTGGTAGCGCGATGCATGAGTCTCCTCGTCTGGATGGGATCGCTGGAATGAGCGCTGCGAGTCGGATGCGGAGGCTGCGCACCGAAGGGTGCTGCTGGGGGCTGCGCGCCGGTTGAAACCAGCGTCGCTTTATGGGGTGAAGCGGTGTTCGATACCGGCACGGGGGGCGCCGGTGGGGGGGCGAGCGCAACCTCTTCGTCCGGGAGTTCTGCAGGCGAGTGGGCGGCTTGTCCGGTGGACAATTCCGCTGCCTCGCTGGCAGTGGTCAACTCCGCGAGCGCGAGGGACAACTCGGATTCCTGCTGCTGCGGGGCCGCGGCTTCAGCCACGGCCGTTGTGGCGGCGGAGCGCGCTTCGCGCTCCCCTGCCGTTGCTGCTGGGGGGTTGCGCGGCTTGCCGCCCCGGGCTTTTGCAGACCTCGCTGGGGGGGAGCCCGGCACCCCGTTAAGCCCGCCATTCCAGAACGGCGACAGGGGGTAG
>NZ_VOSW01000006.1:105981-153033 GCF_009690905.1 Paraburkholderia madseniana
CCTCCCCCCCTCCCCCCCCCCCCCCCCCCCCCACCGGCCCACAACCCCCCGCCCCCCCCCCCACCCCCGGCCGTCGCCGCGGCGGCCCCCCCCCCCCCCCCCCCTGCCGTTGCTGCTGTGGTGTTGCGCGGCTTGCCGCCGCGCGCTTTTGCAGACTTCGCTGAGGGGGAGCGCGTCACCACGTTAAGCCCGCGATTCCAGAACTGCGACAGCGGGTAGTGTCTTGCCCTCGAGGAACTCGAGGAAGGCGCCGCCGCCCGTCGAAATGTAGCTGACCTTGTCGTGGATGCCGTACTTGGCAATCGCCGCAAGCGTATCGCCGCCGCCTGCAATCGAGAACGCCGACGATTTGGCGATTGCGTCAGCCAGCGTCTTCGTACCGTTGCCGAACTGATCGAATTCGAACACGCCGACCGGACCGTTCCACACGATCGTGCCGGCTTTTTCCAGTTGCGCGGCGAGCACCTTGGCGGTTTCCGGTCCGATGTCGAGGATCATGTCGTCGTCTTCTACATCGGCGACAGCCTTCACTTCAGCCTTGGCAGTCGGCGAGAATTCTTTCGCCGTCACCACGTCGGTCGGGATCGGCACCGAGGCGCCGCGGGCTTTCGCTGCGTCGATGATGGCCTTGGCTTCGGCGACCAGATCGGCTTCGGCGAGCGACTTGCCGATCTTCAGGCCGGCCGCCAGCATGAACGTATTGGCGATGCCGCCGCCGACGATCAGCTGATCGACCTTGTCGGCCAGCGATTTCAGAATGGTCAGCTTGGTGGACACCTTCGAGCCGGCGACGATCGCCACCAGCGGACGCTTCGGCGCGCCCAGCGCCTTGCCGAGCGCTTCGAGCTCTGCCGCCAGCAGCGGGCCGGCGCAAGCGATCGGCGCGTATTTGGCGATGCCGTGCGTGGTGGCTTCGGCGCGGTGCGCAGTGCCGAATGCGTCGTTCACGTAGACGTCGCAGAGCTTCGCCATTTTCTGCGCGAGCTCGTCGGAATCCTTCTTTTCGCCCTTGTTGACGCGGCAGTTTTCCAGCAGCACGAACTGGCCCGGCGCGACGTTCACGCCGTTTTCGACCCAGTTGGCGACCAGCGGCACGTCACGGCCAAGCAGCTCGGCGAGGCGCTTCGCGACCGGCGCGAGCGAATCTTCCGGCTTGAACTCGCCTTCGGTCGGGCGGCCCAGGTGCGACGTGACCATCACGGCGGCGCCTGCGTCCAGCGCGGCCTTGATCGCCGGCACGGAAGCGCGGATGCGGGTGTCTTCGGTGATGTTGCCTTGATCGTCCTGCGGCACGTTCAGATCGGCGCGGATGAACACGCGTTTGCCGGACAGCTTGCCTTCGGCGATCAGATCGGAGAGACGCAATACCTTGTTCATGGGCGTGTATGTGCGAGTTGATGGGAAGGCGGTGGCGGACGACGCGCTGGACCTCAAGCGCGGCAAACTCCAGCGCTTCGGCACGGCAGCGGCTCCACTGAGTCGGGCGCCGGCGGCTAAGCCGCGGCGGTCGCGCCATGCAGCGGCGCGCTTATCCCGGAAACAGCCATTTTAACTTATCCACACGGCCTTCTGACCCGCAACCAGGCGAATGTCCCGTATTTGAAGAATGCGCCGCGCATGTCGCGGTGCAGCATTTTCGATCCAATCAATTACATGAAGAGGCGCAAGAGCGTGAACACGGCCATTCCCACCACAATCGTGCCAAGCATGGTGCGCCGCCACATAAACCACGCCAGACCGGACAGCGTCGCGTAAAACTCGTGATTCGAGGGCGCGAACGAGAGCCCCTCCGGCGTCGCCAGCACATCGGGCAGCACGACGGCGGCAAGCGCCGCAGCCGGCGCATAGCGCAGCATCCGCTGCACGCGCTCCGGCAAAACCGTGCGCTCGCCGCCGATTAGAAACATCGCGCGTGTCACCGCGGTGACGAAGGTCATGCCGATAATGGCCAGCCAGATCTGCGTGGATGTCATTGGGAATCTCCGGCGCTGTTACGGATGCGGCGCAAGTCGGCGCGCTCGACCATCAGGTCGGCCGCGCTGCCGGCGACAATCGCCGCAATTACCGCGAGCGGAAGTGCGAGCCGGTACGGCAGGTCGAAAGCGAGCAGCGACACCAGGCCGGCGATGCTGACCGCGACCAGCGTGGAGCGCGTGGCGATCGCCGACACCATGATGGGCAGCAGCGCCAGCGTGCCTGCCAGTGCGAGGCCCCAGTTGTCCGGAATCAGGCTCGCCAGCAGAATGCCGACGATCGACGAGACCTGCCACGACAACCAACTGCACACCGCCATGCCCCAGAAGTACGCCTCCTTGCCCGGCACGTAACCGGTCTGGAAGCTCTTCTTCTGGAACAGCAGATAGATCACGTCGCCGTTGAAGTAGCCGAGCACGATGCGGCGCCACATCGGCAGATAGGAAAAATGCGGCGCGAGACCGGCGCTGAAGATCACGAAACGCGTATTGACCATCGCGGCGGTGAGCAGCACGGTCCAGATCGGCAGCTTGGCAGCCAGCAACGGCAGCACGGCCAGTTGCGACGATCCGGCGTAGCAGAGCAGCGACATGGTGAGCGCCTGCGGCAGCGTGAGCACGGACTTGCTCATTGCGATGCCGGTGACGAGGCCCCAGGAGAAGATCGCCATCAGCGTGGGCGAATAGTCGCGCGCGCCCTCACGGAAGGAACGGCGATCGGTATCTGACAAGCGAGCGAGCATGAGGCGAAACGCGGGCGCCAAGCGGCGGCGCAACGAAGGGAGGTCGGCGCCAGGTCGTCAAGCACCCGCTGGCGCATCCGGATTTGAATTATGCGTGCGCCGAATTATAGCGCCCGGGATGCGGCCAAATGCCCGTTCCTTGTGCAAAAGACGCTAAAATAACGCTCTTTCACCGCACCGCTGGAGAATCGTATGTCAATGGCCGATCGCGACGGCAAGATCTGGATGGATGGCAAGCTCATCGACTGGCGCGACGCCAAGATCCACGTGCTTACCCACACGTTGCATTACGGCATGGGCGTTTTCGAAGGCGTACGCGCCTACAAGACGGCTGACGGCGGCACGGCGATTTTCCGCCTCCAGGAACACACCAAGCGCCTCTTGAATTCGGCCAAGATTTTCCAGATGGACGTGCCGTTCGACCACGAAACGCTGGCCGCGGCTCAGTGCGAAGTGGTCCGTGAAAACAAGCTGGAATCCTGCTACCTGCGCCCGATCATCTGGGTCGGCTCGGAAAAGCTCGGCGTGTCGGCCAAGGGCAACACGATCCACGTGGCGATCGCCGCCTGGCCGTGGGGCGCTTACCTCGGCGAAGACGGTATCGCCAAGGGCATCCGCGTGAAGACCTCGTCGTTCACGCGCCATCACGTGAACGTGTCGATGGTCCGCGCCAAGGCGTCGGGCTGGTACGTGAACTCGATCCTCGCCAACCAGGAAGCGATTGCCGACGGTTACGACGAAGCGCTGCTGCTGGACGTGGACGGCTATGTGTCGGAAGGCTCCGGCGAGAACTTCTTCCTCGTGAACAACGGCAAGCTGTACACACCGGACCTGGCGTCGTGCCTCGACGGCATCACCCGCGACACGGTCATCACGCTGGCGCGCGACGCGGGCATCCAGGTGATCGAAAAACGCATCACGCGCGACGAGGTCTATACCTGCGACGAAGCGTTCTTCACCGGCACCGCCGCGGAAGTCACGCCGATCCGCGAGCTCGACAACCGCACGATCGGCTCGGGCGCACGCGGCCCGATCACCGAGAAGCTGCAATCCGGCTTCTTCGATATCGTGAATGGCAAGAGCGACAAGTACGCGCACTGGCTCACCAAGATCTAACGCGCGCTGCGCCGGCCTTTGGCCCGAGCCTTTTGTCGGCGCAACGCATGCACCCTGCATACAACGAGAAAGTCCCCATGAGCGAAATCAAGGAAATGCCGCTGGTCGAATTGTCGGCGAAGGATCTGCCGGCGTACTGCCCGAACCCGGCCATGCCGCGCTGGAGCGCGCATCCGCGTGTCTTTATCGACGTCACGCACGGCGAAGCGAAATGCCCGTATTGCAGCACGCGTTACAAGCTGCGCGACGGCGAAGTGGTCAAGGGTCACTGATCTTGAGCACTGCGCACTGAGCGCTGATCGTTTGCGGCGCTGCTTGCGGCCCTCTTTGCTGGCGCGCCTGCTGCCTGATTCGGCATGTGACGGACCGGCTGAGCTTTTGCAGCAGGTGGCGGCAACGCAATCGCTTCGCAGCAACGCCGCAGCCGCGGCGGGACCAGTCATGCCGGATCCGCGCCGCAAGGCTCGCGGCTTTTCCCCTTTTACCCAATCGAACGCCACGCGCATGGTTCGCGCGGCGCTTCGTTTCGACACCGGACACCCACTCTGATGCGTCGCGCGTTGGTTATCGCACCGAACTGGATCGGTGACGCATTGATGGCGCAGCCGCTGTTTGCGCGCCTCGTGAAATTGCATCCGCGCATCGTGATCGACGCGGTCGCGCCCTCGTGGGTCGCGCCCGTGCTCGAACGCATGCCCGAGATCCGCGACGTCTACGCAACGGACCTCGCGCACGGCAAGCTGCAGATGCTGCGCCGCTGGCAGCTCGCGAGCGACTTGCGCGATGTCGGCTACGACGCGGCCTATGTCTTGCCGAATTCGCTCAAGTCGGCGCTGATTCCGTGGATGGCGGGCATTCCGCTGCGCATCGGCTACACCGGCGAGAGCCGCTACGGCTTGCTGAACGTGCGCCACGGGAATCCGCGCAAAGATGAACGCCCGCCGATGGTCGGCCACTACGCCGCCCTCGCCTACGCGCAAGGCGCCAAGGTCCCCGACGACCTGCCGATGCCGCGGCTCGACGCGGATCTGAACGAAGCGTCGCGGGTCTCGGCGCGCTTCAATCTGGATACGCGTGTGCCGCTGCTGGTGTTCTGCCCGGGTGCCGAGTACGGTCCGGCCAAGCGATGGCCGCCCGAGCATTTCGCATCGCTCGCGCAGATCGTCGGCCAGTCGTTCCCCTACACGCAGATCGTCGCGCTCGGCTCGCCGAAAGACGCGCCGCTTGCCCAGGCCATCGCCGAAAAAGCGCCGAACGTGCGTAACCTGTGCGGCCAGACCGCGCTGAGCGAGGCCTGCGCGCTGATCTCGCGGGCCAACGCCGTCGTCACCAACGATTCCGGCCTGATGCACGTGGCCGCCGCGCTGCGCCGGCCGCTGGTGGCCGTGTACGGTTCGACCGATCCGCGCCACACGCCGCCCTTGTCCGAGCTCGCGAAGGTACAATGGCTTCATCTCGAATGCAGCCCCTGTTTTCAGCGCGAGTGTCCGCTCGGGCATCTGAACTGCCTGAAGCAGTTGAGTGCCGAGCAGGTGTTCGGCGATTTGCGCGGCATGTTGCTTGCGCAACGTTGAACCAAACTGATTCGGCTGATACTTGCACGCAACACCGCACGCCCTGAGCGCGTCGCGTCATGTTCGCGCCTTGCGGCGCGGGCATCCTCGCGCTTGGGTGCGATTGTCCGGTGCTCCGGACTGTCCCGCTGACCGCTGCCCCGCAACCGCGCGCCGCGCACAAGAGACTGACGAGCCATGCCACGTTTTGCCCATATCTTCGAAGCCGCCGCCGATACGCTGAACGCCTACTACCAGGCCATCGCCGAGGTGAATATCGACAGCTTGATGGGCCTGTGGATCGACGAGGAATTCGTCAGTTGCATCTGCGCCGACGGCTCCCACCTGCACGGCCTCGACAGCATTCGCGCCGGCTTGCAAATCCAGCTCGAAACCTCGCCCGTTTCGATTGAACCTCTCGACATTCGCGTCTACGACAGCCTTGGCACCGTCGTCTACGCCATTGCCGAAGCGCACCGCCCGGCCGATCCGAAGGCGGCGCCCACGATGGTGTTCACCACTTACGTGATGGTCCACGAGCGCGGCGAATGGCGCATTGCGCATATTCACGCGAGTCCGATGCCGAACGAGGCCGCCAGTCAGTTCGCGACCAAGATGCGGCATGGCCAGGGGTCGCTGCACTGACGCCTGACGGGCGCATTTCGCTTGTTTCACCGGTTCTATCTTTTTGTTTTGACGCTGGCATGAGCACGCCCCGCAGGAAGTCATCCGTCCCGAACGATTCCCACATGGGGGATTGGGAGACGACGCACCATCAATCCGCCTCTGCCGGCGCAGCACGCGCCACGGCCGCCGTCGGGGCCACCGTCGAGCTGCTCTACCGCGCACCGCTCTGGCTGCCGAACCGGCATGTGCAGACCATTGTCCCGGCGCTGTTTGCGCGCCGCCCGGCGATCGCGTTCCGGCGCGAACGCTGGGATACGCCGGATGGCGATTTCATCGATCTCGATTGGGTGGTGCATGACGGCACGCCTGCCTCAGCGCTCGCCCCTGCCACGCCCGCCAGGATTCCTGCAGACGACGCGCCGCTGTTCGTGCTATTTCACGGCCTCGAAGGCAGTTCCATGTCGCACTACGCCGCCACGTTGATGGCGGCCGCGCGCGAGTACGGCTGGCACGGCGTGGTGCCGCACTTTCGTAGCTGCAGCGGGCCATTGAACCGCTTGCCGCGTTTCTATCATCTCGCCGACAGCAACGAAGTCGACTGGATCCTGCGGCGCTTGCGCGCCACGCATCGCGGGCCGATCGTGGCGGCGGGCGTGTCGCTCGGCGGCAATGTGCTGCTGCGCTGGCTCGGCGAGCGGCGCGAAGATGCGTCGCCGGTGCTCGCGGCCGCCGCGGCGATTTCGACGCCGATCGACGTGCACGCCGGCGGCCGCGCGTTGTCGCAGGGCTTCGGCATGATCTACACGCGCAGTTTCCTGAAGACGCTGAAGCAGAAGGCCGAGCAAAAGCTGGCGCAATTTCCGGGACTGTTCGACCGCGACACCATGCTGGCGAGCCGCACAATGTACGACTTCGACAACGTGGTGACAGCGCCGCTGCACGGCTTTCGCGATACTAACGACTACTGGAGCCGCGCGACCACACGACCGTTGCTGCCCGGGATCGCAGTGCCGACTCTGGTGCTGAATGCGCGCAACGACCCGTTCTTGCCGGCCGAAGCGTTACCGGCAAGGCACGAGGTGTCGGCGGCGGTAGAACTCGATCAACCCGAACACGGCGGTCACGCCGGCTTTATGACCGGGCCGTTTCCGGGCCGCATCGACTGGTTGTCGCGGCGCGTGCTCGGCTATCTGGAGCAGTACGTCGATCATGGATGACATCGTCAAGCAGGCCTTGGCCAAATGGCCGAACGTGCCGAGTTGCACGGGATGGTTGATGTTGGACCGGCGCGGTAACTGGCGCATGCGGGATGAGGCCGCCCAGGCCAGCGGTACGCCAGGTACGGCGATCCGGCACGAGGCGTTGCTCGGGTTTATCAACCGGAATTACGACGCCGACGAACGCGGGCAGTGGTTTTTCCAGAACGGCCCGCAACGGGTGTATATCGAGTTGGGCTATACGCCGTGGGTGGTGAGGTTGTCTGCCGATGCCGCTGGCGTGCTTTCCTTGACGGACCAGGCCGGCGGGGCCTTCGAGCCAACGGCCGTGTTTGTCGACGATGAAGGTGGGATTCTGTTCGTCGATGGCTCGACGCCGCCGAGAGTCGCGGTTTTGCACGATCATGACCTCGAGGTTTTTTCCGACCACGCAGCGTTGGGCGATGACTCGATGAGCGGGGCGTTTCGCTGGAACAATGGGGTTGTGTTGCCCTTGCAGGACGTGCAGCGAAGTGAGGTTGCCGCGCGGTTTGGGTTTGTCGATAGTCCGGCGGCACACGTCTAGGTCGTTTGCCTGCTTATTTATCGCCTGGTTCTTTTGCATACCTCGCGTTCCGATCGGATAGCGCAAGCCCGCAACCCCTAACTCTTCTCGTCAAGCCGCTCCTCTTTATAGCGGCTCTCCATTTCATGTAACCGGGCGTCGACGGTCGCAAGATCGTAGTAGCCGATCGTCTTCAGATCCCGCGCTTCCTTCAGTTGCCGGATGGCCGACGGCCACGCCCCCTCGAGCGCGAATTTTTCGGCGAGCGCCCGATGCTGTGTCAACGCATCGCCGCTGCCGGCGCTTGCCTGCGCGAGATACATCCACCAGGCAGGCTGATCGGGCTGTGCACGCGTTTCCTTCCGGGCCAAAGCCTGCGCGTCGGCGAATCGCTTCAAGGTCAGCAAGGTCTGGATATGCATGTCGATTGCGGCATTCGACTGCGGCCAGCGCTTCTGCGCAAACTCGGCCAGCCGTGCCGCCTCGTCATCACGCCCGGCGCGGCGTGCGACGTCGGCCGCCAGCACGTCGAGGCTCGGCGAACTGCGCATGGGCTCGCCTTCACCGCGTTCGCCCGCGACAAATGCCGCACGCGACGAAGCCAGCGACGCCACCGCATCGTCGTAACGCTCGAGCAGCATCTGCCCATACGCAATCCCGTACCAGTTCGCGGCGACGTTCACCGCGGTACGTTCCTCGATTTCGGAGCGCAGGCGCGAAACCTCGTCCGCGTATTCACTGCGCGAGCGGTCCTGCAGCAAGCGCGCCCGAGCCCGCACGAAGCCGTATTCGGAGGTCTGATGCGGTTGCCGGTAAGGCGCGCGGCGCGCACGGTCCTCCATGTCGGCGATCCGCTCGCCGGTCAGCGGGTGGGTACGCGCATAAGCCGGCATGCCGGTGTCGCTCATCGCCGCGCGATCGAGGCGGCCGAAAAACGTCGTCATCGCGTAGGGGTCGTAGCCGGCGCCGGCCAGCAGCAGAAAGCCGACGCGGTCCGCTTCATGCTCGGCGGAGCGCGAGAAACGCAACTGGTTGTCGACCGCATAGGCCTGGCCGCCGATCGCAATCGCGCTGCCAAGGTCGCCGCTGTGGGCGAGCACGCCCGCCAGAATGCCGAACAACAGGCCGGCGAGCGCGGCATAGCCGCTGCGCTCGCCGGTGGTGATCATCCGCGAAATGTGCCGCTGCAAGACGTGCCCCATCTCGTGACCGAGTACGGAGGCGAGTTCGGACTCGGTTTGCGTCGTCACGATCAAACCGGTGTTCACGCCGATAAAACCGCCTGGCAGCGAGAAGGCGTTGATTTGCGTGTCGCGGACCGCGAACAGCTCGAAGTCCGGACGATAGCCGCCGATGTAGAGCGCGCTCGCCGCCGCGGAGAGTTTCGCGGCGACCGAGTTCAGATAGTCGCGCACGAGCCAGTCCTCGAGATAGTCGGGGTCGCGACGCAACTCGCGCATCACGCGTTCGCCGAGCTTGCGCTCGGCTTGCGGCGTCAGCGAGCCGGAGCCGCCATTGCCGAGGTCGGGCAGTTGCTGCGTGACGATCGGGGTGCGCCAGTTGGTGGTCGCGCCTGGGTTGCCGGAGAAGCGGTTCTGCGCGCCGCCATAGACGCCAAATACGCCTTGGGCGATGTCGGGCGGCACGACGGGGTCGGCAAAAGTTTCGACCGGGCCGCTTTCCAACGGCGGTTCGGCGGGCTGTATGTTGAGCGCGAGGGTCGTGCCCGTGTTGGTGTTCGCATTCGATGCGCCACGCGATTGCGGGTACACACCCGGCGGTGCCGCGAGCGCGACAGACAACAACGCAGCAAGAAACCGTTTCGAACGCATCGCGAGCTCGATATGACGAAGTCGAAAAGCGGCGCCCGCCGCTCGGACTAAGATAGCGGGCATACGGTGATTGTAATCATCTCGACTCGCCCAATCACGCTGCTATGATAGGCGCCCTCTGAAGGAGCCCAACCATGCCTGAACTCACTCATTTCGACGCGGCCGGCCAGGCGCATATGGTGGACGTCGGCAGCAAGCAGGAGACCAAGCGCATCGCGATCGCGCGCGGCTCGATTCGCATGCTGCCGGAGACGTTCGCGCTGATCCGTGATGGCAACGCCAAAAAAGGCGACGTGATCGGAATCGCGCGCATCGCCGCGATTCAAGGCTCGAAGCGCACCGCCGATCTGATCCCGCTATGTCACCCGCTCGCGCTGACCCGCGTGAAAGTGGACTTCGAGCTCGATGAAACGTTGCCCGGCGTGCATTGCACGGTGCAAGTGGAAACGCTGGGACGCACGGGCGTGGAGATGGAAGCGCTAACCGCCGTGCAGGTCGGACTGCTGACCGTGTACGACATGTGCAAGGCGGTGGATCGTGGTATGACGATCACCGATGTGAAGGTGCTGGAGAAGCACGGCGGGAAGTCGGGGGATTGGGTGGCGGAGAGTTAAGACATTGTTTTTACAGTCTTAATTCGACGCTTCGCTTGATTCTGCAGCGCAACCATCGCCTGACAGAATCGCTACAAATCTGACTGCTGACATACGAAAACTCGATCTTGCTCCAATCCTGCTCCACTTAGGAACAGGAATGGCCGCTATACACCGCAGAAAAGACAAATGGCAGGTACGCATTCGCCGTAAGGGGTTTCCGGTCGAAGTAAAGACCTTCAACACCCGCGCCGATGCGGAACAGTGGGCGCGATCCGTCGAAACCGAGATGGATCGTGGGAGTTTCGTCAGTCGCAGTGAAGCCGAAGCGAACACGCTCGAAGACATCATTGAGCACTACATCACCGACGTTTGCCCCACAAGGCGCAGCGGTGCGGATGAAATATCGCGGCTTCGCGCTACCTGCCGCACCAAACTCGCGAAACTCAGCATGACCGCGTTGACCCCGAAGGCAGTTGCGGCTTATCGGGACGAACGGCTGAAAAAAGTGAAGCCAGCCACAGTAATTCGGGAACTGGCGTATCTATCGGCGATCATCAATCACGCCCGTCGTGAGTGGGACATCAACATTGCGAACCCGGTCACACTGGTTCGTAAACCGCCTTCGCCGCAAGGTCGAGATCGTGTGCTCACCACCGACGAAGAAACGCGCCTTCTTGTTGCAATGATTCCGACCGAAAGGCGGAGCGTATGGCTGCTTCCGGCAACAATCCTGAGCTTAGAAACGGCAATGAGACGCGGCGAATTGATTGAATTGCGGTGGTCGAACGTCAATCTCGACGCCCAGACCGCGTACTTGCCGATCACGAAGAACGGGACAGCGCGAACCGTCCCGTTGTCCAAGAAGGCAGTAAGCATCTTGGCCGACCTACCGCGTTCCATCGATGGCTGGGTAATTCCGGTCAAAGGCAACACGCTACACGCTGCCTTCAGGAAGGCGTGCAAACGTGCAGGCATCAAGGACTTCCACTGGCACGACCTTCGGCATACGGCCATCACACGATTGGCGCAGAAGTTGCCAAATTTGATTGAACTCGCGGCGGTGTCGGGACACCGGAACTTAGGGATGTTGAAGCGGTACTACCATCCATCCGCAGCCGACTTGGCACGAAAGCTAGGCTGATCCGTCAGTGCACCAGTTCGCCACTGGCTGGCCCTGATCCAGTGTCGGCAGCGGCGGACGCCACACTCGGCACGCCGAAATCGATCAAGCCGTCGTCGTTGTAGGTCTGGACGATGAATGCCAGCAGCGACGCGAACCGATTGACGACGGCGACGAAGTTTCCGGCAATCAGGCCGTGGGCGTAAGGCAGGACGTAGGCCACAGACAGGTCTTCGTCCTGATCGACAGTGAACACCGGCAGGAACACTTCTTCATTCAGCCGCCGCGCCAGTTCGTGCTTCTGGGTGATGGGTGCCTGCCGATTCAGCGGTAGGTACGTGCTGACCCGCACGAACTTCCGGTCCGCCATGAGTGAGATGCGATAGCCGATGCCGTTCTCGGTCCGCAATCAGATGCCGTCAGACTGCACCTTGTAGGGCACCAAGCCGCTATCTCGGAGATGTGAATCAAGGGTTTCGATGGTGATGTCGGATTCAGCGAAGGTTTTCGTCAAATAGGTTCTCCCGTTAGTTTGGAATCTCGTGAAGCGAAAGCACCATGCGGCATGCGCTCATGACATCGCCATGAATTGACGGATCAACGGTTCGCCGATGTCGAAACCCCGCAACTGTTCCAACCATCGCGCCGGAATGCCATCGATGCCGTATTTGTACCGGCCAGACCGCATTGAACGCATATGGAAGCATGGTTCGCGTGACCGATATGGTCAGGGAACTGTTGCAAAAAAGCGTCATCCTTCCGCCGAAAAGAGCCTATAAAACGCCGCTTTTCATCGCACACCGCCCCGGTAGCCTTGCAGAACGGGCGCATCGAAAAAATTACCGATTTCGCCTAAGTTAAGTAGCGTTTTCCCGATTTAAAAAGTCGGCACAATAGGAAGACAGTATCGGAATGGCAAGCGCAATAGTATGAAGAAATGAGCAAGGTGACGCGACCGGGAGAAGTAATTGGCTGAGCTTTTTACTGTTGTGGTTCGGCTCACCGTCGCGTTTGGTTTCGCGGTGGCCCTGATAACTTCATTCGTGCTAGGCGTTGAGGCGCTGCTGTGCATGCTGGGCCGTCGAAATGGGCGCCGCCGCAACCTGCGTCGCTATCGGCGCACCTGACCTTCAGATCGAGATGCCGACTCTCAAATAGACCGGGACGTAACAGACGGGGATGCGCCGCGAAAGCGAACCCGTGATTCTCAACGACAGACTTTATGAGCAGCGGCGTCTCGTCAGCGGAGCGTGACCCGAACCTGTTGTACATGAGCGCGATCCCGAACAATGGTGAATCAGGCGGTGTTCCGCAGCGCTAAAGTCGTGCTTATTGTGTGTGACAAACGCAAACCGCTGGCCAGCACCGCTCATCGTTCGTACACACTCGAAGTACGTTTCGATCTCGCCAGAAACGAAGCAATCAACGGCTCAACAAGGTCGAAGCCCCGAAGCTGTTCAAGCCAACGCTGCGGAACACCAGCTAGGCCAAATTTGATACCGGCCAGACCGCCAGCTACGGCAGCGGTTGTATCGGTATCGTTCCCAAACTGGATCGCAGCACGGATAGAATTTTCAAACGATCCTTCTTCTAGTGCCTTTCGCGCCGACCAGAGTGTATCGAGAACATAGCCGCTGCCACGCGGTGTGTCGGTCTTCGGGAACTGTCGCAGCACGTCCAGTTGCTTCAGGAACGCGGCTCTCTCCTGCTTGTCGGCCCATGTCTCATAAATGACTTCGAGACGACCGTCCGCATGTGACCAAGGGTCTGCGAGCTTCTGCAAATAACCCTTTGCGAGTAGAACATAGAACGCGGATGCGACAAGGGAACGCGGGTGAGCGTGCGTAGGTAACGACTGAAGATGGGCGTCTCGGACCAAGGCTTCGTCAGTCCCCGTGTGCCAAAGTGCTAGCGGGAGCGTTCTCATGATCCCACCATTCCCGTTTTCGAATTTACCCTTTCCGCCCGATTCACCCGGTGACACACCATCGCGAAGCCGGTTCAAACTGGCGGCGGTCTGAATCCCACAGTCGAAAACGTCGCCGTCAACAGCCATGTACCCATCGTCGAACCATCGCAGCAGTCGGTCAGCGAAGTCCGTCAGTGAGAATTTCCCACATCCGAGAAGGCTGGCGAGCAGGCAAAGTGCCTGCGCACCGTCGTCGGAATACGTACCGACCGGCACACCGGCATGTGACCGCCTAAAGCCGACTGGCGTGGTCATCTCAATCTGGTCGCGTGACGGAATCTGTTCCGGCTTCTTGAATTCAAATCCAACGCCAAGCGCATCCCCGACAAGCAGACCGACCAGCCCTGCAATTCGGGCATCAGTGCATCCGCGCAGCCCGATGAACCCCATTTCATTCCCCATTGATTCTCCCCTTCAACAAACGTAGCTACGGCACCGGCTGGCGCGATGGTACGGGCAACGTGCCGATAAAACGAAAAACGGACGACTCGGCATCACCTGCCAAGCAACAGCCGGTCATGCGCGAGTCGTCCGTCCATCACGCGACGGTCATTCAGTCAATGTACCGCCAGTTGTTGTCATACTCCGTTTCACCGACGCTCCACCGCAACTACACAAGGCGAGACGCACCGGTTTGTAGCGCAGGGAACGTACACGCTGTGCTGCATTCCTGCACGCCATATTGATCGATCCCGGCTGTCACTGATGATGTGTACTGCCCTGAAGAAGCAAACGAAGCGGGACCATTCCAAAATCCATTGACTTCGGTTTGCGGTGTAACGCCGGTGCCCGGATTGTCTTGAATCTGGGTAGCCAAGACTAGTGGCGCGATGTTCTGACCGTTAACGATGTTTGACCACGAAAGGCCAACTGACGATTGTCCACTCGCAAGTGCGCCGCTCGGAGTCAAAAAGTCATTTTGCACACTGGTCGCAAGGGTCTGCCATGCAACGCCAGCACCCGCCGCCGCGCTTATCGGTGGCGTGCTATTCACAACGCCGGTCGGCCGGCCGATCTGCGTCCCGGTCGAGTCATAGAACGTGACCGTGTACGTGGCGAACTGCGGCACCGTGGTCAAGTCAACCGGCGACTGCGCATAGAACCCGCGTCTACCGGTCGGCGGGCTGTAAGTGCCAGTCGCACCGGGCAATGCCTGCCATGACCATCGATAGGTGTTCGCATTCGAACTCGACGTGACACCGCCAGTGGGGACACCCGTCTGCACGTTTGTTGTCAGTGCGAGATTGCCGTTCCCCGAACCAGTACGCGGCACAAGATACAAAGTACCGTTGATGCCCCGACCCGTTACCGAAGCGGAAGCAAGGTTCGCAGGATTCGGCCCACCGACCGGAATGCTGATATTCAGGCCAGATTCGTACCGGCTGTACTGCGCGTCATTCGGATCAAGGAACTGCCAGCGGCTCAGATACGATGAGATGGTGACGTTGTATTGCTGCTGGTTTCCGATGATGTCCCAAGCCCCACCGGATGTTTGCTGGACGACGGTCAATTCCGTACCGGCGACGCCACCGGTTGTCGTGTATGGGATCGAAACCAGCGCTTCCTGAACGCCACCTGTACCAGTGAAGAATTCAAGGGTCTGCGGCGTCCCAATCGTCACGCCTGTCGCAGAAATCTTCGGGTGCGCGGTCGCGAAGGTGGTAAAGCCGTTTTCCTTGTAGTTGGCATCAACGGCTTGCGTGCAGGCCGAAGACGTTCCTGCAAGGCACTGCGTGAGCACCGTCATGACTTGCGACAGATACGCCGCTGATGCAGGTGGCGCGGCCAGCGGTGTCGATACCGATGTCGATTGGTTCAACGCAATACCGTTTGACGGTGCCGCCGACGAGATGATCTGTGTGCCGCCGTTCGGCGCAGGAACCACCTGTACAGCATCGATCACTGCATCGGCACCGGTCTGATTCGCCGTGAACATCGTGCCGACTGGATCGAACGAACCCGCCTTGATGCCATTCGCGGGCAGGATGTTGGACAGCGCGGTATTCAACTTGGCGACGGCAGCCGTGACCGAACCGGTCTGCGCCAGCGACGACAGACTGCCGCTGCCCGCCAATTCCAATGCGTTCCCGCTCGTCGTGAGAAGTGCTGCCACGGCTGTGGTCAGTGTCGTGACGTTCCCGATCACAGGCGCTGTCGTGCCCGTAGGGATGCTGGCAACAACTGACGCCAGCGCCGGATGCACACCGGTCGGATCGGACGCGACGATCAACAGCGGCGCGGTCAGCCCCGCCAGAGAGATTGTGTAATTGCCCGATGCGTCACTGGTCGTCGTGACGCTCTTGCCATTGGCGTCGATTACCGTGATGTTTGCACCAGAGATCGCGCCACCGACCGCAACGGTCCCGGCCAACGAACTTGGCGTCGCATTACTCGTAGTGGATGCGGTCGTGCTGGTTGAACCGCCACCACCGCATGCAGCCAAGACGGATACTGCGATAGCTGCCACTGCTGTGAGACGAAGCCCCGATTTCACCTGTCGTTCTGCTCTTTTTTGTTTCATGTAGACCTTTGCTCTCAAGTTGTCTTTATAGGAAACGGCTTACAAACTGAATGCCGACACAAGCAGTGTCGTTACGCACGCTAACGGCAAACATCGGGATTTCTATACCCCGTTGCGGCAGTTGGCGAGAGTTCATAGAATGAATGCTGTGGTGCGGCCATCACCCACAGCATTCGCGATAATCAGCGTGATGTGAAAGACATCTGCGCAGAGGATTCCGGGCACATCGTCGTGAAGCCGGTCCAAAGCACCCGAAATCTGACTTTCACATCGGAACACGTTGCTATCGAACGTAAGGCCGCAATCCCTCTTCGGATCAATGCCACCGAAGATATGCGACGCTGCGTGATGCCGAAATCGGCTCACCTTGCGTATCAATTTCGCCGGTGATGGTTAACCAGATTGGGTCGCCATCGAATGTTGGGCGGTACAGATAGCCTACGATGGACCCCGTAAAGAAAGTCCGGCCTCGATGTTTTGCAAAGTTCTCAGGTACTACCTGTTTCAGATAGGCAAGTTGGTCTTCCCAAGTCCATGCCGATATATCGTCAGGCAGTCCGATGTTGAATCGCTGATTCCCACCAGTGAAGCAAAACATCGTTATCTGGGTCGGGCGTGACAGTTCCGGGATGACCTCGACATGAGGGCGAAAGGACTGTCTTGCTTCATCCTCCTCGCGTCTGGCCACGACCTCACGCTCTCGCTGTAACAAGACATCGTTTTCGGCCATCGCCGCTGTCAGCCGATCTCTGTCTATGGCGAACCGGCTGGATTGAAGTCTTTCAATCAGAAGCTGGTTTCCTTCCCCATATGCAAGCCAGCAATCCAGTCGCTCAAGTGCCTTGGAAAAGTTATTGAAACCAAGTTCAGCAAAGAACTCCTTCGGGGACAATCCCGACTGATCGATCACATGCAGAAGCAGTTTGCCGATGGGATAGTTAGAGTAGCGTGGTTTCATTGCCCAAACCTCCCCTTGGATTCGAACCGTTCATGTTCGGCATACGGAACAAGGGCAGCGAAGAAACTGACGATGTGAGGCAAGTCGTTGGCATACACCGGAAGCAAATCTTCCTTCATCCAGTGCGCGGAGCGAATGATGCGGAACCCGCCTATGACACCGTTGGTGCAACGGGCGCGAATAGCTTCGCGCACTTCGGCACGCGGCTTCGCAAAGAGAAACGAACCGGGACGCACGGTGCCGGGAAGCCCCGTCAGCAGTACGTGGTTCTCAGGCGCATTCAGTTGGAATAGGAAGCCATGAAAAAGGCTGTCCAGTGAGGGCAGAACGCCCAGTAGTGGCTGTGTCATTGACATCTCCCGCCCCGATGGTTCCGGCGATCACCGGCCTTCGGGGTAGAGAGGCATGGCGACGCTTTAGCAGAATTTGTGAGTCGCGCTGCAAGTTGTGCTTTAAATCCGCGACGTGAAACAAAAAACCCGTTCAGCTTGCGCTAAAACGGGTTCTTGTCCGCGCTTTAGCTGTATTTTTAACGCCCCCGCAAGCTGATCTGTCAAATCGGGGCAGCGACAAAGTAGCAAGGCGGTGTGCGAATGTCAACTACTTATGGTGCAATCCGGCGACGGGTATCGTCGCATCGGCCCATCGAACTTTCAATGCCGCAACTACAGGCGAAGCGGTGTATGCGGTTCGCGGCGTCAGGCGGTCTCTTGCTTCACCTGACCGAGTCGTGACAGCGTCGAACGCGAGAAACCGGTCGCCGCGATGATTGAATCCAATTGCAAGGAGAGCGCATCACGTTCTTGACGGCGACGCATGCGGTGATTACCGGTTCGTCATTCAGGCGTGTTCGCTGCCTTCCTGCGCGATGCGCGAAGGTCCGACCAGTCGATCAACGCACAAGGCACACCATCCGGGCCAAGTCTGCCTTGCTCAACAGATTCGTTTTTCTGCGCTCGATGCGGAACGCCGACGCTGACATCCAACTCGGGACTTACCGTCAATCGATCTTCACGAACGCGCATGATGGTCTGACGGCTGGTTTTCATCTCGCGTGCAATCTGCGCAACGGGAAATCCGGCATTCAGCATCTCCACCACGACAGCACGCTGCACTTCCGTCAGCGCCGAAGGTCTGCCGAACGCCTTTCCTTCAGCCTTTGCACGGCGGATACCGGCATGTGTCCGTTCGATAAGCAAGTCACGCTCAAACTCGGCGACGGCGTTAATGACCTGCATCGTCATCTTCCCTGCTGGACTTGTTAGATCAACGCCGCCAAGCGCTAGGCAGTGGACGCGAACGCCGATGGCTTCCAGACGTTCGACAGTTGCGCGAACATCCATCGCGTTGCGCCCAAGACGATCCAGCTTTGTCACGATCAGAACATCGCCGTCTTCCAGTTTGTCGAGCAGCTTGGCAAAGCCCTTGCGTTCGAACGCTGCGACCGAACCGGAAACAGTTTCAGCAACGATGCGCTGCTTGGCGACCGAGAATCCCGCCGCTTCGATTTCTTTTACTTGATTGTCGGTCGTCTGGTCCGTGGTGGAGACGCGGCAATAGGCAAACAGTCGTGACATTCGCACCCCATGTGTCCGAAAGAGATGTACGAATGTTACCAGGTGTCCGATACGTATACAAGCAGAGATTCGGACACGCGAATCTAGGCTGTCCAAATGCGCTCCATTTTGGACACCTTCCGGTACCGACCAACGGTAACGAGGGGTTCCAACGTCCTTTTGCGTATCATGTGAGCTTTCCTGCTACAGACCAAATCACATTAGCAACGGGCACAATCGATGGACATCACCTCAGTCATGACGGTCGCAGAACCCACGCCTACTGAAGAGTTTAGTTTTCGACTGACGGCGTTGAAGTTCAACGATGGGACCAGCCTTCAGATCGGCGAAGACGATTTAGTGGTAATTGTCGGTGGCAACAACACCGGCAAGAGCCGCACCCTGAAGGACATACGTGCGTACTTCTCGACTGATATGTTCGGAAATGCCGAATACGAAGGACTGGTTGTGCGTTCAGTTGAAAATACGCATACGACCAACCTGCAAGCGGTCGAATCATGGCTGCTATCCGAAGACGCGATTACCGATGTTCCCGGAGCGTCTCCGCAACAACCGACCCGTGGTTCGCGGCATCCCCGGAGCACGGCGCTGAGTTGGTTCGCAAGTAACGTAGTATGGCGGAAGAAGATACTCGGCGCACATTGCATCGAACTGTTAGACACAGAGACGCGCCTCAATATAGCCAATCCAGCCACAGCCATTAGTTTTTCTCGCGGCGACGCAATCTCAAATCCGATCCAACAGCTTTATCGAGACGATGATTTAGAGAAGGAAATCTCCAATTACTTTCACGAAGCCTTCAACATGGATGTCGTCGTGAATCGCGGCGATGGCGGAGCCATTCCGCTTCACTGCGGCAACCGACCTGTCCCGCATGAAGGCGAAGACCGCGTGTCAAATGGCTATTTGGAAAGGCTCGTTAAGCTACCGCTGGCGCACGAACAAGGTGATGGGATGCGTAGCTTTCTCGGGTGCCTGTTGCGCGTATTTGTATGGAAGCCGTTCGTGACCTTGCTGGATGAACCCGAGGCATTTCTTCATCCGCCTCAGGCTCGATACCTTGGCGCATTGCTGGCGAACAAGAAGCCGAAAGGCCGTCAAGTCATCGTCTCGACGCACAGCGGCGATTTTCTTCGCGGCGTTTTGGACGCAAATTCGAAAAACGTAAAGATAGTAAGACTCACCCGCGAGGGCAACTCGAACCACGCGATTGAACTCAGCAGCACCGACCTCAATACGTTGTGGAGTGACCCGCTTTTGCGACACTCGAACCTGCTTGACGGGGTATTTCACGACGGAGTAGTGCTTTGCGAGGCCGACACTGATTGCCAGTTTTACTCGGCAGTGCTGGAATCGCTGGTGCGTAATCAACCTAAAGTCCGGCGGCCACACGTACTCTTTGCGCACGTCGGGGGGAAAGATCGCTTCCGCACAATTGTTCCAGCCCTCCGGTGTCTTGGCGTACCTGTTCGAGTAGTTGCTGACTTTGACATCCTCTCTTCGGACCACCCATTGCGAGGCATCGTTGAGGGTCTTGGCGGCGATTGGGTCCGGGTTGAGAAAGACTTCAACATACTGCACGCTGCGATGAAAGGTCAGAAAAAGGAGCTTTCCAAAGCAGATGTCGAGAAAGAGATCGCGGATGTCCTTGCGCAAGCCAAAGAAGTTATCTCCGAAGCCGACGCTGAAAAAATTCGCAATGTTGTAAAACGCGGTTCTCCATGGGCGCTCGCCAAGCTCTCCGGCAAATCGTTCGTCCCGGCAGGAGATGCGACCAAAGCGTATCAACGACTGCACGCATACCTTTTCCAAATCGGGATTCGTGTCGTAGAAGTCGGCGAGATGGAATGCTTCTGCAAGTCGATTGGCGGCCATGGAACGAAATGGGTCAATGAGGCAATGAAGCGAGATTTAGCTACGGACCCGGAGCTTCGTGATGCGCGCGATTTCGTTGCAGGCATCTGGCCCATCGGTTGAACGACTCAGTTGATCGACTGCCCCCTTTGCAAGCGAGCGAATTACCGCCATGCCGATACCCGATTACCAAACCCTGATGCTGCCCGTCCTTCGTGCTGTTGCCGATGGTCAGGAACATCGTTTTCGCAGCATAGTCGAGAAGCTCGCCGACGAATACCAGCTTACCGATGAAGAACGGAACACGCTTCTCCCAAGTGGCACTGCACCGTTATTTGACAATCGGGTGGGCTGGGCGCGAACGTACCTGAAACAAGCGGGCGTGGTTGAGTCCAAAAAGCGCGGCTACTTCAATATCACTGAACGCGGTAAAGCCTTGCTTGCGCAAGGTCCCGCCCGAATTGATAACAGCACACTGGATCGATACCCGGAATTCGCGACATTCCGGCAGAAGAAGACCGGTGACGCGCAAGCCACGGTAACGCCGGTGTCGCAGCCCGGCGTTACCGCGCCTGAAATTGACGGATCAACGCCCGAAGAATCGTTCGCACAGGCATACCAGCGATTACGGGCCAATCTCGAAGCCGAGTTGCTAGACCAAGTCAAATCTGCGACACCTAGCTTCTTCGAAAGATTAGTGATCGACCTGCTGGTCGCGATGGGCTACGGCGGTTCTCGGCAAGATGCGGGAAGCGTCATCGGGCGAAGCGGCGACGGCGGCATCGACGGAACGATCAAGGAAGATAAACTTGGCTTGGATGTTATCTACGTGCAAGCTAAGAAGTGGGAAGGTGCGGTTGGGCGCCCTGAAATCCAGAAATTTGCCGGGGCGCTGCAAGGACAGCGAGCGAACAAAGGCGTTTTCATCACTACGTCCACGTTCACCCGCGAAGCGAAAGAGTACGCGGGCGTCATCGCGTCAAAGATCATCCTTGTGGATGGCGATCAATTGGTCAAGCTTATGGTAGACCACAATGTCGGCGTTTCGACGGTCAGCACCTTCCAGGTGAAGAAGGTCGATTCCGATTACTTCGAAGGTGACGCCTTGTGACCAACTGCCGACCGGTCGCTCGCGCAATTCGCTAACGCATTCTCGGCATCTACGACGAAGAAGAAAAAATCAATGAGCAATCCACGCGCATGGTCCCTACTCGCCGTTGACGGCGCCCGACAATACGGCGGAAACACTGGCTATCAGGACGATCCGTCTCAGGTCTATCGATATGACAGTTTCGTCGCCAACCATCAACAGGTCGCCAAGGACGACGTGGTCATCATCCGTTCACCATCGGGGGTGCTTGGTGTCGCGCAGATCACCGGTATTGAACTCGGAAAGGGCGAGAAGGAGCGACAGCGTTGTCCAATCTGTGGAGTCAGCGACATCAAGCGACGGACGACAATCGAACCGCCGTGGGTCTGCCGAAACCGACATGAGTTCTCAGAACCAGTACGCGAGACGGTAACGGTCGATACGTTCGCGGCGCACTACGGTGAAACGTTCCGGTCAGCGCCGCCCGGTCTGACGCTGGATCGGTTGGCTGCCGCGGTAGTTCGCCCCAATGACCAAATGTCGATTAAAGAAATCGACTTGGCGCGGATCGAACCCTGGTTACGAGATGACCCCGATTGCAACGCGTTAGTGAAAAAATTCGTCATCGGCATCGACATCGATACCGTGAGCACCGCTACGAACGACGATCCTCCGCACTCAGTCATCGAAGCGCGGAGACGAGTGCTTCGGGAATTGAATCAGAGACGTGGGCAGGCGAAGTTTCGAAATCGGCTTATTGCCCGGTACGGTGCCGCCTGTCAGATAAGTCGTTGTGCTTTTCCGGGACTGGTGGAAGCCGCTCACATCCGGCCATACGCCGAGACGAATGACAACGGAGCGCACAACGGACTGCTACTTAGAAGTGACCTGCACACCCTCTTCGATCTCGATCTGTTGGCAATCGATCCGTCAACCCTGACCGTCAAGTTGCATCCCGACGTGTGTGCAGCGGGCTACGAAGCATTCGCCGGCACGCCCCTTTTCCTGAACGGCACGTCTGGCCCCGATCTGGCCGCGCTATCCGACCGATGGGAGTCTTTTCTACTGCGGCAAGCCCCCGAAGATGCATCTAGCCAATCGGTACCAGTGGCCATCCCTGTTTGAGTAGTTCTCGTGATCCGGTTCGGTTAAGGCCGGAAGATCGCGCTTTCCGAACCGGAACCCTACAGGTTCGCTTACGGCACACCCTATTGACCCTGCGAACCGGAACTGCGCGCCGTTGTATTCTTCAGCTTCTACGAATTGATGGGGGAGATTCGCGTGGCGGGGACGAAGCTGATAGCAGCACGGAAAGAACTGGCATTCGCCAAAACGGCGCTTGACAACCTGAAGGTCGCGAGCGGGCCGGACGACGAAGACACTCACTGGAAGGAGTTCATTGGCAGGCTTACCCGATTCTGGAACAAGACGGAATCCGCACTCAAGGGCGATCCCAAGTTCTATAACTCACCCCATGTGAAACGGGTGAAAGCCGCGTTGAAATCGGACGAGTTGATACGTTACTTATCTCAGGCACGCCATGCAGACGAACACCGGCACGATGACACCACGGGCGTGATGCCGGGCGGCTTCGAGAACGTGTCCACTACAGATAGTAGCTTTCGCGTTCGGAATCCGAGGATCACGATCGGCGGCGTGACCGTCGATGTCCCCCCGCCACCCGGTTATCGCAGACGAACAGTCAGGGCAGAGTTGCGCTTGAGAGCGGTGAAGAATCGGGAACAAACATACGATGTGCCGCGCTTACATGCTGGTCAAGACATCTCACTGGCGACGATCCAGATTTATGGCGAATTGGGGTTGGCGTTCTATAAGTCGATATTGGATGGTTTGGAACGAGATGGCTGGGACAGTTAATCGCATCACTCGTATCGTCAAAGAGAAGCGGAAGCCGTCCCTGTTACGGCGATACCGTGAGTCAATGCTCGGCATCTGGACCACGCAGCACCAATCGAACGTAATGTATTGCGCCCTTCGGTCGCGCCGCTTCGCGGTGAACAGGCGTGACCAACAGCACAGAAAAACGGACAGGACGGGCGCAACCATTTCTGTTAGGCCACAGAAGAAGAAAAATTATTTTCTATCCGCACCTATGGACGACGGGCACCCCTTTATAGGGGTGTGTCCTTGTCCGTCCTGATTAGGTCAACGACCAGATCGAAGGACAACTGGTTATTTTTGCCTGTCCGATTGTCCGCCGAAATCACTTCGCCCAAACGTAGTCGCCGTGGCTTCCGACAAGATTGGCCTCGTTCACCAACTGGTCAAAGGCACGATCAAACGCCCGGCGGTTGGCATCGTCGGTCGTACCTGCGCTGATGCCAGCACTGATTGATTCGTCTTTCCACTTCTCTTTCGGAACCACCAGTCCCGGAGCGCCAATGCCAACGGCCTTCTTCAATTCATCGCTTGGAACCAAACCACAGGCATCCGTCATTCTTTTCAGTACAGATAGGCACGTAATTGACGGTGCACGCAGTTTCACACCGGCAGCGTTCTTCGATGGCGTATCGAGCATAACAAGGGCAGCAGACGAAATATTCCCGTCAAGCGGTACGCGCTCGATCCGAAACTGACGATCTTCGCCTTCTTCACCTTCTTTGTTCTTTTTGCAGACCAAAGCACGGGCATCGCCCTTCCGGTCCACGCGATATTCATAGTCCACTGCGCCAGTGAGGCCGGATGCACCACGCAACCGATCTCTGTCACCGTTCCCTGAGTGATGGACGATGACGACCGATGCATTGAAAGGAAGGCGCAGGTGAGTATCAAGCAGATTCATGAGAAGCCCCATGTCCCGATTGCTGTTCTCGTCCGCGTTGCCGATGTTCCGCGCCAGTGTATCAATGACGATCATTCGCGGCGGATTATTCGGGGATGCGACCTTCGCAATCTCAGCAGCAAGCCACTTCACACTTTCGTCACTAGACAGCGGGATCGGAGCCTGCCATAGGTACAGCGGTGCTGTCTGCAACGACACGTTGTTCTTCGTCTGCCATGCCGTCAGCCGTCGTCCAAAGCCCTTCTGACCTTCACCGACGATGTAGAAAACGGCACCCGGCTCGACATCTTGACCATGCCAGTCAGTGCCGGTCACAATACAGCACGACCAGTCAATTGCAACGAAACTTTTGCCGCTGCCCGATGCACCGAACAGCATGCAGGACGTGCCTTGTTCCATGACGCCGTCGATCAGCCATTCAACGGTGTGCGTTTCGGCCATCGCATCGGCAGCGCGAACGAAACCACCAGTACGGACCGCAGCTTCAATTTGTTTCGTTGCGTTCTTGCCGGTCAGCGCCTTGGCGATGGTCATCTGGCCATAGGTCAGGCCGTCAGCCGTATGTGATTTGTCCCACTTCTCAGGCCGGAATAGCTCCGACACCCTAAACAGACGGTCCAGAGTCTCGCCGTCCTGCGTCGCACCGGCCAGCATGTTTGCCAGTGCGAGGTCTGCTTCGGACTGACTTGGGTAGTCGGAGAAATCACCGTAATCAAACAGTTTGCGGAAACGTTGGCCGTTACCGGCTTGAGCCGCATTCGCCAGAATGACTGCGTCATCCACTAATTTGGTGACGCCACCATCGGTAACGGTGGGCAGCTTCGCAGCCGCGGCCGTAGATTTACGGAAATGCGTCTCGTACAGCCAGTCAAGGGCTTCTGCCTGATGGACGATGCCAGCCGCGTTGCTTAACTCATGACCGGTGACGGTGAAGTAGCGACTGCTGCCTTCACGGTAGCATTCGATATTCTTGTGCTCAGTGCCCTTGCCGGATCGCGGAAATGTCCCGAGGGTAAGTATATGAAGACCGTCACCGCTCGGTGACTTCTCCATGTATGCATCACCGAAACGCTCGACGATCTCGGCGGCCAGTGGTGTGACTTCGCCGGATTCGTCGAGAACGTGGTCAAGATCAATGCCGACCAGATCATCACGAAGAACGATACCGACGCCGTCGAAACTACCATCGAGATATGCGCGATGAACTTTATCGAACGTCGTCCACGTATCTGGATCGTTCGTGCGTGCAAACTGGCCATCGGATTGCCGTGGTGGCTTCGTCCAGCGTTCACTTTCACTGTCATAGTGCCATTGCCACAGCACCCAATGCGGGGACTCTTTCAGCGATGACGGGATACCATCGAAGTTGACAGGAAGAGCTTCTGGCTTTTGTTGGAGAAGAAGCGCCGCCATCACTGCATACCCCAACTTTCGGATGACTTCGGGGCTTGACGTTCGAGAAAGTCCGGCAGCCAGTCATGCGCGCGGCCACCTTGGGATTTTGCTACGAACTCACCTACCAGCGAACTGGGACAAGACGGAAACTGAATTCGCTGATCCCATGAAGCGTAGGCCGGATGGATGATTCCACTCAACCGGCAGAACCGAGTCGCAAAATTCATCGCGACCACCTTGAAATACTGTTTGGGTACTGGCGTGCGAAGTGCAACGATCAACTGATAGCTTCCGGTCGGCTGCTCCGACACGCTGTGGTTGTGGGTGCTATACAAGAAGGATGCAAGACCACCAACGCAGGCGAGAATGTCTTCGGCTTGCGTGCAACCTCGGACCTTCTCGAACTTGAATGCGAGAAAGCTGCATTCTCGCGCGTCGTATTCGTGAAAATGACGATGCCTGAACGTGAACGGCGAAAATGTCGCGCCGTCGTTCTTCGCTCTGATCTCTGGTGTGCGGCATCGCATCGCCAATTCTTGGAAGGATTCAGTCGTGCGTTCCGCTACCTTCGTGGTCCGGTTTCTGAACCATGAATACGTCACTGCCGAACCGAACTGATCGTCGGCGCGATGAAATACGTAAAAACCTTTCGCGGTGGGAGCGCGCGTTGAAAGTTGGGTCGTTGCTTGTCGCTGAGTTGTTTGTTGGTTTTGATGTTTCAGGTTCATTTTGGAGGTACTGCGTCTATACGTCAGCATTCCAAGCCTTCGGTCTTACCGCGCACTCATCGACGAGAACGTCGCATGCGCTACGGGAAAACCTTAAAACGCTTGAAAGCCGAATCTTTTGCCAAGGACGTTCCCGGACATCGCTTCGCGCAGACGGCAAAGCACAACCAAGGTTCGCGCAAACGCGACACCGGCTAAGTCAGGGAACTGCTAAGGGAAATTCATATAGACGCGCAACCTAGACGCAGTTGCGGCGTTGCAAGCGTTCGGCATAACTAGCGAACGTCACTCAGTAGAAGACTTCTTAGGATGTTCAACATCCGGTGAACAATTCGCTCACTGAAGAAGCCCACTATAGCAAAAAAGTGGCGTCATTGTCCACCAAAACGGTTGACAGCGTGCGTCTTGTGTCGTACCGCGCCAACACTTCACTGATCCTCCAATCAAATATCGTTACGCAAAGCTTTCATCTGTTCGTACTGCTACGTTCTACCGATTGAAGGAAGCCGTTGTTGCGCAGTGATGGGCGATGGTAGAAATCCGGCCACAGTCGTACCGCTATCCGTGCACATTCACCCGAATGTAGCGGGGGTCGTGACGTTGTGAAGTGCATTGCTACAGTCGCGGCGGCTACAGTCAGCACCATTGGTGGTGCCGCCCTGAATGCAATCGCCATCCGATAATGGTGCCTTACAGTCACCATCAATGCGTCTGACATTCACAGTCCTATGTAATCCGACTGTAGTTGCCATTCGCACAGTCGGACGCACCACCCACAATGCGGTCCCTACAGTCGTGCCACCATCCACAGTGCGCCGTCGCCAACCTACAATAGTCGGCACGGTGCCAATCGGGATCCCTGCATTCGTTGCAACAGTTGGCGAATGGTCGGCCTAGCATCGGCACAGGACTGACAATCGCGCACAGTCCACAGGACCAACAGTCAGCACCAATGTCATACAGTCGGGAGACCAGCATTCACTGGTCAGCCGCACCATTCAGTCCGCCTGCTACCAGTGAAACCAGATCGCGCAACAGTGGTTCAGACAATCGATCTACCATTGAAACAGTGATCCGCTACCAGTGGTCGCCGCGCATGTTGGTCAGTCGTGACCCTTCCAATGAAGACGACCATCAGTCACAACCGCGATTCACGTCACGGAAATCGGCATGGTCCCCACGACTGCCACAGTCGGCGAATGCGCGGCCAATGCACTTTGTGACCTGCGACGATGGCCGACACCGCAACCCGCCCACCCGCAATCGAAACAGCGACACGAAAAAAAGGCCGTCCACATGCGCGACGGCCCCAATACACACGCCGCGTGGAGATCACACGACAGATGCACGCTACTTAACTTGAAAATAACAGTCAAGCAGGCTGGCACTAGGGCAGGTCAGCAAGCCCGCTGGACCGTGTTCTTTGTGAATGCTGTTCAGCATGAATTCTGCCGTCGCACCCGTCATCCATTTCTTCTATGAAGGATTTCGCGACCCGCGTACACAGCCGAGAACACCCCAATTACCATCGAAGCGACAGCCACGGACTCGTCAGTCCGGCCTGCACTATATGTCGTCTCTGCGCAGCACCAAAGACCAATCCCTACGGCTGTCATGAACACACCGAAGACCAGTCCCCATACCGGCCCTGCCGTTTGCGATTGCAATTTGTGAAGTTTCTTCATGGTGCATCCCCGTTCGCTAATGGAAATGTCCTCAGGAAACGCGCTTATGTGGTGCACATTGGACCGTGGACGAAGGTCGATGGCACTTGATAACCATTCTCGTACCGGAAGAAGACATCAACGATTCCTCGCGTTGGTACGCTCGTAGAGAGCGTCGCGATCTTGGTCGGGCTAAACCAATGGCACCGCGTAATCTCGTTGCTAGGACACGGAGACGCGTGCGGAGCAATGTCAGCGCAGAAAACATGGTGCGACTTGCTGAAACCGGCGAACTGAAACAGGTAGGTCAGTTCTGCTTCGACAAGACAGGTTTCCTCTTCGAGTTCGCGCCGCGCCGCGTCAAGTGGTGATTCAGACCGGCGCATCGTGCCGCCCGGTAATGACCACCGTGATCGCGATCTGGCAACCAGAAGAACCCTATCTTCCTGCATGCATACGATTGTCGCTCTCTCTTTCATGCTTTTCGTGCGTGTCTATTCTGTAGGGACGAACTGGCTGCCTTTCTGAACTAGGGCATCTACCTATAAAGAAGCATGCCAGATGCCAATTTAACAAAGTTAGAATAATTTCTCTAAATGAGCAATACATCCGCTCAGTCAGGTACGAGATCGCGCACCAGATTATCCCTGCCTGACAACTGTCAGGCGCTCGAAGAAGCTAACAAAGGAGTGCATGAATGAGCGTTTTCGACCCCGAGCAACTGATCGCAGTGCAGAAGGCCAACTCCGCCACCCTGTTCGCCCTGACAAATCAGGCATTCGAACGCTTCCAGAGACTGGTCCAACTGAATCTGCAAACAGTCCAGTCGGCACTTGCCAAAAGCGAAGCGTACTGGCTGGAAGCGCAGTCCGTTAAGACGCCGGAAGAATTTCTCGCGTGGCGAACCAATCTGATGCAACCAGCCGCAGAACAGGCGCTCTCTTACGGTCGCCAACTGTGCGACATTGCGTCGGGCATCCAAGCGGAATGGATGAACGCTGCCACGGCCCAATATGAACATCACAGCCGTACCACCCAAACGCTTGTAGACAACCTTGCGAAGAACGCGCCAGCCGGTACAGAGATCGCGACGGCCATGACGAAGTCGGTGTTCTCGACCGCCAGTAGTGCGGGCGAGATGGTGCGCAAAGCGGCTGCGCAGGCCATCGAAGCGGCGAAGGGCACTCGCACGGCGAATCGGTAAGTCGATGCTCAGATGTCCAGCCGTCGTCACAACGCCGGACATCTGGTTCAGCACTCAGCCTGTCAGTACGAAGAGAGACCGCTTCGCAAGGAGACACGCATGTTGAGTCCGCATGAATTCGCCACGTTGATGATGGTCAAGGATGCACCGGATCAGATCGAAGCGGACCGTGCGGAGCTTCACACGCTGCTGGAACATCAACTAGTCATCTTTGAACTGCTGGCGTCAGGACACCGGCGACCCCGCATCACGCCGCAGGGCCATGCCGTCCTGAAAGCTGTTGCGCGGATTCGCTAGGCGATGTCCGTCTGTCAGCATAGGACTGATGGGAGCGGACAGTGCGGTGGCCGACAGTCATCCTGCAATCAAGCCAACCGGTCGGCGACTGCCAACCGAACGTAACGAAGGAGCCTGCGATGGGTGAATCGTGGATGGGGATTGTGGTCGGCACGTTCGTGCTGTTGATCGCGGCAATCGCTGTGATCGGACACTATCGCCGCGAATATCGTCGTGAGAAGTCGCTCAGGAACCTGGACGACTGGTGCCGCTGGACCCGATCCCGACACTGACAGTTTCGGGGACTATGAAGCAGTGAAATGGTGCAGGCCGCCAACTGCGTCATATGACCTTTGATCGCGCGCATTCACGGTGCAAGCTTGTCATCTACTACTCGCTGACCGGCGCTATACCCTGTCATGAGAGCATCAGCTTCAGTCGCGAAGGGCCGCTGGTTATCTGCTGTCAGACGTATTGGCGCAACCGTTGGACGAGAAGCGCCCAACCTTCGAATATGAACGACCGCTACGAAGCCGCGTGGTGGCAACAACGTGACGGTCCCGGCAGTTTCCCACACTGGTTCAAGCTCCACGGCGATCTCGAAGCCTTTGTAGGGGTAGATTCTCTTCATTGATGCGCTCGATTCGCGATCTTGCAGGGGTTGCAATTCTATCGCCGATCAGGTCGTCAAAGCAGCGGACACCGTCCTGTTTCTGCCGCGTTGTCGGTTTGGTCCCACCCAATCCGATCACGAAGCATGCACCAGCAACGCCGCCTGAATTCTTGCCAGCGATTCGGCAACATCCCCAGCGCTCAGACTGACGTAGTGCCTGTGCAGTATGTCGCCGCGCTTCGGTGCGTGTCCCAGAATCCGTCGCAAGATGGCGTCCCCGATCTCCAACTGTGCGCCGACGCTTGCGAGAAGTTTTCTCAGATCATGGAGTGTGAATTCTGGCGCTCCTGTATTGCCATCGCGGTTACATGAACCACGAACTCAAACTATCCTGCGACCAGCGTAATCGCGTAAACTTACGACCGGCGTTGGAAGCGCAGATTTTCTTGTTCCAATTCTGCTCCAACACCGCTCCACTCAACCAACTGGATTGGTCGAGATCGAATGTTGCGGCGCTCGCAAGTCATTGATTTATAAGACCGTCACGCAAGGCTACGAACGGCATCCAGACATGTGCAAGGCGGTGGATCGTGGTATGACGATCACCGATGTGAAGGTGCTGGAGAAGCACGGCGGGAAGTCGGGGGATTGGGTGGCGGGTTGATGACTGCGAACGTCATCGCCCCGCTCCATCGTTACAGCTAAAGCTATTGCCACAGAACGACAGCGCGGCTCAATCGTCCTCGCTGTCGTCGTCCTGATTGACGTCGCCTGGCGGCATGCCATAGCGCTTGACCAGTTCCGCCTTGAAGCCGGTCAGCGTCTTCTGCTCGTCGCACAGCTCATACACGTAGGCCAACTGCGACGGCCAGTCATTCAACTCCTGAGCAAAGATCTTGAGACGCTCGACGGTGTCGAACGCTCCCGCTGTATCACCGCTCAGTGCCTGCAGCACCGCATACCGGCGCAGCACGGTTTCCCCTGGCAGCAGCGCAATCGCCTGCTTGTGCATGGCGAGCTTGTGTTGCAAGTTCATCGAATTCATCGGCTCCAACGTCGCAAGGCCGTACTCGCCCCACGCCTGGAACAGGAACGACGGATCCGCACGATACTGCTCGGCAGGCCGCGAACCGTAGTACAACACCTCGGCGCGCGCGTAGTCCTTGTACACCGGATACAACGCGGCCAGCCCGCCGAAAACTACCACCTTGAACGCGCCGAATGACAGGCGGCCCGGCACGAGCCGCAGCGGCCGTGTCTCGAGCAAGCCGAACACGAACATCGCCGGCAGCAGGAAGAACATGTACTGCTGCGGATACTCGACCAGCGCATGCATGACCAGCACGCCGATCAACGCAATGCCGAACACGCGCGCAGCGCTCTGCGGCGCGCGGACCACGCGCACCAGCCACGTAATCAGACCGAACAGCACGATCGCAAGGCCGATCAAACCCGTCTTCGCGAGCAGGTCGATGAAAATGTCGTGCGAATTATTGGCAATCTCGACGCCGCCCAGCGCCTTCGCATACTCGAACTGGTAGCTCGGAAACTCGCCCCAGCCGACACCCAGCAGCGGATGCGCCTTGAACATCGTCCAGCCGTACTTCCACAGCGCCAAGCGCGGCGCGATCTGGCCGGCGTCCTTGAAGCGCTCGGCCGCCGACTGCCCAAGTTCCAGGTGGTAGTGCACATTGGCCCAGCGGATCAATGCATTGATGACGAAGAACAGCACCGCCAACGCGATCGGAATCAGCCATTCGCGATTGCTGCGGCGAAGATGCGGCTGACTGCGCGTCTGCGCGAAGGCCATCCAGAAACCCGCCACCACGATCACGCCCATCTGCAGCCAGGGGCCACGCGACACGGTCAGCGCGAGTCCAACGGCAAAAATCGTCGACACGAGCAGCCAGATGCTGACGGCAATGCGGCGCGTCTGCGCGAGGAACAGCGCACCCGCCATCGCGAATGCGATATAGGTGGCAAGGTGGTTCGCCTGCGCCATATTGCCGAATGGCCGGCGCTCGACGGTCACGTTGTAGGCGACGACCAGCGGCGAGACGCGCACCTCGAGGTGGAACAACTGGATCACCTGGCAAAACACCGCAAACAGGCCACCGATGATCAATGCCCCCGCTGCCCAGCGCAGTGCTGTCTCATTCAGCTTGGCGCGTGTGAAACCGTAGCCGGCGTGCGTCGCCATGAATGCGGCGAGCAGGTAACCGCCGCCGAGCCAGTTCATCGACGGCTGCGAGACCGGCAGCAGCACCGACTGTGCCACCAGCACGAGCCCGAACAGCAACGGCACCAGCGCGACCACCGGTGACGCAAACGTCACGCGCGGCCTCGCCGTCCACACCAGCAGCACGACGCCCGCGCCCGTCAGCAGATACAGCGCGAGCGCCGTGAATTCAGCGTAGAAGGTCGGAATCGGATACGTGTGGTTGGCGACTGCGTAAGGCAGCACCAACGCGAGAGCCAACAGAATGAGAGACAGGTAGCGCGCAAATGGGGTGGGCATCGAGTAACCGGAGGCGTCAGCAACCGGCGCACTATACAAAAAAATTCTCCTGCTGTGCGCCGGCTGGGCTGAAATATCCCGAAAATCAGCGTTTTACGTTCGGATAACAACTCACCCGATCTGCCACCCCATTGCTTACGCGCGGCACTCCGGCGGTGCAAGGTTCGACGGTAAGGAAGGCGTATCGGCTGGTGCGGGCCCGGCACCTGGCGCAGGCAACGAAGAGGCGGTTTTCCCGCCGGCGAAGCATTCCCAGGTGCCCGCGCCCGCCTGTACCGCGCCCTTGCTCAAGGCGATTCGCGCAGTCGGCGCGTCGGCATTGTCCGGCACCGATGGCACCAGAGTCAGCGTGTTCGACCCGGCAGGCGCGACGCGCGTCGCGAAGGCGACCGTGATCTGCCCGGTATCGTCGTCGACGTGAACGGATTCGACGTTGCGGGTGGCGGGCGGCGACGCATAACCACCGCCAAACGCATTGCCGCTCGCGGCGTTTTCGGACACCGCAAGCCGCGCGGATGCAGCCAGTGAGAGACCCTCACCAACGCGGCTGCGGGCCAGATAGTCCTGATACGCCGGAATCGCATAGGCGGCGATCACGCCGACAATTGCCAGCACGATCATCAGCTCGATCAGCGTAAAGCCGAAACCGGAACCGAAACGGCGGCAGGCACGTGCGAGCGGCACGCTCCAGCGCGCTCGTTCGAACGCGTTCCGTGGCGAAGGCGTGGACTGTGAAAAAGGGGAATACGGCAAAGTAACGGTCATCGGCAGGCTCCTGAAACGAAAAACGCCTGCCCCTCGAATCGGGGACAGGCGTTTCAATCGTAGCCAGCGGTGCGCGTTCCACACAGTCAGCCGAATGGCTAACGTTGCGCTGGCACGGTGGTGTTCAGGTCAGATCGGGGCGGCGTACGGTTCGCATTGCGCGGGTCCGCTCATGCCTCAGGTTCGGGTCCAGCCCGCCACGCGGCGTGTGCCGCGACGCTCGACTGAGACTCAGACTCAGGCTCGGAGTCAAGCCGCCGCACGATTCGCGTTGCGACGCTTGAGTAGATAACCGAGGATCACGACGAACAGCGCACCGGCGATGCTCATGCCGTATTCGGCCACCGGCGAATCCAGAACCGGCCAGCGGTCGCCGGCCGGGTCGTTGATGATCAGACCACCCGCGATCCAGCCCAGCAAAGCAGCGCCGAGCGTGATGACGATCGGAAAGCGGTCGAGCAGCTTCAGCACTAGCTGACTGCCCCACACGATCAGCGGAATACTCACCACCAGCCCGAAAATCACCAGCGCAAGGCGATGCTCGGGGTCGGCCGCCTCGGCCGCACCAGCAATCGCGATCACGTTGTCGAGGCTCATCACGGCATCCGCGATGATGATAGTCTTGATCGCCGACATCAGCTTGTCGGCCGGCTTGACGTTCTCGTGGACATCATGCGCGGGCGCCATCAGACGCACACCGATCCACAGCAGCAACAGGCCGCCCGCGAATTTCAGCAACGGCACGTCGAGCAGCGCCACGGCGAACGCAATCAGCGCCACGCGCAGCACGATGGCGCCGGCCGTGCCCCACAGCACGCCTTTCGTACGCTGCGCAGGCGGCAGGTTACGGCAGGCAAGCGCGATCACGACAGCATTGTCACCACCCAGCAGGATGTCGATGACGATGATCTGGATGACTGCGCCCCAATGGAGCGTGGCGAAGAACTCGAGCATGAGCAAAAGAATAAGAAGGAATCGGACGCGCGGGCAATAAAAAAGCGGGGGAGTCTAGACTCCCCCGCTTTTCAGGACTGCCTGCTCACGAAAGGGTTTCGTAAGCGTATCAAAAACGCGCCGTGATTGCGCGCGAATTTCGTTTTTACAGCATCGCCTTCAGAAGACGCGCCATTTCCGACGGGTTCTTCGTAACCTTGATACCGCATGCGTCCATGATTTCCAGCTTGGCTTCGGCCGTGTCCGCACCGCCCGAGATCAGCGCGCCGGCGTGGCCCATGCGCTTGCCCGGAGGCGCCGTGACACCGGCGATAAAGCCAACCACCGGCTTCTTCATGTTGTCCTTGATCCACTCAGCAGCATTCGCTTCGTCCGGACCGCCGATTTCGCCGATCATGATGACGGCGTCCGTTTCCGGATCGTCATTGAACATCTTCATCACGTCGATGTGCTTCAGACCGTTGATCGGGTCGCCGCCGATACCGACTGCCGACGATTGGCCGAGGCCGATTGCCGTCAATTGGCCGACTGCTTCGTACGTCAGCGTGCCCGAACGCGACACGACGCCGATGCGGCCCTTGCGGTGGATGTGACCCGGCATGATGCCGATCTTCAGTTCGTCCGGCGTGATCGTGCCCGGGCAGTTCGGTCCGAGCAGCAGCGTCTTGCTGTTCTTTGCGCGCATGCGTGCCTTGAGCTCGATCATGTCACGGACAGGAATGCCTTCCGTAATACAGATTGCGAGATCCAGGTCGGCTTCGACGGCTTCCCAGATGGCAGCAGCAGCGCCTGCCGGCGGAACGTAAATCACCGACACGGTCGCGCCCGTTTCAGCCTTGGCTTCAGCGACGCTAGCGTAGATAGGAATGCCTTCGAAATCTTCGCCGGCCTTCTTCGGGTTCACGCCTGCAACGTACGCTTCGCGGCCGTTTGCATATTCACGGCAAGCACGCGTATGGAACTGACCGGTCTTGCCGGTAATGCCCTGCGTGATGACCTTGGTGTCTTTGTTAATCAGAATCGACATGTATTGACCTCTGTTCGTTTGGCGTCATGCGGTGGCGCCGCGAAGCGGAATGTTCTCGCCCGCGTCGCTGTTGCGCCACTCACGCGCCGCCATTCGTAATCCTGGTAAACGCGCTCGGGGTTTGGCTTACGCCTTGCCCGCAGCGGCCGCGACGACCTTCTGAGCCGCTTCTTCCATGCTGTCAGCCGCGATGATCGGCAGACCGGATTCAGCGAGCATCTTCTTGCCGAGGTCTTCGTTCGTGCCCTTCATGCGGACGACGAGCGGCACCTTCAGCGACACGGCCTTCGACGCCGCGATCACGCCTTCCGCGATCACGTCGCAGCGCATGATGCCGCCGAAAATGTTGACCAGAATCGCGGTCAGGTTCGGGTTCTTCAGCATGATCTTGAACGCTTCCGTGACCTTCTCGGTCGTGGCGCCACCGCCCACGTCCAGGAAGTTCGCCGGTTCGCCGCCGAACAGCTTGATGGTGTCCATCGTTGCCATTGCGAGGCCAGCGCCGTTCACGAGGCAGCCGATGTTGCCGTCGAGCGAAATGTAGGCGAGGTCGAACTTCGACGCTTCGACTTCAGCCGGATCTTCTTCGTCCAGATCGCGATACGCGACGATTTCCGGATGACGGAACAGTGCGTTCGAATCGAAGTTGAATTTCGCGTCCAACGCGATGACCTTGCCGTCGCCGGTCAGGATCAGCGGGTTGATTTCGGCCAGCGATGCGTCGGTTTCCCAGAATGCCTTGTACAGGCCTTGCAGGATCGCGCGCGCTTGCGGCAGCGAAGCGGCGGGCACGCCGATCTTCGTGGCGAGCTCGTCGGCTTCGGCGTCTTTCAGACCGGTCGACGGGTCGACGGCGATCTTGTGGATCAGCTCAGGCGTCTTTTCCGCGACTTCTTCGACGTCCATGCCGCCTTCGCTCGATGCCATCACGACGATCTTCTGCGAAACGCGATCGATCACGAGGCCGACATACAGTTCCTTCTTGATGTCAGCGCCTTCTTCGATCAGCAGACGATTCACCTTCTGGCCTTCCGGACCGGTCTGGTGCGTGACGAGCTGCATGCCGAGGATCTGGTTCGAGAATTCACGAACCTGTTCCAGCGACTTGGCGACTTTCACGCCGCCGCCCTTGCCACGGCCACCCGCGTGGATCTGAGCCTTCACGACCCATACCGGGCCGCCGAGCTCTTCCGCGGCCTTGACCGCATCATCCACCGAGAAGACCGGCTTGCCGCGCGGTACCGCGACGCCGAATTTCCGCAGGATTTCCTTACCCTGGTACTCGTGAATCTTCATGCGTGATTCCCTTCAGTCTGAGAGTTGGATTGAACTTCGTTTCCGCTGCCGTCGTTCATGCCGGACGCGTTGCCGCCCTCACCTGTCTGGCGGGCTGCCCCGTCGCCTGACGATGCCGCGCGATCCGCTGTATACGGAGCGCGGCCATACCAGCGCGGATAAAACTGTTGCACCGCCTCGCCGTCGAAACGCAGCGCGTGGCAGCGTCCCAACTGGAATGGCGGTTTGTTGTTGGAATGCTCGTCTGTGCTGTCTTTGCTTCTGGACTGCTCGGTCCCGGAACTCGCCGCTGCGCCCGGCGTGTCTTCATTGGTGTTCCACACGTCGCCGGCGAACGCCTGGATTGCGGCGGTCGGCAAAAGCGCGCACAACTCGGTGAGATGCGTGCAGCCGGCCGTGCCGGCCAGCAAACGGGCAGCATCGCGACGGAAGTTGTGGAACAGATTGAGCCCGATGAGGGCACGGTAGGCGGGATTGCTGGCTTGGCACAAGCCTGGATAGGGCACCCAGTCGGACGACGCTTCGGCGTCGACGACGTTGAGCTTGCGATCGATGGTGATGCGAAGCCAGAGTTCATGGATCGGCTGACCATTGGGCCGGACGCCCGACGCAAGCACCACATCGCGCGGTTTTTCGTCGGTCAAGCACGCTTCCACATCCCACAGGCCATCGGCTCGCTCATAGGCTTCCGCTCTGATTGCGCGACGATGGCGCAACTGACGGGATACTGGCGGGGAGAGCGGCATGCGGGAAGGAAAGGCCGGATTGGAAAACCCACGAATTTTAGCATACTGGGTATTTGAGACAGGCCGGAATGCGCAGGGCCGCCCAGCAGGCCGGAGAGCGCGGCAGGTGCTATCTCAAAGTGGGAACCGCACAGGTATCCGGCACGCGCTGTACGTCAAACGGGATAGCGCAGCTAGTCGCCGCTTCACTCCTCGTCGAACCCTTTGAGAATTTTGCCAATCGTAGCGCCCGAGAAACCGCGCGATGCCAGAAAGCGCGCCTGCTTGGCCCGCTCGGCGGCAGTTTCGGGAAGCCGGTCGAATTTTTTCCGCCAAACGGCTTGAGCGCGCGCCAGTTCGGTTTCGCGCAGTTGCGCACTGGCTTCTTCGACCAGCGTTTGGTCCACCGCATGCTGCTTCAATTCGCCGACGATCCGGCTCGCGCCCAAGCGCGACGAGCGCCGATGGATCAGGCTTTCAGCAAACCGCGAGTCGGACAGCCAGTTTTCGGCTTCCAGCGAATCGAGCAAGGTATCGAGCGAATCGGTTTCCTCGACGAACGGCTTAAGCTTGCGCGCCAGTTCGGAGCGGCTGTATTCACGCCGGGACAAATAGCCGAGCGCACGTCCTTTTAGCGAACGGGCCGGGCGTTGGGATTTTTTTGCATCGTCCTGTTCCGGCTTCGCCTCGCCAGGCGTGCGGCGCGAGCGGGTATAGGTGGTTTCGGACGGGTCCGCTTCAGCCTGCGCAGAGGGATCAGACTGCGGCTGGCGACCTGCGGCGCGATCGTGCGCGTCGAACGATTCGAAGGGATCGGCTTCGCCGGCTGCGGCAAAGGAATCGGGATCTGATGCGTATGAGCGGCCAGGGGCAGCATTGCCGGCAGGATCGCGCGGCGAACGTGAAGTGGAACGCCCGAACGAGCTTCCAGAAGATTTGCCGAACGATGAACCGGACGAACGACTAAACGAACTACCGGACGAACTGCTAGACGACTTTCCCGACGACCGCCCAAACGACCGGGTGGACCGGGAAGTCGAAGAGGAGGAAGGCGGCGATGAAGAGGATGACGACGATTCGAACGAATCGTCGCCACCGTCACGCGGGCCGTCCGCGTTGTGTCCAGCGTTGGACGGCGGCCGGCCCTTGCGTATCACGTGCTGGTTACTCTTCTTCGCCCGCGACTTCAGCGGCCGCACCGGTCGCCACTTCCGCCATGGCATTCACGCCCAGCGATTCGCGGATGCGGTTTTCGATCTCACGAGCGATGTCCGGATTTTCGCGCAGGAATTCGCGCGCGTTGTCCTTACCCTGACCAATACGTTCGCCGTTGTAGCTGTACCAGGCGCCGGCCTTGTCGACGATCTTGGCCTGCACGCCGAGGTCGATGACTTCGCCCTGACGGGAAATGCCCTCGCCATACAGAATGTCGAAAATCGCTTCGCGGAACGGCGGCGCAACCTTGTTCTTCACCACCTTCACGCGCGTTTCGTTACCGATCACTTCGTCGTTCTTCTTGATCGAACCGATCCGGCGAATGTCCAGACGCACCGACGCGTAGAACTTCAGCGCGTTACCGCCCGTGGTGGTTTCCGGGTTGCCGAACATCACACCGATCTTCATACGGATCTGGTTGATGAAGATCACGAGGCAGTTGGTACGCTTGATCGTGCCGGTGAGCTTGCGCAGCGCTTGCGACATCAGACGCGCTTGCAGACCCGGCAGCGAGTCGCCCATTTCGCCTTCGATTTCAGCCTTCGGCACGAGTGCCGCGACCGAGTCGATCACGATCATGTCGATCGAGCCCGAGCGCACCAGTGCGTCGGCGATTTCGAGCGCCTGTTCGCCGGTGTCCGGCTGCGAAACCAGCAGGTCGTTGACGTTCACGCCGAGCTTGCCCGCGTACTGGATATCCAGCGCGTGCTCCGCGTCGATAAACGCTGCCGTGCCGCCGAGCTTTTGCATTTCAGCGACGACTTGCAGCGTCAGCGTGGTTTTACCGGACGACTCCGGACCGTAAATTTCGACCACCCGGCCACGCGGCAAACCGCCGACGCCCAGCGCGATATCGAGGCCGAGTGATCCCGTTGAGACCACCTGGATATCTTCGACCGCCTCACCTGCGCCGAGCCGCATGACCGACCCTTTGCCGAACTGCTTTTCGATCTGCGCAAGCGCGGCAGCGAGTGCCTTGCTCTTTTCAGCAGTCAGTCCAGCCGAGCCTTTCTTGCTTTCTTCCATGAATCGTCCTTTGCTATGATGAACGGCGTCTGAGGCAGATGTGCAGCCTAGTTTTGGAGGACAGCACACGAAACTCAGACACTGTATAAAAAAACAGTAGTTTTGGCAAGCGCGATTCTCATGCGAACGCGCATTTTTACCGTCGCGCTGCCCAACTACCCACAATAATTTTCGGAGACCGCTGTGCGCCGGGGGGACACCCCACGGTGCCGGCAAGGCCAGGCTTGCGCACCATGCGAATTCTGATTGCCGAAGACGACAGCATACTCGCGGACGGTCTGGTTCGATCACTCCGCCAATCGGCCTATGCCGTCGATCATGTGAAGAACGGCGTCGAGGCCGACACCGCCCTGTCGATGCAAACTTTCGACCTGCTGATCCTCGATCTGGGCCTGCCCCGCATGTCCGGGCTCGAGGTGCTGCGCCGCCTGCGCGCCCGCAACTCGACCGTGCCGGTGCTCATCCTCACGGCGGCGGACAGCGTGGACGAACGCGTCAAAGGCCTCGATCTCGGCGCCGATGACTACATGGCCAAACCTTTCGCGCTGAACGAACTCGAGGCGCGCGTGCGCGCCCTGACCCGGCGTGGCGCCGGCGGCGGCCCGACGGTGGTGCGGCACGGTTCGCTGTCGTTCGACCAGGTTGGCCGGATCGCCTATGTCAACGAGCAGGTGATCGACCTGTCGGCGCGCGAACTTGGTTTGCTCGAAGTGCTGCTGCAGCGGATCGGCCGGCTGGTGTCGAAGGAACAGCTCGTCGACCATCTGTGCGAATGGGGCGAAGAAGTCAGCAATAACGCGATCGAAGTCTACGTGCATCGGCTGCGCAAGAAGATCGAGCCGAGCGGCGTACGCATCATTACTGTGCGGGGCCTCGGGTACTGCCTCGAGAAAGCCGCCCTGCCGCCAAACGTGAACATGAACGCGAACCAGAGCGCCAACCCGCCCGCCGAATCCGAGCCGCCCTCCTCGCCCTCTTCGTCCCCCTCGGCCGCGATGCCCGCGAGCCATCACTTCAAATAGGGGGCCTCCATGTCCGCACGCGCAGATCGCGCCACGGCGCACGCGGCGGACCTCGACGAGGTGCGCGACGAGCGCTACGCCAATCCGTTCGCCCCGCCCGACGAGACCGAAGCCGCCGCCGAAGCGCGCCCACGCTCGCTGTTCGGCGAAATTCTGGACTGGATGCTGGCGCCGCTTCTGCTGCTTTGGCCGATGAGCCTCGCGGTCACCTACCTGGTCGCCAAGTCGATCGCCAATGGCCCGTTCGACCGCGCGCTCGAAACCGACGCCTACGTGCTCGCCCGCCAGATCCATCCGATCAACGGCGTGGCGGAGCTGTCGCTGCCCGACTCCACCCGCGACTTTCTGCGCACCGACAATGTCGACAGCGTCTTCTATCAGGTGCTCGGCACGCGCGGCGAACTGGTGGGCGGCGAGCGCGACATGCCGTTGCCGCACGAGGAAGACCGGCCGCCGCCTGGCCTCGTGGAATTCCGCGACGACGTGCTGCGCGGCAACGATATCCGCGTCGCCTATACGACCGTCGAGTTTCCGCAAACGCCCGGTGCTCAGCCGGTGCTGGTGCAGGTCGCCGAGACGCTCGACAAACGCAGCCAGCTTGCCAACGACATCATCAAAGGCGTGATCCTGCCGCAGTTCGTGATCCTGCCGCTGGCGATCCTGCTGGTGTGGTTCGGCCTGTCGCGTGGACTCGCGCCGCTGCATGCCCTGCAGGCGCATATTCGCGCGCGCCGCCCGGACGATCTGTCGCCGCTCGAAGCCCGCCGCGCGCCGCCGGAAATCGAGCCGCTGGTGACGTCGTTCAACGATCTGCTGACGCGCCTCGAACAGAACATGGAGTTGCAGAAGCGCTTTATCGCCGACGCCGCGCATCAGATGAAAACGCCGCTTGCCGGTCTGCGCACCCAGGCCGAGCTTGCGCTGCGCCAGGACGCCTCCGAGGAAGTCCACCGCTCGCTCGAACAGATCGCCACCAGTTCGGAGCATGCGGCGCGTCTCGTCACCCAGTTGCTGGCGCTGGCGCGCGCGGAAAATCGCATGTCGGGCCAGATTTTCACGCCGGTTGAGGTGACCGAGGTGGCGCGCAGCGCGGTGCGCGACTGGGTTCAGGCTGCGCTCGCCAAGCAGATGGACCTCGGCTACGAAGCCCCCGAAGAGCCGGTCGAAGTCGACGGCAATCCGGTCATGCTGCGGGAAATGCTGTCGAATCTGATCGACAACGCGATCCGCTACACGCCGGCTGGCGGACGGATCACCGTGCGGGTGCGGCACGACGTGACGGCGCGACTCGTGCATCTGGAAGTAGAAGACACCGGGCTCGGCATTCCGGTGGCCGAGCGCTCGCGGGTGGTCGAGCGTTTTTATCGGATTCTCGGCCGCGAAGGCGACGGCAGCGGCCTTGGGCTTGCGATCGTCCGCGAGATCACGACGATGCACGGCGGGGAGATGACCATCGACGATAACGTCTACCAAACCTCCCCACGGCTTGCCGGAACCCTCGTGCGTGTCAGCTTGCACGTACTCGAACAGGGACGGGACTTACCCTAAGAGCGCAAAAATCGACGCTTGGGCCGGCGCCATATTGAGATACGTTTGTCAAAAATTACAAGAACTTAGGCGTCAATTGCCGCGTTTTGATGGAATTCCCCTCTCTACGCCTGAAACTGCCATTTCACCCCTCCACGTCAGTACGCCGTAAGTTTCCACTCCAATAATCGGTTCCACGGGAACGCCTTTGCCGGCGGACCGCGTGCACATATCAATATTGGAGACGACATATGGCTACCGTTGGCGGGCAAATCTCGCACGTACCGATGACGCGCGATGAGAAGCGGGTGATCTTCGCATCGTCGCTGGGTACGGTTTTCGAGTGGTACGACTTCTATCTGGCCGGCTCACTCGCCATCTTCATCAGCAAGAGCTTCTTCTCCGGCGTCAATCCGACTGCCGCTTTCATCTTTACGCTTCTGAGCTTCGCCGCGGGCTTCGCGGTACGGCCGTTCGGCGCGATCGTATTCGGCCGCCTCGGCGATATGGTCGGGCGCAAATACACGTTCCTCATCACAATCGTGATCATGGGCCTGTCGACCTTCCTGGTCGGCTTCCTGCCCGGTTATGCGTCGATCGGCATTGCGTCGCCGGTGATCTTCATCGCGATGCGCTTGCTGCAAGGTCTTGCACTCGGCGGCGAATACGGCGGTGCGGCCACGTACGTCGCGGAACATGCGCCGGCGGGACGCCGCGGTTTCTACACCGCGTGGATCCAGACCACCGCCACGCTCGGCCTGTTCCTCTCGCTACTGGTGATTCTCGGCGCACGCACGGCCATGGGCGAAGACGCGTTCGGCGCCTGGGGCTGGCGCATTCCGTTCCTCGCGTCGATCTTCCTGCTCGGCGTGTCGGTATGGATTCGCCTGCAACTGAATGAATCGCCGGTGTTCGCGCGCATCAAGGCTGAAGGCAAAACCTCGAAGGCGCCGCTGACTGAAGCATTTGGCCAGTGGAAGAACCTGAAGATCGTGATCCTCGCGCTGATCGGCCTGACCGCCGGCCAGGCCGTGGTCTGGTACACAGGTCAGTTCTACACGCTGTTCTTCCTGACGCAGACGCTGAAAGTCGACGGCGCGACGTCCAACATCCTGATCGCGATCGCGCTCCTGATCGGCACGCCGTTCTTCCTGTTCTTCGGCTCGCTGTCGGACCGCATCGGCCGCAAGCCGATCATCATGGCCGGCCTGCTGATTGCTGCCTGCACGTACTTCCCGCTGTTCAAGGCGCTGACTCACTACACGAACCCGGCGCTGGAAACCGCAACGGCAAAAGCACCGATCGTCGTGATTGCGAACCCGGACGAGTGTTCGTTCCAGTTCAATCCGGTCGGCACGGCGAAGTTCACGAGTTCCTGCGACATCGCCAAGAGCGCGCTCTCGAAGGCCGGCTTGAACTACGAGAACGTCGCGGCGCCGGCGGGCTCGCTGGCGGAGATCAAGGTGGGCGATACGGTGATCAACACGTATGACGGCAAGGCCGCCGACGCCAAGGACCAGGGCAAGGTGTTCGACAAGACCCTGGCGACCACACTGAAGACCGCCGGCTATCCGCCGAAGGCCGATCCGTCGCAGATCAACTGGCCAATGAGCGTGGTGATCCTGACGATCATGATGATCTACGTGACGATGGTCTACGGGCCGATTGCGGCGATGCTGGTGGAGATGTTCCCGACGCGCATCCGCTATACCTCGATGTCGCTGCCGTATCACATCGGCAATGGCTGGTTCGGCGGCTTCCTGCCGGCGACCGCCTTCGCGATCGTAGCGGCCAAGGGCAACATCTACTCGGGGCTGTGGTATCCGATTGTGGTCGCGCTCGTCACGCTCGTGATCGGCATGCTGTTCGTCAGGGAAACCAAGGACTCGGATATTTACGCGAGGGACTGAAACGCCGGATAGCCCGGGCAATTTAAAAAAGTTGCGCGCCGGGGGTTGACAGCCCCCGGCCCTATCCTCATAATCTCGCTTCTTTCGGCGAATTAGCTCAGTTGGTTAGAGCGACGGAATCATAATCCGCAGGTCCGGGGTTCGAGTCCCTGATTCGCCACCAGTTGCAAGAAGAAGCCGCTGATCCACAAGGTCAGCGGCTTTTTTGTTTCCGAACGGGAAAATGCTCCTAAACGGCGCATAACACGCTTCCATTTTAGATTCATCGCGTTACACCCTTGACGCCGGGCGACTACTAAAGCGTCTGTATAGCCAGTAGTCCAATGACCATTTGCCGGCACCCCGACACAGTAAGACCAGCAGCATGGCAGCCCATTGAATGTGCGTGGGCCATGCCTGCGGATACACGAACACCTCAATTACGGTTGTCATGCCGAGCAGGACCACTGCTACGGGTCGCGTCGCCAGGCCGAGCACAAGTAGAACAGGTGTCGTTAGTTCAATTGACACCGCCAGGTAGGCTGCAACCTCGGGAGGAAGCAACGGTAGTCGATAGTCTTCCCTGAATAACTCGAGCGCGGCATTCCAGTCGGCCAGTTTGGTCATCGCCGAGTTCCAGAAGACCGTTGCAACAGCGAGCCTCAGTGGAAGCGCGAGAACTGTATGCGGCACTCGCTCCAACCGCCCAACGGCGCGCAGTGCGCGGTCAATCAGTATTGAACTGCGATGAGCGGATTGAGATTCCGGCATCACGTGACTTGCCTCCCAATAGTTTGGCTGGATGCCTCATTTGATAGGCGGATGTCGACAAAGCATCCTGATGCAAGAAGGTGTGCGAGCCAGACGGATGTCTCCGCGTCCGGCACGTCGACAAGGGCATCATGCAAGGGGCGCCCCGCAATCAAGGCAGCCGTGAACCGGCATTGGCCCTCCGCCATGCGGTTCACCTCCACACCCGAAGGCCCTCGGTGGATATACAAACAGACCCGGTCAGCAGTCAGATTGATGTTTGCCAGTGCGCTGTCGTCCCGTGACAACACTGCGTGCCAGATGGCATCGACGGGAAACGGCGACTCAAGTACCCGCGCGGCCGGGCTCGGCAAAAACCTTACGACGTGCATGTCGGCTGCGTCGAGTTGCTCAAGGCGCCGTAAGTCAAGCGGCTTTGCGTCTGGCGCGTGTAGCGCCTCATTCACCGCCCATTCGAGTCGTGCCGTATCTGGCAGATAGATAAGAGACGCCGCTTCTGGCATCTGTGCCAGGAAATCCGGAAACGTGGCACCGTAGCTGTCTAGCTGTGCGTTCAACGGTGGGTGTTGCTCAATAAAAAGTCGAGCCGCGCCTTCGAAGAATTCGGACCCAACCAGAGCCTGCACGGCTGGATAAGTCAGCCTTAGCGCTGTAAGCAGCGTACTGTTCGCCGTATTTCGATAGATGGCGAGCCGCGCCTGCGGAGCCAGGCCGTCCGGTACCACATACCCGGATGCATCTCCATCGGAAAGCCCAAGCAAGTCCCTGCGGACTGCACATTGCAGCTCAAGCAGCGTGGGCGCACAGGTTGTCATTTCGCTGCCTCTCAATAGCGATCTCTGCAATTGCGGCTTCTTCCATCAGAACCTCAAGCGCCGGCACATCGGTGTCCCATTCGACTAGCGTGGGGACCGGTCCAAAACGCTTGAGTGCCAGCTCGAACAGGTCCCACACGGGAGGCGCGACGCGCGAGCCGTGGTCGTCAATGCGAATTATCTGGCCCTGGTCAAGCTGCCGGATGCTGTGCCCCGCCAGGTGGACCTCGGTAACTGACTCCGGCGGCAAAGCTTCAAGATAGGTCAGCGCATCCCAACCGTGATTGCTGGCACTGACGTAGATATTGTTGACGTCACAGAGGATGCCGCATCCCGTGCGGCGCGCGACCTCCGCAAGGAATTCCCATTCGGGGATGGTTGAGTGGCGGAACCGCAGATAGCTCGATGGGTTTTCTAACGAAATCCGACGCTGCAGGTAGGTTTGGGTCCTGTCGACGTTCGTGCAGACAATGCTCAGCGCTTCTTCCGTCATCGGCAGCGGCAGCAGGTCGGCGAGGTAGACGCCATCGCTTAGGCTCCAGGACAGGTGTTCAGAAACCAGCCCGGGCTCAACACGCTTCATGACATCGCGCACACTCTCGAGATGTCGAACATCGATGCCTTCGGCGCTGCCCAAAGAAAGTCCCACCCCATGGAGCGAGATTGGATAGTCCCGTCGAATGGCGTCGAGATATGCCGGAGCGCTGCCCCCGCCCATGTAATTCTCGGTATGCACCTCGAACCAGGCGGCCACCGGCTGCTCTTCGACAACCTCCTGATGGTGTCGAAAGCGCAGCCCGACCCCGGCGCATGCCGGAATCAGGTCATGCGCAAATTGCGACGCAACGGAAGCAGCATCCATGAAATCCCCGCCTGCTCAAGCTGGCTTCAACTTGCCGCCCTGGATTTTGCTGCAATCCCCGGCGGGCAACAGAACGAACGACTTCGTGTCGCGTGCCTGCGTCGCTTGTCCGGCGCAGGAGTGTGCGCCTTCAGCGCAGTCGTTTTTCGATACGGCGTTGACTCCGTAACACTTCTCCAGTTTGTTTGCCGCCATCCTCGCCATGTTGTCTTTCACAACTTTCGGCATTTCCTTCATGGTCTGGGCCTGGAGCGGTACCGTCTGCATGGCAAGTGCCAGCCCGATTGCCGACGAAAAGGCCGAGGCGGCCATAACACGTTTATTCATCACGTTTCCTCCTGAGGGTTGCGGCCCGGCATTCCGGCCGTCTAATGAAGTTCGGTCAGTCGCCGCAAAAGGTTACGGCCCAATCAAACTTTTTCTGCGTGACAAACTATCGACCGCGCAGCAAAATTTCCTCATGCTCCGGCACCCCCTCCCACCCCCCCCCCCGCGGGAGCCGCCCGGCTCCGCCCGCTGGCGCTAGCTGTTCGCCCCCACCCGCCGATGTAATGCACACCCGTAGCGAAGGTCCAGTCCCCACGCGTAAAGGTCTGGGTGAGGCCGCCGGCCACGCTGTGCTGCTCGAGCACTAGTACCCGTCGTCCCTGACGGGCGAGCGCCGCCG
>NZ_VOSW01000070.1 GCF_009690905.1 Paraburkholderia madseniana
GCAGGCAGCCGAGACAGGATAACGGAAGGAATTTCGCCGGATTGCCGTGACGATGAAAATGACCATCGTCACGGCAATCCGGCGATGGCTAAACTCGTACCTTGACTTCGGCCGACTAATGGGTGTCGCAATAAGGCGGTCCGCTATGATGTGCGGAACAAGATTAATGACTAAAAGCTTGATGAAGACGCTGAATCCGGCCGTGGCTCGAGTGCTCAAACGCCTGCATTACCCACTTGATGTAATCCTGACGTGCGTGCGTTGGTACGTGTCTTATGCGCTAAGCCTGCGAAACCTGGAAGAAATGATGGAGGAGCGAGGCATCTCGGTCGATCATTCAACCGTGCATCGCTGGGCCCTCAAGCTGTTGCCGGTGCTGGCGAAAGCGTTTCGCCGTCACAAACGCCCTGTCGGCAAGAGCTGGCGCGTCGACGAGACCTACATTAAGGTCAAGGGCCAATGGAAATACCTGTATCGCGCCGTCGACAAGGACGGTAACACCATCGATTTTCTGTTGCGGGCCCATCGGGATAAGGCCGCGGCGCGCCGGTATTTCGAAAAATCGATCGCCCAAAATGGCGAACCCGAGACGGTGACGATCGACAAAAGTGGCGCCAATCTGGCTGCGCTGGAAGCCATCAACGCCGAGCGCGAAACGCCCATCAAGATCCGCCAGACGAAGTACCTGAACAACGTCATCGAACAGGACCACCGCGCGATCAAGCGGCGCACCCGACCCATGCTCGGGTTCAAGAATTTTCGGTGCGCCCGCATTCTGCTTGGTGGTATCGAGGTGGCGCACATGATCGCCAAGGGGCAGATGAAAGACAACGGCGCCCGACAAATTCCTGCTGAGCAGTTCTATTCGTTGGCTGCATAGGTAGTCCTGTTCACATCAGACTTTGCTCACCTTGAAATCGTTATCGCGACAAAGCCGCCTACAACGTGACAACCCCCACGTGTGTTCAGGTCACCGGACAGTTGACCGTTTTCACATGCATGTCTTGGCAGGGATATGCGTGTGGCCGGCGCGGCGTTTCGTTGCGAGCGGAGGAGTAGGCCGCTCCATTCGGCGAATCTGCGCACCCTGCGATCGATGCGATCGATGCGAGCAGAGCCGAGATGACAATCAGACGGTTTAATGTAGGTAGTCGCGATAACATCAATTGAACCCCAATGGACTGAGTTGACGGACCGCGTCGATTGTTTCCACTGTCGAAAAAGATCGACGATTCCGTTTTTTCCATTGTTGCGTCGTACGCATGAACCCGACATGGCCCGAAAATGACCTTTTGGTAATGTGTGACGTGACCTGGCAGGGTGTTGAAAAGCATCTTGTGGCCGTCGTCCGCAGAGGGGTAAACGCCATCGAATACGACAACATGGTGCACAACGTTGTGTCCATCGATGCCATTCTCGCGGATAGCAGCGAGGCGCGCTTCGAGTCGTTGAAGAATCCCGCACACGGTGCGCGTCTCGAGCGGAGATGATTTATCAAAACCTCATATGGGCTCCGTGTGACGCGTGCAGGGTCCGCGGATACAAGCAGAGGGGCGATTTCACATGCATATTCTGATTGCGGCAGGGCACGCCAGCGTAGTCGACTACGGTGCCATCCGATGTCTGTCGGTTCGAGGTGAGATGGCGCGATTGCGACTGGGTCGCGCAACCGGCTAGCACGATCGCAAACGCAAAAATCGTACAAAGTCGTTTCATGATCTGTTTTATCGCGGTTGGTTTGACGGGAACGTCGAGACGAGTGAATCGGACCGATTCCACCAGCCGCCGCCCACGGCCTGGAACAAGGCTGCGGTATCCGCCAGTCTGGCGGCCCTTGCCTGTATCGACGCAATGCGCGCCATTTGCCAGGTCTGCTCCGCGGTCAGCACTGACAGATAAGACGCTTCGCCTGAGCGCAGCTTTTCACGTTCGATAGCCACACTGCGCGAGGCAGCCTGCTCCGCATTGACGGTCGCCTGCAACGTCTTCGCGTCCGCCTGCACGCTCTGCAATACATCGGCAACGTTCTGAAATGCGTTGATCACCGTTGAGCGGTATTGGGCGCTGGCCTGATCGAATGCCGCCTGCGCCGCGCGCTGGCGATGCAGCAGCGCTCCACCCTGGAAGATCGGCTGGGCGACCTTCCCGACAATGGTGAAGAACTGGTTGTACGGCGTAAATGCGTTCGCGATGGCACTGGGCGAAGTTCCCAGGGCGGCTGTCAACGAAATTTGCGGCAACCGATTGGCGATCGCGACACCCACCTGCGCGCTAGCCGCATGCAATGCCGCAGACGCGGCAAGAATGTCGGGCCGGCGCTCCACGAGGGTCGATGGCAGACTGACGGGAAGATCCTCGGGTAGGTGCAAGGAGGACAGGTCGAAATCGGCCGCGACATCCTCGTTCGGAAAGCCGCCCATGAGCGCGATCAACGCGTCGCGCTGCAGCGCCAGTTGTTTCTCGAGCGGCGGTATCGCGGCCTGCGCCTGCGCAAGCACTGCTTCCTGTTGCAGGACGTCCGCCTCGGCAATTTCACCGAGCATGCTTTCGCGCCGGAGAATGTCGAGGAGTTCGACATGGGCTTTGATCACCTCCTGCTGCGCAGCGATCTGCCCGCGCAGCGAAGCAACGTTGAACGCTGCAAGCGCGAGATTGCTGCTCAACGTCAGATAGGCCGCTTCCAGTTCGAAACGCTGATTGTCGGCTTGCGCGGATACTGATTCGATCATGCGGCGATTCAAGCCGAATGCGTCGAGTGAATACGACACGGTCAGCTCGCCCGTGTAGAGCGAGTAAATGCGCTGGTTGTTCGCGGCGACGGGTGCAAGGCTCGCCGTGGCCGTTTCATTTCTGCTGCCTGACGCGTCGACGCCGATGCTCGGAAAGAGCGTCCCCCTCTGGCTCAGCATGTTCTCACGGGCCACGGCAAGCGCGGACTGTGCGGCAGCGATGGTTGGGCTCGCCTTGAACGCGCGGTCGATCATCGTGTTGAGCTCCGGCGACTGGAACAGCGTCCACCATTGGCCCGGAATATCGCCGCCAACAGCGAATTGCTGCGCCTCTCCCACTGCGCCGGGGGCCGCAGCGGTCTTCGAAGGCAGCGGAGCCTGCGTGTAACCCGCGCCGCTTGGGGCGGCCGGCTGCCTGAAGTCAGGACCTACCGCGCAGGCCGCCAGCAGTAGTGGGATCAACAGCGTGGATGAACGTTTGAGAGCGATCACGTTATAGCCTCCTTCTATCATTCTGCGAATTGCGTTTCGCGCTCGGGGACGTGCGCAAGACGCGCCGTGCTTTTGCGGCGATCGAACCAGGGATAAACGGTTGGCAAAACCAGCAGTGTCAATAAGGTCGCCGACACGAGACCGCCAATGACGACTGTCGCAAGTGGACGCTGAACTTCCGCCCCGGAGCTCATCGAGAAGGCCATCGGCAGGAAGCCGAGGCTCGCTACGGTTGCCGTCATGAGGACAGGCCGCAGCCGGGTCGCGGCAGCGTGTTTCGCAGCCTCGACGGCACTCAGGCCGCGAGCGCGCGATTCGACGATGCTGCTGACCAGCACGACGCCGTTGAGCACGGCAATACCGAAGAGCGCGATAAAACCGACCGCAGCGGAAATACTGAACGGCAGCCCGCGTATCCAGAGGGCGAAAATGCCGCCGATTGCTGCAAACGGTACGTTGCAGAAGATGAGCGCTGCAAGGCTGGCACTGCCGAACATCAGGTAGAGCAACGCAAAGATCGTGACAAGCGAGATGGGCACCACGACGTAAAGGCGCGCCATTGCGTCCTGCAGGTTCTTGAAGCTGCCGCCCCACGAAACCGTATAGCCGGGCGGAAGCTTGACCTGCGTCTCGACCGCACGTTGTGCGGCGACGACGAAGCCGGCGAGGTCGCGCCCTCGCACGTTGGCCTGAACGAGGATGACGCGCCGGCCCTCTTCGCGTTCAATGGTCGATGGTCCCGGCTCCATGCGGATGTCCGCCACCTCCGACAACGGCACTTCACGGCCATCGCCATTGCTGATGCGTAGCGCACCGATTCGCGTCACATCGTTGCGATCCTGCGACTGCATGCGAACCCGGATGCTGAACTGGCCCTCACCGTCGACAATCGTCCCAACCGTGCGCCCGCCCAGCGACTGAACCATATCGAGCACCTGGCTAGCATTCAGCCCGTACCGCGCAACCGCGTCGCGCCTGACGATGACACGCACGTAAGGCTGGCCTATCGTCTGCTGCGCCTGTACATCAGCCGCGCCCGGCACTCGTGAAATCACGGCCGCCACCCGCTCGCCCGTATCGTGCAGCGTTTGCAGATCGTTGCCATGAATCTGCACGGCAACATCGGCCTGAACGCCCGCGATCATGTCGTCCATGCGCATCTGGATCGGTTGCGCCCAATTGAGCGCCAAGCCCGGAACAGCGCGATCCAGCGCCGCGGAGTACTCGGCGACGAGCCCGTCCTGGGTTTGCGCCGTCTTCCACTCGGACTGCGGCTTCAGCATGATGAAGGTGTCGCTTTGCTCCACGCCCATCGGGTCGGTCGGAATCTCCGAGCTGCCGCCGAGCGTGACAGCCGACTGCACTTCGGGAAAGTGCATCAGCGTGCGTTCGACCATGGATTGGGCCTGGACCGCCGACGGCACGGATATGCCGGGCAGTTTCGTCGTCGTGACGGTCAGCGCCCCTTCGTCCAGGCGCGGTAAAAATTCAGCGCCCAGCCTCGTGGCGGCGAAGGCCGCGACCGCGAGCAACGCGACGGCGAGCCCCATCGTTAGCGCAGGCTGTTGCGCGGCACGCGCGAGAATCGGCTCATAGCGCAGGCGCACCCAGTGAAGGATGCGGCTCTCGCGCTCTGCGACCTTGCCGCGCAGCAACAGGCTAGCGAGCACCGGCATGACCGTCAGCGTGAGGACGAGCGACGCGAGCAGCGCGAAGATAACGGTCATCGCCATCGGCCGGAACATTTTGCCTTCAATACCCTGAAGGCTCAGTATCGGCAGGTAGACGGCCGTGATGATGAGGACCGCGAACGTCACAGGCCGGGAGACTTCTTTTGCTGCCTCCTGCACGAGCGGGCGTAACGGCTGATTCGGCGCTTCGGAACGCCGCCGCACGACGTTTTCGATCATCACCACTGCGCCGTCGACAAGCAGGCCGAAATCGATCGCGCCGAGACTCATCAGATTGCCCGACATTCCCGTACCGTACATGGCGATGACGGCGACGAGCATCGACAGCGGAATCGCCATTGCGACGATCAGCCCTGCACGCGCATTCCCGAGCAGCAAAAGCAGCACCGCGATGACGAGCACGGCACCCTCGACCATGTTGTGAGCGACCGTATGCAGCACCCGGTCCATCAGGTCCGCACGGTTGTAGTAGGGCGCAACCTCCACGCCGGGCGGCAGCGTCCGGTTGATCTCCTTGATTGCGTCCTGCACGCGCTGTGCAACGACGCGCGTGTTTTGCCCGATGCCCATCAGCACGACGCCGACGACGGCTTCGCCTTTGCCGTCACGCGTGACCGCGCCGAGCCGAGGCATTGGCGCTTCGTCGATATGCGCCACGTCATGAACGTAAAGCGGCGCACCGCCCGCAGCGGTACGAAGCACGATGTTGCCGATGTCGGTCGTGTTACGCAGCAACCCCTCGCCGCGGATGATCGATTCTCCGCCGTTGTGCTCGATTGTCGCGCCGCCTGTTGCGCCGTTGTTCATCTGAACGGCATTGAAAATGTCGCCGACCGACAGGCCATAACGCGTGAGCGCATTGTCGTCGACCTGCACTTCGTAGGTCTTCAGGAGGCCGCCGTTTACATTTACGTCGACCACGCCTTCCACCTGGCGCAGCTTCGGTGAGATCTGCCAGTCGAGCAGCGTGCGCAACGTCATCAGCGACTGGCCGTGGCCACGTACCTGAAACTGATAGATCTCGCTCAGGCCATCCGACAGCGGCCCCATCTGCGGCGCGCTGGTGCCGGGTGGAAGCTGTATCGTCTGCAACCGCTCACCGACCAGATTGCGGTCGAGGTACAGGTTCGTATCGTCGGCGAATCGCACGTAAATCACGGAGAGACCGTAACGCGAAATTGAGCGCAGGCTCTGCATGCTAGGCAAGCCCTGCAGCGCGAGCTCGACTGGCGCCGTGATCGAGCGCTCGACATCGACTGGCGCGAGCCCGGGCGCCTGGGTCGTCACCAGCACCTGCTGCGGCGAGATGTCCGGCTCCGCATCGAAAGGCAGCCGTTGCATGCTGTATAGCCCGGCTACAATCAGGACGGCAACGAGAATCAACACGGCGGCGCGATTTCGCAGTGCTGCCTCGACAAGTTTGGTAATCATGGCATACGCTCGCGGATTAGCCTTCGTCTGGAATGGAGCCCTTCATGAGCGCAGCCTTCAGCCAGTAGCTGCCGTCGGCGACGACGGACGTGCCGGCCGACATGCCACTGAGAATCTGCGTCATGCCGTCGGCGGCGTAGCCGGTGCGAACGGCGCGCCACGTGAAACGGCCGTTGCCGGAAGGAATGAATACGGCTGTCTGTCCATTCACATCCTGGAGCGCCGTGTCGGGCACAAGCGTCGTGTCCCGACCGAGCGGCGACTGGATCTCGACCGTGCCGAACATGTTTGCGCGAAGTGAGCCATCACCGTTAGGCAACTCGCAGCGGACCGCTACGGTGCCGGTGTTGATGTCGACCTGGTCGGCGACATCGATGACACGGCCGGTGAACTGTCGATTGCCATACGCATCAATGTGGACAAGCACCGTTTGACCGGGGCGTACGTCTGCGGCCTCGCGCTCAGGGACGTTGGCTTGGACCCACATTGTCGAAAGATCGGCCAGCGTCGCAATCGGCGACGACGTGTCGACTATGTCGCCGGCGGCCGCGCCCACGTTGCTGATGACACCGTCGAACGGCGCGACGAGCGCACCTAACGAATCGCCCGGGCTCAGTCGGGCCAGCGTGGCCGTTCCATTGCTTCGATTCGCCGGCGCACCGATCGGCATCAGGCGCTGCTGCATGCCCTGCCACTTCTGCAGGTCTGCTTGCCGCGACTTCAGCATGGCCTGTGCATTGACCACGGCAGCACGGCGGCGGTCGAGCTCGCTCTGCGCGATACCGCCTCCGGTGACGAGCTCGGTGCCGCGCTGCAGTGCTGCATTGGCCGCATCGGCTGCAGCCCGCGCGTCCGCCACCGCGGCGGACGCGCTTGCGACCTGACTACGTACGTCGCTCAGGTCGAACTCGTCGAGCGTGGCGAGCCGTTGCCCCGCACGCACATGGTCACCCGCGGCGACATCGACAGCAACGACCCTTGCCTTTGAAGGAGAGCCTAGCTGCGCGAGCCGCTTCGCGTTGAATGCGACAATGCCGGTAGCGGCAATGGTATGCACACCGGGCCGAAGCTCCGCTTTCGCGAACTGCAATTTGACGTTCGCGAGCGCCTCGGGTGAGAGGTCTACGGTAGTGGGCAACGGCGGAGCCTGATCGACTGCCGTAGCTGGCAGCGCTGACTCGGTAGCCGCGGGGGAAGTCCGCGAGTGAAGGGAAAGCAGGGCACCGCAAAGAATGAGGATGCCCGCTCCCCCGACAGACAGCTGCAGACGCTTGCGATAGCGAATGTTCACGATAGCTCTCGATGTTTGAACAGACCTTAGGACTCTGAGGTATGGCGACGGCTTCCCTCAGTGCTGGAGAGCGTATTGTCGTGTTGCGCGTCTGATTACGAGGTGGCGGGAAGATGTCATTTCGGACACCTTGGGAAGGCACGCGCAGAATGCGCCGTTGGCTTGCCGACGGAAGGCGGACGCGGGCGCGCCATCTTGCGCGGTTCAGCTAACGGAACTCTGGGAGAAAAGGATGCCGCGTGATTGCGCGGAACGGCGACTCAGGGTGTCACGCGGTAACGGAAGGAAAGTAAAGCGTGAAGGTCGTCAAGCCGGCGCGGCTCACGACGTCGACTCGGCCACGATGCAACTCCATGATCGATCGTACGATGGCGAGGCCCAGCCCCATGTTCTTCGCCGACCCTTGCCGCGCAGAATTGATACGATAAAAGCGGTCGAAGATCTTGCCGATATGCTCCGGCGGGATGGTTTGACCGTTATTCGTGACTTCCACGGCGACGTACTCGCCAGACCGGTAGGCACGCAGCGCGATCTCCGATTCGGCGTCGGCATGCGCAAGCGCGTTCGATACGAGGTTGCTGACGGCGCGTCGAAGCATCGACGGATCGGCGCGAACCTGGATTGCGCCGTCGATGCCGAAATGGACGCCCTTGTTTTCGGCCACTCCTTCAAAGTACGAGGCGAGCCTTGCGAACTCTTCATGGCAATCGAGTACGTCCAGCCGAAGCGGTTCCTTTGAGTGGTCCGCTCGCGCGAGGAACAGCATGGTCTCGATCATCCGTTGAAGGCGCTGGCATTCTTCGATGTTCGAGTCGATAAGCGCTTCATATTCCTCGGTGGATCGCTGACGCGAAAGCGTGATTTCGGATGCGCTGATCATGTTGGCGAGCGGCGTGCGCATGTCGTGCGCCAGATCGGACGAGAACTGCGAGAGTCGCTCAAATGCACGTTGAAGCCTGTCGAGCATCCGGTTCACTGGACCCGCGATGTCATGGAGTTCGACGGGACCACCGCCTATATCGAGGCGCTCGCCAAGATTGTGGGCTTCGATGCGCGAAATTCGCTGGCCGATGGTTTTGACCGGAGACAATCCCCGCTTTGCGATGGCGTAGCCAAGCAAACCCATCAGCGCGGAACCACCGAGGAGCACGAGCCATACATCGCCTTGATACTCGCGAAGAACGGAGTCGCGCGTCGCCGCTTCATGTGAGAGCAGCACGCGTATCGCTTCGCCTGAAGGCAGCGTTTCGTCGCCGAATACGCAGCGCGAAGGCCCGATGGACGGGGGAGAGCATGAATAAGGCTGTTGTTCTGCCGGATTGCCCGACCCAATCGACCGCAAGCGCTGGTCCCGCCGGCCCGAGTCGGCCAATATCCTTCCTTGACTATCCAGTATGGCGAATGAGATTGCGGGATGCGCGAGCAATTCCTCTCGAAACAGGTCGCTATTGCTGCCAATCGCCTCCGCCGAGCCGTATCTGCGAGCGGCCGCCAGAAACTCGTCGAGCTTGACCGAAATCTCGCTGTCGTCGCGTTGCCTGAGTTGGCTGGAGAGCGAATGATAGAGGAGGCCGCCGGCCATCGAGAGCACCAATATGGCGACGATAGTAAAAGCGAGACTCAGACGCCTGAGCAGCGAGTACGCTCCATCCACGGCAGTCATGGTCGCTCTTCCATCACATAGCCCATGCCACGGACCGTATGGATTAGTTTCTTCTCGAATGGGTTGTCGATCTTTGTGCGCAGACGTTTGACAGCCACTTCAACAACGTTCGTATCGCTGTCAAAGTTCATGTCCCAGACCTGTGACGTGACGATTGTGCGCGTGACCACTTCGCCCTGCCTCTCGGCGAGCAGTTTCACAAGCGTGAATTCCTGCGCAGTCAGGTCGATGCGTACGTTCCCGCGACGCACACGGCGCCTGACGAGGTCGATTTCCATATCGCCGACACGCAGCACGGTGTCGACCGATTGCGTGGGTCTGCGCAGCACCGCGCGAATTCGCGCAAGAAATTCGGAGTAGACGAACGGCTTCGCCAGATAGTCGTCCGCCCCTGATTCAAGTCCGGCGACCTTGTCTTCGACCGCATCGCGCGCGGTCAGGAGGAGCACAGGTGTGCGTTTTTGCGCGCGTAAGCGCTTGAGCACCTCAAACCCGTCGAGGCCCGGGAGCATGACGTCGAGTACGATGAGATCGTAGTCTTCATGGAGCGCGAGAAACAAACCGTCGTTGCCATCGTTAGATACATCGACGATGAAGCTTGCCTCCATTAAGCCTTTGCGAAGGTACGAGGCCATCTTCGGTTCGTCCTCGACGATCAGGATACGCATGATGAAAACCCTCTCGCACAGCAAGTCGTGCATTCAATGCAGATAGTACATGACGCTAATTGCGTCTGCACAGCGTATCGCGCTGAGGCAGAGTCAATCAAATGCCGATGCTGGCAACTCTCTTGGCATCGCCTCGGCAGTGCTCTTCGAAATGGCAGACAGATAATTATAGAAAGACATCCTTGCGTCAAGATGGACGGGAAATGACAAAAAAGTCATGAATCGGGACACTTATCCGGTCATGGCTCAAGCGTAGTTGACGACGATAAAGCAGGGACAGGGGCTGGTGGCAATATTACGGCTCCAGTGCCGCAATGAGGCCTGTCCGCTGTCGCAATCAGACTGACATTCGCGGTTGGGCGCTTGCGGCAGGGGCATGATGGTGATCGTCAATCACCGCCACCATCGCGTTGTTGTCACTCGTCACTACGTCTGGTACGAAAAGCCAAACGCATAAATTCACGGCTTTCCGGCCTCGGAGTCAGCCACACAACCAATTTTCTGTCGACAGTTCGTCGGCCTATTGCGACACGTGTGACCTGCCCGCTGTCGTGTTCGGTGAACGTCCGCGTCTCGTAGATGCAAGGAACAAGTGGTGGCTCACTCCGGGCATCCAAATCCAAACATGACGTCGATGTAATGCAAGCGTCAGGACACCTGGATTAAGCCAGCCTTAAAAAGCAGAATGAGCAGTTGCTCGCGGTGCCGCCGCACGCTGCGCCGCCTGCTCCTGTGCGTGCTGTTTCGCGAGATGGTGACCGACAATACATCCGCCTACCGCGCCGACCACCGCGTGATGACCGGCGTAATGACCGGCCACACCACCGACGACAGCGCCCTTAAGGCAACCGGCGGCGTTTGCCGTTCCGACGCTTGCAAGAAGGAGTGCTGCTGCGACCAGCCTGAATTTGCTTCCAGTTTTCATGTTGTTTGTACGCGTGTGTCGGGGCCCAACCCGAGTTGGAGGCGGGTTGCTCAATTTCAACCTTCCGTTTCGCCGCTCTGAAGTAGTAGGGTTGTTGCTTCCGAGGCAATGTTTCGCATGAGTTGAAATTGATTGCCGCAATCGACGGCGGTTCACGCGAGAATCTGAAGTTCTGTTAAACGGATGTCGATGAATCAACTTCGATTGCGCACCAGAGCCGCGGCGATGACTAGCGGACGGACTGCCTGCGGTGCGAAGACAACGGTTACGCGTCCCATTCCGGCGCGAACGGCGGAGTGACGAAACGGTGGTTCTTCGGCAACACCGCAATAGCGTGCCGGTCATCATCGTCGAGTTTCACCGCCAGCGCGTCGAGATTGGATTTCTGACTTTCGCGGCGTTGAGCCTTAGGAATAACGGCCACCCCGTCCTGTTCCAGAAGCCACGCAAGAGCAACCTGGGCAGCGGTCACGCCATGCTTGACGCCGATTCCCTGAAGTACGGGGTCGCTCGCTGCCCTGCCTTGTGCAAGCGGGGCATAGGCGACGAGTGGAATGCCTTTCTGACGCAAGTAGCTCAGCATTTTCGACTGGTCTAGAAACGCGTGGTATTCAATCTGGTGGCAGGCGATGGGTGCGCCGATTTCCTCGATAGCTTTTCGCAGCATCGTCATGTTGAAATTGCACACACCGATTGAGCGGACTGTGCCGTTCTGCAGAAAGCCTAGCATTGTCTCCATGATGGCGCTGAGGTCCATGTCACGCGACGGCCAATGCACCATGTACAGGTCAACATAGTCGACACCGAGCTTTCCGAGGCTGGCGTCCAGCGCGCGCCGGAGGGACTCCGGCTTGAGGTTCTCGTGCCATACCTTGGTCGTCAGATGCAGTTGCTTCCGTCCGAGACCCGACGCGGCAATTGCGGCGCCTACAGCTTCCTCGTTCTGATACATCTCGGCAGTGTCGATGTGTCGATATCCGAGCTCCAGCGCGCTTTCGACTACCGGCTGGCAGCCGCCACCCGGCATACGGTATGTGCCAAATCCGAGGCGTGGCAGTTCAATTCCCTGTGTCTTCAAAGTTTCCATTGATGCATTCCCAAGCCGGTTCAGGTCTGCAGCGAAGGCCGCCGCAGCGTTCAGGAGGACAATTTCTCATTTTTTGATTGTTGAATAAAGTATGTGCTACTCAAATCACTCGTGATTAAACTATCTAAATGAGACGAGCATTGGAGAGGGCATGACGTTTGATGGTCGGTTGTTTTCTGGCATCACCGTACTTGCCGCAGTCGCGGAGAGCGGCAGTTTCGTGCGCGCAGCAGACGCTCTCGGATTGTCGCCATCGGGCGTTAGCCGTGCTATTTCACGTCTCGAGAAGCGGGTAGGCGTACGGCTGCTTGACCGGACGACGCGCTCGCAGACGCTGACCGACGAAGGGAGGCGTCTATTTGACGCGGTTGGTCCGCATCTGACAGGCATCGAGGAGGCGGCTTCGGCGGCATCGGGTTCAGCGAATGTTGTGCAGGGAAAGCTTCGTGTTAACGTTGACCCGTTCTTTTCAAGGACGGTGCTGGCGTCACGATTGCCAGATTTTCTGGCACATCATCCTGACCTTTCGCTCGAACTCATCATGCGCGACGACGTCGGCGACCTCGTGGCAGATGGATTTGACCTTGCGGTGCGCTTTGGGCCCCCGCCGATGGGAACATTGATTGCGCGCAAGCTACTCGAGACGCGCATCATTACGGTCGCCTCTCCACGGTATGTGGCTGAGCACGGGAAGCCAGGAAATCCGCAGGAGGTGGGCAAACATGAGCGAATCATGTTTTATAACCCGGTCACGGCCAAGCCCTTTGAGTGGGAGTTCCATCGCGGTAAGAAGGTCACGGAGATACCCGCGGAGGGCCGCCTCCTTGTGTCGGACGTGGAAACCATGCTCGGCGCGTGTATAGCCGGCGCTGGCATCGCCCAGGTGATGGAGATTGGCGTCGAGCAGGCAATGCGTGATGGCTTGCTCGTGGACCTCTTCCCGGACTGGTCGGACGAAAGATTTCCGCTGTATGCGCTCTTTCCATCCCGGCGCCATCGAGCTGCGAAAGTCGAGGCGTTCATCAATTTCTGCCTCGAGTCATTATCGGCAGCGGCACCCGTTGCGCACGTTCGACGTCGCAAGCAGGATCGTTGACAGCCAGGACATGGGTTTCGACCAGGTTGCCGATCATCCATGGACCAAGAAATCTGAACTTGCCGACTCCGTTCGCCGATTCATCATTCGATGCGGTCATCTCAGTGGACGTCATGGTTCATCTTCGTAACCGTGAAATGTTCTTCGATGAAATGGCGAGACTGTTGGTACCTGGCGGCAGGCTCTTGCTTACCGATGCTGGCGTTATCACCGGACCGATCTCCAACGAGGAGGTTGAGCGGCGAAGTTCCAACGGATACACGCAGTTTGTGCCTCCCGGAGGCAATGAGAATCTGCTCGGAGCTGCCGGAGGCATGCTACGTACGAGCTTTTGCATGAATTCCACCGCCGCAGCGAGGCAAACGCCGCCCACCACCAATATGGCGCCTATCCCAGTTTCGAATCGATCAACGTCGCATCCAGCGGTCCGAAGTGCTCCACTACAACGGCGATTTCGGTCATGCCCAGCAGGATCGCCTCTGCAACCTGCGCTATCAGATCTGCTCAAGCCTGGCGCAGCAGTCAGGCAGGCCGTTCACCGAGGTTGCCGGACTTGATGCCTTCTTCGTCGTAGAAGGAAATGGTGACCGGATCGACGTCGCCTGACGCGTGCGGGAGCGGATGCAGCACTTTGGTCTCCGGCGCGGCGAAATATCGCTCGAACGACCGCTCGTCGCGCATAGGATCTGAAGTCAGAACTTCGGGGGCATGTGTCTTCCGATCAAGTTCGTGACGAGGGAGCATAGAAGGGCTCCCGCTTGGGCGTCTGCGCAAAATATTCGCTGTAGAACGCCTTCACGTAAGGAAACACCGCTGAACCCAATTCACGTTTAACCTGATCCTGCGAGGCGCGCGGTTTCGCCAGTGTCTGCTCGATCTCGCGCAGAATCGCATCGCGATCCACGCGGGTGAAGCGGCCTTCGTGATACACAACCTCGCCCTCGATCATCACGGTATCGACGGCATTCGTCTTGGCGCGCTGCATGAGTGCATCCAGCATGGGAATGTTGTCGTCCTGATACGGATACGTGGCGGTCTTCCAGTTTATCAGCACCAGATCGGCCAGACGTCCGTTTTCCAGACACCCGATTTGTGCGCCGAATGGGGTGGTTCGAGCGCCGTCCTCAGTGGCCATTTTCAATATCTGCGGGCAAGTCGGCACGTCATCGTCCATTCCCGGCGTGCGGTGTACGCGCAGTGCGAGGCGCATCTCCTGCAACATGTCGCGGTCTTCGTTGATACCGGCTTCGTCGAGTCCCATGCCGACCGTCACACCGTATTTCGAAAACGCGTTCAGGGGCGCCACGCCACTGCGCAAGCGTAGATTCGAACTGCAGTTGTGGCAGATGCAGGTGCCGGTATGGGCGACCATTTCGATGTCTGCTTCCGTCAGCCACACGCCATGGCCAAGGGTTAGCGACGGACCGAGCAGACCGAGATCGTTCAGGTGCGCGACGGCCGTCTTGCCCGTTCGGCGGCGCGCGTATTCCTTCTGATAGACGGTTTCGAGCAAATGCATATGCATCGGTACGCCTGCTTTGTCGGCGCGTTCCTTGATGGCAAGCAGTGTGTCATCGCTACACCAGTGCAGGTTAGCAGGCGCAAGCTGAATCCGAGTCAGCGATTGGCCTTCGTTGTCCTGCACTAGCATGTCGAACAACTGCAGATGGTCGGCCAGAGGGACCTGCTGCGCTTTCAGATGCGCAGCGAGCTTCGCTCCGATGTCCGCCGGCAGACGTTTAACGAAGTCTTCGTCGGCTTCGTAGACGAGCAGATTCTGCTCGCGCACGGCGAAGCTGTACGACGCGCGCATGCCGATGTCCTGATACGCTTTGAGAACGCCTGAAGCGGCTTCATGTATCGACGACAACGGACCCGGTCGCCAACCGTGGATGTGCTGCACAGTCGTAATGCCGGACGCGATCATTTCGAAGGCGGAGTACAGGGTATCGAGGTAAAGATCGATCTCGCGTGCACCCATCCGGCTTGCAAACCACAGTTCCAGCGCGTGGTCCGGAGAGCCATGTTGCAGCGGCGTCAGGCCGACGTGATGGTGACTGTTGACGAAGCCAGGCAGCAACACCGTATCGGGCGAGCCGAGACGCGGCACGTTCGGATACTTTGCGATCAGCTGTTGCGCATCGCCGATCTCGACAATCACGCCGTCGCGTTGATACAGCGCACCGTGGCGGATGATGTCGGCGGTGTGCCGGTTGGTAACGCCCTTCACGATCCACCCAGCGACAATCAATGTTTCGGACATGGTTGCTTTCACCTGAATAGAGGAATGGTTCAGAACGATGGCGTGTCATATAGATCGACACGCCGGTGGTCGAAGTAGGTCAGCTTTTCGCGGGTCGCCGCGATGTCTGCAAGCGCGAGCGTCGCGCTGACGATGCCGGGCCCTTCGTTGCCGCGTCGGTGCGCGAGCATCGCGCCGTCGGCAGCGATCACACACGACTCGCCATAGTTGTCGATGCGCGCGCCATCGAGGAATTCGTCTCCGATCTTGTTGGCGCAAACAACCGCCAGCCCATTCTCCCGCGCGTGGGTGCGCAGTTCGCCGACGAAGAAATCCATATCGTCGCCCCCGCTGCCCGCGACGGGCACGAGGACGAGATCCGCACCGGTCGCACGCAACGCGCGCCAGCATTCCGGAAAGCGGCGGTCGTAGCAGACCAGAACGCCGATGCGCCACGAGCCTACCTGCACCACGTGCAGTGCGTCGCCGGGCGTGAAGTGCGCGGCCTCGTCGTAGCCGGGCGGCGGGTCGTCGCCGACTGGCAGGTGAAGCTTGCGCGCAACCGGGCCGGCGCGCAGCGGCTTGCCGTTGGCGTCGAAGCCGAGCACGGCGTTGTGGTACCGGCCAGTCGCGGGATCGACTTCGTAGAACGGTACGAACAGGGTGACGCCACACTCCTTGGCCAGCGTGGAGCAGCGTGCGGCGAGGGGACCGTCGGCGGGCTCCGCCCAGTCACGATATTGCCCGCCCGGCGCGCTTGCGAAGTACGGCACCATGGAGAGTTCGGGCAAGACGATCAACTGGGCGCCTTCAGCGGCGGCGGCGCGCACGGCGGCAAATGCTGCGGCCTCGTTGTTGGCGAGGTCGGTCGTGCAGGGAGGCAATTGCAGTGCAGCGACGCGAAGTGTGCTGAGGGCTACCGACAAATTCATCGGACCCGCTCCTGCTCGGCGAAGGCGCGATCGACTTCATCGCGCATCAGGTCGGTCAGGTGGACGCTGAGATCGTGGAACGCGCGGCTGCGCGTGTCCCGCGGACGAGGCAGATCGACCGGAATGATGGTCTTGATGCGCCCGGGGCGTGCCGTAAACACGACGATACGGTCGGCGAGCGCAATGGCTTCGTCGATGTGGTGAGTGACGAACACCATCGACACGTTGCTTTGCTGCCAGACCTGGGTCAGGAAATCCTGCATCTTCGCACGCGTTTGCACGTCCAGCGCGGCGAACGGCTCGTCGAGTAGCAGTATCTCGGGTTTCAGCGCGAGTGCACGCCCCACTGCTACTCGCTGGCGCATGCCGCCCGAGAGCTGGTCGGGCCGTTTGTCGATGGCTTCGGACAAGCCGACGCGCTCGAGAATTTCCTCTGCGACACGCCGCCGGTTTTCCTTGGGCATGTGCTGCATTTTCAGGCCGAAGGTGATGTTTTCTCCCACGCTTAGCCACGGAAAGAGTGAGGCGTCCTGGAAGACGAGTCCGCGGTCCGTGCCCGGTTCGCGCACCTCCGCGCCACCGCACACGATGCGGCCGCTGGATACCTGTTCCAGTCCTGAGATTAGATAGAGCAGTGTACTTTTGCCGCACCCGCTTGGGCCCAGGAACACGACGAACTCGCGGCGCGCAATATTCAGATCGATGTCACGCAAGGCAACGAACGGTGCTCCGTCTGTCTGCCATGTCTTGCCGACGCCCTTGCAGGTGACGAGCGGCGGTTGCACGGAAGTTGATTCATTCTGGCTCATATCATTTCCCCAGGCCGTTATTCGGAACCCAGAACAGCACTTTGCGCTGGACGATCCGCAACGCAACGTCGAAGGCAAAGCCGGTGATGCCGATCAGCGTCATCGTGAAGAACGACAGGCTCGAGTTGAAGGTATTGCGCGCGAGCATGACAACCTGGCCGAGCCCGCTGCCGACGCCAGTTGCTTCCGCCACCAGCACCACCATCCATGCGCCGAACAGGTTCATGCGCAGCACCATGAAGAGCGATGGCAGGATGGCCGGCAGAATCACGTGGCGGAAAGTCTGCGCGCGTGTCGCGCCCATCACAGCGGCGACGTTGAGATGGGTGCGGCTGACGTTGTCGATCTGACTGATCGTCGAGACGGTCATGACGAAAAAAAGCGAAATGAACACCATGAATACAGCGGGTGCATTACCGATTCCGAACAGGAAGATCGCAACCGGCAGCCACGCGATCGGCGAAATGGGTGCCAGCAGCGTAATAGTCGGTAGGGTGAGGTTGCCGAACAGGCGGAAGTAGCGGATCGCGATGCCCATCGCCACGCTGCAGACGAAGCCCAGCACCAGGCCGCTTAACACCCGCAACGTTGTTGCGACGATGGTCATGGCGAGCGACTTCAGCGCTGTTGCGTTCGAAGTCTCGCCAATTACATCAGTCGGAATGAAGTACTGTGCTTGCGATGCGAAGTTGCGCAGGAAGATATGCGGCGGCGGCAACAGAAGGGGATCTGCCCAACCTGCGGCCCACGCCAATTCCCATGCGGCAATGAAGCACGCCAGCGAGGCGACGCCCCAACCAAGTGGCACGAGTCGCCGGACAAGGTCGGAGCGTGGCCGGCCACTTGCTGCCGGGCGCACCACGCGCCGGTGCGCGAAGAGGGTCGTCGGATCGGCTTTCATGCGGATTTCAGCTTGAGCTGGCCATAGAGATCGCTGTTTTCCTTAATCACCTCATTGAGCGGCCCCCAGTCGAACATTTCGGGGCCGGGCAGCCGCTTGATGTAACGGAGATCCTTGAGGTTCTGCGCGCGCTGCAGGATGAAATTCTGGTTGCTTCGCTGATCGATCATTGCCGGCTGTTTCGAGGCCGCATCGAGTGTGGCGTCATAGCTCGTCTTGAAGTATTTCCCGACGGTGTCCTTGACAGCCGAAGCACGGTCCAGCTCTTCCTGATGCTGGGCGACCATCATTGCCTTGATCAGCGCCTTCACCGCATCGCGGTTTTCGTGTAGCAGCTTGCTGCGCACGGCAAGAACGCAGTCGCTGTAGTTCGCGCCGTAGACGTCAACGCCGTTCGAGAGTTGCACAGAGCCCGGCCTCGCTTTCAATGCCTGCGTTGCGTAAGGCTCGATGTGGCACATCGCATCGACGTTCCCGGCGATAAAAGCCTGCGCGAGTTCCGGCGACGTACCGAAGTAGCGCACCTTGACGTCGGCGAAGCTCATTCCGGCTTTCTTCAGGTAGTCGTAGGGCAACATTTCGAGCGTATCTGCCTGGAATGTGCCGATGGTTTTGCCACGCAGTTGCGCCGCCGACGTGATGCCCGGCTGCGCGACGATTACGCAACCCTGCGCGCCCGAACCTGCAACGATCTTGATTGGTGCGCCGGCATCGTAGAGCGTCATGAAGTTGGTGTACGGAACGACGGACACATCCACCACGCCCGCGCCGAACAGCGCGGCGATGTCGGCGTTCGACGGCGTCGTCACGAAGTCGAGCGTGACGCCCTGCGCGAGATTGCGTTCCTTGACGAGAAAGAATGGGCAATTGCACAGACCCGTGCCGTGCGTCGCCTTGAGGGTCAGCGGGCCGGCCGCCATAGCCTGTGGAAGATAAGCACCACCCAACGCCGCGGCGCCGGCCAGGCACGCGCCGCGCATCAGAAATTCGCGTCGCGTGCTGCCGAGTTCGGTCAATGGGTAACCATCCGGGTCTTGCTGAACAAATTTCCTGAACATCGCGTGGTCCTTAGAGAGGTTGAACGGCAGATGGGGATATGAAAGTTTCCGCAGGCGACTGCGCAAGCGTTTGTGCCAGCAGGTCGAAGCTGAAGATCTCTCCGATCGAGCCAGAAACCTGCATTCGTCCGAGTGCTTCCAGCGACTGGGCACGCGCGAGAATGCACTCGCGAAGCGGGCGAATATCGATGATTGGCGGCTGCGCAGCGATGCCGGCCAGCAGTTCATCGAACGTGAATTCGGGGTAGCGGTGCGCGCTGGCGCGCAGGGCTTCGCGGGGATTGTTCGTGATCGCTTCCTGCGCATCGAGCATCGCGCGCAAGGCCGCGCGGATGATCTCAGGATGTGCGTCAAGAAAGCTCTTGCGGGCGACGAGCAATGTGTCGGGATAGTCGCCGCCCCATGCCTGCAAGCCGTCGCAAAGTACCTCGAAGCCGCGCATCCGAAGGCGGGAAATCCACGGTTCGATCAACGTCAGCGCCGCGAGGCGGCCGCTGGTCAGATCGTCGACCGCCTTGGCGAGCGATGGGTACAGCACGCGTTCGATCTGCACGGGGGCCATCCCGCGTACCCGCAGCGCATCGTGCAACAGGACTTCCATTGGATCGTCGGCGAAAGTCCCCACGCGCTGGCCACGCAGATCGCTCATCGAAAGGCCTGGCAGACCCATAAGCGCCATACCGAGCTTGCCACTGCCGCCGACAATTCGCAGCGGATCGGGCCGGGCATGATCGACCAGCGGCTGTGTAAAGCCTGTGGTGCCAAGGTCAGCCTCGCCGCTTCTCAGCAAGGCGGCGGTGGAACCGAACTGGGCCAGCGGCGGTGCTTCGACCTGCAGGCCATGGCGCTCGAACAGGCCGGCATCGACCGCTACGAACAACGCGAGATTAGAAAGCGCACTGCCGTGCGCGAGGAGCAGTTTTTGCATGACGGGTTCACGGGGGCGTCGGGAATCGCGTCGGCAGATGGGCTGCCGGATGCGAGGGCTTGGCCACGTTTTAGCGAAGACCGTGCCAGCGGGCATCGAGTTGTGTGCACTTTGATGGATCTCTTTGTTTACAGGATGATGGACATATTGTTTTATAAAATTATGGTTGTTTGTACACAATAATGCACCGACGAGCCTTCTGAAAATGCACCGCGATGTTGCCTAAAGGGCAATTTTGCACCGTCATGTCGCGCTAAGCACGCTCAATGGGCATCGCGTTGTGGACCCCTTTCCGGTGCGCTATAGGGAAGCAAATTCGCTTTCGCAGACGATTTGTTTTCGTTATGAAAATACAATTCGCCGTATAACTTGTGTGCAATATGGGCGATAATTCGCACTGTGACTGAGGTGTGCAGTCGGCGCAGTCAACCGCGCGCGTTGCCCTCATCGTGATCCAACTTACTACCAGGACCCTTTCATGCCGACTGATAAGAAGAGGGCAAAGACAGCCGACACTGAAGTGGCTGGCTCCTTTGACGGAGCTCATCGCCACGTGATTTACGAGCGCTTGATGAATGCGATTTCGGAGCATCGGCTGCAGCCCGGCACGAAGCTCGCCGAGGATCGGCTCGCCGCTATTTTTAGTGTGAGCCGTACCACGGTGCGCGCGGTGTTGCAGCAACTGTCGCACGAGCTTGTTGTGACCATCGTGCCGAATCGCGGCGCTTTCGTTGCGAGCCCGACGGTCGAAGAAGCTCGCGAGTTGTTCGAGGCGCGGCGTCAGATCGAATTGCCGATCATCGAAAAGGTGTGCCGTTGCGCCACGAAGAAGGACCTGGCGCGTTTGCGCGCGCATGTGGCACAGGAAGACGAGGCTCGTAAGCGTGATGACCGGCGTGCCACGGTGCGGCTATCAGGTGAATTCCACGTGATGCTCGCGCAGGTGTCGGGTAACCGCTTCATCGAGCGGACCATGCGTGGCTTGCAGATGCTCACGTGCCTGACGATCCTGCTCTACAACGCGCCGACTGCGCAGGCGTGCCTGCACGACGAACACGCGCGTCTGATCGACGCAGTGGAAGCGGGCAACGTCAAGCTGGCGCAAAAGCTCATGGACGAACATCTCGATCATATCGAAGCGACCTTGCGGCTGCATGGACCGGAGGAAGAGAACGACGACCTGGAGGCTATCCTCGTTCACGGCCTGTGATGCCGATGCGATTCAGGGTGCCGTGAGCGTGTCGAGTACGCGCCGCAGAAACTGGTCGCATTCGGCCAGCTGCGAGAGTTCGACGGATTCGTCTGCCTTGTGCGCATCGTCGATGCTGCCCGGGCCACAAATCACCGTGGGGATTCCCGCTTGCGAGAACAGGCCGGCTTCGGTGCCGTAAGTCACCTTGCGTGTTTCAAAGTCATTGCACAGCGTGCGCACGAGTCGCGTGATGGCGGCTTGCTCAGCGCTGTCGAGCGACAACGTCGTGCCGACCTTTTCAAACGAGATCGCCGCGGCATTGGAGACTTCGCGCATCTGTGGTTCGAGTTCCTCGCGGGCATAGCGGGCGATCTGTTCAAAGAACCTTTCCGGATCTTCGGAGGGCAGATTGCGGTATTCGAAGAAGAATTCGCAATCTTCGGGAATCGTGTTGATTGCGACGCCGCCCTTGATCAGGCCGGTTTGTGCCGTCGAAAACGGTACGTCGAATGCGCGATCGAACGGGCCGTTGCGGCGCAGGGTATCGGCCGTATCGCGGATTCGGCAGATCAGGCGCGCGGCGTATTCGATCGCGTTGACGCCGCTCGGCGTGCGCGACGAATGGGCGGCCACGCCCTTCACGCAGCATCGGTAGGCGTTGTTGCCCTTGTGAGCGACGACGGGCCGCATGCTGGTCGGTTCGCCGACGATGCAGCCTGCCGGCCGGATGCCGCGTTCCGCGAGTTCAGTCAGAAGCAGGGGCGCACCGAGACAGCCGACCTCCTCGTCGAAAGAGAAGGCGAAGTGAACAGGCTCGCGTAGCCAGCGCTTCTGGATGTCGGGCAACAGGCCGAGCGTCACTGCGATAAAACCTTTCATGTCGCACGAGCCGCGGCCGTAGAGCCGATCGCCGCGGATGGTCGGATCGAAGGGATCACTTGACCAGTTCTGGCCGGTTACGGGAACGACATCGGTGTGCCCGGACAGCACGATGCCGCCATTCGTTTCCCCGTTAAAGGCCGGCAGTGTCGCGAACAGATTTGCTTTTTGCCTCGCCCTGTCATAGATCAGCAGCGTTTCTATCTGATGGGCTCGAAGGCGGTCCCGGATCGCTTCGATCAGGCCGAGATTCGAGCGGCTGCTCGTCGTATCGTAGCGAATCAGTTCGTCGGCCAACGCGAGATAGGCGGGGCGTTCGTTAGTGTTCAGTGTTGGCTTATCAAACATCACGTGTGCCGTCGGGCCCTCCGAATAACATCGAACGATTGTAGGCGGACGAAATTCGCAATGTGTACGTCAACGTATGCGGCCCCGCAAAGCTGCGCGTCGCAAGCCCGGCACCAGCTGGCATCTGGATTGCCTAGTGCAGGAGTCCGTCGTCGTCAACCGGCCAGTTTCGCTGTATGAGGTTGCCATTCGGCCTGAAGTGCCTGGGCGCGCGCGTAGACCTTCTCCATCTCCGCGCGCAGCGGCGCGACGGATTCATCCGCGAGGTCGAACTCCGCGCCCAATGCCTGATAAGCGGCGTTGATCTCCCGCAGCAGCGCGCCTTCATCGACGCGCGTGAGTCGTCCGTTCCGCATGACTGCCTCGCCCGCAACAAACACGCTGTCGATAGCGGCGCCGCGCTCGGCATACACCAGTTGCCGCACCGGATCGGTTAACGGCGTGAAGCTGATCGTGTCAGTCCGGTAAGCGACCAGGTCGGCGCGATAACCCGGCTCGATTGCACCGAGCTGGCTGCCTAGTCCGAGCGCTGTCGCGCCGCCAATTGTCCCCGCACGCAGCGCTTCAGCTGCGGACAACCAGCGCGAATAATCGTCGCCGCGTATCTTCGACACTGCTGCGGCGCTGCCAAGCACGTTGAGCATATTGACGGTGACCGTCGACGCGCAGCCGTCGGAGCCGAGACTCACGTTGACGCCCGCATCGAGCAGCGCTCGCACCGGTTGAATGCCCGAGCCGAGCATCAGATTGCTCCATGGATTGTGCTGCACGCTCGCACCCGATTGAGCCAGACACGCGATCTCCGCATCCGACAACCAGACCGCGTGGATCAGCGACGTGCCTGGCCGCAGAAATTCCAGTTCGGCAAGGCGCATCACCATGGACTTGCCGTAGAAGGCTTGCGCCGTTACCACCTGCAAGCGGGTTTCCTGAACGTGGATGATGACCGGCAGATCATGCGTGTCGGCGAATTTGCGGCAACGCCTGAGAAATTCTGGCGTGCAGCGTTGCGGTGCGGAAGGGGCAATCAGCATGCCCACCCGATCATGCTGGGGATGGCGGCGCGCCAACTCGCTTTCCAGCAGCGCGAAGAACGCATCGGGAGAGGGCCGCGGCTGCGCACGTAGTTGCGAAAGCAGCGCGGGCGGGAAAATGCTGTCGACCTCCGGGAAGTTATCGACGATCGCGCGATCCATCATCGAGAACCCCACGAGCGCGCGAATTCCCGAGTCCTCGTAAGCCTGGAAGATAGCGTCGACAGCGGCGGGGTCAATGGCCTGACCGAGGCTCACGTCGTCGACGAGCGTGGTTGTGCCGCTGCGCAGCGATTCGAGCGCGCCAATCAACGTTCGCAGATAGACCTGGCGCGGCGTCAGCTTCACGGGGCGCGGCGCGCGCACGTAGTGCATCCACAACTCGAGCGGCAGGTTTTCGAGCCGTCCCTTGTGAAAATGCTCGTGCGAATGTTGATGGCCGTTGATGAGCCCCGGCACCAGCAGGCAGTCGTCAAGCGGTATGCGTTCGCCGTCGGTCGCGCTGCCGCCCGGCACGATAGCGGCGATGCGCTCGCCTTCGATCACGACGTCGACGCGTCGCGGCTCATAACGCTGTTCGGTGCCCTGTAATGCCTTGACGTTGGAAAGTATCTTGCGCACGGGTTCTACCAGATCGAAGGAAGGGTGGACTGCGGCGGCTAGCGAAACTGCCGCGACAAGCCAGCGAGCCGCTCCATCAGCAGCATGGAAATCAAGGTGGCGATAATCAGCACGCCTGAGGCCGCAGCCGCACGGACGTCGAGGCTGTCCTCGATGATATGCCACAGGTGGATGGGCAGCACTTCGGATCGCGCGTCCGACAGGAACAGTGACAGCGCGACGTTATCGAACGAATTCATGAACGCAATGAACGCCCCCGACGCAATGCCTGGTACCAGCGCCGGCAGTACGACGCGGCGGAACGTGAACCAGCCGCCCGCGCCGAGGCATGTCGAGCTATCGAGCAGCGCAGGATCGAGCTGCGCATAACTGGCCGACGTCGTGTACAGCACATACGGTGCGCACAGCGCGATATGTCCGGCGAGCAGACTGTAGAACGAGAGCCCCGCGCTTTCGAGATTGAACAGGATCAGGATACCCAGACCCAGCGCCAGCGACGGAATGGTCAGCGGCGCCATGAAAAACGAATCCAGCAGTCGCGCAGCGAACGTGCGGCGGCGCGCGAGCGTCACTGCGGCGGCTACCGCCAGCACGGTCGCGCAGGCGGTCGCAGCGGCAGCCAGCTTCAGGCTCAACAGCAAATCGTCGATGATCTCCGGCGAATCGAAGATCAGCGCCTGATACCAGCGCAATGACAGTCCCGGCGGCGGAAACTTCAACGAGTAGCCCGATGTGAGCGACGTCACCAGTACGATCAGCGTGGGCCCGATCAGCATCAACAGCCCGATGCCGCCCATCAAGCCCATCACTGCATTGAACGACTGGCGACCTGGCTGGGTGCGGCGCGCCGGCATAACGCCCGGCGCGGCAAGCGTGGATTTAGCCATGGACAAACCCTCTAGTCTTGCGGCCGAAATAGTTGAGCAAGGTCACCACGAGCAGCACGCTCACCAGCAGAATCACGGCAAGCGTCGCCGCAAACGGATAGTTCTGCGTCTGGATGGCCTGTTCGTAGATGTAGAACGGCATGTACATCAGCTGGCCGCCGCCCACCAGGGTTTGAACCACGAACGCGCTGACTGCGCCGGTAAACACCAGCAAGGTTCCGCTGAGCAAACCCGGCATCGCAAGCGGCACTGTGATCTTCCACCAGGTACGCCAGCTGCTGGCGCCCAGCGCATGCGACGCCTCGGGCAAGCGCATGTCGAGCGAACTGAGCGTGGTGACGAGCGGCAACACCATCAACGGCAATTCGATCTGCGCAAGCGAGAGGATCACCGCCAGCGGCGTGTACAGGAGCTTGACCGGTTGGCCCGTGTGCCCGAGCGCCACCAGCAGCGCGTTGACCAGCCCTTCATTGCCGAGAATCACGACCCACGCAAACGTGCGCACCACCGAACTGGTCAGAAGCGGCAGCAGGATCAGCACGATCAGCACACGCCGCCAGCGCGGCGGGCTCACCACGTACAGATGCGCAACCGGATAGCCGAGCACGATCGTCACCAGCGTGGTCGCCACACCAAGCCAGAGCGTTTGCCAGAGGATGCCGCGGTTATATCCGTCGCCAAAGAAAACCATGTATTGGCGAATGCCGAAATGCGTCATGGCTGTGTCGTTGTGCAGGCTGATCAGCGCGACGAGCAAGAGCGGCACGCCCACAAACGCGATGAAGAACAGGCCCAGTGGCAGCACGAGCAGCCAGTCGCGCGGCATCCGGTGATTCGCGTTCATGATGCGTCAGACCTTGATCAGACGGTTGAAACGGTCGATATATTCAGCGCGGCGCGGATTGATGCGTGCCCAGTCGACCTGCACGAACGACGTCATGTCATTGGCGTTATGAGCGACAGCGGCGAGCGCTGCGCCGAACGGCACCTTCGTGTTGGTCGGCGCGACGTAGTAGGGCGCGCTCGTCATCTGCTGCTGCACTTCGATGCTCAACGCGGTGTTGATATACGCCGCGGCGAGATTCGCCGCCTGGGTGTTCTTCACGATATTCATCGTGCTGCGCACCATGCCCCAGTTGCTTTCGGGGCGCGCGAGCGCCACCGGCACGCCCTTGGCCTTCAACGATTCCACGTTGTTGATGTAGTGGCAGGCAATATCCACCTGACCTTGCTGGAACAGCGTGCCGAGTGCGCCCGGATTGGCGGCAACCGCGCCGACGTTCGGCATCAGCCGCTTGATGTAATCGAACGCCGGGTCCATGTGATCTTCGTCGCCGCCCAGCATCTTGGCGAGCGCCACCATCCATACCGTGCCCAAGGTGGAGTCGAGACTCACGAGGCCGACGCGGCCCTTGAATTCCGGCTTGAGCAGATCATTCCAGGATTTCGGCGTGGTCTTCACGCGCTCCGTGTTGTACGCTATCCCATAGACCTGCGCGGACACATAGGCGCCCAGACCCTTCGGGTCGATGAAGTGCGCGGGCAGATTCGCCAGGTTCGGCACCCGGGCTGCCGGAATGGGTTCGAACACGCCTTGCGTGATGCCCTGCAGGTAGGGGCCCTCGTCCATCATGACCACGTCGAACGGCGGGTTATTGCGCGCGGCCACCAGCTTTGTCAGTGTGTCGACCGCTTGCGATGCGGTGAGCACGGCGCTCACGCCCGCAGCCTTGCGAAACGCGGGCAACAGGATCTTGCGTTGCGACTCTTCCCACGCACCGGGAAACGTGGTGGCGGCGAGGGATTCGGACGCAGCCATGGCAAGCGGGCTGCCGAGCGACAGGCCGACAGCCCCCGCTGCTCCCATCAGTTGCAGGAGCTTGCGACGTTGGTGATCGATCAGCGACATAGGACCTCTGGATGGATAGTTGAACAGGATGAACCGGCGATAACGAAGCGGGCGGCGCGTTAGACCAGGACGATTGTGACCATGCGCTAAACACCTGCGTTACTGGGTTGCGCCGCCTTGAACGTGCGCACTCGCGCACCCGACTTGAAATCGAGCGCAACGCGCAAGCCCGGGCGCAAGTCGGCACCCTCGGCGCGCGGCACGGAAATCTTCACGGTCTGTCCGGCATCGGTCTGCAGATCGACTACCAGCGTGGGACCGATCGGCATCGCCAGTTGCACTGTAGCCAGCAGCTGACGCGCGCTGGCGCCCGGTTGGGGCAACTGCCACGCCCATTGCTCGGGGCGAACCGCCAGCAGCGCCGCACCGGCATCGCGCCACGGGCCGGGCTGAGCGACGGCCAGCACGGCGCCATCGTCGAAGTTTGCCAGGCACTGGCTGCCGTGCACGCGCAAGGTGACCGGCAGCAGATTCGCCGTGCCGACGAAGGTGGCGACGAAGGGGGTTGCGGGCTGATCGTAGATCGCGACCGCCGAGTCGTATTGTTCGAGCCGCCCTCGATTGAGCACTGCGACCCGGTCGGCCATGCTCATTGCCTCTTCCTGATCGTGCGTCACCATCACGGTCGTGATATTCAACTCGCGCTGCAGACGGCGGATTTCGATCTGCATATCGAGCCGCAGGTTTTTGTCGAGCGCCGCAAAAGGCTCGTCCAGCAGCAGGATGCGCGGCTCGACGGCGAGCGTGCGGGCCAGTGCCACGCGTTGTTGCTGACCGCCCGACAACTCACGCGGATAGCGCTTCGCGAATGCTTCCATGCGCACCATTTCGAGCATCTGCAGCGCCTTGTGAGCGGCATCACGACGCGCGACGCCGTTGGCTTCGAGACCGTAGGCGACGTTGGCGGCGACCGTCATGTGTGGAAACAGCGCGTAGTTCTGGAAGACGATGCCCACGCCGCGTTGGCGTGGCGCGAGGCCGTCCACGCGTTGTCCGCCAATATGCACTTCACCCTCGGACTGCATCTGCAGGCCGGCGAGAATCCGCAACAGCGTGCTTTTGCCGCAGCCCGACGGACCGAGCAACGCAACCAGTTCGCCTGCGGCAATGTCGAGCGCGACGTCTTCGATAACCGGTACGGTGCCGAAACGATGCTGGATGCCGCGCATCTGCACGGCGGCACCGGTTTGCGAGGCACGCGCTTGCGTAGTTGAAGGGACGAAGGTCCCGGTGCCGGCTGAGTCGTGCCTCGACTGCGAATCGATACTGTGCGGGGTGCTCATGCGCTAGCCCTTTTCCATAGTTGCGTGGCGGCGTGCTTTCCAGCAGCGATGACCGCGTCGGCGTCGCAACGGGTGGGGGCGCCGCCGTCGACCACAATCTCCCCGTCCACGATGACCATCTCGACATCGCGCCCAAGTCCCGTGTGTACTAGCGTGCCCAACGGACTGGGATGCGGAATCAGATGCGCGCGCTGGAAATCGAATATGGCGAGGTCGGCGAGCCAGCCTGTCTTGAGGCAGCCGAGTTCGTCGCCGAGTCCCATGGCCTGCGCGCCGTTGTGCGTCGCCATGGTGAGCGCATCGGCGGGTTGCCAGTCCGCAGCGACTTCGCCCAACTGGATGCGCGCGATGGCCAGCGCCCAGCGCATCACCTCGGTCATATCGGCGTGCATGTTGTCGGTGCCCAATGCAATGCGCGCGCCGGCGGTGCGCAGACGCGGCGTGGGCGCCATCGTGCCGCCCGTTGCGTTGCCCTTGGGGATGTGCGCCACCGTGATGCCGGCCCGTCCGACGCGTGCGATGTCGTCGTCGTCCAGATACAGGCAGTGCGCCGCCACGAGCCTTTCGTTGAGCAGTCCGACCTCGTCAAGCAACTGCGCGGGGCTTTTACCAGAACGCTGCTTCACTACACTAACTTCGGTACGGCTTTGCGCGAGATGAGTCGTCACGCCCAGATCATGTGTGCGTGCTGCGTCGGCAATCAGACACAGAAAGTCGTCGGAGCAGGTGTCGGGCGCATGTACGGCGAGTTGGACTCCGGTGCGCCCGTTGCGCTTGCGATGCCAGCGGCCAGCGAGCGCCAGCGCGTCGTTGAGCGTGCGCTCGCCGGTTGCGGCGTGGTATTCCCAGCGCCCGTCCGCGACGCCGGAGAAATCGACGTCGTGCAGGCGGCCACATGAATACACCCGCAGGCCGAGGTCGGCCATGGCCCCCATGGTCAGATCGGCGTGGACGTAGCTGTCGTTGATCAGCGTCGAGCCGAACAGCATCGCTTCGAGCGCGCCGAGACGCGCCAGCGCGATAGCTTCGTCTGGGCGCACGTCATGGCCGTGTGGAATCCCTGGCGTGTAGGCGGGCGCAAAGCCTAGGTCTTCGGCGACGCCGCGCACCATCGTCAGAATGGCGTGGGTATGGACGTTCACGTAGCCGGGTACGATGACGCGTCCGGCAAGCCGGCGCGTGGACCGCGTGCGTGTCTGCACCGGCAGATCCTGGGCGCGGCCGACAAAGGTGAGACGGTTACCGCGTATGCCGATGGCCGCGTCGTGCAACAGCGGTTGGGCCGGGTCCATCGTCACGACGGTGGCGCCCAGTAGCAACAGGTCAAGGTCAAGCTCGATAGGTGGGGCAGTCATCAGCCAGGTGGTCCGGTTCAGTTCAGGTGTGCAGGTGCTGCAGGAAACGCCGCGTGCGCTCTTCGCGCGGACGGCCGAAGACGTCGCCGGGCGTGCCTTGTTCGACGATGGCGCCAGCGTCCATGAAGACCACCCGATGCGCGACGTTGCGCGCGAAGCTCATCTCGTGTGTCACGACCATCATCGTCATATGGGCCGCGGCGAGATCGCGCATCACGTCGAGCACTTCATTGACGAGTTCCGGGTCGAGCGCCGAGGTCGGCTCGTCGAACAGGATCATCTGCGGCTCCATCGCGAGTGCGCGGGCAATCGCCACGCGTTGCTGCTGCCCGCCCGAGAGTTGCGCGGGCCGCTTGTTGACGTGCTGCGCTAGGTGGACTTTTTCCAAGGCAACTTGTGCGCGAGCGCGGGCCGCGTCGCGCGAGAGTCCCAGCACGCGCTGCGGGCCGGCGGCGACGTTATCCAGTGCACTCAGATGCGCGAACAGGTTGAAGCGCTGAAACACAAAGCCGAAGCGGCTGCGCTGTCGCGCCAGTTCCGCTTCGGGCAGCGCGCGGCCTTGCTCCGACAACCCGATACGCTGGCTGCCAAGGCGGATCGTGCCGCCGTCCGGTCTCTCCAGGAAGTTGAGACAGCGCAGAAGCGTGGTCTTGCCCGAACCCGACGGCCCGATCAGCACCACGGTCTCGCCGTGCCCGACCTCCAGCGAGACGGAGGGCAGGATGACCTTGTCGCCGAAGCGCTTGTGCAGCCCTTCTATGGACAGTAGCGTTGCAGCTCCGCCTTCATGCACGCGCGCGGCGGCGTCCATAGCGGACGCTGCGGTCAGGTTAGAGACGGTAACGGTGGAAGACATGCTGGAACCCGAGCTCATGAAGTCAGTATTGCGGTAGTCGCCGCTCGAGGTAGCGCGACAGCCACGCCAGCGCCGAGATCAGCGCGTAGTAGTAGAGGGCGATCAGCAGGAAAATCTCGAACGGCGAAAAATACGTTGCGATGATTTCCTGACCGGCGTGCGTGAGCTCATACACGGAGATCGCGGACAGCAGCGCTGAACCCTTGATTAGCGAGATCAGTTCGTTGGTGAGCGGCGGCAGGATGCGCCGCCACGCTTGCGGAAAGAGCACGTGCAGAACGATCTGGCCGTGACGCATGCCGATGGATTGCGCGGCTTCAGTCTGGCCGCGATCGACCGACTGCATGCTGGCGCGCACGATCTCGCAGATGAAGCCGCCCGCGTTCAGACTGAGCGCGATGACGCCGGCCCAGTACTCGTTGAAGTTGATGCCGATGACGGGCAGCGCAAAATAGACGAGAAAGATCTGCACGAGCAGCGGTGTGCCGCGCACGAAATCTACGTACGCCAGTACGGCGATGCGAACCGCCCTGAAGCGGCTGAGCGCACCGAAACCCAGCGCGAAGCCGAGCACGATACCAATCGCGATGGCCGCGAGACAAACCTTCAGCGTGGCGAGCAGGCCGACCGCGAGGATCGGCAACGCCATGACGATAATGCTCCAGTCCATGGACGCCGCGCTCTCAGGACAGCACCGGAATTGCATCCGGCAAGTTCATGTCGAAACCAAACCACTTCTGCTGCAGCGAATGCAACGTGCCGTCTGTTCTGAACTTGCGCAGCTGCTGGTCAATAAAGCCGATCAGCGCGGTGTCATCCGTACGTGCTGCGATGCCCGCCCAGTTATCCGCGCCGATGCCCTTGACGATAGCGTATTTGCCCGGCGCATTCTTCAGGACGAGCGAAAGCGTCGGCAACGTGTTGAGCACGCCGTCCACTTTGCCTTCTGCCAGCGCGATATAGGCGGCCGGATGGTCGTCGAAGGTTTTCACTTCCTTGAAACCCGCACCGCCCGCTGCTTTCAATTGCGCATCGAGCTTCGGTTCGAGTATCTGACCCGGCGAGCCGAGCTTGAGTCCGAGCACCTTGCCGTTCATGCCGTTGAGCCTGGTGACGCTCTTCAGATCCGCCGCGCGAATCAGCAATGCCTGTGAGGCCTCGACGTAAGGCACGGAGAAGTCCACGTGTTTTTCGCGCTCGACCGTGTAGCTCAGGCTGCTCATCACCAGATCGAACTTCTTCGTGTAGAGCGACGGAATCACGCCCGACCAGACCGTGTCGATGAACTGCGCCTTGACGCCGAGATTGCGGCAAAACGCGTTGGCGAGATCCACGTCGTAGCCGATCATCGCACCGCTCGCGTCGCGATACGTCAGCGGCGGATAGGTCGCTTCGCAGCCGATACGCAGCACCCCGGCCTTCTTGATGTCGTCAAGCGTGAGCCCGGCGGCCATCGCAAGGCGGGGCAGCCCAATCGACACGAGGGCTGCACCCGCGCCAACACGTTGGAGGAATTGGCGACGCGAAAATCGTTCGGACATCAGGCTCTCCAGAGAAAATCACAGTTCGTACGTTATAAAGACAGCATGTAAAGCGGCGCGGAAAGTGCCGAATGCACTGCGTGTTCCGCGCGAGTCCGCAAGGCCATTCCTACTCGCGATAGACGGCGGGAAAGGCAAAGCGCGGTAGCACCCGGTGAGCGTCAATGCGTGGGTTCAACGGCCGATGCGGTTGCGCCAGTTGCGGGCGCAAGGCCGGCAGGAACTCGCCGCGGCCGCGCGTGCCGCTGGGCTGCACGCCGTCCCACACTACGTCGCCGCGCGACAGCGTCAGCGCCGGCCACGCTTTCATCTGCCAACCCTCGTACGGCGTGTAGTCGACGTTGTGGTGCAACGCATCGTTGGTGAGCGTGAAGGCACGATCTGTGTCCCAGATCACCAGATCGGCGTCGCCGCCGATTGCGATTGAACCCTTGCGCGGATAAAGACCGTAGAGCTTCGCGGCATTGGTTGCGGTCAGTGCGACGAAGGCGTGAATGTCGATGCGTCCGTTCATCACGCCTTCGGACATCAGCAAAGCCATGCGCGTCTCGAGACCCGGTATGCCGTTGGGCACCTGATCGAAGCGCGGGTTTTCGCCGGCCACCTGCTTGCCGTGCGGACCGTCGAAGCGGAACGGCGCATGGTCGGAGGAGAGCACCTGAAACGTACCGTTCACGAGTCCGTCCCAGACGGCCTGGCGATTGCCTTCGTCGCGCGGCGGCGGACTGCAGATACATTGATAGCCGCGAGGGCCATCTTCGAGCATGTCCTCGGTCAGCAGCAGATAGTGCGGACATGTCTCGGCGTAGACTGCGAGGCCATGTCCTTGCGCCCAGCGAATCTGCTCGATCGCTTCGCGGCCGGAGACGTGCACGATCAGCACGGGCGTATCGACCAGCTGCGCGAGACTGATGGCGCGATGCGTCGCTTCGCGCTCGACCAGCATCGGGCGGGACAGCGCATGCCCGATCGGCGCGGTGATGCCTTCCTCCAGCAGCGCTTCGGTGAGCCACGCAATGCAATCGGCGTTTTCGGCATGAATCATCACCATGGCGCCGTGGACGCGGGCCAGTGCGAGCAGTTCGATTATCTGACGGTCATTCAGCTTGAGCGCGTCATACGTCATGTAGATCTTGAAAGACGTATAACCTTCTTCGATCAGTTGCGGCAGCTCCTGGTCGAGCACATGCGGCGTGGGATCGGTGACGATCAGATGGAAGGCGTAGTCAATCACCGCGCGGGCGTCGGCGCGTCGGTGGTACGTATCGATCGCCGCACGCAGCGTTTTTCCCTTCTGCTGGCACGCAAACGGAATTACCGTGGTGGTGCCGCCGCAGGCAGCGGAAACCGTGCCGCTCAGGAAGTCGTCGGCCATCACGCTGTCGTCGCCGGTGTCCTGATCCAGGTGGCAGTGGCTATCCACGCCGCCTGGAGTGACGAGGCGGCCGCCTGCATCGATCTCGCTGGCGCCCCGAGCCAGTCCGCTGCCCAGCGCGACGATGCGCCCGTCTCGTACGCCGATGTCGGCGGTGAAGCGGTCGGCCGCCGTGGCGATATCCGCGTCGCGGATCACGAGGTCGAAGGCCGCCGCGTCGCTCATGCGACCTCCCGAAACAGGCTGCCCCAGCCGGTAACGCGCGACGTATCGATGCCGCTCATCCGCAGCGCTTTCCAGACCACCGTCGAGATGGTGTCGTACACCGGAATGCCGAGTTCGGCTTCGAGCTCTTCAGCGAGCGGCGCGCCGCGCAAATTGGTGCAGAAAATCGTAATCGCATCGGGTTTGCTCTTTGCGACTTCACGCGCCATCTCACGCAACGTGTCCGCACTGACTTCCGAAAACGAAAAATTGTCCTGCTTGTTCAGATGACGTTCACCGACACATTCAAAGCCGGCGCTGCCATACGTTGAGATGACCTTTGCCTGCACGTCGTCGCGATATGGCGTGACCAGACCGAAGCGACGCACGCCCGTCATGGCGAAAATCTCGTTGAGCGCGAGCACCGAGGTGCAGGCGGCAATACCGGTGCGTTCTGTGATGCTGTGGCACAGACGCTCGTCTGCCGCAAACCCGAGCCAGCCCGACGATGTCCCGTTCCAGCCGATCACGTCCAGCTTCGCGTCGGCGAGCAACCCTGCCGCGCCGAGAATTTCCTCGTCATCGAACTGGGCCAGCGCCTGTTCGGACAACGCGATCTCGGTCACCCGGAAGCGGCCGAAATGCGCGCTGACGTCGGGCAGGCCCGCGAGCATCGCCGAAGTCACCGGTTCGAGAACCGTGTTGGAAGACGGGGTTAACATGCCAATCAGAGTGCGTTGCGTCATGATTTCCATATCAAGGGTTGCTTCTGGCGTGCCGCGCCGGAAAAAGATGGTTGCTGGATGCTCATAATGCAAACTTTATGCCAACATAAATCATAGTATTTGTACGCAATATAAAAGAGATTGTATGCAATGATGGATGCGCGATCGATAGTGGAAACGGCTGCTTCCTGAGCACCTTCTCTGGAACGAACGTCAATGGAACATGGCGGAATCTACGACACGCGCGCTTGCATGCAGATGGTGCGCGGGCGCACCAAAATCGAATCACTGGCACCAAATGAGGGTTGTTGCACGGGCCAAAAGGCGCCTGCTAAAGAGATCTCCAGGTTGTCAGGCTCGATAAGCGCCGATGGACATTTGTATACAAAAAAATTACAGTATCCTCCGTTAGAACATGGTTTCGATGCGAGCGCTCCACCAAATTTTTGTGTACAAAAACGCGCGTGATTGCTCTATCATCGATCCATGCCCAGTTGCGAGAAGCCCTTTGAGCCGAGCCTCCTCCATGCCTGCCAGTAAAGCTGCCGCGCCCAAGGCGCCGTTTACGAATGAGGAAATCTATGGCCGCATCCAGAAGGCGGTGCTTGAGCATCGCCTTGCACCCGGTACAAAATTGATTGAGGAGCGGCTCGCGGAAGTCTCGGGCGTGAGCCGGACCAAGATTCGCGAAGTGCTCAACAAGCTTGCCCACGAGGGGCTGGTCGAGCTGGTGCCGAATCGCGGGGCCTTTATCGCCAGCCCGAGCGTCCAGCAGGCGCGAGACGTATTTGTCACGCGGCGCATGATCGAGCCGGAAATGGCCAGGCTGTTGAGCCGCACCGCGACATCGGCGCAAGTGCGTGCGTTACGCAAGCACGTGCGGCAGGAAAGCGACGCGCGTAAGCAGAATGACCGGCCCGCCATCATCCGGCTGTCAGGCGAGTTTCATGTGCTGATCGCGGAGATGATCGACAACGAAATCCTCTTGCGGATGATGCGAGAACTCGCGCCGTTGACGTGCCTCGTCATCACGCTTTACGACAAGCCCAACGCCCCGGCGTGCCCGCATCACGAGCACAGTGATCTGATTGATGCAATCGAAGCGCATGACGAAGCAAAGGCTGCGGCGAGCATGCTGGAACACCTGCAGCATATCGAAGCAACACTGAACTTCGACGAGGTGAAAGACGCGTCGCCGGATATCGAAGCGATCTTTTCCTGAGCTAGCCCAGCTTCACTCCGTCGCACCCGCTTGGCGCAGTGCATCTGCCGCCGCCGTATTGCGCTGCGCGATAGCCATTTGCAGCGCGGTGCCGCCGCGCGCATCCACATGGTTCGCGTTTGCGCCGTGCGCCACCAGCACCGGGATCATATCGAGGCGGCGAAACAGCGGCGCAAACGAGAGCGCGGTTTCGCCTGCGTTGTTGGTCTGATAGACATTGCAGGGCATGCCCAACGGTTTTGTCGGGTAGCTGGGCGCGGTTACCCGCGTCCAGCCTGCTCAGAACCGTGCATGGGTCTTTCGATCCACACGGCTCAAGCCTCTGCAAAGGCATCTTTCGATACCCGCGTCCACAACTTACTTCCCGGCATATTGACTTCCATGGTAATCGGGATGGTGCAGTTGAATGTTGCTCGCCGCGCCTGATCCGCCTTCGGTTCTTTTCACAATGAACCGGGTCGCCCAAGGGCTGCCCGGTGCGATCGGTTCCTGACAGGTCGGACACAGGCCATCCTGCCGTAGCCAGACGCGGTAGAGTTTGACCCTGCCCCTTGGCGAGTTCATCGTCTTCTTGCCCCAGCGGGCTTCAAAGTACGGTTCAACCGCAGCATTCCAACACTCAACTGTGAGAGGTGCATTATGAGATCACCGTCGGTATCCCGAGCGGCCTCGTCTTGCCGTTTTTCTTCAGAATAAAAACCGCTCCGAAGCGGAAGGGACGAGTAACCCCGCCTCTTCAACGACGCAATCGCGTTGGCCTTTGCCGCCGGTGTTTTCCACGTTACCTTGTCCACACCGGGGTGTTCCTGCCTTTGTTTTCAGTCACCCGCTTCACGGCTAATGCACGGCCGCTGAACGAGTGGGTCAGCAGCCATTGCAGGGCTTTTACCCTGTTATAGCGGCCGGCCTGTGCGGCCTTCACCATACGTGTCTGCAGCCTTCTTACCTGGCGTTGAACATTGGCCCAATCGATGCCGTCCCACGTCACGCCGGAAGGCGCACGCGCCCGTATTGCTGCACTCATTTGCTTTCCTTCCGTATAGATGGTTCTGCAAACTCTCTGGTGAGGAGAGGCCATGAGGAAGTCTGCCCGCTTTCGCGTCGGGTGATGTATTGCCGTCGACCATCCCCGCTCGCTCGTCACACGCCCCCCCGGATCGCTGCTGCAGGCTGTCCGTCGGCCCGCTGACCCTAAACGTTCCCTCGGCGGCATGCTCACATCGGGCGCGTGGGCCGATGCGCGTTTCCTGAAATGTCAAAAATGACATTTTCGCGCCATGCCTACATCAGACGCAGATATCGATAATGGGACTGGGAACGATCGAGGGCGATAAGTCCTCGCTCTTCGAAAGCGCTCCCTCAACTCGCCATTAGGATGAACACCGTGCTTAGGATTATTGCAATGCTTGGCATCGCAGCAAGTGTGAGTAGTTGCGCAGTCGCACCGGGTTATGGAGACGGTGGGTATGCCCAGCCATACGATTCTGCGTATGGATACCCGTCTGGACCCGTCTACGTCCCGGCGTATGGGACGATCAATATTTGGGGTGGACGGGGAGGTGACCACCATTGGCACGGTTACGAGCACTGGCATGGCGGTGGACGCGGCGGACATGGACGCGGCGGACACGGGGGAGGCGGACACGGGGGAGGTCACTAAAGGCAACGGTGACAAGCATCGCTTGCTCCTGTTTCCCGAGGCGACCTGAGCGGCTTGTCCGAGTTCGCTGTCCCGCCAATGCTTTTCAGGGCTCTGTCACGTTAAATTGCTTGCGACGCAAAAGCGGAGAATATGCACGCTTGCTCAGAAAACGGACGGAACTTGGGTGGCCTCAGTGAAACGATGCCAGGCGGCAAACCGTGCGGCGAGCTGTTTGCGATAGAGTGAGGCGCGTAGCAGATGTCGCTTGAGCGCGAAGTGCTGCCGGATAGGACCGAAGCTCGATAAGAAAGCCTGCGTGCGTTCAGGATCGCGGAAGCCACGCATGCGTCGCTCGCGTTCGCGCGTCGGCTGATGACTGTTTTCCGCCCAGTTGTTGACCCGCGCGCTGGCTTTGACGAAGACGTGCTTGACGTGAGCCAGTGCGGGAATCTCGGCTTTCGCCGCCGGATAGCTACGCAGCTGGTCGGTCACGATCTTGTGCGGTGCCTCAGTACACGAGGCAAGCACGCGCTTGAAAAACCGCTTCGCTGCTGCCTTGTCGCGGCGCTTCTGTAGCAGGATATCGAGTTCGGCACCGTGTTGATCGACGGCGCGCCACAACAGGTAAGGCTCGCCGCGCAACGTCACAAATACTTCGTCAAGGTGCCATGTGGTGCCGGGCCTGCGACGCGCCGCTTTCACACGGTGTGCGAAGCCCGCACCGAACTTATCGCACCAGCGTCTGACCGTTTCGTAGCTGACGATAACCCCGCGCTCGGACAGCAGTTCTTCGATATCACGCAGGCTGAGCTGAAACCTGAAATACCAGCGTACCGCGCAACTGATGACCGCCGCCGGAGAGCGATGACCGTGGTAAAGCGATTTTGCATTCTTCATCACCCGATCTTACTTGACCATCTCTGCAACGTGACAGTGCCCGGGAGCGGTGTAAATCGAGAGGTTTACGCACGGTTGTGTGTCCAGCTAAGGCTGGCGTGTTCAGCAGGAGATAGACCTGCCGGGGTAGAAGTCAGAAGCCCCGTAGCTTGGATAGCAGGGTGGCGGGAAACCAAGACTCTGAAGCCTATCGACGGCCGTCTCCTTGGGGGGCGTGCGAGTCATCGGGCCGTAATGAAGATGAACGTGGATGTGGCCTCGAAAGTGAAGAGACCCGAAGGCCGAGCCCGCAACCGTGAGGGTGAAGGCAGCATGGGTAGCCGAAATCTGACCGATGCGGCTATTCCACTTCGGCGGGGTGGAAGCGACGGCACGATGGCAAGGACATGCTGAGCAACTGGAGAAGCCCTCCTCGCCCCGGCGCGAAATCGCCGGAGCAAGGTAGGTCCTATAACCGGCGAACCCGGGAAGTGGGCCGAAGGCGAGAGGGTGGCGGATGGGTCCGTAGTAGCTGTGAAGCCGGGTAACGCCGGTGGAGCGAAGGGGCCCTGCTGTTTGTAGTTTCCTCGACAACACGGGAGGCAAGGACGAAATGACAAAGGCGTCCAGTAGTTTGCAGGACCTGAGGCGGGGAATATACGTCAAGGCGAAGGCTGAACCGTCCTGGCGTTTCTGGGGTTTGTACGTCCATGTCTGCAAGATGGAAACGCTGCGCGAGGCGTATGCGCTGGCCAGGAAGAACAATGGAGCTCCGGGTATTGACGGGGTGACGTTCGAGGCCATCGAGACGCAAGGCGTGGAAGTGTTCCTCGAGCAGATACAGGACGAACTGATCGGGGGCAGCTACAGACCGCTACGGTCACGGCGGCAGGAAATACCGAAGGACGGGGGCAAGGTCCGAGTCCTGTCGATTCCTGCTATCCGTGACAGAGTGGTTCAGGGTGCGCTCAAGCTCATACTGGAACCGATCTTCGAGGCAGACTTCCAACCGGGGTCGTACGGCTATCGTCCGAAGCGTACCGCGCACGAAGCAGTGCATCGGGTAGCGACGGCGATCGTTCAGTGCAAGACCCGCGTCATAGACCTGGATTTACGCGCCTACTTTGACACAGTTCGGCATCACCTGCTGCTTGAAAAGGTGGCGCGTCGGGTCAAAGATGACGAGGTCATGCATTTGCTGAAGTTGATGCTGACGGCATCGGGTAAACAGGGCGTTCCGCAAGGCGGGGTGATTTCGCCCCTGCTCAGTAACGTCTATCTCACCGAGGTAGACCGGATGCTGGAGCGGGTGAAAGGTTCCACGCGAAGCGGGAAGTACACCTACGTCGAGTATGCCCGATTCGCTGACGATCTTGTCGTGCTGATCGATGCTCATCCGCGCAATGCGTGGCTGCTGAGGGTGGTGAGCAGGCGCCTTCGGGAAGAGTTTGCGAAACTGCAGGTCGAGGTGAATGAAGAGAAAAGTCGCACTGTGGATCTGGAACGCGCGGAGAGCTTCGGCTTCCTGGGGTTCGACTTCCGACGCCTGCGCAGCATCGGGCGACGGGTGTGGCGCGCGCACTATACGCCCAAGTTAAAGAAACGTACGGCGTTATTGCGCAAGCTCAAGGAGGTGTTCCGGCGATTCCAGTCGCAGCCGGTGGATCGGGTGGTGCAACTGATCAATCCGGTCCTGCGGGGCTGGGTGAACTACTTCGCCGTAGGCAACTCCAGCGAGTGCTTCAGCTTCATCAGGGACTGGGTGGAAAAGAAGATCCGACGCCACATGGGTCGATCCCGGAATCGACGGGGCTTCGGCTGGACGAGGTGGAGTAGGCGCTGGCTGTATGAAGAACTGAAGCTGTTTAACGGCTATCGGGTTCGTCGTGCTGCCGCACCGAAAGCGTCTCCAGCGTGATAGGTCTCATAACCCTTGACGTGAAGCAAACAGGAGAGCGTAGTGCCGGAAATCGGCAAGCTGCGTTCGACGTGGCGGGCGCTGGAAACGTGACTATGGTAGCCGGACTGAGGTCCACCGCGAAAGCGGTGGGAAGACCACCGGAGCCTACCGTGCGCGCGCCAGTTCTCGACCCTACCTGCGAGAGACTCCGGGTGAAGTTCCTTGGGTCTACTCACCCCTATATCGAGGTTAGGGGCGAATGGAAGTACTTGTATCGGGCCGTCGATAAGGCCGGCGACACAGTTGACTCCCTGCTCCGCGCCAAGCGGGACAAGGGCGCGGCCCGGCGCTATTTCGAAAAGGCGATCGCTGGAAACGGCGTACCGGAAACGATGACGATCGACAAGAGCGGGGCAAATCTCGCGGGGCTAAATGCGATCAATGTTGATCGCGAAATACCGATCAGAATTCGACAATCGAAATATCTGAACAACGTTGTGGAGCAGAACCATCGAGCAATCAAACGCATCGTAAGACCGATGCCTGGATTCAAGAGCTTTCGTTGCGCCCTCATCATCTTAGGCGGTATCGAACTCATGCACATAATAGCGAAAGGGCAGATGAAGAGCGATGGTGGACGGAATCGTTCACCCGCCGAGCAGTTCTACGATCTTGCGACATAAGCATTCCTATTCTTTCCGCCCCGACTCTTCCTTATTTCCTTACTGCGACAGAACCTCATGAGCGTCCTGCGACCGGAGGCCGGCAATGTCTCGCACGCGAGCCTCGCGCTCGCCGTCACGGCGCACGAGGCAGCGGCAAGCGCCGCAAACGCCCTGTCCCATGCAGCCGACGTTCGCGGTCAATGCGTCGCTGCGCGCGGCCACCTCTATGATTTAAAGCGTCGGCTCTACCTCGACGGTGCGCCCGTCGATCGCAACGGTAATGGACGCGCACGCAGTCTGATCGCCAGCAGCTTGCAATTTAACGCCGCCAATGGCCGACGCCCTCACTGATGCGAAAAACCAGTTGTTCGCCGTCAGGAAGAATCTCCGAATTCGGACAAACTCCTGGACCTGCTGGCGGCAGGCTCAGCGCGGAACTCGCAATCTAGTGAACCGTTTGATGGTTCGGGAATGACAACCAGGCGCGGCACGGCAAGCCGAGGCATCCGCGCGAGCTGGCCGACCACGCGTGTTTGCGTCTCGTCAATCTTTCGATCACGCCGCATTGGGAGCTGGTCGACGGCAAGCAGGTCTAAACGCTCGACCCGACCGGCCCAGTGGTCGGAGACAACCCGGAGGTCGTGCTGCACAGCGTGCTGAGTGCGCTCGGCATCGCGAGGTTGCCCCGCTATGCGGTCGTCGACGCGTTCCGCAAGGCACGCTCGTGCATGTGCTGCCGCGCTGGCGGTCGCGTGAAATCGGGGTGTTCATGCTGATTCCGTCGCGCCGGTTTCTGGAGGTGAAAACGTGCGCGTGGCTTGAGCTACTGAAGGCCGATATATCAGTGGCGCTCGAGGGCGACGCCGGTTTTTTCAATCGCGGTGCGGGCGCAAAGAGGCTTTCGTTGGCGCAGGCGTCGTGATCCTTGTCGGCGACCGTGGCCGGGGCTGCAGGTCATTCCGCGGATAGCGTCTGCGCTATCTCGTCCCAAGCCGCCGGATGGTTGGCGAGCGCAGGCTCGAGAAGTTTCAGTGGCCGACTGCCGCTCCTACCGGACCGATTGCAGCCCGGCGAAGCGGGCTGCTTGCCGCTCTTAAACGCCCGCCAACGCCGGTAAATCAGAGTCGCACGACGAGCGCTCCCACTGTGACCCGGCACGCAACAGGTGCAACGCGTTGTTGACGCTCGCTGCGCTTTCCCTGCGCGTCGCCAAGCATACCGGATAGCGCGCGTTCTTTTTCTCGAGAATGGCCTGGCTCAGGAATTCCGCGCTGTACGCTTTGAGCAAATGCGCATGGTGGGCCTCTATGTACGCGGCGATGCGCTCCCGTTCGCCGTCGATGGTTGCGAGCGACGTGAGGGTGCGCTCGTCCCAGCGAAACCGCAGACCCAGTTCCGCGAAAGCGGTGTTGTATGCGCAAAGCTGCGCCTGCATGTCCTGGTCGCGCTCGGTTTCAGGTGCGCTAACGCGTGAGTGGCCCATGATCGTCTCCTTCGGGCGGATAGCTTGCTAGAAGCATAGGATCGGCTATAAATAAACAACAGTTAAAGTTATTGTGAATAACCATAAATGTTTGCTTATGTTTTGAGTGAAGCCGACGCCGGCACGCTGCGCCCTGACTTTCGATTATCCCTTGCACTGACCGCGCAGCAGATCGGCGTCGACGTGAGTGATCTGCGCGATCTGCGTCGCGCCTTCGCCGATCAAGAATTCCTTGAACGCAAGCGCGACAGGGGGCAGGCGCTTGCTCTTGCGGTGCACCACGTACCAGTGGAGCATCACCGGAAAGCCTTGTACGTCCAGTACGGCGAGGTGACCGACCTGCAGTTCCAGGCCGATGGTATGCGCGGAGAGGAAGCTGATGCCCATGCCTGCAATCACCGCCTGTTTGATCGTTTCCGTGCTCCTGATCTCCATGGCGACATTGAGCCTGGTGACTCCTCCCGCAAACCCGTCTTCCATCGAATGCCACGTGTCCGAGCCTTTTTCGCGGACGATGAACGGCTCTTTTGCGATCGTCGACTGAGGGATGCGCTTCTTGCCCACAAGCGGGTGTAGGGGCGGCGCGACGATCACATAAGGATGAGGCGCAAACGGTTCGTTATGTGTATCGAGGTCCTGCGGCGGCCGCACCATGATTGCGAGATCGGTTAAGTTGTTCGCCAGTTGATGCAGCAGTTCCTCGCGATTGTGCACCGCCAGCTTGAGCTTGATGTCGTCATTGCGGCGCACGAATTCGCCCACCACTCGCGGGAAAAAATAGTCCCCCGCACTGATCACCGCAACGTTCAGTTGACCGCCCGCAATGCCCTGCAAGCGGGCCATCACTTCGTCCATTTCGCGGAACTGCTCGATGATCGAGCGCGCGTAAGTGAGCATTTCGGAACCCGCCGGCGTCAGATAAATTTTCCGGCCGAGCTGCCCGAACAGGGCCAGGCCGGCGTGCTCCTCAAGCTGTTTTACCTGGGTTGAGACGGCGGGCTGCGTCAGGTACAACTCGTCGGCCGCGCGCGAGAAGCTCAGGTGCCGGGCAACCGTTTCGAAGATCTTGAGTTGGCGCAGAGTAGCGTTTTTCATGGCTGAAGTTCGTTGAGGCATCGACGTATACAGGACGCCTAATGCAAACCATAAAATGTTTTAACTTTCACTGATGGCTGTTCTCGCGGAGCATGCTCCCAGACTCCGTGAAGACGCAACCACTTTTACCAGACCGTTTTGCGCACCCCCGCCGGTCTTTTGTTGTTGGTGCGATCTCCATCTGACCGACCATTAGCGTTTCATTGCCGACGCGCACGCAAGCGATGAGTGATTCGGTTACACGATTCAACGCAACGCGCCGCTCGAGCACGACGAATTCTACAAAGGAGATGGAGACATGGGATATTCCAACGTGGCCGAGCCGCGCAGCACGGCGCTACGGTATAACCGGTGGGTTCAACTGGCGGTCGGCATCGTCTGTATGGGACTGGTGGCGAACCTGCAGTATGCGTGGACCTTGTTCGTCGTGCCGATGGACGCGGCGCATCACTGGGGGCAGGCAGCGATTCAGACTGCGTTCACCATCTTCATCGTCACGGAAACCTGGCTTGTGCCAGTCGAAGGCTGGCTCGTCGACAAGTTCGGGCCGCGCCCGGTTGTGATCGCCGGTTCGCTGTGTGCCGCACTCGGCTGGATCATTGACGCACACGCAAGCAGTCTGGGGGCACTGTACGTCGCGGCGGTGATTGCGGGCATCGGTGCGGGTTGCGTCTACGGGACCTGTGTCGGGACGGCACTCAAGTGGTTCCCGGATAAACGGGGCCTGGCGGCGGGTCTGACCGCGGCCGGCTTCGGCGCTGGTGCGGCGATCACAGTGATCCCGATCGCCAACATGATCCAGCGTTCCGGCTACGAGCATACGTTCATGTTCTTCGGTATTTTCCAGGGCGTCTGCATTCTGCTTCTCGCAACCTTGCTGGTGCGTCCGAAGCCGCCGGCGAATGCGGTCGCGGCCAAGCGCGTCGTGGCCACCAAGGTCGACTACACGCCCAGCCAGATGATCCGCTCGCCGCTTTTCTGGGTGCTTTACCTGATGTTCGTGTTCGTCGCAGCCGGCGGCATTATCGCCACCGCACAGCTTGGGCCGATCGCGAAGGAATATGGCTTCGCGAAGCTGCCGGTCAGCCTGATGGGCGTCACGCTGCCGCTTCTGACGATGACGCTGTCGATCGATAACATGTGCAACGGCTTCACGCGTCCGCTGTGCGGCTTTCTTTCGGACAAGATCGGCCGCGAGAATACGATGTTCATGATCTTTCTCGGCGAAGGCATCGCGTTGCTCGGGCTGATGCAGTTCGGCCACAATCCGTACGCATTCATGTTCTTTGCCGCGGCCGTGTTCCTCTGCTGGGGCGAGATTTTCTCGATCTTCCCGGCGACCTGCGCGGACACGTTCGGCAGCAAATACGCGGCGGCCAATGCGGGCACGCTTTACACCGCAAAGGGTACCGCGTCGATGCTGGTGCCGATCGCTTCGGTGTTGTCGGAGCATGGCTCATGGAACACGGTGTTCATCTGTGCGGCGGTCGTGTCGATTACAGCGGCGGTGTCCGCGAAATTCATCCTCGCGCCGATGAGACGGCGGTGGATCGACCGAACGGTCGAGGCCGGCGCGCTCGCAAAGGGATATCTCTGAGCACCCGATAGGGACATTGGCGCCCCGTGAATGCCTTAATGCGTCGTTTCGGGTCTTATCTCAATCACCTCGATGCATACCCCGGTAGTCTGGATTAATACAATAGCTATCACGGAAATAACCAACTGTCTTGGGCACTTGGGTCGCCTTGTCTTGCGCGTGACTTAAGTGTTCTCATCGGATCGAAATAGCTGTTCGGGTCACGGAATTTATTTTTTTGTTTTGTAGTAATACTAATTAATATCGGAGGAGATGATGGGAATAAGAAATCTGAAGCCGCGTCATGCGGCGGCTTCGCTATGCCTGTTTGCAGCTGGCAGCGTGACCTGTTCGGGAGGAGCATTCGCTCAGGCAATTGCGGCAGATGACGACAAACAACAGATCCAGTTGTTGAAACAACAAATGGAAGCGCTCAATAAGAAGCTCGATGCGCTTGTGGCAAAGCAAGCCCAAACAGCGAACAGTCAGCCAGCGGTCAGTCCCGCTGTCGCAAGCACAAACGCAGGTACTAGTTCAGGTACAAGCGCAAACACGGGTACAACCTCAGGCGCGCAAAAAACATCGGATGCCGACGCCTCAGGGTGGGGCGCCGGCATGCCGCCCAAGCTTAAGTCGTTGCTGGCCGCGCTGGGGGATATGGAGTTCTACGGCAATCTCGATCTTTCCGTGGACTATGCGACCAAGGGCCTCAAAGACTCGTATGTCACGCCGGGGGGGACTGTCGTCTCGCCTAGAGGGCATATGGGCTGGCAGCCCGACGTCTCATCCAATCTTTCCTATGTCGGCGTTCGCGGCAAGCGGCCATTCGGTTCCGACGCCAGCCTGGCCTTCGTCTATCAACTGGAAACCCAACTGGACATTTCGGCAACCTCAGGGTCTTCCAATTCGAACTCCGCTCAGGATTCGACCGTCAAGGGCGCCCTGACGTCGCGCAACAGCTTCATCGGCGTAGCATCGTCCACCTGGGGCGCGTTGAAGATCGGCAAGACCGATGCGCCCTACAAAACGTCGACCGCACGCATGAATCCGTTTTCCGGCATGCTCGGCGATTACTCCGTGATCATGGGTAACACGGGCGGCGACAATCGCGTCGAATTCGGTACGCGGCTGGACCATGCGATCTGGTATGAGTCGCCCAGTTTCCATGGCTGGTCTCTCAACGCACTGGTTTCGCCCGGGCAAAACCGCGGTTACGAAAATTCGGTGCAGGCTTCGGGTGAGTCGAGTTGCACGGGCGGCAATGTCCCTGGTAGTGGTGGAAATCCAATTGCGTGTAACGACGGCAGCTACGGGTCGGCCTACAGCGCGAACCTCGCCTATAGCAACGGCCCCCTGTACTTTACGACAGCGTATGAGATACACCTCGGCGTGAATCGCTCAAGCGATGTCACGAACACTCCTGCTGCACTGGCTTCGCCTGATGGGACGGACCCCAACGATATCGGCAACGAATGGGCATTCAAGGTCGGTGCGCAATATAAATTTCCCACTCTGACCACGGTGAGCGCAATTTATGAAGTGATGCGCAGACAGATTCCGGCCTACCTGCAAACACAGAACGAGCGCAGCCGTAATGGCTTCTGGCTCGCTCTGACGCAGGAAATCACTCCCAAGGACAGCGTGAGCGTCGGTTGGGCGCACGCCAATCGCACGCCGGGTGACCCGGGGCAACACAACACGGCTCCAGCTGACCCGAACGCTATTGGCATCCCGAATCCTTCCAACGGCGCCAATATGGTCACTGCGATGTACAAGCATGCGATCGACAAACATGCGACTGTGTATGCCGACTATGCCTTGGTCATCAATCAAGCGGCGGCGCACTATGCGCTGGGTGCAGGCGGGCGAAGCGTCACCGTTGATTGTCATGACGGCAGCTCGATCTCGCAGGGTGCGCCGTTTTGCTACGCGGGCGGCAGAGAAATGGGCTTCTCCGTCGGGCTGAATTACAAGTTCTGAGGGCGCTGGCAACCTGGCGGAGGGCAGGCATAAGTGGCCGGGGGCGTCTCGGTGTACCCAGGGTTCGGATTTCGTACGCCTGGGTACACTCCAAGTTGATCATCGCCGGCAGCTCGTCGTGCCGTCCGTTTCCGAGCCGCCTACGGACGCCGCGCCGTCCGCCAGCGCCCTTAAAGGGCGGGTCCGTGAGCGTCGCGCCCATCACTGGCGCCCGTCGCCTCGACTGTTTCTTTCCGGTCGCCTTCCATCGCTGCAGCGTCACCGCCTTCCGCTGCCATCCCACACCTTCCAGCGCACTTCGCTGACGATTACAAAAAGCGCCTTGAACTCTCCATATACGGAATATAATATTCCGTATATCTAAGTTGCGGGCGGATGGCATATCAGGCCGCGGCAGCCACACGGGAGGGCAGCCGCGCCGGCCTGTCGGCAGAGGATTCGGGCGGCGGGCCCGGCAAGACCGTCACAATGGGTTATCCGAAACTGGGGGAGCAAATTATCAATGTCGGATGATACGCAAACCGATGTCCGCCCAGCGCCTCTCACACTGGCGCTAGTACCGATCAATGCTTCGGCTTCGTTGCGCGATCAGGCGTACGCAAAGCTGAAGCAGGCCATCGCCGACGCCGACATCTATCATTCGCGCGAGGAAATCCGGATCGACGAAAAGGAACTGACTGAAGCGCTCGGCGTGAGCCGCACGCCAGTTCGCGAAGCCATGACGCTGCTCGAGCAGGAAGGTTTCCTGCGGACGGTGCCGCGGCGCGGAATCTATATCCAGCGCAAGACGAAGAAAGAAATCGTCGACATGATTTGCATGTGGGCGGCGCTCGAAAGCATGGCGGCCCGGCTTGCGACGCTGCGCGCGTCCGATGAGGACATCGCGGCGCTGAGGCATATGTTCGACAATTTTCGCGACACGACGCCGGCCGAGCACATCGAGGAGTATTCGGAAGCGAACATCGCGTTTCACCAGTCAATTGTCCAGCTGTCGCAATCGCAGATCCTCCTGGACACGATGAAAAACCTGTTCGTGCATGTGCGCGCGATCCGGAAGATGACGATCGCGCAGAGTGGCCGCGCGTCGCGCTCGATCGTCGATCACATGCGCATCATCGAAGCACTCGAGAAGCGCGACACCGAGCTGGTCGAGCGGCTCGTGCGCCAGCACTCGCTCGATCTCGCGGCGTTCGTCGAAGCCAACTGCGACTTCCTCGACTGACGACGTAAAGTCGTTTGGATACTGAGTCAAGAGGGCAACCGGAGCACGCCAACCCGAAGCACCGGAACGGAGCAGCGCTGAAACGCCCGACGCGTTGCAGCGCTGTTCTTTCTCGCCCTGCACCTTGTTCACACGCGCTTACCGAGCGCCCCTCATCGCACACGAACCATCGTGTCGCCCAACGCCGCCGGTGAACCGGCCACGTAAATACCCGCCGGTTTCATTGCGTCGATCTTTGCGGCCGCCGAGCCTGTGCGGCCGCGAGATGATCGCGCCCGCGTGGCTCGCGCGCGTGCATCTGCGCCGGGTTCGAGCGCCGACGCGCCTCTGGGGGTCTGGCAGCGCGTCATCTGAAATACGAAATATTACATTCCGCTGACCGCTCGATTGGCACACCCATCGATGCGGGCTCGTCAGCATTCGACGCTCGAAGGCCAATTTCGGCGTTGTCGAAGCTTTGTGCGTCGCAAATCAATTTCCGTGAGTCGCTCTTGAATTCGGGCGATTCAAGTCCATCGCAGCGCAGCAAAGGCATCACGACGTAAAAATACGGTTGAATAAATACTGTGTGTGGAATATTGTATATCACGACGCACGCAGCGACCCAAAGAGGAGAGACGTCATGCCAGAACCCGGGAACACCCCGCCGCAGAGCACCTCATCGACTGCAACGACGGCCGGGTCGAGGAAGGCTTGCACATCCTCCGCGTCCCCCACCTGCGGGTTGCCGCGCACGTCGCCGTAACGATGGCCCGCCGCGCACCGCAAGTTCAATAGAAGGCGAGACAGCGAGACATCTCAAAATGACAAACGACGCGAAAGCTACCGAAACGACCGACGGATTCCATCTGGTCATCGACGCGCTGAAACTGAACGACATCCACACCATCTTTGGACTGGTCGGCATCCCGATCACCGACCTCGCGCGGCTCGCACAAGCGGAAGGGATGCG
>NZ_VOSW01000071.1 GCF_009690905.1 Paraburkholderia madseniana
TGCATGCGTGCGCATGCCCCGCGCAGATTGCGCGGCGAACCGGTAATTCAGCGGAAAATCGCACGCGCAAGCCTCCTGAACATAGCTTCGGTCATCATGACGAGGCACTTTTCAACAGCCTGCTAGGCGGCGCATGCCATCGAGAATGACGCGATTCGAAGTGACGATACGCTCGCCAATTGGCATAGTGCTCCAGTCGATGTCATTTGAAAGGCCAAAATACTGGATGACAGCACGTCGGTCCTTTAGCGAGATAATCGAGAGGTTCCGTACGGGATCGAAGGCTGCGAGATAGGCGCCAACGGTGTTGCCGCTAGGCCCGGTCAGGTTGTTTTTCTGGCCTGCATTCTTTAGGTAAAGATCGTCGATCAATGCCGCTTTGCGCTCATCGTCGTTTTCGCTCAACACGTTGTAGACGAGTTCACCCAGCGGCCGGTTGCTATGAAATTCATTCAGCATACGTCGCCATGCTCCCTGCGGCACCATGACCTTGGCGACAGCTTCGTCGTCCCGTGTGTTTCCCTTTCCGTTCCTATCGAGGATTCGGATGATTTCATCGCACTCTGCATCTGACAGCGGGTCGACGGCGTTGGACAGAACCCGCGCTGTCCAGAAATTTCGAACCCGTTGACTTAGCTGCTGCCAGGTCTGATCTTTCTGCTGTGCATCGTAGCTTGACAGGAATGAGGCGATTAATGGTGCGATGGTGTTCGGTTCGGTCACGAGGCGGCTCCGGGTGCATCAATGATGGGAGTCATAGTTTCGACGACGGCCCTCGTCGAAAGTCGAGTGATTGTCGCGCAAGCTCGGTTTCGTGAACAGTCTGCCATCATCGATTTGGCGCATGTTGATGCGCGGCGCTCAAAGCCGTTCGGCCGAATCGCCTTTACGTCGATCGCTTCGGTAGCGCGCGCAGCCGAGTGGGTACGGGCGTGGTCAGTACCGTGTGATTCGCCGGCAGCTTGGCGACTCTGACTGGGAAAAGATTCCCGGCGGCAGTGTGAAGTGTTGCTTTTGCGACCGCATAGCGTTACTGCGGATGACGTTCATTGTTGCTGGCCGCTCAACTGCCGCTGACACAGCGATAACGGTCGAGCTGCTGAGATCGATTGTTAAATGCAAGTTTCTTGTGCAACAAACTTTTCTCTTGTTGGTCTACGTAATGTCGGCCGACGTGGCCTGCCGCCGACCATGCTACGTGATCCTTCAAGCAGGCGCCGGTTTGGAGAAGAAAAAGAATGGCAATGAAATTTGGTCGCGCGTGGTGCAAAGAGGTTGACGACGCGCTGACGCCGTATCGAGCCCGCGAAATGTACACGGACGAGGACAGCGAGTACTACGGCAGGGAGTTAACGTTTCAGTGTGAAGACAAGGATTGTCGGGTTCGCTTGACGCCCGTCGGCATCTACATGACGCGCAAGTCGAAACGTGCACTGCACTTTCGCACGAAGGACGAGCACAACCCTGACTGTGATTTCCTTCAGTCTGGCTCCGGCGGCGCAAAGGTTCGCCGTCCATCCGATGGCGAGGATGACTATAAGCCTACTGATTTTCCCACGGAATTCGTTTTGAACCCGCCCAAGCGCAACAGGACCGGTGGTGGCACGAACGGCGGGGGCGGCGAGGGTGGTGATGGAGGAACGAGTGGAGGAACCGGGACTGATGGTCACGGCGGCGGTGGCGGGCGAAAGACGAGCACGAAAACGCGTTACCTCGATGAGGTCGTCGACTGCTTTCTTTCCGGAGACGAGGATAGCAAGGCTCGCCAGTTCACGATTGACGGCAAAACGAAAGCGTTCTCAAGGTTTTTCAAGAAGATACAGTATTTCGGTGACGAGACCGGCCTGATCTATTACGGCGCGGTAGCCGAATTGAAAGTCTACAAGGGCAAGGGCGTCGGCCTGCGCTTTGTCGAGCCGGTCTGGGTTGAGCGGAAGCCTTGTCGAATCTGGGCTTACGTGCCACAGGAACGCATTGACGAGTCTCGCAGGAAGAAGGCATTTCTCGCCGAAATGTCGGAGTTGGAAAAGGCTATCGCGGCCGGAGAAGAGGTCCTTGCATTTTTCGTCGGCGCTTATCCAGAAAGGACGACCGTCGAAAGGCCAGGCGAAAAGAGTTTTGATCGCTATCGCGCCGAGCTTGCGAGCGTCGACCATTTGTCGCTGACGTTCGCAAAGTCATAGGACTTCCGCTTGCGTTGGTTGATGGTGCTCCGCAGAGTAGTGGCGCTCGACGAGTCGGGCAGGTTTTCCGCCGGCAGCGCATCATCCGACGCACGTTTTTAATCTAAGCGGCATTCGCTTGGAGTGTTGTATGCAATGGGAACCCGAAGCCGATGGCAACGCCAGGTAATCGATTGACGGTAATGAGGTGTCTCGGCGCGGTAGCGTCGGCCGCACTGATTATGATAAGCGTGCACACGCCGGCGGCGAGCAACGATGTGTTGCCCTTGCAGTGCGGGCAGCCGCTCGCACTGCGCCTGACTCAGGCTGCGCTTGCGTCACCTGCCGCCGTGCAGCGGGACGGCTCTCTCTACGGCGTGCAGCGCTGGAACTCCTCCACGGGTGCGAGCTATCTCGGTCTGCAATTTCCGGGGTTGCTCTCGTGTGCTTACACGGTGAGCGCCATCTTCCGGACGGCATGCCATCCGATCGGGAATCTTGCTTCGGTCTCGGCCGTCGACGCTGCGTTGTCGCGCTGGCCGATGGTTATGAAGATCGAAGACCTGAGGCCCGGTGACGTCGTGTTCTGGCGACCGCGGCATACTGGCATAGTGCGATGTCCAAACACTCACTGGCACGTCGGTATCGCCGTCGGCGACGGGCGAACGGTCGACAACGACTGGTGGTCGGGTAAGCCGGAAGAGCACTCAGTGAGCCGGCTATGTTCGACATTCGCTTACGCACGTCGTGCGCCATGAGACTGCTACCGGCCAGGGAGGTCGGTCGAGCTGGGATCGTTGATGTGCCTTTAGTCTGTGGGCATACTGGTGTTCACGCGCGCTCAGGCCGCATCGGCTCACAGGCCGACCGGTGTCAATCTGCACAGGGGGAGAGCAAATATGGCATTGCTTCGCGATCTTGCGGCCACCAATGAAGCCGATCTACATGCCTTAATTGCTGATCAGGCGAGCGAAGGTACCTACCTTGACATCAAACGCGAGCTTCCACGGCCGGACGGTGGCGGGCGTCACGAGTTCCTGGCCGACGTATCGGCATTTGCAAATAGCTCTGGTGGTGATCTCATCTACGGCATCGACGAAGATGGGCAAGGGCATGCGGCGGCTATCGTTCCTCAGCCTGGTAATCCCGATGAAGAGGCGCGGCGCCTGCAAGACGTCTTGATGAACGGAATCGAACCGCGGGTACCAGGCCTTCAGATCCAGCCTGTTCCTGTCGATGGGGGATTTGTCGTGGTCATCCGTGTGCCTCAAAGCTGGGCAGGCCCCCACCGTGTGAAGTCGAATCAGCATTTCTTTATTCGCGAGAACGGCCGCAAGCGGCAACTGGACATCCCGGAAATTCGCAGCCTGTTCGTGCGCTCGATCCAGCAGGCGGAACGCGTCCGGGACTTCCGCACCGAGCGGCTGGGGAAGCTACTGGCGGGAGAAGCCCCCCATCGGCTTGTGCCTGGCGTCATTCTGGTCGGCCACTTCGTCCCCACCCAGGCGGCGCTCGGGGCAGTGCAGATTGATCCGATTCCCTATCTGCATCATCGCTCGCTGCCAGTGTTGGGGGCTACGATGCCGATTGCGCGAGTGAATGCTGATGGCGCCCTCGTCGTCCGCAACCCACGGCCCGAAGGTACGCACGGATACTCGCAGCTCTTTCGCAACGGCTTTTTTGAGGCGGTCAGAATTCTCCCATTTGTCGATGCGGGGCGGGTTGGATTAGGCAGTGTGGCCTACGAGGAGTACTTCATCGAGCTATTGCGGCGGATCAGGGAGGAGTACGTGCATCTCGGCATCGGCACCGAAATGACGTGCATGATCTCGATCCTGAGCGCCGATCGCGCCGAACTCGGCTTGGAGCGCGTGCGCTACGTGCTTGACGAGCACCAGGGCTACTTCGATCGAAAATCGCTTGTGTTGCCCGATGTACTGTTGGCATCGGAATTAACGCCTGAACAGGCATTGAAGCCCGTCTTCGACCTCGTGTGGCAGTCTGCAGGAATGGAGGGCTCGTTAAATTACAACGAGGCAGGGGAACGGATTGATAGGCGCTGAGACGATTCCAGCAGCTCATCAAGGGCTTGAGTCACTTGGTGTCCAGGGGGCGCTATGAACGGATTGAATATCGGGATTGACGACAACACGTCTCTCTTCTATGAGGGCTCGCTGAGCCTTTATGGACACGCCATCTGGCCGTCGCCATTCGTGTCCGTGGTGTCTCATATCGGGGAACTGTCGGCCCGGGGGCGCGATCGAGCGGTCGTGCACCTGACGGACGCGCCTATCTTGTTTCGAGAAGACTCGTTCGATCCTGTGCACGCGTGAGACGCGGTCGACTGTATATCCGTCGTCAGCAGGAAAACCCTGCATATTGGCGTGTCCAGAGGCACCCTGCTTATGCGACCTCGGGCTTGAGCACTTCAACGAACCTTGACGGTTATGGTGGTCCGGACGAGCGCGGTTTTTTTTCGATGCGGCTAATGACATTTGAATCGTGGAGAGCCTCGGAAGACTTTCTCAAGAAACGCCACAATGCCGTGATGATTGTGGGGGCTGGCGACTGTGGGTTGGTTCATCAGGTACTCGACGTCGAGCGGTTAGCGACGGGGGAGGAGTTGATCACTCTGAAAACGCGTCCGAGCATGAGCGGTCTTCCAGAACTCATCGTTGCGTTGATACCGGAGCGGTATGCCGCACTCGTTGTCGAGCAATATGAAAAGGCCGCAAGTGCCGCGTATCGTGACGATGCGGAGAGCGTGATCGATCGATGCCGCGAGGCTGCTAGCGCGGCGTTGAATGCCGGACGGTTTGAAAAGACAGGCGACGATGCGTCCGACGCCAAGGATCTTGGTGCCTTGGGCAACTTCTTCATCCGTCAAGGGATGGAGGTTCTCGGCAACGCCGCCCTCATTCTCGCCCGGTGGCATTCGAGAGGGAAGTCTGCGGAACGGATCAACAGGGATACCATGCCGCCGTCCGAAGCGGATGCAGAAGCCGCTATTGCGTTGCTCGGCCTTATCTACAGAGAACTGCACTGGACACGCGGATAACCCGCAGTCAGGCGTCCAACGGGAGAGCCGCGGCAGCCGTGTGCTTTAGTGCTCGTTGCCAGTCTCGAAGTAACGTGAAAAGACCTCCGACAACAGCCCCCGTGATCGAACCGATGCCCGTAGAAGGCGGCACTATCTCAAGCAAGTCGACCGTCGAAGCGTCCATGTGCCCCCCTGAGTTGAATTTGATCGCCATCCTTACGTAGAAACTCTACGTGTGGGCGTATTCAGCATTTGGTTCTGCCATGCCGGGTGTATCTTTTGCTCTGGCCGACATGCTTTGCCGGCCTGCTGGGTGATATGGCAACTGGCGGATGCGACTGTAAGCTGAATCCATCGGGCAAATCGACTGTCCTGATTTCATCTTTGGTTGGCACTAGGCATCCTTCGGAATCAGCGTGGCTCGTCCTCAATTCAGGTGGTACCGGCGAAGGTGAGTCGTCCGGCGTGTCGCGGCCTTTGTTGACCGAAGACGATGGCACGTCCAGAAACGGATACTTGTTGGGGCAGACAAGCTTGACATCAGCGAACTGAAAACGGATGAACGCCTGAACAAATCGATCGGTCGCTCTCGGCCTGTAGCCTAACGCCTGATAGGTAGGACGCTCGTCGGCTTTGACAACCTCGTAGGTTCTTTCCGCGTTGTCGATGACTGCCATCCCCTTCATCGCAACAAGTGCGATGGGCTCGGCTGAAAACCCGTTTAGCAACGCGGCGTATGTGAGTGCGATGGTAACAACAAGAGCCACCTTAAGGGCCTTGCCGTGCGATCCATTGGAGGCTCGCACCTTAAGGTAGACCGCACCCGGAAAGAAGCTGAAGAGAATGATGGAAAATAGCACGGCCGATGCCTTCCACCCATGCTGGGGCAGATGCAAGGACCCGGCAAACGCGGATATAACGTATATCGAGAACACGGCGTACAACCCAGCCCCGAATATGGCGGCCGTCACGCAGAAGCAACGCCATATGCGGTGGGCCCAGATAGCTCGAAAGCGATTCGCGACGCGCGCCTTCCGATTTGTCGGCGGCGGTGACCAGTTGGCGGCTTTGGGCGCTGAGTCGGGAACGGCACTCATGAAGTTTGGGCTCCACCATGCAATCGCTCCGAGGATTGTCCAGATTGCAAACAGCATAAACACTACAGTTGCCCAGTAACGCCAGGTGAGTGGCGTCGGGCTATCTCCAAAGTACCCCGCAGTGGTGTAGAACGCTGCCCATATCACGGAACTCAACAAGACGAATGCGGGCAGCCCTCTGGTCGGGCGCTTATCCGACGTTCCGCTCAGGAACAGGCAAACGATACCTGAGGGAGCGATGACCGAGATAGTGAGGGCGACCCACAAAAGGAGAAAGGCCTGAAGCAGAGCGGACAGGCCCGCAAGCGAGAGCACAGAAGCCGCGAAGAGATCCTTGTGTCCGATCAGTCTGAGATAGTTGTAGATGAGGATAGCTGGAATGGGCAGGGGAAACCGCTCCGGTCTTGAGAATAGCGTCAAGAAAATCTCTGTACAGCCCGAGTTGATCACGGACGGTTGGGGGCTTCGGTTGTTCGGGGGCCTGGATGCCCGGTCTACGGACTTTTCTCACCACGTTTTTTCTGGTCTATGAATTGATGTACTTTTTCTTGTACGGATGTTCGATTCGGCGTCGCTATGCGCTTTGATTTCCCTGCGGGCAGTGTTTCAGTCTCCTGCTGATCCGACATGTATGCCAGCATGGCTTCAGTAAAACTTTAATTCGTCTTCTATGGATCTGGCGCGCCAGATCCAAACGCTCATGATTCGCGAGCGTACCTGAGGATACAATGGGTCTCCCTTCTTGGAGACCACAAAAAATGCCACTTATTAGTAACAGCGATCTAGTTTATGCAAGACGCATAGCGGCATCTGCCGCAGGCCTCAGTCGCGCGGCCATTGAGTTCCGTTCGGCATTGAAGTTTGTCCTCGACAGGGCGGACGCCAGCAGTAGTGGACTTGCCTTTACGATCATTGATTCCCGTACTGACGTGGTCTTGAACTTCGGTCTTTCGACGGTTCATGGCCAAGTTGAAGCCCTTTTTGATCATGTACTGAAAGATAACGTATTACTTGGGCGTTATCGTTTCTTTACCGTTGAGAAGGATGCGACCGGGAAAGGTGTAGCAGAAGAAGTCTGGGCAATCCTGTTCAACTCAAATTGTGCTGCAACTTGGGACACGGAGGGAGACTTCGAATGGTATTTCGGCGATCAGGATTCTTCGACGCCGCAAATGATCGGGACCTTCCTGCTGATGCTCTTGGCGATGCTGCAAGACAAGTTGCCGCGAGCCTAGTAGTTAATTAGTCTGGTCAAACCACCCAAGGGCGGTTTTTTTGCGTCTGGCGCCTGAAATATCGCTCAACAAGTCTGGCAGTAAAGCCTGACGATTGAGCAGACGGTTTTCGAGAACAAGACGCGGCAACTCGTGCTGATGCTGCACTTTGGCTACTGGACGTGCCGCTGGGTAGCTGAGCTGGAAAGCATTGTTGAAGGTCAGTGTCGGAGGAGAAATCTGGCTTGCTCGAGTGCACTACAATTGCAACGTAAGCGGCAGTCGATCAAAGCGAAAACCAACGATAAACGGGGGCGGCGTATGTCGATAATGCAAGAGATTCTGGCGTGGACACAGGGTCTGCCAGCCTGGCAGAGTGATGCGGTTGCCCGCTTGCTCAACAGATCGGAGTTGACGGCTGACGATCTGGACGATTTATTCGCCCTGCTCAAGCTCTCCCACGGCATTGCCGATCCGAAGGGCAGGGTTCCCAAGCCGCTTGCAGCAGACCAGATTCCTGCGCCGATAAAAGCCGCGACGCACGTAGAGCTGCATGCCGTGAAGAACCTTCGGCATGTGAATGCGATCGCCGAAAATCAGCGACTTCCATTCGGCTCACCTGGGCTAACCGTGATCTACGGCGACAACGGATCGGGGAAGTCCGGATATTCGCGGGTGCTCAAGCGCGCCTGTCGTGCACGCGATCAGGTCGAGGCCATCCATCCCAATGCAAATTTGCCGTCGGGCAAAGCTGGTTCAGCAGAAGCGGTCTTCGAGGTTACGGTCAATGGTGTCGGCAGGGAACTGCAGTGGGTCAACGGCAAGACATCGCCTGCGGAGCTTTCGACCATTGCGATCTTCGATTCCCGCTGCGCACGTGCCTATCTCGACAGCGAGGATGACTTTTCCTACGTTCCGTATGGGCTTGACGTGTTCGAGGGGCTCGCGAAGGTATGCAAACAGCTGAAAACCCGAATCGAGACCGAGCATGCACAATCGGCACCGGACGTGACGGCGTTCGCTCCGTTACACGGAGACACCGCAGTCGGCAGGTTGGTGGCGGCATTGTCGGCGAAAACAACGACGGCACAGATTGAGGCTCTCGCGACACTGACGCCGGAAGAACTGACCCGGCTTGCGGAGTTGGGCAAGGGTCTGAAAGAGAACAATCCGAAGGAGAAGGCGACTCAGTTGCGGTTACGTGCACGCCGCATCGCCGCAATTGCCGCTAACTCCATCAACAAGGCCGCCGTGGTTGACGAGACTGTTGTCGCCCGGTTGCGTGGGCTGGCAGACAGCTACCGTGCTGCTCAGGCCGCCGCAGCGCTCGCCGCGAAACAGTTCAATGAAGGCGAGAAGCTCCTGCCGGGAACTGGCGGCGAAGTCTGGCGCGAGCTGTTTGAAGCCGCGCGCAAGTTCTCGCTCGAATCCCATCCGGACCGGACCTTTCCAGAACTTGGCGCGGACGCGGCCTGCCCCCTTTGCCAGCAGCCTCTCGCGGAGGGCGCTGACCGACTGAAGCGGTTCGAGGCATTTATCCAGCAGGAGGCTGAGAAGACGGCCCAGGCCCGGCGCATCGCCTTGTATGCCGAATACAAGCCATTTTCAGAACAGGCGTTGACCCTGAGTCTGGATGACGTCACGTACGGCGAAATTGAGGCGCTTGATTCCCAGCTTGCGATTGATACGCGTACATTTGAACGGGCGTTGGCACCGCGTCGCGAGGCGATCAAGGCAGCGGTCGTCTCACATCAGTGGGACGGCATGGAGCCACTGGCGATAAACCCGGGGGATCGGTTGCACGCGGTAGCAAACAAGCTGAATGCAGAGGCTGAAACGCTTGAAAAGGCGTCCGACGAGAAAGCGCGCGCTGTGCTGCAGGCGCAATTTGCTGAGCTTGATGCCCGTGCGCGTATGGCGCAAGTCAAAGAAGCATTCATGAATGCGGTGTTGCGGCTTGCCCACCAGTCGAAACTCACGAAATGCCTCTCGTCGGTGAGAACCAATGCTATTTCATTGAAGGCGTCGGAACTCGCCGAAAAAGTCGTCTCAAAGGAACTGGCCGATGCACTGAACCGGGAGTTCAAATTGCTCGGTGTCGGTACCCTGAGCGTTTCACTGCAAAGCCGTTCCGACAGGGGCAAAGCTTTGCACAAGTTGAAGCTGGAACTGCCACAGAGCCGTAGTCCGGGAGAAATTCTTAGCGAAGGCGAGCAACGGGCGATAGCACTCAGTTCCTTTCTCGCAGAGGTGCGTCTCAGCGGCAATAAGAGCGGCGTCGTATTTGATGACCCGGTGTCTTCGCTCGATCATCGCCGGCGTGAGCGCGTCGCGAAACGTCTGGCCACTGAGGCCGCTGATCGGCAGGTCATCGTCTTCACGCATGATGTTTACTTCCTGTGCATCCTGGCGGAGGAGGCTGAGTCCGCGGGTGTGCCTGTTGTAACGCAAAGCCTGACTCGTCGTCCGGAGGGCTTTGGCGTTGCCGATCCTGAACTGCCATTTGAGGGAAAAAGCGCCGCCAAACGGATTGGCGCATTGAAGGCGCAACAGCAGGTGATTGCCAAACTGCATAAGGACGGCGACGAACCGGAGCACCGGAAGCAGACGGTCGATGCCTATTTCCGATTGCGGATGGCTTGGGAAAGGGCTGTCGAGGAGGTGTTGCTGCGCAAGGTTGTTCTTCGGTTCCGGAAAGGCGTAGAGACCCAACGATTGGCCGAAGTTTCAGTCGATGACAGTGATTACGCTCAGGTCGACGCCGGGATGACCAGGTGTTCAAACTATGCCCATGACAAGGCCGTCGCAGGGGGTGTAGCCGTGCCAGATCCGGACGAACTGCTCGCCGACATCACGGCGCTTGAAACGTGGCGAACGCTGATTGAAAAACGTAGCCAGGAGACAGCGAAAAAGCGCAAGTCCGGTGCAGCGTAGGCGAGTCCGAGCCAAATGAACACCAGATAGGTGAACGGAAGCGATCATGACAGGAGCGCGCGAGCTACCGTTCGCGCTCTATGTCACCACGCCGGGTATTTTAGTGCTGGATATGACGAAGATACGGGGGCATGGCGACCAACACAATGATGTGTCAGGAGAGGAAATGGCTTCGAAGAAGTCCGCTGCAACTGCCTGAAATCCACAACTGGACTTGCTCAAGTCCGAACTCGAGACCCACGACGACTCAGTCTTCGAGCACTTGTCAGCACATCTGGTAAGTCGGCTCCTCGGTGATGTGGCGATCACGGTCTCCCAGCACACGGGTGTTGCCGCTCGACCCGCTCCGGCTTATCGCCCGGCGGCGGTTCATGCTGCAACGTGCAATAAGTGGGCGCCAGCGATTCGAGAGTAAGATGCCTGATTTGCTGGGTGGGGCAGTGCGCCGGCGCATAACGGAGTCACACTCTTTAAAATGAGCAGAGACCGGGACATCGAAAGGGCGGTCGCCTCGGGCGAGCGGAACCAGCGGACCATGGAACTGGTTCAGAACTGGTGTGCGCATGCCAAAGTTGAGAAGTTCGGTGGAACCGGCCTCATTGAGCAACAAACCGGATTACCCATCGGCCATCACGCCGTTACGTGTGACCACGCGCCGGCTGGTGGGATGGCCACTTGGGATCTCGCTGATGCTGCCATTGACTTCTACGATAGGAATTGCGTCCACTGCGACAAACGGCAGCCTGTTCGCCTGCCAAACCTGTCCGAGCTCGTCGCTGCGCGAGACCGTTGGCAGGCGGGAGCCGCTGAAGAACGCAAACGACACGAAGAGCGACTCGCTGCTGCCAAGTTGCGCCGGCGTCAGACCCGGGATGCCCTGAGAGCAGGTCAACCTACACCAGTCCTTACGTTGCTCGATGACCTCGGGCAATTCGACTCGGAGGGCTCTAGCGAGGCCGGACTTCGAATATTGGAGACTTCGAGGCTAGCACCCGAGATATTTTCGAAGACCATCACTGAACACTTTTTTGATTTGGTGGAGGCGGAAGAGTCTTGGTTTCTGGAAACGGGCCTTCAGGTGCTGCATCAACTCGGTTGCGATCAAAGGCGCCTTGCGCGGTGCGCGTTGATCTGTCTGACGCGCCACGTTTGCGTTGAGATTGCCGCTTCGATTCTCGAAATGAATCTTGAAGAGGCCGACGAGACCCTGATTCCGGCCGCGATCCTCGCGCTAGCTTTGCTTGCGCGACCTCCCCGGTCTCCAGTCCCATTCGATCATCGGACTTCCCATCCCGAACCGCTACTGGCGGTATTCAAGCGATGGCCCGACGCAGCGTGCCGGGGAGTGGAGGTATTGCTGGACGAGCATCGGCCTTTCGAAGTGATGGCCGGCGCGCGATCGCTTCGCGTTTTGGTTCAAGTCGATCCTTTGGTGTCCTTGCGCTTTGTACGCAGTCTGGCAACAAAACTGACTCGCGCGCATTTGCTCGAGGAAGGGGAGGGGCGGGACGACTTGAGGGACGTTTGCGAGGCGCTCAAAGAAGGGCTCGCATTGGCGCTTCTCGCCGATCCGTCAGCCACGGACAAGACGGTGATGGCGTACTTCGCGGGTGCATCGTCGGAAGGCGAAGCCCGACTTATCGGCGTATACGAACGGGTGTTCTCCCGGGCGCGCAGAGACGAGTCGATGCCCGAACCGGCCGTGGCGGGAGTGGTGTTGCGCCGGCTGCTCTGGGCTGCGACCACTTCGTCAAACGACGACGTATTGCACGAGGTGGAGCGTGCGTTTGGCGATGATCCGGACAACCTGCTTGGGATCGCGTTGTCAGAACTCGATGTTCTCCTCGGCGCTGCAGCACTGATGGATGACAGGCTACGGAAACACGAAGCCGACAGCCGAATCGAGAAGCCCGCCGACATGCTGCAGGCGATGGAATTGCATGGCCGACGAAATACACTTCGAGCGCTTCGTGAGAACTTTGTCGGCTGGGCGGCGAACGCTGCCAGCGGAAACGAACACGCGACACGACAATACATCGAATTCGTCGCTAGCATTAGTAACGAACTGGACGGACTTCGTGCCTCGCTGGTCGAGCACGCCGGCACACTGATGACTACGCCGCACGGCCTTAATGCAGTGCTGCCACTGATGTATTCATCAATGGTCGGTCCATCGCAGGTTGTCCGTGCCGCAGCGGCCAAGACGCTTGGCAAGCTCAGATACCGGCGGCAGTCCGACCTGCCAGATCTCGTATTTGAGGCGTTCGTACCGCTGCTCACAGACAGCTATCTCATAGTTCATCAATCGGCAGTGCGTACGCTGGAAAAGATGCAATTTCCGGCCGCGTTCGATTCCGCGATCAAGGGAGCGCTGTGGGCACTTATTGTGTACTACAGGAGGGAAACGAAGTCACACGAATTCCTAATGGAGTGCATCGCGTTGTTTGTAACACGTTACCTTGACGAAGCCGCAAAGCAGGCGCGGGTAGACGAGATCATGGTCGCGGTGATAGAACATGTGGAACCGTACATAGCGCTACACGAGCTTCGCTATTTCGGTCACGCGCTCGCCACAACGAATGGCTTCGCCAAGATGATCTTGCGGATCATCGCGGACCAGGAGGCGATGACGTCGTCGCTGGAAGATGATGCATTGAAACTTTTGCAGATGGTTCCTGCGACCGCGGTCCTGGAGAGCGCGCCGCTGTTTGAAGCGGAGGCAATTAGATGGAAGGACAATCACGTCACTGTTCGCGCTTTCATTGAAGTATTGACGCGTGCAGGGGCATGGGAGCAGGCGGTAACGGTCGCTCGGACACATTGGCAGAGCTTCCCAGATACCGTTCAAATGCGGACGAGGAAGTGGTCGGCGCGCCTGCTGTATCTGGCTGTGAGCTTTGAAGCCGCAATCGCAGCCGGCCAAGTAGAGAAGTTGACATCGATAGGACACGAGTGGACGGAAGTTACGGCACTCATTGAAAAGGACCGACTGGATTATGCAGAGAGACGTGATCCTCTCCGCGGTATATCCCGCTCGCATCAAGGCCATTGAGGCTCTTCTGCGGATAGCACAGGGCGATTACCCGCACGGGACTGATCTAACGACCGCAAGCAGCGAGCTTGACGAAGCGTCGTTGCGCTATGGTCACGCTTCGACGGCCGTTGCGTATGCCGGACTGGCGGGCCTGCTTCGGATTGTGTCTGCACTGGTTGAATGGCGGGGAGCCGTATTGGATGCGGCGTCCGACGCCGACCGCTTCGCTCGCAGCGCAAAGGAGCGGTATCGTCTGTGGACCAAGGAATACGGCGACAAGGAGCCGACCAAAGCCCTCGCGGCGGCGAGCAGCGATATTGCCGGGCTCCAGTCATTCGAGGAAGTTGAGCGACTGTGTTCAATGATTGCCGCAATACCTCTACCCGTAGGCGTCTTCGCTGAGCCGCGGGGCATCGTCCGGACCACTGATTCCGAATCGGAAGCGAAGTCGGTTCCGACCGAGCTTTCGGTTGCGTTTCTCAAATTCAGCATCGACGGGACAGCGGCGAGCGAGCTACACCATCTCACGCCCAACGAAGTTCATGACCTTGAGATCGAAGTGCGAGTCTCACGATGGCCCGGCGACGCCGAACAACTCCGCCTTTCGCCTGTAACGATCGAACCCAGTGCGACTTACGCGTTCCCCGATTTCGTATTCAATCGGCCCACAGGCCAACCGCCGTTTGTACTGGTAGATCGAGGCAGGGCACTCTTGAAGGTCGCGCAAGGACTTCAATCGCGTCCGTTCGAATTCAAATACGCCGCCGAATTTCTGCCTACCAGGGTTGAGCAGCCAGTGTCAGTCGTTGGTCACCGGACGCTATTGATAGAAGGACTTGACCTACAGGCGAACCCAATCACTGGCTACCCTAACGTTGACAGAAAGATCGTGCAGATACGCGACGAACTTCGGCAGCGTGGATCGGGCGTCGGATCGGATTTGGGTGATCTGCTAAAAATCGTTTCCGTTCTGTCGAATATGGCTGGACGTGCTGTTCAGGACGCCGAGTTCGAGGGCATATGGTCAGAGGCTCGGTTCCAAGACTATGTTCGAAAGGAGCTGCGGCGGAGACCCGAGATTGGGGCGGAGCTAGACGAGCACGCTCACGCCTCCGGAGGGATTACTGACCTTTCATTTCACGGCATCCCGATTGAGCTGAAGGCGCAATCAAAGCGAACGCTCTCATTGGGGGATTGTCAGCAGTATGTCGAACAGACAGCAAGCTACGTCGCAGCGAAAGGAAAAAGCTGCGGCGTGCTTTGTGTTTTGGACTGTAGTCCGAAGACGTCAGCACCGGAGCCTGCAGACGCAGGCATCGGGATACTCGAAAAGAGCGCGTCATCTGGGCTAGTCGCCATTGTCGTCGTGTTGGTTCAGGGTAATTTGCGCCGGCCGAGTTCGCTGTAAACCGCACGTGTGCACGTGAATCCGTACCTAAATCGCCGACCTACAAAAAAGCGGAGTGAATCGATGGCACTTACCCGGCGACAACGCTTGCGTCGTGTTGGCACGGTGTGCTGTCACACACTGCGAAACCTCGCCTACTATCGGGCGTGGTTCGAGATGGAAAAGCCGCGGGCGAATGAGCAGTTTTGGATCTCGGTGAACGGAAACTTCGCGGATGTCACCGTTCTCGAGTGGTGTAAGGTGCTTGCCGACGACAAAGGAAAGCATCATTGGACAAAGGTTGTCCGGGACGAGAGGGCATTTATGATCGGATTGCTCGCGAGGCTCGGCACGGACGAAGTGACGTGGTCGGCGTATGTCAAAGCAATGCGGTTTCTACGCGACAAGTTCATCGCCCACCTGGACGATGAACTCTTGATGACGTTACCACAATTAGATGTGGCGAAGGTGAGCGTGGTGTATCTCTACACCTACTTGCTCGAGAATGAAGACGAACGAGACGTGTTTGTCGACGCACCGCAGAACGCCGTAGAGTGGTTCGATAGGTTTTCTGATGAAGCCCGCGCAATCTATCATGCATAGGGTCTAGTAGTACTCCCTTGTTGAACTTGGCGGGAGTTCACACCTCTGGTACACGCCAATGCTGAACGTTCCTTTGAAGACTCCGGGGATTACGGACGACTGCATAGCAGGTTTGGCTGGCGCACTACGCTAAATTAGCGCGATGGCGGGAGCCAAAAAGCGTCAATCGACTGGGTGTCCAAGATGCTTCTCCACGATTCGGGCTGCACCTTCCGGTTGCTTGCCCCCGCTCGTGCGTAAAGGTAGGCGTCCTGTTGCACGGCGACAGGTTTTTGTGTGGCTGGAAGGACTTCGACAATCACTATAAGCGCCCCATCGAAGTAAGTCCTGGAAAGTTGTAGTTCGACCTCTCCGTGAACGAAATTCTTGATCTTGCTTTTCAGCGTACCGATATACTGATCGACGCTAACGTCGTTAGCCGGTGCCTTGGCCCACCGCGCCAATTGGTGATCGATGCCGACCGCGTTACAGTCATCATCAACTCCGATGTAGATGTGGCCGCCCTGTGTGTTAGCAAACGCGACTACCGTTGTTACGACCTCCCGTAGCTTTGATTTCTGTGCGGGCGAGCCGAGAGATTGTTCCGGTTCGATAAAGGGCTTGAACTCGACACGCTGACCTTCCCCCTCATGTAGGGCTGTCCTTATCTGATCGCTGAGTGACCGTTGCTTTGATCCGAGTATTTTCTTTCCCAAGGAGATGCCAGAAAGGAGTTCCTCGCGATGAAAATCGAACACCGTGCCATCGCGGCCAATCAGGTAGTACTCGAGGCGGTCGACATGAGCGGGGACTGCGACCGTGCACGTGGAATTTTCTACTGACGCGTCGAAATGGCGGATCGCCGTTCCTTCCCAATATGCCCCCTTTGCGATCAGAGGGATCTCATCAACCAGCGTTCCTGCCACGGTGATTTCGAGTGTTCCGTCATCGGAGAATCTTGCATCAGAAACAAATGCTCTGGTTTCTGGCAACAAGAAGAAGACGTCACCATTCCGGCCATCGCGGTGCCCGTGGTATACGGGAAAGGACAGCCAGTCGCGGGCCGCTTCTTCAACATCTGGGTAGTACGGCTGATCGGGCGACAGGAGCGGCGCTGGGTGAGCGTGCATCCCACTTTGACTGATGCGTAGCCCGACAACCAAGCCGGCGCTAACCATGTACTCATTGTTCAGAGGCACGAGTTCAGTACTCCACTGAAGTGTTGCCTCGCGCACCAGTCTCACGTCGCCAAGCTGAACGGACCCATCAGCTAGTTCTGTTGCGAATTCAAGGCATTGCGGCGCGGAGAGCTCATCCTCGTACAGCATGGCCTTTTCATATCGGCGGGTGGAGGCATTAGCGGGCGTCTCTTCATCGCAAAGCAGCCGTTCGACGGTACAGCAAAGTAGTCCCCAATTGCCGTTGGCGGCTGTTAGTACGGCGCGTCGGCGAAAGCGTTCGTTCCCGCCAGCATTTGCGAAATACTCGACCAGTTTGTTAGGCAATATATCCGAAGTGTATTCGTGATTCATGGTTCAAGTTGCGGGTGATATGTCAGTGAGCACGATTCTTGAGAGGTTGCGCGGGAGTTGTGTGAGGAGGCCGTTCTGTGGCTTTCGCGGGTTCCCATGCCGGGCCGCCGACGCGCGGTTACCGCTCCCAGATTGTCGAAAACTGCTCGGCTTGTTCGATTGCGCTTCCTTTCCCGTTCGCGAACATTCACCTGCGGTCGTGCCTTCAGGCGGTGTTCCACCGACGGGCTACCATTTATAGCACGCCAACCACAATCGTGGCGTTTGCCAACACGCATGCCGCCGATATGTGGACGCAGACGGTCGCAGTTGTCGTAGTGCCGCCGGTCGCGACTGAACCGACCGGTCGTGGTCTCACGGCAATCACGCAGGACATTGCGAAGGTCAGCATCGACCTGGCGCACGTCGAGGCGCGTCGCTGCGTGGGCGAGTCCAGGGCTTTGCGTATCCGTAAGGGGGAACTCTCGGCCCAGTTGGCGGCGCTCAATGCCGTGGCGACAGAGGCCAAGCGTCGTGCGACCGAACAGGAGCGGCCTCGCGACCAGGCCAATCGCGCGGAAGAATTGCGTGAGTCGCGTCGCGCCAATCCCGCGGCTCCGATGGCGTGTGATACTAAGCCGTCTATAGGAGTGCGACCACGAAGCCTTCCGTGGCATCTAGACGTTTTCTGTCGCGAGTGCAGGTAATACGCCAGCTGAAGCTGTCACACGAGTTGGTTCTTCTTGTGCAGTTCCTTCGTTCCCGGAGGCTTTGGTCCGGCGCTTCCTGGGCCTAGGGGATGTCTCCGAGCGATCGGCGTCCCGGAGCCCCACTTTGGGGTGCGGTGGCGGATATACCGTATCGGCTTTGAGCAATCGGGCCGCGGCATCTGCGCGCAATGCAGCCTTTATAATCATTGGCATTGCAATCAGGTCGAGCGTGAGTAGCGCCGCCACCTTAATCGGCTCGATGAATTTGAAAACGATGCCGACGAATATCAGCGCGACATAGGGAACGATGGCAAGCAGTATCAAGGCTTGAAAGATCTGTTGAAGCGACAGCCTTGGTCTGGTTCGCGCATCCTTGAAGCATTTCTCATTGTGATGGAATTTGACGAGCACACCTGCCTGCTGAATGTTGCGAAGTAGTGTCAGTGGACTGTCACGCTCTAGCGCGAATCGAATTGCGTCACCGGGTAGCTCGATCCCTAGCATGTCCTTGACAGCAATTTGCAGCGCTCCCGAGGAAGCGCTACATCCGCCTTGCTTCCGGTTCATGATGTCGTACAGGCGCTTGGTGCGCCCTTGCGACAGTCTCAAATTCCCATTGCGAAATTTGGTCAAGGTAACGCCGATGACGATCGGAGCAGTTACGACCGACAATACGCCCATTGCAAGATGGCTTCGTGAAATCAAGTCGAGGATGGTCGTTATTGTGCTCATGCTAGGCTCCGAGAATGCACGAATGTCGTCGCGCGACCCCAAGCTCCTAATATTACAGTTTCAGGATGCTGATTCCGGCGAATCTTTGGCAGTTCTCGTTGGTGTGCAACAAGAAGGTGCTGGAGTACGCAAAGGCATCTGTAGATGCGGCTGTTGGCCCTGCAAGCCGCTGGCGCAAGTCGGGTGTCCCGCTGCCATTTCCGACTGAAGCAACCTTGTCAGCAGTCTGAAATCGTGTGTGATGAAAAAAAGAAGAGGAGTCAGGCAACTGGCTCCCCTCACCGGTGCAAGACCTGTCGATGATTGTCCGCGTTGAATGCCTGCATCAACCTCTTGTCGGTATCGCCAGCTTTCATACGCTTGAGTCTATGCGTTGCGTGTTGCCAATACCTGTTCGATCTCGAACAAGCGTTTTTCATCTGCATCACCAAGCTTGTATGCGTGTCGAATCGATGCGATCTTTTGCGATACACCTGTTTCTTCCCCTGGAATCTGCATGAGGATTTCGGCAGCCTGAATCTGGAAATCGACTTGCTCAGGGTTTCTTGATGCCAGGTTGGAAATGGTATCGAAAGCTCGACGGTAATCGTTCTTCAGTAGAAAGCAGGAGACAAGATTGCATGATGCTTCGACATGGGGGGCTGGGGTGATGGTTCCGTTGTAGCATCCGTCTAGTAAGGCTTCACGCAAAACCTGCTGGTTCGGAGCGGTCAGGGTCAGCGTGATCAGTACACATACGCCAACATAGTCATGGACGGCAATGAGCTTTTTAAGGTCGGCGATCTTTTCATTGTCGTCCGCCAGCAACGAGGACCATCTCATCTCGATCTGGTGCTGAAGGTCGACGTAGTTGACCATGAAGGCTTTGGCACAGAACCCTATTCTCTGGTCAAAAAATGCGCTCGCAAATGCGAGGAGGGCGATCGATTTCTCCCTCTCCGATAACTTTTCTACCAACGAACGAACTGTCTCATCATAGTCAGTGCGTGTTGTCCCATTGTGATTGAGACGGAAAATTCCCTCTGCGCGGACATACGTTTTGAAGCGCGCAAGTATGGCTTCCAGCTCGATCTGCCAGTTTCCGTGCTGGGATTGAGTTTCGAGAAATGTCCGTGCCGATGTATGTGGCGCACTGGCAAAGAGGTGGCCGCGCAAATTCGGACAGTCGGATAAGTGGAACGCTCGGGGCCTGAGCCGGCGATAATGCCGACAAAGGAACCTTGAAGATGACGAAGAGAACCCGACGGACGCACTCAGCCGCGTTCAAAGCGAAAGTGGCGATGGCGGCGGTCAAGGGCGAGCGGACGCTAGCCGAACTGGCGCAGCAGTTCGATGTGCACCCGAACCAGATCACCGAATGGAAGCGGCAGTTGCAGGAACGTGCCGTCGAAGTGTTTGGCGCAGGTGGCGCGGCGTCGAGCGAGCCGCAAGTCGATTTGAAGGAGCTACATGCGAAGATCGGCCAACTCACGCTGGAGAACGATTTTTTAAGCGGCGCGCTCAACAAGGCGGGATTGCTGAGCGCAAAGCGATGATAGATCGTACGCACGCATTGCCGGTCTCGCAGCAGGCGCGACTCGTTGGTATCGCAAGATCGAGCGTGTACTACCAGGCGCAACCGGTGAGCGAGGCAGACCAGTTGCTGATGCGCCGGATCGATGAACTGCACATGGAGTTTCCGTTTGCGGGAGCGCGGATGCTGGCGCGCCTGCTGCGTCGCGAGGGACACGAGATTGGCCGCAGGCGCGTGCGCACGCTGATGAAGCGCATGGGTATCGAGGCGCTGTACTGCAAGCCGAACACGAGCCGACGCAATGCGCAGCACAAGATCTGGCCGTATCTGCTGCGGGGCATGACGATCAATCGGGCAAACCAGGTCTGGGCACTGGATACGAGTTATATCCCGATGGCACGCGGCTTTGTGTATCTGACCGCCGTGGTGGACTGGGCCAGCCGGAAGGTACTGGCCCACCGCGTAGCGATCACGATGGAGGCGATGCACGCTGTCGAGGCGTTGGAAGAAGCGTTCGCGAAGCACGGGCAACCGGAGATCGTCAATACCGACCAGGGCAGCCAGTTCACCGCGACAGTGTTCACCGAGGCCGTGCTCAGCCGGGGTATCAGCTTGTCCATGGACGGCAAAGGTGCCTGGCGAGACAATGTGTTCGTCGAGCGCGTGTGGCGAAGCGTGAAATATGAAGAGGTGTATCTGAAAGCCTATGAATCGGTCGGCCACGCCCGGCGCTCAATCGGCGATTACATCAATCTATATAACCAGAGACGACCTCATTCGAGTCTGGAAGACCGCACGCCGGATGAGGCATACTTCGCGACGCTGCCTGCGATCAAATTGGCAGCATGACCGCCCCGGACGTTCCACTTAAAAATCTCAGAAGACTGTCCGAACGAGTGAGGCCACCTCTCAATCTCACCGAGCACCCGACAGGTTAGAAAGGTCCGTAAGGGGGATAGGTTATGGTTGCCTCGTGCGTACCGGACAAGCGCTTCGACAAGTTGGTAGGGTGTAAGGCCAGCACAGACTTGAATCAGCTCGAGGAGACTGATGAACTCGGGGTCGCTGACACCACTTGTTAGGGTGATGGTAAGGAATTGATGGGCGTGTCTGAATTTATGGTGCGATTGATTGTAGCCCTGACTGAAATGCTCGGTCTCTTCGATGGTCTCGACGACCGCAGATGCCATGAATGCATGCTGGAAGAACTGGCGAGCATCTCCCTTTTGGGAGTCGTTCCCCGCTATCCAACGAAGCAGATTTTGGTGGTAAGCACTTTCGTCGTCGATTGCCTGGTGTCCAATCGGGACGAGACTGGCGGGAGAGTCGCCTGTATATGAGATGGCGTGGGCGCCGGCCATTGTGACGCCGTACATACGAACGCCGTCCGCTGCGTACGACCGTAAGAATAAGACGTTGCGGCAAGTCTTGAGAAAGGCGGCAAGCATACGCTCATAAAGCCTCAACCCTCGATCCAGATCATAGGCATCAAGGTCAGCGATGAGCGACGTTATAGTGGGGGTATCGCTCGCTTCGATATGGGCGCCAATGTGGTTCCGTACTTCTCGTGTCAACTGCGATTCGGTATCGAAGTTTGACGCTGAGACGAAATCGTTGATTGGTGACGCAGACTGACCGGAGGCCTCAACCAACATGTCCAGGCCGTCCATCTCCTGAGGAGCACCGGATTGTAACTGACGCGTGACAAGACAGTCGCAGAAACTGACAATATCGGTAACGAGGCGCGCCTTGACGATTCTGGCGATACTGGGAGGCGAACTCAATGCTTGGAGAAGATCTCGTTCGAGTGTGATCCAGCGGCGGATCAATGCCAGTTGTGCTGCTCTCGAATGCACGGGCGTTAAATTTAACGCGGCGCTCGTATTGTTGCGGGTCACTGCAAGTGAGTCTGCTCCAAGCTCAATGCCAGTGCGGCTGTCGAGGCCGCGTTGATAGGACTGGAGCTGCGCCAGTAGACTGGCGTCGGTGATTTCTGCCGGCTCAGCGTACGGGATGTATCCTTGCAGGTTAAATGCCGACAGGCCGTCGTATACCTGGCGCGCCCCGTCAACGAAGAATCCGATCTTGCCGATCTCGATGTCGTTCCACAGTTCGATGCGTTCGCCAAAATCGACGTCTTGGACATGGGCGCCGAGCCGGTCTCTAGACATCTGAAAATACTCATCAAACGTGTCTGCATAAGCCTCTTTCGTTTTATGAAATTCCTGCGTATCGTGTCCGGCAACATTTAGCGGCTTGCGGAGACTGCGGACGATATCGATGAAGCTCCTGGCTCGGATGAGAATATGGCGAGCAAGGGTGCGGCTTACGAAGGGATCTGTGAGATGCTCCGTCAAATACAGCGTGATTTGCATCTCTTCTAGGGTGAATCGAAGCTTTTCTGTTCGAATAGCGATCATGATCTAGGTGACTGATAGCAAGCCAATAGCGAGCTGCGGAGTGACTGGCGCGGCAGAGGCGGTTTTCCCTATAGTACGTTGCCGACAACAGTTGTGATCGCGGCTAGGGAAACGGAGACGGCTGTCCACCGTGCAGCACGTTGATTGAGTACAGCCGCTGTGTTGCCGGCCTGCTGTATCCCGGTGAGCCAGTCATTTATGGCCTGAAGTGGATCGCCGGGTTCGATACCGCCGTTATGCACCGAGGCAGGAGCGATGATCGACACCTTGCTGGCTCGGCCCCACAGACCCGCAGCGTATACACCGGTCAGCGCCGTCAACATTGTCAAGAATTCTGTTGGGGATGACGTCATGCGACATGCTCCTTTCGATTGAGGCTGTGCGTTAGAGGTGTCTACGGATCTGCGATGTGAATTCACCTGGCGCTACCTCTTCAATTTGCTCGGCGAGGGCGATGGAAATTCTCAGACTGTCGCCGCGGTATTTTTCAAAGATTTTCCGATGCTTCAAGACGAAGGCATCACCTGTAAGGTCAGGGTCGCCGGCGAAGATGCGAGAGGCGCCGATAGCAATTCTGCGTAGATACAGTACTTCTTCCATCTTTCCCAGGGCGGTCACCGCGACTGTCGGAAACGCCGCGAGCATGTCAGCAATATAGCGAAACTCTGCCGCCGCATCAGGATAGATCGTCGTTTCGACTCGATTGGATTTTTCAAAATTCGAGAGGACGCGTATCTGTGCCAGTTCCGCCGCGAGCTGCTGCAGTCCGAGGAGTTCTCTCGCCTGGTCCGCAATTGCGATCCGTGCAAGTCTGTTCCTTTCAGCCTGGATCTGGTATCTCGCCACCCCAAACGCGCCTATGACAGCGGCCACTGTACCTACCGCTTGTGCCCAACTGGCCGCTGAGGAGCTATCCGCAGGTGGAAACCGAATAAACCATCCGATACATGCCCCGGCGAAAAAGGCTGCGGCAAAAAGAAACTTTCCACTTAGATGACCCATACACGAACTCCGATGCTTGTTATCTGCTTCGCTGGCAATTGATACGACGTGCGGTGCTTGCGTGACCATGGATTAGCCTTATCGTCTCGGCCGTAGGAGTGTCGAACGACCGAACGGCCTTTTTGGATGAGCGCCCTCACGTGATACAAATCTGGGCGGACTATCTTGACAAGCGGGCGGCCGGTGCGATCGCAACACCAATTCCGAACGTTGCCTGGGTTCACGCCGAGTCGCAAGTTATTTGCACAATTCAAAAAATGAAGAACATCCTTTTTACATTCCTGCTGCCTTACATTTCCACTTCGCTAGGCGCTGCGTACAACATTCAACAAGCGCTTGACGGTCTTGGATTGCATTCCATCAACTTTGTGGAGCGCGATCCACAGGGCGGTATTGTGACGAGCTACTGGTCTGCACAAGAGGCGACGATGCCCATTTTCGGCTTGCTCATTGTGGGAACAGTCTGCATCGCTTGCTGGACGATACTATCCGGCTATGTCGTCGCAAGAAAAAGAGGCGCTGTGTATGCGAGTGCGCTAATCGTAGTTCCCGGAGCCTTGAGCCTTGCCTCGCTTTGGCCCGAGCTTTCCCCCGTGCCGGAAAGGTACTATGCCGAAAGTGCAGGGGTATACGGAAGTACGATTGGGACAGTGACGTTGGTCATTGAGGGGATGTTGCTAGGGTGGAGCACGTCGATTCTGCTCGTCGACATTTGCCGCTTCAGAAAAAACTTCTGGCACCTGTACGATCACGTTTGGACTGCATTGGGCCTTTTGGCGGCCATTTTCTTTGTAGTAGACGCGCAGACGAACGAGCACATCGCCGAGTGGCGGGCAAGTTCCAGCACCTCTCAGACCGCAAGCGCGTACCTGCTTAAGCAGACCATGGCATATAAGGCCTGGTGCCGCGAAAGTGGGCACGACAACACATTGTCATGCCAATGGGCTTCGGACGTACAGCAAATGCTGCTGGAATACACGACCGACATCCCCGTGATCTTTGAGGCGTTTGGACCGAAGTCGTCAGCAGATCTGTATAAAGGGAACGGAAGGCAATTTGACGCTCAGGATATCCTGACCATCCGACGAGAGATCGCTGCATACAACCGGGTGATCTGCCCGATCCAGGACCTGGGCAAGGGCGTACAGAAACTTGCACCTACGTCAGAACGTTGTCAAATGACGCCCCCCATGTTCTGTACGGCATATCCTGATCCTATCGACGGCAAGATCAATCACGACGAGATGCTTGCGACTATGGCGATTTCGAGCGAGTGCATCATTCCTGCACTGGTCGACTTTCGCAACACTCAGGAGCGTCTCAATAAACAGGTTAGCAGCGACACGAGAGGGAAAACCTATAGGTGGCTTTACTATCTGATCTTTTCGGCCCTCGTCGGCGCAAAGATCGCAGGCTCCACGGTCAAGCTGGTAGAGATGGACGATAGAGAAGACTCGGAAACACGTCGTGGCTTTTATGCCCTGCGCAAGCTCGCCGTGTTGCCGCTGCAATTCATTCGCTACATGTGGCGATGGATTTGCGCATGCTTTGGACTGATGCATAGACTCGCGTCGATCCTCATTCACAGCTTGCGATGGTTATCGACACGCATGTATAGGGTGTTCGCGACACGCCGCACAATTAAGTCAGAAATCGGGGAGCAGTCGCGCAAGCGCGACTCAGAATAGGGAAACGGCACAGTCAGCGCACTGGAGGAGATAGGCGGGCTCGCCAACGCCGCAATTCCGCAATCACAGGTTGGCACAGCACCCGGAGATACCTGCGGAAAGATGAGTAGCGCACCAAATTCACGCTGGTCCGGGTGGCAGGCCATATCCAACGTTGGTGAGAGTGCCGACCGATAGCGAACACGTCACGATCCTGCCGCGATAAAGGGGAGCGTGGAAAGCACAAATCCTATGTGTTCTTTCCTCATCCATTCCTTTCGCGGCGTGTGTTATGGCAACTCCTCAACAGCAACTTTCCTCCTCAATTGCCGCGCTGTCGGCGTCAATTGCTGGGCTCGCTCCCGGTTTGCATCCGGCGTCCGAGCTCGTCACGCCAACAACTTCTATCGCGGCGTTACGCGCTCTGACAGGTGCAATGTTCCCCACTGTGCTGGTGAGAAACTACGACGGCGCGAGTACGGGCGAAACGCAGGGTGTCTACGTATTGGACGCCGACGATTCGACGAGTCCCGATAACGACGGAACGATCATCGTCGCCGCCGACGGCGGTCGCTATAAGCTGCAGATCGATGGCGGCGTCAGCCTTAAAAGGTTTGGCGCAAAAGGAGATGGATCGACGGACGATACGCGGGCGGTGCTCAACTGGATTGCGTTCGTTTTTGCTACCGGAATTACCGGATATGCCCCTGCCGGGACGTATAAGGTTACGCAGCCGGTCGCGATGGACTGGGGTCCGGTGGCAACGACGGGCGCGACATTCGTTGGTGACGGTGCGGCGCAGTCTGTCTTTGACCTGTCGTCCGTCACAACGAGTCCGGCGTGGCTGATGACCGACACGACAGGAAGCGACGCCTGCTTCTACGGCACGTTCAAAGACATAGGCTTCATCGGCGACGTGCCCGGCCCATTGCTCCAGATCGGCAACGAGGACTACAGCGATGCCTTCAACGAGTTCGAGATCAAGGTTCAGGTCAAGAACAACAATACGACGGAGAGCGCCTGCGGTACCGAACTCAATGGCCTCTATAACTGCAGCGCGTTCCTGGTTAGCAACTGTCATGGTCACGGGGATGCGCTTCGGATCAGGCAGACCCAGTTTTCGCACATCTTCGGCAGCTCAGGCAACGCGGATACCGCCATCCACCTGACGGGCGGGTACAGCTACGGCAACACGTTCATTTCCCACGATTGTGAGGTCGTGAACACCTGCGTCGTCATCGATGAACAGAACGTCTCGCAGAACACGTGGATTGGCGGACAGTTCGTCTGGTCGAACGGCAGCGGTCCTGCCGTCGCGGCCATCAACGCCACGAACGGGAACAACAACCGGTTCGTCGGTATCAACCTGGCCTCTCCCGGTTCGTGGACTGCCGCCGGCGGCGCGGTTGGCGTGTTGCTCGATAACCGCGGCGTGGGTAACTACCTGTTCGGCCAGGTAACGGTCAAGCCTGTCAGCGGTGACGGCGATCTGATCGTCGACTCTGTAACGGGGAACATCGCTCAGCTGCTGTTCAGAAACAATGGCAATTCTGCCTGGGGATGGACCCGCGATACAAGCGGCAATCTGCTGCTGATCCGGTACAACCCCTCGACCGGAGCCTCGATTGACACGCCCATCGTGATCGAGCCGTCGCAGGGCGTGTCGACCTTCAAGAAGGCTTCTCTATCTGGCGTCGGATTCTTCGGCGCTGGCGTGAGCACAACGCGGCCGACGGTCAGCGGAGCAAAAGGCGGTAACGCCGCACTCGCTTCGCTCATCCAGCAACTGGCGGCGCTTGGCCTGATAGCGGATAGCACTACTGCCTGATGCCCTCCGTGGCCTGTGAGACAGAGTGCGACCCCAAGCTGACATCGAGAATCTTGAACTGAGTTCCTACAAAGCAGTTATTGGACCAGCATTGGCCTAGGTACGCGAGCTGCCCGATCACCACCTGCGCGGGAATCTGTCGCTCCTGGGATCGGCATAGCCTTACGTCCATTGAGACCGTGGGCAACAGACTAACGGCCACCGTAGCGGCCGAGCCATGGCTGAATATGTGAGCAGCACGCAGGGAAGTCAAGAGGTACTCAAGCGTCGGATATCTGGTCCGGCTCCCGTCCATCCAGGGCGCCGAGGGATTCTCGAAGTCTGTCTATCTCCTGATCCAGCGCGGCAAGTTGAGTCAGACCCGCCGGTGCCGAGAACAGCGTCGGATGCGGCGTTGGGAGGAGAGCACACAGTTGCTTGGCATCCGCTGGTGTCTTGTTGAACGCTTGCACATAGGTCAACTCGCAGATGTGACCCTGCTGCGCCGGATCGGACCAGCGCGCCGTCGCTGCGGCCAGAACTTGGTTCGGGTCAGCGTTCGGACTCGCGGCCATTGCCACCTGCCAGCCTGCTGCGATCAGATCCTGTTGCATGATGCGCATCGATCTTTGCAGCAATGCCTCTGGTGTCTGTGGCGGTTCGTCAGGCTGCTGCTTTGCCGCGTTGTAGATGAAACTTGGGTGATTCGATCCGAGCACCTGAACCAGCGGGCCGCCGTTGACCTGCAATGGCTTGGTGGTCAATACGGCGAGGTCAATGCCATAGACAGACTTGAGCCACTGCTTCACTGGCGCGCCGAACGCTACCATGGGTCTAACCGACCCATCGGTCCTCGGAAGCCACAACTTCATCAAGTCGGTGATGTAGCCGGTGTAAGAATCATAGATGCCCTGCAAGTCCCGGCCTGCATCAGAAGGCGCGGCGATAGGCGCAATGTCGATGATGGTTTGATACTGCATGGTGTCCGCTTCGACCGCGCCGTTCTCGACAAGCAGTGAAGCCCATCGTGTGGTCGTGTGGGCGTTCAGGTAGTCCTGATCTTTCTCCAAAACATAGTCTGGAGGAAAGTGCAGGAGCTGGATGCTGCGGTGGCGTACCATCGCGAGCCCATGGGGTAGCAAGAATCGCCAGTTGTATCGCCACTTGCTGGCGCCATTGAGCGCAATGCTGCCTTGCAGCGCGAGCGCCCCAGCAGCCAGGTAGTCCGGAAGCAACTGGCCGTACGCTCCCTCACCGTCACCCGACAGAGTCAGCATGACCCGGCCGCCCAGAATTGCGACAGTCGCGGCGCCAGTGAATCCGTCTCGCTTGAGGGTCCACCCGACCCAGATTTCAATAGTCTCTTCGAGAGTTTGCTTGAGGAAACCCACCTCGTTGAAGTTGTTCGGATACGAGTAGAGCAGCCGAACATGCTCTTCGTCACCCAAGTCGAGACTTGTCGCCATAAGACCTCCAGAGATCGAAATCACTCGCCTATACACACCGGGCGTTAGGGGATGATAGTCCGATGTATTCCCCTGGCATGGTATCGCCGCATAGCGGACTTTGGCGAGCGGCTGCTTGTGGCCGGATGCCATCTCATGCAAATTGCATATCCCGCTTTGCTCCTGGACGACGTTGGTCGGGTGCACGCGACCCCGAACAGCCCTTTAGATTTGCCAATAGGAGCCGTCATTTCAAGTACGCTACGTGCTATTGAGAATTTTAAGCGTGTCACTCCGATGAAAAAAACCATTCTGATTGTTGCCGCAGCGAGTCTCTGCGGATGCGCCAGCACCGCGCCAACGAAAATTGGCGCAGACACCTACTACGCGTCCAGGACAAATACAGCGGGGATCTTCGGCGATGTGTCGGCTGTAGCTGGTCGTTTGATGGGCGAAGGGAACGAGTTCTGCGAGGGGATGGGCAAAGAGTTTGAGTTGGTTACGCAACACGTGACGGATAACATACCGGGCGTCCGGCTCGGTGGCGCTTCGATCACGTTCAGGTGCGTCGCCCACGCAGGTAATCCCGTGATGCGACCTGACAACGGCGTCTCTACTATTCAACAGTAGATAGCTCTGACTATCGGCCAGATGGGCCGTATTGCACAGTCGCTATCTCTTCTGCTCGACTGCGGCACTCGCGGACAAGGGTGCTTGCGGCGCCGCGGGAGTCAGTGGTGTCTGCGTGACAAACAGGGTTTGTTCATTCGGCGGAACGACGATAGCGCGGTACGCAGACCGTTAGTAATCGTCCTCGTGATGATCGTCGTTGCGATGACCGTTGTTGTGGTGATCGTCATGTTGACCGTGCCAGCCTCGATCATCGGGGTGCTTACGCATCCAGTCGTCGTGTGCCCAGTAACGATGGCCGTCGTAATACTGGTCGCCATGCCAACCAACTGTAATTCCGACAGGCGCAGGCGCAACTACCATCGGGGATGGGACGATGCAACCGGTGAGGCCGATCCCGAGGCTCGCAAGGAATGCAGACGCGATGAGAGTTTTCATACTCGTTCCTTAAAAGGTTTCGAAACAGACGGTGGATACCGTGCCTCTCTCAACGTGCCATCGGACGCCATTGTTGACTAATGTCAGTATCGCTAACGATATTTAACAGTTCTGTTTTTAATTATCGCGTCAGTCAATGGGAGTGGGAATGTTCCTGCTCCTACATAAGGTGCGTAGGAAGATTCCTATTAATACATAACCCACGTGGCGAAAGCGTGCTCCCAAAGCATGCGCTGCTGCTGTGGCTAACCGTGATCGAGAACGTCGGGTTCGGGCGCAATCTGCGCGGCATGCCCTTGCACAAGCGCTTTCGATTATTCGATACGCAGCGAACCCGCCATTTGCTTGATTACAGGCGACCAGGTCGCCTGCTCCGCGACGGGATAGGTGAATTGCACGGCGACGAGCGTATCGCCGTGAATGATCATCTTTTCATAAACGATTTCGTTCTTCGGCGTCTGGCAGGAAAACGCGACGAGATCCCGCTTGCTGACCTCGTAGCTCGCCCGCGCGCCAGCGCAGGGAAGCTCTTCTTCGCTGTGCAAAATTTGCGCCGGTGTGTCTTCGTTCGCGTTGAACCGACCCCAGACGGCGACTTGCGTCTTACCCGATTTCGCCGAAAAAACGACGCCGTCGCTGTTGTCAGCTTCCCGGCCAGCGAACAGCAGGTCGTCAGGATAGTCAATCGTGTACGCGTAGCGCACGTTTGCGTAAGTCGCAGCCGGTTTGCCGGCCTGCTTGCGCGGCGGATTTGAAAGCTTCGCCTGCGGGCCGGCGAATACCATGAACCCGACGCCTTCAGCGCCGAGACAACGAGGTGCGGCGCCCGACGGATGTTCCAGAACAAAGTCGACAAAGCGCGGATGCGCAGTATCGATATCGAGCTCGATGTCGACGAGGCCGTTGGCACTCGCGTCGCGGAACTGGTTGAGCGTGCCCCAGTTGCCGTTCGGCAGGGCTACGCTGGTGTCGCCCGCGTCGTCGGTCGTCGAGTAAAACTGTGCATTGCCCTCGAATACGGCGTGACATTGCGCAGACGCAGCGAATTCGACGCGATAGTGCACTGAGCGTCTGCCGTCGATCGCCGGTCCTTCGGCAACCGTGACGTCGGCCGTTTGCCCCTGTTCTTTCCAATGCAGCGTTGTGCTTCCGATCGCCGGTGCGCCGGATGTTCCGGCGGCCATGCAAGCCGGGCCGTTTGGGATAAGACAGGTCGTCAGCAGGCAGGTCGCCAAGGCGTTCCGGATCGGCATATGCAACAGATGGGCAAATGGACGGGCGATGATCGCACGTTCGACGAGCGGCGTCGATATGGCGGCGCGCGATGCATGTCGACTATGCGGCTCGCGTTTGTCCGTGTTCGAGAAAAGGGGGCTATGTGTTTCGGGAAGCATTAGGGGCTGATTTCGGCTGGTAGCAGGTGCCGTCGCGCAGCATAGACTCCAGTTCGGCGTTGTTCCTGCGTCCGCGTACGATACGTCTGGTCGCCCAGATGACGCCAACGCCTGCAAGCGGAACGGCGACGAACAGAGCCAGATGGAACATCATCGTTGCGAACACCGCCATTATCGCCAGGACGGGGATGGCGAGAGCGGAATCGTAGACCGTGGGATCGCTGGTGATGACGTTGCCAGATACCGGATCGATCCACGCGACGAGCGAGCGCTTGTCGGTGCTCCTGAACGCTCCGATCGTCCCTGTGCGGGAGTTGGGTTTGATCAATCCGCGCACGTCTAGCGTGTAGATCGTCACGCCATCAATGTGAATACTCAGCGATGTCGTGTCGCGCGTGTGGCAGCGGTAGTAGATGTCAAGATCGGCTATCGGCATGATCCTGAGATCCCGAGCTTCGATCATACGTCGTCCTGTTACCGCGTGTGTCGCGACCGAGGCGGGAACCGCCGGGTTCGCTTCGTTAGAGAAGCCGGAGGTGGCGGATTTTTCCGATCTGGGGCGAGCGCTTCAGGATCAGGTCAGTGATGTATTCAGGCAGGAGTGCGCGGGGCACGTTGGCTGGCACATCGTCGACGAGCTGCGACGGCACGTGAACGATAAAGTCGTCCGGTGCACTTTTCAGGCTATGTTCGTAGCTGACGCGGTAATCCATGATTCTCCTGACCCGAGGTTCGGTCGTTTCGTGGGGATTCTATCAGCGGAAGAGATGGGGAAGCCGGCAGGGCGCTGACGAACGCCTGTCATGCTCGCGGCAGGCAAAAAAAAGATGACGGTCTCGATGGCAGGTGCGCCGGGTAGCGCACCTGCCTATGCCGTCCCGCGAATCGCCTTCAGCCGGGGCGCTTGAGCGCATCGACGCGCAGGGACTCGCATTTCGGGCATTCGATCTGAAATCTCAAAGGTCGGCTTTCGCTGTCGTCTCATGCATTGCAGTTATTGACTGCGCCCGCACACACCCGCCCGTCTAGGCTTGGCTACCCGCACTGCTCCGGGCATCCGCGAAAAAATCCCAGATGGGCCGACGTCTTACTGCTTCTTCGAGATCCGGAGTCAGGGAGTTGCGTCCATGTCTGCGCACATGGCGCGGACGTTGAAACACGCGCGAGTCAGGGCAGGGGACCTCGCAAGATCGCGGTGGCGTGACTGCAGTGCCGCAAACGAAGTTGCCGCCTTGGTGTTGCCTGACAGGGCCCACACAGCCTGTTGCTGCGATACGTATGCATCGTTCACACTTTTTCCGCGTTGAATGTCGCGGCGGATACCCAATATGGTCCTGCGGAGTGACTCTAGGTAATTCGCCGCTTAGAGGTCGCTCGTAACAATCTGTACTGGCACCTCGGTTCGAAGGGGGCGTCGCTTGCCCGCCCACGGACAGACCGTTCCGAATTTTTCTCGAATGACTCAACCGGGGCGCATTCGGTCCAATAGCGAGAGCGTGCATTTGGATCTCTCATCCGTGTGCACTACAGAAAATAGACCGAAAGCAACCGCGGCATGGCTACCATTGGTGGTCCGGATCAGTCCAAGTGCCTAGCTAGACCCGGCGATCAGACTGGTATTTCGTCAAAGACGGGGACCATCCGCTTGCACTTTGGAGCGCAGCCATCTATACCTTCAACGGTGGCTGTTTGTTTTAGGCGACTCCGCATGTGTATGCGGCTCTTCGGCGGAGCCCCAACGCCGCGGTCAGATTCGCATCGCGCGTACTGCCTCACGCGCCCAGCTTTGATGTGACGTCCAACAATCTTTCACCTTTGACCGATTGTCGGATGCCATTGCGTGGGCACCTATCTACGTGGTTGTCCTTTTATCGGCGACGGGGTTGAGCGTCGCGTGCTTTGCACGGTTGTCGGTCTCCGTAGTAATCGGTGGTTACCCTTGTTATGGAGGTCGAAATGCATGCGGTCTTCTTCATTCCGGGGATCATGGGCACGCGGCTTCTTGGTGCTGACGGGCAGGAAGTGTGGCCACCAACCCTGATCGAGACCCAAGTCGGCTATCGCCGGACCGATCAGCTTTTAGCGGAGAGCGTCCGTCACGGCGAGATCATTCGCAACGTTTCATGTTTTAGCTTTTATGGACCGATACTCGACCAGTTGAAGGACCTAGGGTTTCGGGAAGACGGCGGACATAAAAGACTTTATCAGTTTCCGTATGACTGGCGAAAGGATCTGGAAGATACCGCACAGTTGCTGGCTGACCAGATCGATGCCGCCGAAAGTGCGGGCGCGAGCCAAATTTCCCTGGTTGCCCATTCGATGGGGGGACTAGTCGCACGCCTTCTTCTCGAGGGCGGAAAGTACGACCAGAAGCCCTGGTACGAAAAGGTTAAAAACCTTATTGCGCTTGCGGTGCCGCATCAGGGGGCACCACTCGCACTGGCGCGAATTCTAGGTGTAGATAGCAGCTTGGGCATCAGCAAGAGCGATTTTCAAAGAATTGCCGGGGATAGTCGATATCCGTCTGGATATCAGCTGCTTCCGTGCGCGGAAGAGGGCGCTTGCTGGGAGCAGAGTACCGAGGGTCTCCAGCCAGTCGACTTTTTCAATCCCCTAGTCGCGCAGAGGTTAGGACTAGACTCCGAACTGCTCGAACGTGCGCGCTATGTTCATCAGCGTCTTAATACAAAGCCGCCCCCGCAACATATACGATATTTTTACTTCGCCGGCACCGGCCACGAGACAGTCACCCGGATCAACGTTTATCTGGATGACGCAGGGAATGTTGATCGGGATCGAATCATCGTGACCAGGACGAATCATTCCGGAGACGGCACCGTTCCTATGTGGAGCGCGCTACCACGAGCTGGTCAAAGAGAGGTTGTAATTGGCGAGCATTCGAGCGTTTTTGCGGGGATGCCCTTCAAACGAGTGTTTTATCGTCTTCTTGGAGGTAATCTCGGCTCCGCGCTGGAAACCCTTGGTGAACGTGACGATCCAATGCGTCTCTCGATTGCTTCGCCGATCGTTGAATGCGGATGCGAGTTCGAGATTCTTCTGGTGCCGGGGACGCCGATAACCGAAATCGTGGGGAAGCTTGTACTTCAGTCCATGGAGAAGGATGGCACGACGATACGGGGTGAGGAAACCTTGGCAGACGTAACCTATCGCGGGCCACCAGTCGCCAATTTGCGTCTGGTTGTCGGACCACTGCACCACCCAGGCTTGTTCCGGTTGGCTTTCGAGGGTGCGCCACGGAACGTCGCGCCGTTGGGTTTCGCAGTCGCAAGGCTCGAGCCCTGAGATCGGCCCCGGACCAGTGAGGCGATCGCGTAGTGTGCGTTTGGAAACGGTCGCAGGCGTATGCGTCTGGTAATTGATGGTGTGCAAGAGGTTTAATACGATAGTGGCGTTGCTCTGCTTCCACCTGGATTCAACATCCTGACGTCACCGACGTGAATCGCTCGTTTAGCTTTGCAATAGACAAAGCCTGGAAGCGCCTGATCCATTGACGCGGCCCCAACAACGCGGTTTAGCCCCGTCATCGGTTGGTTAAATTGGCAAACTATGTGTATGTGATATGTAAAGTTTAGGTATGTCGGAACTTGCACTGCGCTGTACAAACCGCGAACGAAAGTGGCGAGGGGCCGCCACAAGGAGAGGCGCAATGCCGCGGCTGATGGAAAGAGGGAGTTTGAAACCGGTGGACAGGCTTACGATGCGCAAAGTTTTGCGCGATGCGTTCAAGACACCACCGCGTATGAAGGATCTCCTGCTCGCGATAAACCGTGACTTCGACGACTACTATGGCATGGGCGACGATTATCCAGAGGCCGTGCAGAAGCTTGTCGACAGGGCGAACGAAGAATTATGGTGGATGGAGCTATTGGCCGCCGCTCACACTGCGAGGCCTACTGACCCGCTTCTTGCAGAATTCGCTGCGGAGTTTAACCTCGCGCCAATTCCGGTCGAGACGACCGCGCGCGGGACGGAACGCATCCCGGCAGGTGACCTTGAGGCCAAGGTGCGCGCCGCAAACCCGATGCTCGATGTCCTCGTCTGGCGAACGCGGCTGGGCGAGATCGAAGGGCGTGTGTGCCGCGTCGAATGTCCCCCCGGCAAGGCGCGCGGCACCGGCTTTCTGGTCGGTCCGGATGTGGTGATCACCAACTATCACGTCGTGAAGGACGTGATCGATGGGACGTGGGCGCCGGAGCACGTGCTGCTGCGCTTCGACTACAAAGTACTATCCGACGGCGTGAAGCTCGGTGAAGACAAGACCTATAGTCTCGCCGCTGACTGGCTTATCGATCACAGCCCCTATAGCGCGCACGACCTGGAAGCAATTCCAACTGGCGAGCCGGCCGTGGACGAGCTCGACTACGCGCTCATGCGGACCGCTGGCGCGCCGGGACGCGAGCCTCTTTTCCCGGGTGATCCGAACTCAGCCGCGCGAGGTTGGATCGAGGTACCGCCAGGGCGTGCAGAGCTCGACTTCGGGAGGCAGAAGGCACTCTTCATCGTTCAGCACCCCGACGGTAAGCCGATGCAGGTCGCGCTCGATACGGATTCGATCACGGGCGTATTCGGCAACCAGACCCGCTTGCGCTATAGAACTAATACCGAGGGCGGTTCTTCGGGGTCTCCCTGTTTTGGGCCCGACTGGCAGTGGATTGCCCTTCACCATAGCGGCGATCCGATGTATGGCGGCCCTCAATATCCGGCGCGTTGGAATCAGGGCATCCTGGTGTCGGCCATCGTTAATTTGCTGGAGCAACGCGGCAAGCTCGTGGCTTTAGGGAGCAGATGATGGCTTACGTCAAGTTCACCGGGCCTCAGTTGCTGGAACTCTCTACGGCATTGAAAGACGCGTTCGACCAGGCAGCCTTGAGCGATCTGCTGACTGGAATGAATCGCGACTTCGTTGATTACGCTGGATACCCTCCTTATAAAAATCAGGTGAGGGCCATCGTGACGAGCGCAGCGCAGGAATATTGGCTCGACAAGCTTATTGCGAATGCGCTGGCGGAACGTCCGGAAGACGTCGTGTTGCAACGGATCGAGAGCGCTCTCAATCAAGTCGCTTTACCGCAAGACTTCGACCCTTTTGAGATGTGCTGCCTGAGCGGCGAGTACGTTATGGTAAATCGCAAGCATTTGCGTTGTGCGCTGCGGGGCATGAGCGCGCCGCACGGCAAGCGCATCCTGATCGTGCGCGATAAGACACCGCCAACGGACGGCGCGCTCGTTTGCACCAAGACAGGCAAGAGCCTCAGTGTGCAGTTCATTTCCGCGCTCAAGCAGCAATTGCACGGATTCGAACTCGCGTGGATCGACTTGCGAAATTTCAATGATCAACTTGGCAGCGGCGTGCAGATCCAGCCGCGTGATCTTGGAGTAAAGCTTGTTCGCCTATTGGGATACGACGTTAGCAAAGTTCCGCCCGAGCCGAAGGATTCGCAGTGGTCGCGCTGGACGATCGACTTCTGCGACGATTTCGAGGCGCAGACGCATGGTGATGGACGCAGTGTCTGGATTGTCATCGATGAATTCAACAAAGTCGGACTGCCACAGGCTACGCTTGACGTCGTCAAGCAGCTTGCTGCCAGGGTTGCCGTGACGCTGACACAGTTCCGGCTTATCCTGCTTGGCTATCGTGACACCTTTGTGCCCGCAGTGCTCCCTCACGTTGAAGAGGAGACTATCGACCGGGCGCTTTCCGAGCGCGATGTGGTCGATTTCTTCATTCGCGCGACGCAACAACGGCATCTGATCATCGATGACGAACGGATAGTTGAGGCAGCATCCGAAGCGCTCATGGGACTCGATCCCGGAGCGGACGCGTACCTTGAGGAAGTTGGCAACCGAGCCCGCGTAGCACTTGCGCGCTTCTCTCCCGAGGGGGGCTGATCGATGTCACCGTCCTTCCGCGCTTCCGAAATCCCCGAGTCCCAGATTGATGATCTCTCCGCGCGTGTCGCTGCGCGACTCGCGCGCTCTGTGCCGAATGGTGCTGCTGCGGCGGCGACCCCTAATAGGAGCGCCTTCGAGGAGAGCGCGTCTGTCCTAGCCTGGTTCGAACCGGCGAGACTAAAGCCGCTCTTTGGAACAGTTTCGGACGTCGGTTGTGATGAAGAGATCGACCACCTGCTTGGCGTTTCGATTCGAATTACGGATGCGCAAGGCATTCGACGCTGGGCGCTGCGTCCGGACCTCCGAATCGCTTGCCTTCGGGAGTTGCGTGACCGAGGTGCTATTGAGGCTGCGCTCGCCGCCAATGAGCCGCCACAGTCTGATCCGGTACAGCAGGCGCTCGAGCACGGGCTTCGGGGCGAATCGGTGCGCCTTGAGGACCAAACCCTCAGCGAGCTACAGGCCGGATATGACGTCGCAACCTGGCTGCAGGCGGCGGGATTTACGGTGTCGCCCGCGCCTTGCGAGATCACGAACCGCGTGGAATGGTTGACGCTTCTGCAGCCGTTCGAGCACCTGGCAGGCGAGCATTTTCGCGGGCGCAATGAAGAGCTGCGACGTCTGCGAGCTTTCGTAGGTGTCGTGCCGCCGCGCTCCTATGTCGACGCGGCGAGAGATATCACCGGTTCCGTCGTCAATCGTGTCGCTGATGTTCTCTTGCGCCGCTCCCCGAATTTCGCTCTCATGGTCTCTGGACCAGGCGGCGTCGGCAAATCGACACTCGTTGCGCGCTTTATTCTTGAGCACGCCCGCGCACATGAAAACGATCGCTTCCCGTTCGCCTACCTCGATTTCGATCGGCCGGACATTTCTCCGGACGAACCGCTTACGGTCCTCGCAGAATCAATCCGACAGCTTGGTGTGGAGTATCCTGAGGTACGTGACACATGCGAGCGGCTGCGGGTAATGTGGTTGGAGAAAATTGCGGCCGAGAGCGGGGCGCCGGCGATCGAGCGTGGCCCTATGATGGCGCGGATTCGCGCAGGCGCCATCCGCGACGCTGCATCAGCCTTGACTCGTCTGATGGGCGGCGATCGTCCCTTCGTGCTTGTCCTCGACACGTTCGAGGAGCTGCAGTTTCGAGGGGATCATGCGGTCAATGAGCTCTGGGAATTTCTCAAAGCGATGAAGTCCACGATGCCGCCCCTTCGCATCGTAATCGTGGGCCGTGCCGCTGTCGAAGGAAAGCGCATCGAGTCACTTGTACTTACGGCTTTCGATGAGTCCTCCGCTATTGGCTACCTTCAGGCTCGCGGTATGCGCGACTCACATATTGCGCGTGAGATCTTCCAGCACTTCGGTGGCAGCCCGCTCACCCTGAAGCTCGCGGCCGAGCTCGCGCTTCAGGACGACGCATCGCCGGAGTCGTTGGGCGTGGCAACGCGTGATCGTTTTTTCCGCCGCTTGAGCGAGGAGAACATCCAGCGCCAGCTGTATCAGCGCGTCCTCCATCATGTTCACACTCCAGAGATTGAGAAGCTGGCCCATCCGGGTCTCGTGCTTCGCCGCATCACGCCGGAACTGATCTTCGAAGTGCTGGCGAGGCCGTGTGGTATTGCGGTGAATTCGCTTGAGGAAGCGCACGTGCTGTTTCAGAAGCTCAAGCAGGAAATTTCGCTCGTGAAGGCCGATCCTGACGGCGCGCTGCGTCACCGCCAGGACCTCCGTCAACTGATGCTCGGTCCGCTGCAGGAAGACGAGCCCGCGAAGGCTCGCCTGATCCACGAGGGAGCGGTGCGCTTTTATGAGAGCACGGAGAGCGACATGGAGCGGGCGGAAGAGATCTATCACCGACTGTCGCTCGACCAGCCGCCTGAGCTGATTGACAGTCGGTGGCGGCGCGGAGTCCGACGGCATTTATGCAGTGCTTTGGCGGAATTTGATCCAGTTCGGCGGGCATTTCTGGCTTCGCGGCTCGAGGTGCCAGTGGACGCGGAAGCACGCGCGGCGGCTCGGCTTGCGGATTGGGAGCGAATCGTCGCGCGTAGCGCCGCGACGTGTCTCGATGACGACTACGCCGAGGGCGCATTGGAGCAAATCGCGGAACGTCCGCAGCGCACTGCCGCGAGTCCGCTGGTATCAATTGAGGCGGCTGCGCTGGTGCGTCTGGGGCACATCCAAGAAGCACTTCGGGTTCTCGACCGGGCCTACGATCGGGCGGTTCGCGGGGAGGAGAGCGACGCCGCCGTGTTGCTTTCGTTGGCTTATGCCGAATACGTGATCCGTTTCAGGCAGTTCGGAAATGCGGCAGGGGCTTATCAACGCTTAATACATGTAGAGAAAAGTCATCATCTTTCCATGACGCAGCGCGTCCAAAGCATGGGACAGCGGATCTTCCTCGGTGAGCTTGATCAGTCGTTGCGGGTGTCGCCCCCGCTGGGCTTCGAACTCGGCACCCTGATTGAGAAGGTGTCGAAAGCGGTGCTGGGCCGCTCACCTGCGGCCGGGCAATGGGCCGCCGCGGCTCCGGGGGAGGCTGCGCACTCGCGCGTCGTCGCGGTGGTCCGCGCAATTGGCATCCCGCGCGCATCCGATGCGTCGATGCGTGGATTTGCGCTAGCGCTAACGGGCCTCGACGTCGAGTACTCCGCTGCTACCGGGCTTGAACCGGGAGCGCTCGCCCGCGCGTTGAATGTCCCACTGAGTGACTCGCTCACCGAGTCGTGGAGTGCGTATGTGCTTGAGGCGTCGCCAGCACAGCTGAAGCACACCGTCGAGGCTGCGCTTGATCTCGACAACTCGCCTAATCGCGCGCAGCTGATCTCGGCGATTCAAGAAGTGATGGCCGATGCGCTCGGGCTCATCAGGAGTCACCTGCCCCACCTAGAGGTGCCGCCTGACGACGTGACGGAACGTCAGAAGAACGCTGGACTTACTGGCTCGCAGACGGCGGAATTGATGGCCGCGATCGTCGAGGCCTTCACTCTCGACGACCTACGTGCGTCGCTGCGGTACCGACTTAATCGCAGCCTGGAAGTGTACGGGACGCCCGAGCAGCCTTTCAACCGAGTAGTTTTTGAGCTCTTGAGTGGGGCCGAGCGAGAAGGATGGCTCGTAACGTTGGTCACTACTCTTCTTGAGGCACGTCCCAACAATGAGCGCATTGCGCGCGTCGCATCGCGCTTGGGAATCTCGACGGTCACGGGCGACGCAAACCTTAGGGACACGCTCGAGAGCATTGCCCATGGCTCGGGGCCAATGGTCGATCCTGATATTGTACGCGCGCGCCTTAGCCAGATTGAGCGCAGCGTATGCCGGGTCGAGCTCAACGGGAAGTACGGCACCGGATTCCTGGTCGGACCTGACCTACTGCTCACTGCCGATCATCTGATCGGCTCGACGACCAACGGCGCGTCTAGAATCCATGACGCGATTTTCAGATTCGACTATAGAACCGACGCAAACGGCGAGACGCTTACGCAGGGCTCCCTGTTCCGGGCGCGGGAATCGCTTTCGGATGGCGGATTGCGCGGGCTTGACTACGCGTTGTTGAAACTCGACGGGGCGCCGGGTGCGCAGCCGGTCGGTGGCGTAATAGCTGAATCGAAGGCTGTTCTGCGGAAATGGATTGAATTGCCACGACGGTTCCCCAAGGTTGAGCGTGGGGAAAGAATTATGATCGCCCAGTCGACGGGTGCCGGTCCGCTTGCGATCAATCTAGGTGTCCTCATAGCGGATCGTCCGCTGCACTATCGCGTTGACACGCAGCTGGGTTCGTCCGGTGCTCCCTGCTTCGACGCTCGTACGCTCCTGCCTATCGCGATGCACGTGGGAAAAATTGTCCGAAGTGACGAGAAAACCGATTACCGCACGTCCTACGGCGTATCGCTCGATGCCGTGGTCAAAGACCTTGAAGAGCAGAATCTCGGCAATTTGATCTTTGCGCGGTTTCGGTGATGAAGGGCGATGTAATCGCGAAGTGAGGCGCTCAAGTTCTATCGGCAAGTTGACGGATCTACGCTTCAAATGCGTGCGCCGTGCCCACATGACATGCAATAAGGAAAAAGTCCGGTTGTGAACCCCCCCCGGGAATCGTGGAGGCTGGTTGGTTTAAGTCAATTCGGGCACAGCGGCATTATTGCTAAGTTGCCGGCGGTAGTTTGCCTCAGCTTCTGCGTGAAAACTGGACTTCTCTAACCAGTCGCGGTCGATCTGCCCTTCTTGCTCGCCGCACTTCAGACGGTTGCGGATGTCCTTTGCTACCGTGTAGATCAAGCCAAGCCATTCGATCATGATGAGTCTCCGATAACAATCCCGACTTCAAGATGATTTCCGATGCGGTTGACGTTGGGTGGCGCTCCCGGATTGGGCCGTTCGCAAGCGAGGCGAGGGAAGCTTCCATCGTCAGTTCAAAGCGGATTTGACCAATATGCGACATTTCAGCAAGCTGCATCAGGAACGGCAGAAGGATCGCTCTCGACCTGTGCATCGGAAGCATGGAGCAACTCTTCTCCCCCCTCCGTTCTGATGACGTAGGCATGGACGTGTCGCAGCAGGAGCTTTTCGGCAGTACCTGACATCGCAACTGCCTTGGAGTCTTCATACACCCAACCTCAGCATATCTTGGACTTCATTCACCCTGAAGCTGCTAGGTTCGTCCGTAGCAGATCCATATAAAGTATGAAGCGCATTTACGGAGTAAGAAGGCGTTGTAAGATCATGCGCGTCACGTTGTCCTGAGCTACCTTGCCTGCGGCCTGTACTGCAAGAGATGCGGCACTTTGGGCTGCTGCGCCAGGTGCTGCCGTCGGAACAACTCGTGCGATCGAGATAACCAACGTGTCCTTGTTTGTTCGCAGAAAGCTCAATAAGCCTCCCGATGCTGGATTTAGACCGGCAAAATGTGTCAGAGTCCAGTTGGGTCCGCCACCGAGTCCGTAGATCAAAGTGAAGTCCACGGTCGAGCCAAAGTTGGGCGCCAGTGCTGCGCCACCGGTAAGGGGATCGTTGGGAAGCGAAGCCGTGCCTACAGCAATTGCCGGAATTTTATAGGGGTACTCGTTCTGATATGCGAACCCGGTTTCATATTTGAGGCCGGTGCTAATGATCTCCTCAATGCCAAGACTGCCTTTCAAGCCCGATCCATTGCTCTGGTTCTGACACTCTTTGAGACTTTGTTCCGTGGGCGTATTTTTGTCGAATAGTAAAGTGAACGTTACATTGAAGTTCCGATGCTGCTGCCCGGAAACCTGTCCACTCAAGGCTGCAGTAAAGTTTGTTCCTGTCGCGGCTAACGGGTCAATGTAGCTTAACGAGGGATTGACGCCCTGATTGTCAGTCACGTCTAGCGTCAGGTTGATGTTTGCGACGTATTGCCCGTCCTGCAGGCCAGCTAGGGGGCTATTCGAATCCTTGGCTTTGTTCACGGAAATGAGTACCTCGCATTGAATCTCATCCAATACATCTGACACTTTCGGACTCACTTTCTCGGGAATAAATGGGCTATCAAATTTTGGCAAGGTTGAGCAACCGCACAGCAGCGTGATTGTGCTTGCGAGCACCAACCATTGAATTTGCTTCATCGCGCCCCCGTAGTCACTACATGTCCAATGCGACCTCAATTTGCTGGCGGCGACATTAGCCGCTTGGCGATAGCACGGTCCGTTTTCAAAGATCTACGGCAGGTCGTTGAGAATTGCAGTTCCGTCCGGCGTCCCAAGGCCCGTGCACGCATCCCAGCCCGGGCCGGCGTCATAGCCTTGGACGGTATCTGTAATCGCGTTCGTTCCGACCGTGACGTCATGAACGACACCGTTTGCGGCCGCGCCGTAAAGGAAAGGATTCAGGAACCCGACGTTTTTTTGCTTTGCTTGGTTGATCTTCGCTATGAGGGCGGCCATGAGAGGTGCGACCGCGCTTGTTCCACCGGACGCGCCCTCGTACGTATCAACGCGGGTGAAATAATTCGTGGCGCTCATCGCGATGTCGGGAACACCGCGGCCAGGCTGCCCGTTGTCTAGAGAGACTGGCAGATTTGCGTTGGCTTGATAGTCTGGCACGGGGAATTTCTCACTGACTCCGCCTCCACTTGCCCACCCACCTCCACCGTATACATTCACGTTGAACGGCGTGCCGTCGTTCCAGGTCACATCCTGACCGGAAGCAGAATCGATCTGGGTGCCGCCGCAGGCGAGCACCAAATCGTCACTCGCGGGATGATCCACATGAATCTTTCGGTCGGTCCATTGGCTTGCACTGAGGTCGGCGGTTCCGTGATCGCCGGACGAGACGCAGACGGTGATTCCAAGCGTGCCGGCTGTGGCAAATAGCTCGTGGTACGCATCGAGGGCTTGCTTGTCGACGTAGTCTTCCGGCATACCCCAACTTATCGAAATGACCCCCGGCTTTCGTTCCGAGTCGTGAACGGCAGCACTTATGGCATCTAGCATGCCTTGGTCGCCATTGTTGTTAGGGGCGAAATATATAACGATGTTCGCCTTCGGCGTTACAGCCCCTGCCACTTCGATATCCAGCATCACTTCGCCATCGGCCGAATCTCCGGATGTAGGATTGTTTCCCGCGTGGTCGACGGAGACTGAAGAAATGTCCGGAACGGGTGAGCCTATTTCCTGAAAAAATGCCTGCAGGTCACTATTCTGGTAGCCACCGCCCAGTTCGATGATGGCGATTGTTTGCCCGGCTCCGTCCAGTGTTGTATCCCCTAGCTCGACGGGAAAGTTATAGCGGGAGGCGAAAACTGTCGCAGCCACGCCGTTCTGTCCACCGGGTCCATCAAACGTCGCACTCTTAAGGCGGTGCGGCGATCGGCTTTTTGGGCGGGTATCTAGTCCGAAAACCCCCGTTATGACGGACTCGAGGGTTTGTGGGACAGAGATCTCGCCGCGTCGTCCACGATATGTTCCCGTTGCGTGGTGATATAACTGGACGTCGGCATGAAACGCCGCCAGCAAGTCCCCGAGCCTACCTTTCAATACGATCGACCGTTCTATAGCGCTCCGATGTACCACTGTCAAATTGTGCGCGTATGCGAAATGCTCGATTTTGTCGAGATCTGCGCGGTCCGCCCCGTGTTTCTTCTCCAACTCTTCAAGCGTGAGATATTTCCTTCGCGCCAACGGTTTGCTTGCGAGTTCGTACGCCTTTGCAACAAGCGCGCGAGGATCTCCCACTGAACGGACGCGCACTGTCACGCTGGCTATTTCCTTGGGATCGATGGGGCCTGCCGGTCGAGAATCAGGTAGGAGTGTTCGTTCGCTTCCACGGATAGGTACATAGATGGCGACCATTAGCACTTCTCCATAGTCTTTAAGAGCGAAGTTATGTGCGACCCAGAGTACTACGCATTTGATATCGCGAGGGCTCAACAGGCGAGTGGTGTTCAATTTGGCAAGCTACTGTCGAGGCGCTAGAGTGTTCTTGTCTGCAAATGACCGTCCTTCTTCCGCCGCGAACACCGATTGATTTCCGCTTACGTCGTGAATGAAGATCTGGGTATGTTTTGCGTTAACTTAAAAAGTAGTGATGCTAAGTATATGTTTGAACTAAAGCTCTAGTTGATGTGTCAGCCCCTGGATTCTCGCTCAACGGAAATTCCGATGAGCCTGAGCAATGATTTGCCAAGGCGGCTTAGGTGCGCTCGTGTTCCCTAATGATATTAGGAGAATAGTTGGGAAAAGCGACATAGGGTAAACCTGTGAAACCTGCAATCTTTACCTCTGCCGCCTACCTTTGACGTCACGAAGGCACCCACTACGCAAACGTGGCAGTTCTGGGCGACGCCGAAGAGATCGTCGTGAAGGCTGCCAACGACAAAGGTGAGATAGTTGCCCGTGGATCGATCATCCAAGGACACGGGACGCGGCGTGCGCCATTCTTGAAGGAGCTAGGGAGGCGTTTCTCCGGCGCGCTAAGATGTGTTCGGTTACCTTGCGCTGATCGGATACTGCGATGTACTGGAGTCGGCTCTCAACTTATATTGAATCGTGGTTGAGGTTGCTTCTGCAGTACACCGGTCGCCAAGTTCAGTCGGTGGCGGGCACGTCATCGGCCCCATCGGACATCAACATTCATGGTGGAAGACTCCGTTGGATCATTCATCTCACCGCCAGACCAGCGTGCTTGGACCTTCCAACGACCGCGATCCTGCGGCACTACACTGTCACGGAAATTTCCGTTTTCGTCTGTTAGTACTAGGTGTGTGATGACCGTCCCGGAAGGTGAACGATATTCGACTATCGTTGGACTGTTTGCTGATTTTGGCGAAACCGCTCCTCGTATCGCGAGCGGCCGGTCGATGTGCCCGATGCACGGGTCCAACTGGCCACTGTCGTCGCCCTGTTTCTGCTTGCAATGTAGATCGACGGAACCTGGTCCCGCTGTGACCTTCGCCAGGATCGTTATCGCGCCAAGAGCCATGTAGTGCACTCCCGGGATCAGGTTTGCGGGCGTGTCTTTGGGAATGCGCCCTGTGTCGGTCAGCATCTGTTGTTGCATTCGCACCACGACGGGGAGCTCTGCGTGCTGCCCCGGACGCCGTTTTGCAGGCGGCGTCACCAGCACTGTTATCACTGCATCTTGGCCAGGTTTGAGCGTAACTGCAGACGGCATTGCTTGTACTTTCCAGTCGGGCAGCGACACCGCGGGCGCCACGAAGTACGTCTCTGGCATCATACAGCTCGGGTCGGATGCAATTTTGAATTGCGTGCGGACGCCGCCGCGTTCGATGTCCTGGTGATGGAACTGAAATGCGAACCGGGTCGAGGTATGGATTCGGTTCGCCGGACCGCTGGCGACCGCTTCGACGCTTACCGACCCGACTTTCGCCGTTGTCCATTCCAGCTCTGCCAATGCGCTAGAGCCGGCCACAAGCTGCTTGAGGTTGACGGTTCCCAGATTCGGCCTTTTCGGAGCCGCCGCGCAAACATTCGCAATGACCGCCGGCTGCTGCACACTCACACCCACGTTCACGTTGTCGACGGCTCCTGTGCTTCGATCGTGCACGCGAACAAAGATCTGGTTTTTATGCCCGGTCCAAGGCGGCACCAGCGGAATCGGAACACGGACCCTCGCATCTGCGTCAATAAGATCGTTGATCGCGATATCGCTTGAAATGGACGCTGTGTCCTGTGTTTGCGCGAGGCCGTTCAGGATCGCACTACCAGCGAAGCGGATTATTCGTTGTTGGGGTGGCGGAAGCGATTCGAGATGTGCGATCGACACGCTGCATTGCCGTACTTTGGCGTCTCCGCCGACGTAGCCGTTGAATCGGATCGACAGCCCCAAAACGGAATCGCTGAACGTTTGTCCCGGTTTTAGCGTGGCATTTGTCAGTTGGTCCGCCGGAAACAGTGTTCGCTCTACATGGTGCGCAGGTGCTCCGGGAATGTCACTAACACTGAACTCGTGGATGTTTGTGATCAATACCCCCTGATCGGGGATTGTGCTTACGGGGATCGACGGGAAGGGTGAGGGCACGTCACCGCCGATCGGCTCCCGGCACTCAACAAAGTAGCCCGAGAACGTCGGCCACGAAAGGTCCCCGATCGAGAGTCGAATTACATTGGGATTGGTGTCCGTGGGTGGCACCTCCAATGGGTTCATCAGAAATGTCTGAGTAAACGGGCCTCCGGAAATAAGATCGAAACTGGGTGTATTGGCCGCGTTGATCCAACCTCGGCTCACCCTTGAGTAACCCGAGAACTGGGTGAGCGAATACGATATGCCCATAATGTCCCAGCCGGAGATGCATTCGGCTCCGCTTGCGGGTAAGGTTGAATTGAATGACGTAAAGCTGAAATACGCAGAGCAGTCCCCATAGTGCGACAGCTCGCCTGACTGATGCCCCAGTTCATGCATCAGGGACGTCACCCCCGAGTCCGTACTGTCCTCGTTCGCCCAGCTTGCGCTCACCACCAGGTTTCCGAGGGCGGTCCCCGTTGCAATGGTGAATGGAAAGTCATTGCCAAGGCTCTGATCGCCAAAGGAGTGGACATTTTGCAGAATGACCAGGCGGTTGTACGACGGCAAAACTTGGCACACAAAAAGCAACAGTGGATTCGAGCAGATCGATTGCACTACGTTCGCGGTCACATCGGGAACGAGTGCATAGCTCGGGGGGATGTTAGTGGTTGTCTGATACCAGTTACCGTTGTTTCTTCCATAGTCCTGCCAGCTATGCGGTGCAGGCCACCAACCGTCCGCAGTCTGTGGGTCCGACAATACCGTAAATTCGAAGCTCGTCTGACCGTAGCTAACCTGCTGCCACCAGGAGCCTGCCACTGAATTCAAGAGGTTTTCCCACTCGGCTGGAGTGTGCCGTGGCGCCCCGACATTTGCCGCATACCAAGCGGACTTAACGGGACAGGTCTCGGTAGAATTTGGACACGGGCTGCCCACCGGGAACTCGACAGGGATGACCAGTACCTTCTGCAGCCCGAGTGGCGATGAAGTAAAAGGTTGATCAGCAAAGGCACTTGAACAATAGAGCACTATTGTAGCGATCGTTGAGAGTAGTGGAAGCAGTCGCGCTAGAGCAATCATTTGAGTATCTCCGTCTGTCTGTGGGCGCCAGAAGCAGTCTTCAACGACAGCAATTGCCGAACACCGGATCGATTCCCTCGTTTGCGAGATGGGTCGATGCTTCTCTTGGTCCACAATGCGTCGGGAAAATCCTAGATCGTCAGGCCGAGCGCCGCTGCCCCGACCTTGGATTCAAAACTCTGCACCTATAATTTGCGTGCGCCTCGATCGGATCAAGAGCCTGAGCTTAAATGCATGTGAAAGGATTGGTGTGCGAATTCCAGCAGGCTGGGGGGCGACAATGAGTACGTCCGGTGTACCGACATTCATCTTGGCCGGTAGTGAGGAGTCGGAGGCGGCGTAGCCGCCGAAGACGACGAACTGCCGGCGGCGCCGGATCGGCGGGGCTTAGGATG
>NZ_VOSW01000072.1 GCF_009690905.1 Paraburkholderia madseniana
AACCCGTGCGCGTTCGTGCGGATGATGGTCGTTGGCCCGTGCAGCGGGCACACCGCTTTCATGGTGTCTCCTGAGACTCATAAGTCAACTGGTCCTATCGTACACGCAGCTCGCCGGTCCGGTATGGTCCGATGCTGGCGAGCGCTATTGCAACAGTTTTGACCGACCGACGGGGTGCGTTAAGGGTTATTCGATGCCGTGTGCTACAGACCGAAGGCACGCAGTATGTGGTCGAGGCCCGCCACGAAAAGCTGCCCGTTCACGACTGTGGGCGACGTTAGGACGCCGCCCGCGGGCCGCTCAGCGACCGGAAGGTTATCGGTGCTCCAGAGTATCTGTCCGCTTTTTGCGTTCACCGCATACACCTGGCTGGCGATGCCGTCGGCGTAGTACACCACCCCGTTGGCGACGATGGGAGGGATGGACGGATTGTCGGAAATCGTGTTTTTTCCGACCGGTTGCTGCCAGGCAAGGCTGACGGTACACGTGCTGTTGAAGGCCAGCGCGAGAAGCCCGTGCTTGTTGAAGCCGGTCGGCGAATCGGAGGGCGACCCGATGTATAGCTGTTTCAGTACCGGATCAAATGCAGGCAGACCGATGTTGGTTCCGGCATCCCTGGGCTGACTGATATCCAGTGTCTGAACGGGGCCGGACGGGATGGTGGCCTGGTTATAGAGGAACAGTTCGCCGGTCTTCTGGAACGCTGCCAGCATCGTTGGGCAACTACGCGGCTGGAACAGCGGTGCCGTCGCACCGAAGTCGGCGTCTTTGGTAGCCGGCGGCATCGGTGCGTTTGACGCAGTCACAGCGAGGCTGCTGGTGAGCTTGACGACGTGTTCTGCAAACGCGGTATTTTGCGGACTGGCGAACGCGTTGCCCGTCAGGGCGTACACCGCTGACCCGCCACGCACGACCGAGACGCCCCCAAACCCCCAGATACCACCGCCATTCGGTCCGGTTGCACCGTCCGGGTACCATTGCTGCAGGATCGCCCCGTTGGTAACCGAGAGTTGCACGCCTTTTCCATGGTACGGCGTGAAATCGCAGGCACTGGCCGTCGTGACGTATAGCGACGTGCCGCTAAGCGTCGGGCCGCCGAAGACAAAGGTCCTTGACACATCGGCCTTATCCGGGATCAAGACGTGCAATGCCGGAAGGTCGGCGCCGGTTGCCAGGTCATACGCATGTAGAAACCCGTCCCCACTCACGATGTACAGCCGGTTCCGGGTACGGTCGATGGCGGGCGTCCCGATGTACCCGATGTTGCCACCTGACATGTTGAAGTCGGCGCAGGTGGTATGCGCGGGCGTGACCTTTTGTTGCCAGATGACGGCACCGGTGGAAGCGTTAAGCGCAAACATGCTCCCCTGGAGGGTCGCGGCATAGACGACATCAGTCAGCGTGCCGTTGATGTTCACGCCCGCCGCCAGCGTCGGCTGGGTCAGGATGGGGCCGCCCAGATCCTTCGTCCAGTGAGTGTGCAAACTCGCCACGGTGGACGTCGTCAACACCGTCTCCACCGGGTTATTTCCGGTCCGCTGCGCGTTCATGCCGAACGTGGGCCAGTCGGTCGCGGTGAAGGATGGGGCGAGGGCGGCGCCAGGTGTCAGTGCGCGTGTCGCGGCACTAACAGCCGCAGATGCGAGGTTCGGAGGATCCTCCGCTGGCTCCGACCCGTCTGCAACGTTGTCCGGATCGACGCCACTTAGCGGCTGCTGCTGGCTCACGTGCGAAGCATCGGGGGGCGCAGTCGCTTGCGACGTTTGCGCCTGCGCACTCGAGCCGCCGGCAACAGCGAGCATCACAGCGGCGACCAGTGTACGGGGTTTGAGGGCGGGGCGGGCGTTCGTCATTAAGACACCTCCTGCACGTCGACTAAAAATGAATGGCTGGTAGGGAAACGTAATAGGTCGAAAATGTGACTGTATGGTGATTGTTCATAGCGCAAAGCATAGTCCTTCCGGAAGGACCGCATTAAGAATGCATCCGCTGCCGACGCTGTCCACTCTCATCAGGCACCAGCCGGCCACGAAGCCTCATTCGCCCGTCTTGCGGCTCGGACGCTCAGACGTCGGTGCCAATCATGGTGCTTGCCTCCTTTCCAGATATTGCTCGACGAAGCTGAGGATTGCTTTGGATCGGTAATCCTTCGCTAGCTGGCAAAGGTGGTCGGCGAAAGGACGATAGCGCTCGTCAAGCTCGGTCAGGTGCGTGGCATGTTGCACGATGGCACGCATGTCGCCCAGTCGCGCCAGGTGGTGTAGCGCTTCGATTTCCCCCGGCGGCGGCACGATCAAGCTTCCCACGGAGGGATCGGCGGCGCGTACAGCCGTTCGGCCCGCTCCGGCGGCTTGCGTCTGCGGAACTTCGTCGCTCCACTCGATATTCAGGAGGGCCGCGACCTGTGACAACAGCCGACTGAGGTCAACCGGTTTTGACAGAAAGGCGTTTGCACCGGCCGCCAGGCTTTTCGCCGCATCACTCCCCGAGGCGCCGGCGGAAACCGCAACGATGGGCAGATCCCCGAACTCCGGCATTTCGCGAAAGCGCCGCGTTGCTTCGAGCCCGTCCATCCCAGGCATGAGGACATCCATCAGGATGAGCGCCGGCCGTAGCGCTTTGGCTTTCTCCAATGCTTCAAATCCGTTGACGGCCTCCACCACGTCGAATCCGAGCTGGCCGAGCATATCGACTGCCACAGCACGGTTTGCCGCTACGTCATCCACGACGAGAATGGTCTTGCGCGGCCCCTTATAGCCGCTTACCGCCCATTCGGACGGGACGACAACTGCCTGAGGCGCCACCACCGGGACGTTCAGCTCGAACGAGAAGGCGCTGCCTGCACCGCGGCGGCTCTCGACGCGGAACTCGCCACCCATCAAACGCACAAGCTGCCGGCTGATGGCCAGGCCCAGCCCCGTGCCACCAACTCGGTGCCGAGCATCGCCCACTTGCTCGAAAGGCTGGAAGATCGCCTCCAGACGCGCTTCGTCTATGCCAATGCCGGTGTCCTGCACTTCGAAACGCAGCCGCGCAGGCGGCAGATAACCGACGCGCAGACACACACTCCCCTCTTCGGTAAATTTGATTGCGTTGGAGAGCAGGTTGAGCAGCACCTGGCGCAGCCGTTTTTCGTCGACCCGCACGCCCGCGGGCAGATCGGGTGCCATCTCGCACGCGAAGGCCAAGCCCTTTTCCGTTGCCTTCACCCGAATCGTCTCGGCGATGAAGTAGATGAACCGGTCAAGCGAAATGTCGGATAGGTTGAGCTCCGCCCTTCCGGCCTCGATTTTGGCCATGTCCAGGATGTCGTTGATGATCGCAAGCAGATGTTCGCTGCTGCGCTGGATCACCGTGACCCCATCGACCTGGCGTTGATCGAGGCGCTTATCGCGCTTCAGGATCTGCGCGTACCCTAGAATTCCGTTCAACGGCGTGCGCAACTCGTGGCTCATGTGCGCAAGAAAGTCACTCTTGGCTTGATTGGCCGCATCGGCGTGTTCCTTGGCGACGGCCAGTTCAGCCGTTCGCTCGCGGATCATATCTTCGAGGTGCTCGCGATAGCGCCGCAGTTCCTCTTCGGCACGCTTCTGCTCTGTGATGTCGCGTGAGATGCCGAGCAGGAACTGCGGCTCGCCGCGCACGTCGACGATCGGGATCTTCATTGTGTGCACCAGGCGCGGCCCGTGACGTGTGTGAACCGGCTCCTCTGGCACGTCGACCATCTGCTGCGACTCCAGCACGTCACGATCCTTCAGTGCGAAGAAATCTGCCTCCTGCGCCGGAAACAGCTCGTGGACGGACTTGCCGATGAGTTCCTCGCGCCGGTAGCCGAGCAGTTGCTCTCCCGCCTTGTTAAAACGCACGAAGCGCAGCGTCGCCGCATCCTTGACGAAGATCATGTCGGGGATGTTCTCGATGATGCTGTCCAGGAAGTGCTCGCTCGCTCGCGCAGCCTCTTCGGCGTGCTGCCGTTCGGCGATCTCGGCCGTCTGGCCCGCAAGCGCCGTGCTGAGTTCGGCCGTGCGCTGTGTCACGCGTGCCTCGAGTTCGGCGTTGAGTTCCTTCAGCGCATCCTCGGCTTGCCTGCGCTGGCGCCGGTCTTCGAGGAACTGCTCGACTGCGCGCGCCATATCGGCAATCTCATCGCGGCCGTGAACGGGGACACCGGCTTGCACGCCGTCGACGTCACCTTGCCGCAGGAAGTGGCTGACCCGGCGCAGCCGCGCCACGACGTGGCGACCGAGGAATGGCCGGGCGATCAGCCAGGCAAGCAGCAGGCTCACCGCAACTTCGCCCCCCACCCAGTTGCGCGTGCGGTCCAGGTCTTCGGCCAGATCCTGAACCGCTTTCCGGTAGTCGCGCGTGAAATAACCCAACTGCTGGCGCGCCGCGGCGGCCAGAGCGTCAGCCTGGCGGCGCAGATCGTCGTCCAGGCTGGCCAATGACGCGCCGGACCGCGGCGCGGCTCCGGTGCCCAGCGCAGTCTCGCGCACCTGCGCCTCGATGTTGACCGTGTTGCGGAAGCGCTGGCTCGATCGATGCATCGCCAGCGCGTCGACACCGACGTTGTCGCTCGTGGTCGCGGAGGCGAGGCGGTCCACCAGGCGGTCGAAGGATGCCAGCTGTTCGATGACATGCCGATGCGTCTCGCGCACAGCGTCCACCGTATCGTCACTGGACAACTGCAATGCCAGGCGTTCGATCATCAGCGTGCGCTGCGCCAGGTCCTGTGCGTCCTCCTGGCGGGCCAGCCGCTCTTCGGCCAACTGGCGGATCGCGTGGACCGAGCCGGCCAACGAGTAGAGGGTCGTGGCACTGACCGCGATTACCAGGGCGGCCAGGCACGAAACCGCGAGCGTGAACTGCGCGGTGAGCGATCGTGGGAGTGGAAGTTTCACGGGCGTTGCCAGATGCGGCGATAGACGTCGCGATAGCCGTTGGCCGGGTCGTAGAGCAGACGATTGCCGCCGTCCGCGGCGATGTTGTCCGCCGTCACGAGATGCACCGGAAACACGTAGTCCGTGACGCCTTCCCTGGCGAAGAGCCGGTTCATCTCGTCGACCAACTGCCAGCCGTGCAGATTCACGGGTTCGGCCACGGTGGCCGTCTGGAAGCTGCCCGTCTGGATACGCAGGAAGGCGGACTCGCTGCCGTCGCCAGCCGACAGCATGGCCATGGCGGTGTTCGGCATTTCGGCCTGGGTCAGCACCGGGGCGGCGTAGTCGAAGTAGATGTCGTTGACGGCCAGTGCATACGTCCACCGCTTGCCATACCGCGCGAGCAAGGCGCGTGTCGTGCCCGGCATCAGTTCATGGCTGCGCGAGATCGCCACGTCGCGCACTTCGAGCAAGGTGCAGCCGCTGCACGCGCGCACAACGGCAGCCATTTCATCTGCCTTGCCTTGCGCAATTCGGAAATTGGAGTCGGTGAAGATGACGACTGCCGCATGCCCGCCGGACTGTACGATGGCTGCCAGCGAGGTCACGCGCGCGACCTCGAGCGGATCCGTCGCCACGTTCATCGCCACGGGCGTGCCAGGCACCGGTCCGGCCTGGGCCGCGACATGCCAGCCGACGATCGGAATGCTCCGCTCGGCAAACGGCCGCAGCCCGGGCAGCAGCGCGCGTGCGTCGCCACCGACGATGATCAGACCGTCTGGACGACTTGCCAGCGCATTCGCAAGCATCTTCAGCCGCAGGTCCGGCGTGCCGCCGGAGTCGAATATCTTTACGCTCCAGCCGATGACCTTGGCCGCTTCCAGCACGCCGTCGACTACGCCGACGATGCCGCCGTTGCGCAAATCCTCGGCGACGATGGCGACGCGTTTCCCGAGTTGGGCGCGCGGCCCGTTGCGAGGCCCGTTCCAAGGTGCAGCGGGTTGCGCCGCAGCATCGACGACTCGCTTCGCTCCGGCCAGGTAGTCCTTCGCGCCGACCGTGGTCCCGGGCACGGGGGCAGTCGCCAGACCCTGCGCCGCGGCAACCGACAGCACACACGCGCATACCCATGCCACAAGCAAGCCCCTCATGCTGTTCCCCAAGGGCCCAATCGCGGTTTATTGACCGCTATTGACGACGTACCCAATGCCGCGCGCAGGATGATCCTGCGAATACGATAGTACACCCCGATGCTCGCGTGTCCTGTTCAGCCACGATTACTGTTGGTGGCGAAGTCGCTGGGGTGCTCTTTTAACGACCCGGAACCACAACGCCGTTGACGCCCCGCGTGTTTTCTACCGACTGCCGTTTCCCGTCGTCAAGATTCCGCCGCCGTCCGACTCCGTCTGTGTGTTCGCCGTGCTCTCTACTCGTTCAATCCGTACTTGCATCGACCGTGCGTCTGTCAAACCCAAGGTCTTCGCCGCGGCATAAGAGAGATCGATAATTCGGTGTTTGATGTATGGTCCGCGATCGTTGATACGCACGACAACCGACTTTCCTGTTGCCAACGAACTGACGCGCACATAGCTGCCGAGCGGCAATGTTCGATGGGCAGCCGTTAATGCGCCGCCATCATAGCGTTCTCCATTTGCGGTCAGATGCCCCTGGAACGTTGCCGAATACCATGACGCCTCGCCGGATTGCAACATCTCGTGTCGCATGCGACAGGAATCAACTCTGCACGCAGCATGTTCGGGCGCAATCTGTCCGCAAGCCGCGAACAAAGCGCAGATTCCCAAAACTCCCAAATAGCGGAGTGATAGCACCATAGACCACATGTCAGTTAATGAGGCGTGGTTTTAACGTTCTCAAAAAGCTCAGGCAAGCCGCATGCCCGGGTGACATAACATCTTGACAAATTTTTTGAGGTCTCATGCAGTGGGTCTGTCAGTCCGACCCTGATTTCATTGCAGGTGTCGCCGATGCGATTGGTACCGGCCTTGACGAAAATACGTGAAATACGTATTCATTTGCCGGGGGCCACATGGCTATCATAACGGCCACCGATCTCGCCCGGTGCGCGAAGTTACACGCCGCACCGCTCAATTGTTCGGGCTGCTCGCCACGATGCAACGTCCACGACGTTCCGGACATCACGAGTTGTACTCATGAACCGCAAGCCCTGGCGGCCGGTCTGATCTCGGGTTTCTCAACGGCCGGCTGAACATGCCTTGCCAGCGGAGGTCCAACTTATTGTTGTCTTCGACAGGGTTGGGCCATGTCCCGCGCTTCGTTTGTCCACGCTCACGCCGCCCACGCCGATTGGCGGGTGGCTCTCGCCGAGTGCCAGAGGCAAATTCAAACCCAAATTGCGGCCCGTGCGGCGCAGCTTGACGAATCCGCTCCGTTCACGCTCGGCTGGTGTTACGTGAGCGACTATTACGCACCCGCGTCCGAGGCGATCCTCGACGAACTGCACCGGGGTCAGCCAGGCGTCGCCTGGGTCGGTACGGTCGGTGTCGGTGTGGCCGCCAGCGGCATCGAATACATCGACGAACCGGCCCTGGTGCTGATGCTCGCGGCGCTGCCACGTGAATCGTTCCGGCTATTCTCCGGTTTGCAGCCCCTGCCTGCGACATCCTCCGGGTTCGTGGCCCATACCGCGCTCGTCCATGCCGAGGGCAGCACGCCGGACGTGCAAGAATTGCTGCACGAACTGAGCGCCCGCACGACCACGGGTTATCTCTTCGGCGGCCTGTCCTCGGCGCGAAACCGTCCGCTGCACATGGCGGATGGAGTGTTCACCGGGGGAATGTCCGGCGTGCTCTTCGGCCCCGAGGTCGGTCTGATCTCACGCGTGACGCAGGGCTGCCAGCCCATCGGGCCGGTGCGCACCATCACCCAGGCCCAACACAATCTGGTGGGCACGCTGGACGGCAAGCCCGCACTCAATTGCGTGTTGCAAGATCTTGGACTCGACCGGGATCTGCCAATCGATGTGTTGTCGCAGGCGCTGTCTACCACCCTGGCCGGCTTGAGCACCGGCGCCGAGGACGTGCCGAAATGGCCTGGAAAGTTCGGCGCGGATACACTCGTGCGGCACCTGGTGGGCGTGGATACCCAGCACCGGGTCCTGGCGATTGCGGATCGGGTCGAGCCCGGCATGCATCTGGCCTTTTGCACGCGCAACCCCGAGGCTGCGCGGGTCGATCTGGTGCGCATTGCAACGGAAATCCGCGCGGAACTGGAAAGCGGCACGGCGGGGCACATGTCGGGCGCCCTGTATGTCAGTTGCTCGGGACGGGGTGGGCCGCACTTCGGAGCGCGGCATGCGGAGTTGCAGACCGTGCGAAATGCCCTAGGCGAGGTACCGCTGGTGGGATTCTTCGCCGGCGGCGAGATTGCAAGGAATCACCTTTACGGCTACACCGGCGTATTGACGGTCTTTACGACCCCGGACTGACGCTCCGGACGGTTCTGATTTTTGCCATAGCACGAAGAATATCCATACTGCGTTCATCCACAACAGCCATTCGTACTCCGCCCTGGCAGATTCATGCATGCCCTCTTCAAACCAACGCTTGTCAATGACGCGTTTGGCGACCCAGGTCTATATGTGGACTTTTGCGATGAACGGCGTGCCCTCCTTTTCGATCTTGGCGATATCTCCACGCTGCTGCCCCGCCACCTGATGCGTTTGTCACATGTGTTCGTTACCCATACGCACATGGACCATTTTTCCGGCTTCGATCGTCTTTTGCGCGTGATGCTCGGGCGCAAGGCTGGCATCGTGATGTTTGGCGGACCCAACTTTCTTGCACAAATCGAACACAAGCTGAGCGCCTATACCTGGAACGTAGTGCATCGTTACGAGGTCGAGCTGGTGATCGACGCGCGCGAAATCGGAGTGGACGGTGGCGGGCAGCGCGCACTCTTTTCAAGCCGGAGACGGTTCGTCCGCGAAGCCGGCTCATCCTTTGAACGATCTGACGACGTGGTGCACAACGAAACAACCTTTCGCGTGCGTGGCCGATTTGTCGATCATGACATCCCGTGCCTTGCGTACGTGCTCGAGGAGAAGGCCCGCGTCATCGTCGCGAAGGACCGGCTCGCGGCGCTGGGGGTGTCGACGGGTGCGTGGCTGCGCGAACTGAAACATGCGGTGCTGACCGGCGTCCCCGACGAGACGCCCATTCAGGTTCAGTGGCGCGATCGGCATGGCGACCACGCGATGACCCGACAGGTCGGCGAACTGCGTCACCTGATCCTCGACGTCGTTCCCGGGCGGCGCATTGGCTACATAACAGACTTGCGCTATACGGAACCGAACGTAGAGACCCTGTCGGAGTTGATGCACGACGTGGACCTGCTTTTTATCGAGAGCGTATTTCTTGACGAGGACAAGACCCATGCCCTGCGCAAGAATCACCTGACGGCCCGCCAGGCGGGTCTGATTGCGCGCCGGATCGGCGCCCGGGGGGTTGTACCGTTCCACTTTTCGCCGCGTTACGAAGGACGCTCGGCAGCACTGATTGCAGAAGTGCAGGCGGCGTGGTCCGCTACGTCGGTTCCGGGTGACGAAAAGCCTGATTAGACGCGATGAACGCGATGTCCGCGTTGCCCGGCCAACTGAAAGAAATGATACGAATGAGCATTTTATTGCGATTTTTTAGGCTTAAAAATATCATTCCCTCGGCTTAAAGTGAAGACTCCTACCCACCTGATGAAGGAGTAACACCATGAGCCGAATCACCGTACCCGCAGTTGAGTCCGCCACTGGCGCGACTGCCGAAGTCTATGCCCAGGTCAAGAAGGCCGCAGGCAGCATCCCGAACCTGTTCGTTGCGCTAGGCGCGCTGTCGCCCGAAGTACTCAAGGCGGTGCTGAATGCCGAAGGCGTTCTGGCTTCCGGCACGCGCCAGGACAAAACCATCGCAACTTCTACAGAGGCAGTGTGAAAGATCATGAACATTCATTTCCGAGTGGCAGAAAAGAGCAGCGGGACTTATCTGCATCTGGCATTTTTGCGGTGGTCGATGGTGGCCATCTTCATCTGGTTCGGGATACAGAAATTCACGCCCTATGCGGCCGACGCCATCGCGCCGTTAATCTCACACAGCCCGTTGATGAGTTGGCTGGGCGTGTTCGGCGTAAGAGGTGAAGCCCGGATTGTGGGGACGATCGAACTGACGACCGCGGCCGCTCTGATCATCGGATCGATGATTCCAGCGGTGTCCGCCTTAGGAGCAGCGATGGCGAGCGCCACCTTCCTCCTGACGACGTCCTTTGTTCTCAGCACGCCGGGTATCACTCAAATAAGCCCGACCGGTTTCCCGATCATCTCGACCTTGCTGGAGCAGTTTCTGCTGAAGGATATCGCCCTGTTGGCAGCCTGCTTTACCCTGCTTCTCGCCTCTTTGTCGCCGCGCGCTGCGGCGTCGTAAAGGCTCGGATCCATGTCGTATCCTGGCGTCGTTGCTCCATAAAAGCCGAAGGATTCCACAGCATGAACATCGCACCTGCTTCTTTCCCATTTGACCTGGTATCAACGAAGCGGGAACCATGCAGGCTCTTGCTCCGCGTGACGGAAAACCGCTCGTCATCAATCTCTGGGCAACGTGGTGCGCACCTTGCCAGGCCGAGATGCCGGTACTTGCAAGCGCCCAGGCAAGATACCCAGGATTGAATCTGGTTTTCGTCAATCAGGGGGAGCGGCGCGATACCGTGGATGCATTCATCAAGGCGCTGAATTTGCGCATCGCTAATTCGCTGTTCGATCCCGAACTCAGCGTTGCCAAGGCTACAGAAACGACCGCATACCCGACCACACTCTTTTACGATGCGTCGTAAGCAGCACGTCCGTCGCGCGGCCGCCCTAGTTGGTCCGCTGTCATATATATTGATTGTTAGTGATGGTCGACGCGCCGAAATCCCGGCCTGGTTCTGGAATCTTTTCGGGAGTGCTGCAATGATCAGCGGAAGAACTACCCTTATCGCGCATCTTGGGTATCCCACCGAGGCGTTCAAGGCGCCCATGATCTATAACCCGTGGTTCGAGAAAAACGGCATCGACGCAGTCGTCATGCCGATGGGCGTGAAGCCAGACGATTACCCGACCTTTCTGGCTTCACTGTTCCGGCTCACCAATATCCGCGGCGCGCTAGTCACCATGCCGCACAAAGTCACCACCGTCGGCCTGGTTGACGAAGTGACGCCGACCGCGCGCATTGCGGGCGCATGCAACGCGATTCTCAAGCGGCCTGACGGAACCCTGCTGGGCGATCAGTTCGACGGCGCCGGCTTTGTGCGCGGCGTCGAACGCAAGGGCTGCCTGCTCGAGGGGGCACGCGCGCTCGTATTGGGCAGCGGTGGCGTCGGCTCGGCCATCGCCGCGTCATTGGCTGCGGCAGGTTTGGCGGGACTGGCGCTGTTCGATGCCAGCGACGCCGCGGCCGGTGCGCTCGGCGAGCGGTTGCGCACGTATTACCCGCAACTGGTCGTCACCACTGGATCAAAAGATCCGGCGGGCTACGACCTGATTGTCAATGCCACGCCGCTCGGCATGAAGGACGACGATCCATTGCCATTCGACATCGACCGCATCGCACCGACCACGTTTGTGGGCGAAGTGGTCATGAAGGCGGAATACACGCCGTTGTTGCTGGCGGCGAAGGATAAAGGATGCAGCGTGCAGGTCGGCACCGACATGCTGTTTGAAATGATTCCTGCGTACCTCGAATTTTTCGGCTTTGGCACTGCCACACCGGACGAGTTATACGCGGTTTCGCAAATCAAATACTCGTAGCGGTCACATTCGACGCAGTGCGTCTCCCGGTTCTGGTCCTATAGGCTGCTCAAGCTGATTGCTGCGACCGCACAACCGTTGCGATCCCTTAGCGGTACTGATATCCCTCGCATGCCCGTTTCGAGCTATTGCTCAGAGAACGCATAGCCGCGGTTAAATACCTGCTGATCGCCAGCGCTTTCGCCGTGCCCTCGATCCGGTCTTTGTCGTGCATCGCCGAGCTCCGTAGAAACCCGATTTTCGGGCGAAAGTCGCGCGTGATGCGCGAATAGCGCCCACTTTTTGCCGATTGATGTTGTCCCCTATCGGTCCGTCGCGTACTTTTCAAACATACCGTTCGCGCGATCGCAGCGGCGCAAACTTAGACGCTCACGCGGCTCTCTTGAAACGGCCACGCCCGTCTCATGAGTCTGCCGGATGCACATCATGAACACTTCAGATTCGCCTGCGCGGGTAGCGCTCGTCACCGGAAGCATCGGTGAATCGTCAGAGGTATGGCGATCGCGCTCACGAGGCGCGGCTTCCAGCCTTCTTGACCGCTGACGTGCAGGGCGCACGCCGACTTCAATCAATTACTAATATTGGAGACTCAAATGGCTAGCATCACGGAACATGAACCGCACGGCGCACATCAGACCAAAAAGGCGACCGCCAGCGGCTGGATCGGCTCGGCGCTGGAGTACTACGACTTCTTTATCTATGCGACAGCGGCGTCCCTGATTTTCCCCCAGTTGTTCTTCCCCTCAGGGAACCCCAAGATCGCCATTGTCGCGTCGCTGGCAACCTATGGGGTTGGATATGTCGCGCGGCCGATCGGCGCCTTCGTACTCGGGCACTGGGGCGACACCCATGGCCGAAAAACGGTGCTGCTCCTGTGCATGTTCCTCATGGGCTTTTCGACGATGGCCGTCGGCCTTCTTCCGACGTACCACCAGGTCGGCCTGCTCGCCCCAGTGCTGCTCGTCATCCTGCGTCTCATCCAGGGTTTCGCGGTGGCTGGGGAGATCTCCGGCGCCAGTTCGATGATTCTCGAGCACGCGCCATTCGGGCGGCGCGGCTACTACGCCAGCTTTACGCTGCAGGGCGTGCAGGCCGGACAGATCCTTGCCGCGGCGGTATTCCTGCCGCTCGCACATTACATGCCTGAAGACGCGTTTAACTCGTGGGGTTGGCGCATCCCCTTCCTGCTGAGTGTCGTCGTGCTGTTTGCGGGCTACATCATTCGTCGCGAAGTTCACGAGACGCCCGCTTTTGCCACGGAGGAGGAGCAGGGTGAAGTCCGAAAATCGCCGATCATCGAAGCCTTCACGCATTGCTGGAGGGAGATGCTTGCCGTCGTCGCCCTGGCGCTGATGAATGTCATCCCGGTGGTCACCACGATTTTCGGCGCGGCCTACGCGGTCCAGCCGTCATACGGGGTCGGCTTTCACAAGAGTGTCTACCTGTGGATCCCCGTGATAGGCAATATCGTGGCGGTGATTGTTATTCCAATTTTCGGCAATCTGTCGGACAAAATCGGCCGGCGGCCGCTGATCATCGGTGGTGCGCTCGGTTCAGGGTTGCTGTCGTTCGGCTACCTCTACGCGATCAGCATTCACAGCGTGGCGCTGGCAATCGTTATGTCAATGCTTATGTGGGGCATCGTCTACCAGGGCTACAACGCGATTTTCCCGAGCTTTTATCCCGAACTTTTCCCGACACGCGCCCGTGTCTCGGCAATGGCCATTGCCCAGAACATCGGCACCACGATCACTGCATTGCTACCCGCACTCTTCGCCACCGTGGCGCCGCCCGGATCAACCGACATTCCCCTCACGATCGGGGCAATCACCTTCGGCATAACGATAATCTCGGCGTTCGCGGCCTGGATGGTCCGGGAGACGTACCGGATTCACCTGAACGATCTCGGTGAACGTGGCGCAGTTCCAGTCGACAAGCTGGACTACAACCTGATGCGCAAGCAAACCCTTGCCGCGGCGAAGGCTGCCTGAGTATCCGTGTGGGCGCCAGCGTCAGCGAGACCGTGCCGGTTGCGGGGTCTCGCATCCGGCTCTATCGCGGGACCGTTGCCTCTGACAGCGCTCGCTGTGCCGCCCGGGTCAGCGAGCGGGAGTCGCCGCACAGATGACGTGCGGCATCGGCTGGCAGCGCTCTGTCCGTTACCCGAGGGGTGCATATCAATGAACAAGACACGAATTGCCGTGGCCGGCGCCGGTTACATCGGCCTCGCCCATATGGGCGTGACACAGCGGAGTCCGACCTGCATGCTATCGGCCGTTGTGGACCCGGGTCCTGCTGCAGAGGCAGTCGCGGCCAAGGCTGGTGTGCCGCTTTACCGGTCACTGGACGAAATGCTTGAAAAGAACCGCCCCGATGGCGTGATTCTCGCGACGCCTAACAAGTTGCATGTCGAGCACGCACTGAAGTGCATCGAGGCGGGAGTGCCCATGCTGCTCGAGAAGCCGATCGCGCCAAGCGTTGAGCAAGCCGAGGTGCTGGTGGAGCAGGCCGACCGGGCGGGGGCGAAGATCCTGATCGGCCATCATCGGGCGCACAGCCCGATCATGGCGCGCGCGAAGGAAATGATCGATGAGGGCCGGCTCGGAAAACTCGTTGCCGTGATGGGTGCCGCGGCATTTTTCAAAGCCGACGAGTACTACGCCGAGGCGCCATGGCGCCGGGAACCCGGCGGCGGCCCGATCCTGATCAACATGATTCACGAGGTGCACAACCTTCGCATGCTGTGCGGCGACATCGTCGCGGTGCAGGCGTTGTCGTCGCACGCCACGCGTGGCTTCCCGGTGGAAGACACCGTTGCGATCAACCTGCGCTTCGCCAATGGCGCACTGGGGAGCTTCATGCTGTCCGACACAGCCGCTTGCGCGCGCAGCTGGGAGCAGACCTCGCAGGAGAACAAGGCTTATGCGACCTATCTCGACGAAGACTGTTATGTCATTGCCGGCACCTTCGGTTCGCTGTCGGTGCCGACGATGCGCATGAAGACGTACGCCCGCGCGCAAGACCGCTCGTGGTGGAAGCCGTTCGAAGTCAGCGTCGCCGAGATGACGCGCGAGGATCCGCTCGCGCGTCAGATCGAACACTTCGGCCGCGTCGTGCGAGGGGAAACCGAACCGATCGTCAGCGCACGGGACGGTCTGCGGAACCTGCGCATTACCGAAGCCATCACTGAAGCTGCGAAAAGCGGATCGATCTTCGACACGACGCCGGTCTGATTTCGCTGCCCGACATCACAGCATCGCGGTCGCGTTCTAGCCAGTGGAGGAGAAAAAACATGCGGCTGCGCCGCCGAATGGCGCACACCGCGGTCGCTTAAGAGTACCCGGACGTCAGCGCGTCCGGGTTGAACTAGACTTGGTAGTGGCATGCTGCGCGGACAGTTTCCCGAGCACGCTGTCATGATTGCTCGCGACATGCGCGAGACAGGTTGGACCGATATCCTGGAGTGTTAGCCATGAGTCAACCATGCATTATCTCCGTAGCCATCACAGGCTCAGTGCCGCGCAAGAAGGACAATCCGGCCGTGCCGATCACAATCTCAGAGCAGATTGAAAGCACCCATGAAGCGTACGAAGCCGGTGCATCGCTCGTTCATCTGCACGTGCGCGACGAACAGGAAAACTCCAGTTCCGACCGGTCGAGTTTCGCCGCGCTTCAGGACGGCATCCGCAAGCACTGCCCCGACATCATCATTCAGTTTTCGACAGGCGGCCGCGGTCGCTCATTCGAGCAGCGTGGCGCGATGCTCGATCTGCGCCCGGACATGGCATCGCTCGCGACGGGTTCGGTCAATTTTCCGACTACCGTCTATGAAAATCCGCCGGACTTCGTGCGCTCGCTCGCGAAGATGATGCTCGACTACGATGTCAAACCGGAAATCGAGATCTTCGATCTGGCGATGCTGTACAGCACGGTGGACCTCGTGCAACAAGAGCTGCTGAAATCCCCGGTGCATGTTCAGTTCGTGATGGGCGTGAAGAACGCACTCCCGGCACGTCGAGAGATTCTTGAGTTCGAGGTCCAGCAACTCAAGGCGTTGTTGCCGGATGCAACATGGACCGCGGCTGGCATCGGGCGGCACCAGCTCGAGGTGAACCACTGGACGTTGCAGATGGGCGGGCACTGCCGCACGGGTCTGGAAGACAACGTGCGCTGGGACAAGGAAACGCTCGCGAAGAGCAATGCGCAACTGGTCACGCGAGTGGCGTCGTTGTGCGGCGAATATGGCCGGCCGGTGGCGAGCGCAGCCAAAGCGCGCGAAATGCTGGGTCTGCCGGCTCGATAACCCGACGCGATGCGCGAGCGCCCGGCCCAGCGGGCGGTCCGCCTCAATGGCACGCGCGACGTCGGGCAACGATGCCCCATGGAGGGCGGCGGTAACGTAAGCCGAGGAACAAGTCATGCGCCGAACCATCGCGACCGTGTCGCTCAGCGGGACGCTGCCCGAGAAGCTGGAGGCCATTGCGGCCGCGCGCTTCGACGGTATCGAACTGTTCGAGAACGACTTCATCAACTTCAAGGGCACAGCCCGGGACTTGCGCGTCATGGCGGCCGACCTTGGGCTGACCATCGACCTGTATCAGCCGTTTCGCGATTTCGAAGGAATGCCCGAAGCGCAGTTTCGGCGCAGCCTGGAGCGTGCCGAGCGCAAGTTCGACCTGATGCAGGAACTGGATGCGCCGGTCATGCTGTGCTGCTCGAATACGTCGCTGCTCGTCATCGACGATCCGGCGCTGGCAGCCGCGCAACTGCACGAACTTGCCGGGCGCGCGGCGATGCGCAACCTCAGGGTCGGCTTCGAAGCGCTCGCGTGGGGGCGTGTGACCAAGCTGTATGGGCAGGCGTGGGAGATCGTCCGGCGCGCTGATCATCCGCACCTTGGGTTGATACTCGACAGCTTTCACACACTGTCGCTCAACGATGACCCGTCGGGCATCGCCGACATTCCGGGGGAGAAGATCTTCTACCTGCAGATGGCCGACGCGCCGCTACTGTCGATGGATGTGCTGCAATGGGCGAGGCACCACCGGTCGTTTCCCGGCCAGGGACAGTTCGACATGACGAATTTCCTCGAGCAGGTGCTGCTGGCGGGCTATACCGGACCCTTGTCGCTCGAGATTTTCAACGACGTATTTCGCGAGACGCCCAATCGGCGCACTGCGGTCGATGCGATGCGCTCGCTGTTGTATCTGGAGAGCCAGGTGCGCCAACGTCTGCAGGAGCCGGCGCAGAGCAACGCACGCTTCACGGACCGGCGCGCGAGCGTGCTGCAACGCGTCGAGCTGTACAGTCCACCCCCGGTGCCCGACATCATGGGACTGTCGTATATCGAGTTCGCCGCGGATGAATCTTCAGCCGAAGCTTTTGACGTACTGCTGCGGCAGTTCGGCTTTCGGCGTGCCGGCACCCATCGCTCGAAGGCCGTCGTGCTGTACCGGCAGGGCGACATCAATCTGATTGTCAACGCACAGCCGGACTCCTTCGCACGCCGCCGCTTCGAGGCCCACGGGCTGTCTGTGTGTGCGCTCGCCATGCGCACCGCCGATCCGGCAAGCGCGGTCGGCCGCGCCACCGCGATGCACTCCCAGCGCTACGATGGTCCTTTGGGGCCGCATGAGCAGCGGGTTCCGGCGATAGTTTCGCCCGGGGGGATGCTGATCAGCTTCGTGTCGTCCGCGCTCGGACCAAATGGTCTGTACGAGGCGGATTTCGTGCTGGAGGACGAGCCTGGCAGGTCCGCCGCTGGAGCCGGCCTGAAACGTATCGATCACGTTGCGCTCGGGCTCGCCGTCGATCAACTCGACACGTGGATCCTGTTTGTGCGCGCGGTGCTCGGCCTGGAGCCCGGGGAGAGCCTCGAACTCGCCGATCCGTTTGGCCTGGTACGCAGCCGCGGCGTAGCCAACGCAGATCGCAGCGTGCGGCTGGTGCTCAACGTCTCGCTGAGCCAGCGCACGCGCACGGCCCGCACGGTGAGCGCCGGAGGAGGCGTGGCGGTTCATCACATAGCCTTGAGTACCGATGACATCTTCGACGCAGTGGCGCGCCTGACGGCCAGCGGCGCGCGCTTCGTGCCGATCTCGGGAAACTACTACGACGATCTGATCACGCGCGTCGACCTCGATGACGATCTGCTGGCGCGCTTGCGAAGCGCGGGCGTGCTGTTCGACCGGTCCGCGGCCGGCGACTATTTCCATATCTACACGGAGTGTTTGGACGGCGGGCTGTTCTTTGAGGTCACGCAGCGCGTGAATGCATACGATGCGTACGGCGCGATCAACGCGCCGGCACGCATGGCTGCCCAAGCTCAAGGAGCCTGACGACACAATCGATGCGGCACCAGGTCCTTCATCGAACGAATGGAACGAGACGACATGACACAGCAATCTTCGCGCGCGCTCTCGCTGTCGGCGCTGACCATACTCGAACTGAGCCCGCCGCAGATGGTCGAGTGCGCAGCCCGGGCCGGCTACGATTTCGTCGGCCTGCGGCTGCTCCCGGCGACCGATCACGAAGTGCGGTACGAGCTCGTCGGCGATACCCCGCTCAAACGCGAGACGCTGGCGCGCCTGAAAGACACCGGCGTGCGCGTGCTCGACGTCGAGATCCTGCGGCTCAAGCCCGATACCAATGTGACCGCGTACAAACCCACGCTCGACACCGCCGCCGAACTTGGTGCGCGCTACGTGCTGGTGGCTGGCAACGACCCGGATGAGGCTCGTACCGCCGAGCGCCTTGCGCAACTCTGCGATCTCGCCGAGCCGCTCGGCCTTTCTCCATCGCTCGAACCGATGCCGTGGACCGACGTAAAGAACATCACGCAGGGCGCGCGCATCGTGAAGGCAACGCGGCGGCGCAACACAGGGCTGATCATCGATCCCATCCACTTCGACCGGGCAGCGTCGTCAATTGACGAACTGCGCGCGTTGCCGCGCGAGTATTTCGGATACCTGCAGTTCTGCGACGCGCCCGCCGAACGTCCCACCGATCTCAACACGCTGCTGTATCAGGCGCGTTGCGAGCGTTTGATTCCCGGGGAGGGCGGTCTCGATCTGGCGGGCATCCTGCGGGCGCTGCCCGACGATTTGCCGATCAGCATCGAAGTGCCGATGGAGCGCTGGGCAAAAACGGCGAGCGCCGTCGAGCGGGCTCGCAAGCTGCGCGATGCGACATTTGCCGTCGTCGAACGGGCCTATGCGGGGGTGTAAACGGCGGGCTGATCTTGCCTGGCCGAGTTTACCAGTCCACCAGTTCGACGATAAAACGATTCTCACCGCAATCTGCTTGATCCGCCTATTTCTCGAACGCCGAGAACCGCGCATCGGCCTGGTTGTCGAGTAAAAAATTCCTATGTCCGCCGAACATTGATTCGCTCTGCCGTTAGCGATACCCTTAAATCGTTCGTGATCGTCGAATGTTAGTCAACCCGGAGACGACCGTATCGTGAAGCGAGCGTGGGCTTTCTCCTGCATCCTCGCCTTGAGCGCTATCCTCGGCGGATGCGGCAAGGACGGATCGCGAAACGCTACTCAGGAACCGGGCGCATCCGCGAGTCACGCACCGGTTCAGCTTGGGCAGGCCGCGAGCGACACACCCGCCGCATCGGGCGCGCAGGAGCGGAGCGCGCCGGCCGCCGTCACTAAGGCGCAGTTGCCGGGGGAAGCAGCCGAAACACTGCGTCTGATCAAAGCGGGCGGCCCTTTCCCTTTTGGCGAGGACGGTGTCTTGTTCCGTAACAGCGCGGTATTGCTGCCGCAGCATCCGCGCGGCTATTACCACGCATACACAGTTCGCACGCCTGGCTCGGCGGATCGCGGGCAGCGCCGCATCGTATGTGGTGGACCGCGTAGGCAGACCGGCGACTGCTACTACACCGACGATTACTACGCCAGTTTCAAACGCATTGCACAATAACTTGAGCCAATTAAAAACGCCCCGGGCCTCCTATAAAGCAGACGCCCGGGCGTTGTATTTTCAGAAGGCGTGCCGCGATGGCACGATCAGTGGCGTTTGCCCTAGCCGCTACCCGCCATCTGCTGCGATGGTGTCGTGAGCGACAGGTAAGAGGCTTCCGGCGGATCTATCACGGTTGGCCATCGAACGGCAGGAAATGCCGTTCGACGGCAGTCGACCCGCGCGAGCGAATGTCCGTTGGACCTTGGAAACAGCCGTTGCTCTCGCGGTGGCCCGAATGACGGCAAGGGGTCGGAAGTGTGAGTTCGCTGATGCAGGAAGCTGCCATTCGACTGCTCGATGCTGCCACTGTCAGCAATCCGCCACATTGCTGACGTAGAACCCGACCTGCCCCAATGTCGGAAATGGCCGATGAGCCGCCGGACAAAGCCAAAACGCAAATCAGCGCGTACCGCCACGCAACGGTTCAAGCATGTCGTGGATGCCAAACGTCATCATCGCGAGAAACGCCAAAAGCGCCAGATAGTAAAACGCATAAGTGAGTTTCACCGACGGCGCAATGCCATAGTATCGAACGTTCTCCGGACTAGCCGGATCGTAATGCCATGCGCGCTTGAGTTGCGGCATCGCCAGGATAGCCATGACAATCAGGAGTGGACTAGGATGCCACGCGAACAATCCGACAAGCACAGGAACGAGATAATGGGCATGCTCCGTGAAGCCGACCATTAACATAACGATCCGGGACGCAATGCAACCGGCATATAAAATTTATCGATACAACTGAGACGAAAGATGAAGAAGCTATTTACCTTCGCCGTGTCGGTACTGCTGCTGGTTGGCGGGTTGCTTTTCCAGCAAGGGGCGTTCGCGGATAGCGCGACTCCTGACGCAAGCACGAAGGCGTTTTACGCCTGGTATATCAAGTTGGAATCTAAAGATACCTATCCGTTGTTGGACAAGGGCATTTATGTCTACGTGACCAAAACGACGGTTGACAGACTTCGAAGCGCGTATCGCCATAACAGGCTGCCTGGCGACGTCGACTATTTCACGAAGGTTCAGGACTACGACGAACAGGACTGGTCTAACAACATCGCAACACACCAGGCGATCATGCTTGACGATGTTGCGGTTGTTCCAGTTACTTTCGGCTCGAAAGACAGAATCAGCGTGTTGGTTTTTCTGCGCAAGCAAGGTGACAACTGGAAGATCACCAAAGTCGACGACACGCTAGATTATCAATAGACATGTCTAACGTAGGCGGTCACGTTGTCGACCTCCTGATGCATGTTCAAGGCATACACCTAACTCAATCCCTTTCCGGCAATGTCAGACTCCGACACGCTCGATCGGTTTGAGATGACCCAAAGCATCACCCCCACCGCCTCGGCCGCCGTGAGGCCGAACGCCTGGCGCAACTGGACCGCTGTCACGAGACGAACGCCGTGTGACACGCTTTAGCTGTCGGCGCCGACTAGGTAGTCACAACATTAGTTGAAGTTGTCTTCAGCCTTTCAGCCTGTCGATCGTATAGGTGTAGGGATCGGTTTAGCAGGGATCACAGGCATCAACCAGATATTCGAATGACACGTGGTTTTGAAATGACTGCCGCTGTACCGTCTTTAAGATTACGAAGGCAGAAAACTGAAGGGAGAATGAAAGTGTCGAACTACCATGCCAGAATTACCGGAAGCGACTACGCGGCGATGGCCGACCTCGTGACAAAGTATAAAGTCACGGTCGCCCGGCATACTGTCGAGAAAGTCGCAGAAGGCTACCGCGTCGACGCGCACGCTAGCGACGAACAAATTCGTGCGCTTGAAGCTGCGGGTTACAAGGTTGAACGTCTTGAGGATGCGCAAATCGAGGGTGTGGCGCGACAGAAGGAGAAACGCAAAAGCCCAGTCGGCGCATTGACGCGTGAAGCATTGTCGGTCGCCGCTGGCACGGGATACCTCGACGTCGCGCATATTGAAGCGGCCCTGGTTGCCGAATCAGAGGCTCCGAATGACGCGTTCACCACGTTGATCAAGCTGCCGAACGAGACATGGGAGCAGCGTGTTTGTCACGCGCTCAAGATTGGCAAAGGCAGCGGCGCGGGCCGCGTCGGAATCTATTTCCTTGGCGGCGTTCACGCACGCGAATGGGGCAGCCCCGACATTCTCGTCAACTTTGTGCAACTGCTCGCCAACGCATACCGGACAAATACGGATATCACAATAGGCAGCAGGACCTTTACCGCAGCGCAGATCAAATCCGTGGTGGAGAAGAAGGACATTTACGTCTTTCCGCAAGCCAATCCTGACGGACGCAACTACAGCATGCTGACCGAACCGATGTGGCGCAAGAATCGTCGACCGGCGCCGGCGGGACATACGCAATCCCAATGTGTCGGTGTCGACGTCAACCGCAATTACGATTTTCTCTGGGACTTCCCAAAGTACTTCGATCCGAAGTCGCCGATTGCAAACTCCACGGATCCGTGCGATCACGATGTCTACATTGGCCCCGCGGCAACCTCCGAGCCGGAGACAAAGAACGCTGTCTGGATGTTCGACAACTTTCCGCACATTCGCTATTTTGTCGACCTGCATAGCTACTCGGAAGACATTCTGTACAACTGGGGTGACGATGTCGATCAAAGCGCCGATCGAGCGATGAATTTCCAGAACCCCGCGTATGACGGCAAGCGCGGCATCGCCAACGACAAGGTGTACCGAGAGTACATCGCGGCCGAGGACAAGAAGATCGCAGTCAATCTGGCGAATGAGATGCGTGATGCGATCAAGGCATCGCGTGGCCGACTCTACAAGACGGAACAGTCGATGAGCCTTTATCCGACTGCCGGCACGTCGGATGACTATGCGTTTAGCCGTCACCTGGTCGACGCAAAAAAAGCGAAGGTGTTTTCGTACACGATCGAGTGGGGCAGTCCGCAAAATCCAACCCCATTCCATCCCCCGTATCCGGAAATGAAGCAGATCATCGACGAGGTCACGTCGGGACTTTTGGCGTTTTGCATTTCGGCGCAGTGACTATCGTGCCTCCAGCAGGAAAAGGTTTCAGCAGCAACGAATCGCGGACCGCTCTAATGGTCCAGCCGAAGTTCGGTATCGGACAAAGCTGGTCTCTGTGCGTACATCGCGGACGATACTCGTCGTAAAGGCTATACTGGCACACCATAGGTATCAAGTCGCGCTACGACTTCAAGACAGTGACGTGCGAGTCAACTATGTTCGCTTCAACAGCCGATGCGTCGACGATGCGTTGCGTCGCCACCGGACGTTTGAAACATGTGCAACTAAGCCGGCGCGTATGTCTGCATGGCGCGAGAATCGCTGCATTCCCGCCGGCCACTCAATTTGCTGACGCGCAACCGAATCAGGCAGCGCTGCCTTTTTCGACGGACAAATGGTCCGTGGGTCAGAAAAAGGGACATGTGCAATGGCCAATCAGGTAATTTTCAGTGGCGCTCCGTCGCAGGCATGCAACCTTGCCGCGATCCTGAAGGGGGGCGCTGTCATGGCAATGATTGGCGCTATACATGTCTACGCGTCTAACTCTTTCCCGCTTCAGTGGCATGTGCTGCTCGCACAAGCTGGTGCGGTTTTGATCGGTGTCGGGTTGCCGTTCGCCAAGACCGCGTTCACCCGAATCGTCATCGATACCGCGCGGATTACCTGGACGCAAGGTATTCTGCATCGCCGTGTATCAATTCTCGAGATTTCCCGGATTCAGTGCGTCACGTCGATCCACCCATGGTGGCAGCGCCTGTTCGGCGTCGGCACGATCATTCTAACGACCAACGATGCAACTCGTCCCGTGAGGCGTCTGCCGGGCATCAAGGGCGCTGACCAGGTCGGCAGGAGGCTTGCCGAGGCCGTTGCCATGCATCAGGAGCGGGGCATTTCCGCAAACACATATGATCCGAACGCCGCTGGTTACTCTCAGGCGCAGAGTGGTTGAGCAGGCGGTATCGGTTCGCGACTGACAGGTCTTGTTGACCGTCCCATATTGGCCGCGTGCCTTCAAACGGCATGTGCAGTTTCCGATGCTCGCGTGTCCTGTTCAGCCACGACATGGTGACGCGTCATGGCGCAAAGCTCCCTTGCACTCAGATCAATCAGAGCGGTGAAGGCAGAACGCTCGACCAGTCAGGTAAGGCATCAAGATCCGGCCGCATCGTGACGCTCTCCTGTTCGTTGGGATCGGTTCGGGCGATTACCGCGACGCAAGGCTCATCCGCGCTCGCGTTGTACGGAACATGCGGCATCCCTGCGGGGATGTAGAAGAAATCTCCGGCCTGAACCACCGCATGGTGCTCCAATCGTTCGCCATACCAGCACCCCGAGATGCCGCTCAGCTGATAGATGGCCGTCTCATGCTCCGCATGGAGATGCGCTTTGGCCCGGGCAGCCGGCGGAATTGTTGCTAGCTGAAGATGCACATGCTTCGATCCCACACTTTCAGCTGAGATACCTACCGCATAGGTCAGCCCTTGCTTCCCCTCGAACTGTGGGCCAGCTTGCACCAGTTGACAGGTTGGAGTGCCAGGCTTGTGTGTGCTGATGTTCATCGCTTCTCCAAACAATGAGCGCCGACGTCGGCGAAATGGCGTGCATACGACCGCAGAATACACCCGCCCGCTGTTTGAAAACGGTCATCCTTTATCGGCAGATGTCGGCCATGAAGCGCCATTCGACAACATCGTTAGACAGTCTCGGTTGGTGGCTTAGTCAGTGACGAGCGGGCCAGCCTCATACTGCTCATCGGTTACCGACTCCATCCACTCGACGTTCTTGCCGTCGAGCATTTCAGTGACCGCAAAGTGCGACATCGCCGTGGTTGCAGCAGCACCGTGCCAGTGTCGCTTTCCGCACGAGCACGAGACGATGTCACCAGCGCGGATTTCACTGCGCTGGCCACCTTCGCATTGAGTCCAACCTACCCCTGAAAGCACGACCAGAATCTGACCGAGTGGATGCGTATGCCAGTGGGTGCGCGCGCCGGGCTCAAACGTCACGATGGCACCACCGGTTCGCCCCGGCTCCTCCATCTGGAACAGGCTGTCGATACGGACGGCGCCGGTAAACCAGCTTCCCGGGCCTTTGATGGACGGCTTGCTGCCGTTGCGGATGATGGTTTGGGCTTGTTTGTCTGTCATAGCTTCTAATCCTTTCACGTAGGAGTCTGGCGTAACGTCACACCATTATTGCGGTGCCAGCTCTCCTAACCAGTAAGACGCCGTCACGCCACCATCCATCAGGAAATCGCTTCCGGTGATGAATCCTCCGTCAGGCCCCATGAGCAGCGCGGCAACATTTCCAACTTCATCCGGCGTGCCGGCGCGCTTGGCCGGGCACCCGTCAATCATGCGCCGATAGCCTGCCCCACGCGGGCCGGATAACTCGTCCTTCGCAAGCGGCGTGATGATGATGCCTGGGCTGATGGTATTGATACGAGCGCCACGCTTGCCCCAGCGGACTGCCTCAAACATCACGCGCAAGGCGTTGCCGCGTTTCGACAACTGATAAGCATGCAACGAATCCTTTACCTGATCAGACTGAAGCATTGGCAGCTTTAGCAATTCTTCGACAGGCGTCGTCGCAAGCGCGTGGTTATCTTCCGTGGTCAGCGGCGGCAGACGATGACCGGACTGAGAGGCGATTACAACTCCCGCTCCGCCCTCGGCCATCACTTCGCCAAATACTTCGAGGATCAACGCCGTGCCGTAGAGATCGATTTTCAGGATCGTCTCTGGTGAGGCCTGCGACGGCGAAACGCCGGCCGCATGAATGAGGCCATGGACGGCGCCCAGTGAAGTCGCTTTCGCGACCAGGGCTTCAACGGACGCACGCGATGAAATGTCGACGGCCGCCGTCGTCACCTCAAAACCCGCCTCGCTCAGCGTCTTTGCCGCTGCGTCGGCCTGCTCCTGACGCAGGTCGGCGAGTAACAGGTGTTTGCCTGTGCCCACCCGTCGCGCAATGGCTTGCCCAATTGATCCCGGACCGATTACAACGATGACTTTTTGCATGACGCTTCTTCCTTGTTCCTGGATTGGCCGATCGCTTAAATTTCCTGACGAGTGGGTCGAAACAGGATTTCATTTACGTCGACTTCCGGAGGCTGACTAATCGCGAAGGCGACGGCGCGTGCGAACGATTCCGCTGGGATCGCGATCTCTTCGTAGAACTTGCTGATGAAGCCGGCTATATCCGGTTCCGTAATGCTGTTCGGAAGCTCAGTCGCAACCGCACCCGGCGAGAGAATCGTCGTGCGAAGACCGTAGGGTTTGACTTCCTGGCGCAAGCCTTCCGAGATCATGAGCACGGCGCTCTTGGTTGCCGCATAGACAGCGCTGCCGGGCCGCACGATCCGTGCCGCCACGGAAGCGACGTTGATGATCTGGCCGCTCTTCTGCTGTTTCATGTGTGGCAAGGCAGCGGCGATGCCGTACAACACACCCTTGATATTTACGTCGATCGTCTGGTTCCAGTCATCGATCTTCAGGCGCTCAAGCGGTGAATGCGGCATCAATCCGGCGTTGTTGAGCATGACGTCGACGCGCCCGAAGGTCTGCACTGCTGCATCGACCAGGGCTTTGACATCCTCGTGACGAGTCACGTCGGTTGCCATAGCCAGTGCCTTGCCGCCTTTGTCGATTAATTCCTGTGCCAGCGACTGAATGCGATCGACCCGCCGCGCGCCCAGTACGACGATCGCGCCCTGCGCGCTCAGATGCTTGGCAGTCGCTTCGCCCAAGCCGCTGCTGGCACCCGTGATAACGACAACTTTGCCTTCAATGTTGTTGCTCAAGCCATTGCGCGTTTCCACAGACCTTCTCCGGTTGAAATCAATGTCCAGATCTTAGGTTGATGTGAATTCATTAACAATAAGGCTACAATTTCACGGGGTGTTAAATTGAAGTTAATTATGCTGCGCACAGGTCTGTCGGAACTGACGGCGTTCATTGCCGTCGCTGAGCATCGAAGTTTCCGCGCGGCGGCGAAAAAACTGGGGGTTTCCGCGCCGGCGTTGAGTCATGCGATCAGGAATCTCGAATCGGGTCTCAACGTGCGCCTCTTCAATCGGACGACCCGCTCGGTAGCGCTAACTGAAGCTGGCGAACATTTGTTGCGGCGTGTCGGTCCGGCACTTGCCGACCTTGAAGATGGCATCAATGAAGTGATGTCCGCAGGTACCCGGCCGTCCGGATCAATCCGGATCAGCTCGGCCGAAGCCGGCGCGAGACCACTGATCCAGCACGTGCTTCCGGATTTTCTCGCGGCTTATCCGGAGATTCACGTGGAGGTCGTCGTGGATACCCGATTGATCGATATCGTGGCAGACGGATTTGACGCTGGGATACGGGTGCTCGACGATGTTCCGCGCGACATGATTGCGGTCGAATTCGGTCCGGCATTCCGGTTTGCAGCGGTCGCATCGCCCGAGTATCTCTCTCGCCACCAGCCGCCTAAAACACCTCAGGACCTAAGACAGCACAAATGCATCCGCTATCGATTTCTTAGCGGTACGCTATACCACTGGGAGTTTGAACGTCGAAGCAGTGGCCTCAATGTCGATGTCGATGGCCCCATGACGCTAGGTAACTCAAACCTGATGGTCGATGCCGCGCTGGCCGGCATCGGTGTCGCCTGGGTTCCGGAATATCTTGTCGTGGAACATCTGGCGACCGGCCGATTGGTTCATCTACTACCGGACTGGAGTCCATCCATGCCAGGCTTGTGTCTCTACTATCCGGCTAACCGGCACCCACCGGAAGCGCTTCGGCTGTTTTCGCAGGCGGTACGCGAATGGGCCAACAAATCGACGAAAGATAAAGGCAACGCAAAGAGCGGCAAAGCATGAAAGTTGCTGAACGGTAAGAACGCTGACAAACCGTAATTGCGCAGACAGTCGGGTGCAATTCGAACGCCCCCAGGCTTGTCAAAGCAATGTGGCCCTGCTATCGAGGCGCCGTTAAGGCCGGGACGAAACGAATAGCGCACCTCATGCATGGGCCGCTCTTTCCGAGGGAGGAATCGTGCAAAAGAAAATCGTCACTCGAGCCATCGCGGGAGGCGTTTGCCTGATGGCGCTGTTCGGCGCTGCGTTCGCTCAATCGCTGGCGTATACGAATCAGCCCGTGGACGTTTATGCGGGTCCGTCCGGGGATTATCCGGTGGTCGCGCAAGTGCCGCCGAGCGCGGAGCTTACGGTGTACGGCTGCGTTTCCGATTACAGCTGGTGCGACGTCGGAGCGCCCGGACTGCGCGGCTGGGTCTACGGCGAATATCTCGACTATCCGTATCAGGGTACCGAGGTGCCGATCATGACTTACGGCTTGCAGATTGGGGTGCCGGTCGTGGCGTTCTCGTTCGGAACTTACTGGGATCACTACTATCGCGGCCAGCCTTGGTATCACGACCGGGACCGGTGGGCGAATCATCCGCGGCCGCATGGTGGCCAGCCGGCGGCGGGCGGTCCGGCTATGAACCCGAGGCCGGTCATGCACGGCAGCCCGCAGCCGCAGCCGCAGCCGCAACCCCAGCCCCAGCCGGGGTACGCTCATGGGCCGATGCAGCCGCAGCCGGGATATACGCACGGGCCTGCGCAGCCGCCCGGGCAAATGACGGGCGGCCCTCAGGGACAGGCTGCCGGGCACCCGGGCGGTCCGTCCGGTGAGCACGGCGGCGAGGCGCGCGGCGGCAATGGAGACCGCAATCATCCGCCGGATAACCATTAGCGATTGAACGCTTCTCGCCCGCCACCGCTTCGCGATCGCCTGGCAACGCGCCTCGCGCCCATGCCGCTCAATTCGACGGATGATCGTCGAGGTGATCGTGAAGCGGGTCCGGGCTCTTTTGCGTCGAGCGCAACACGCCTGCGTCGTCGAAATAGAAGTAAGTGGGTCTGTCGCGTCAGAAAAAGCCGCTCAGGATTGGATAAATAATTGGCAGGACAAAGGACGTCAGAATGCCGTTCAGGCCCATCCCGAGGCCCGCAAATGCGCCGGCTTCTTCACTCATCTGCAACGCACGAGCAGTGCCGATTCCATGGGACGCGACACCCAGTGCGAAGCCACCCAGGTCATGCCTCGACACGTGAATCAACCTCAAAAGGCCGCTGCCAATCACCGCGCCAGTGATGCCGGTCATGATCACAAGGACGGCCGTCAGCGACGGCAATCCGCCGATTTTCTCGGAAATACGGATAGCAATTCCTGCCGTAACGCTCTTCGGCGCAATCGTGGCAAGTATTTGACCCGTGGCTCCCAGGAGCCTTGGGATCAAAAGGGCCGATGAGATGCCCGTCGCACAGCCCGCCACAAGTGCGCCAGCCAATTGCGGGGCCAGCCGGCGCAATTTAGGCAATTGCCGGTGCATCGGTATAGCGAGCGCGACGATTGCCGGTCCGAGCAAAAATTGAATGGGCTGGGCGCTTTGCATGTAGGTGACATACGATGTGTTCGATTCACGCAAGGCAAGTATCAAAAGCGCCACTGCAATTAACACGGGATTCGCGAGCGCACTTTTTCCCAGCGAACCGTGGACGACCTGCGCGATTACGTACGCGAGGAACGTGAGGGTCAGCCAAAGAAGCGGTGTTGTTCCGAGAAATGCCCACGCGGACGCGATGTTCTGATGAACGTTCACGGTGTATCAACCTTCTCAATGTCGGCAGCCGCAAGCGCTGTGTTTCCGTCGGCATGGAGCGGCGATGCAAACGGTGTTGTCGGGGGTGCAAGCGGTGCAGCGCGCGCGGGCCATAAAGCGCACAAGCCTTGGCCGACAAGCGCGGTAACGACGATTGTTAGCGCCGTACACACAACAACGGACACGGCTATTGGGAGCAGGTCATGCGCCACGCGGCCGGCAAAGACCATGATGCCGACGCCTGCTGGAACGAACAAAAGAGGCAGAAACCTAAGCAGGGCAAGAGCGTCGCTCTCAATGGCGGATGAAAGGCCGGGGCGGAGACTCAGCGAGGCTAACAACAGGATCATCCCTATAACCGCGCCGGGGATCGGCAGGTTCCCGGCGTAGGCTATCAATTCGCCAAGGCACTGGTAGGCGAGAAGGACAGTGAACGTCTTGATCATCGGGTCACCTTCGCTTCGGACGCGCACACGTTGAGCCACCAGCAAAGCACGACAAAGTGGGTGAAAGCCGCCGTGCCAGAACTTGTTCACCCGTTGGCAATATTCATCATTGCAGTGAGCAAAAAGGCGTCGGCCATCCCGTGCATCTGCTCACTGCCCGCCGTAGAGCGAGTTCAGGCGATCCATCGTGCCGTCCTGCTGGGCGCGCTGCAATTCCTGTTTGACCTCCGCGCGAGTCTTGGCATGGAGGGCGCCGCTATTGCTACTGCCCATGGACGTACCGCCGACAGCGTCCGACGTCATAGCTGCGTTGCTGTCGGTGGCCGTCCTGGATGTGTCGGTGATGTCACCCGCATAGGCGAGCGTGGTGCACAACGTCAATGCGGCAATAGGGATCAAAGTCAGAGCTTTCATCATATCCTCCAGCATGGTGCATGACATGCCCGACGCCGATCGAATCACGCAGTTTGCGCCGGGATTTCGTGCCGCTTCGAAAAGCATCAAGGGTTCTCGCAAGGACTCGGCACGCTCTTGCATACCCGGGAAGAATTTCCTTCATTCCCGAGTCATCTTCCTTTTTCGTATCGCGACCGCTCCAGGATAGGACCGGTGCATCCAGCCTGGATCTATTTTCATCACCTGCAACCTGGCGGCGATCCTCGTGGAGCTGCTGGGTTTCGACTGCCCACCCCGTCCACGGGTTGCGGCATGCCGGCAGGTACCACTGCACTGTATGCGCTGACCGCAAGCGCATGAATAAGGCGCTTTTCCTAAACGAGGCTAGGGGATTGCCTTATTCAGTGACTGGGCTCCGCTCTATTGGCTCTCGATCCACTGAATTGCAAAGCGCATCAGCTCGTTGCCGCTACGGATATTCAACTTTTCTTTGATGTTGGCCCGGTGTGCCTCGATGGTCTTGACGCTCCGATTCAGTTTCGCGGCGATTTCGCGGGTACCGAAACCGAGTCCGATCAGATGCAGGACCTCGAATTCCCGAACCGAAAGGCTCGCAATTGGGCCGGCCGGCGTTTTTCTGGGACCCGCCAGGGCTCGCGCCAGGTTTTCATGCATGGCGGCGCTCAAATAAATATTGCCTGCCAGCACTTCGCGGATGGCGCTCACGACATGCTCCGTGGCCTCGAGTTTCATCAGATACCCGTTTGCCCCGGCCCGTAGTGCGCGTTCGGCAAACAGGCTTTCGTCATGCATGCTGAGGACGAGGATTGCCAATTTTGGGTAGCGGTGGCGGAGGGTCTTGACAAGATCCAGGCCGGAGTCCGATTGCAGACTGATGTCCACAATGGCCATGTCGGGCAGGCAGTCCATCGCCGCCAGGGCCTCTTCGGCGCTGCCGACCGCGCAGCAGACGTGCAGATCCTCTTGCAGATTCAGCAAGTGCGTCATCCCCTCCCGGATGATGGGGTGGTCATCCACGATCAGGATTTGAGTCGCGCGGCCTGGGCTAGACGGCTTCCCGTGCATGGTCTGGGCGCTCCGGTATCGGATAGCTGATGGCGACCGTGGTGCCACCCAAAGCATTGCGGGCCACCGTACAAGAGCCGCCCAGAAGACTCGCCCGGTGACGCAGGTTTTGGAGTCCCAGTCCGGAGGCACGCGCCATTTGTTCCGGGCCGACGCCCACCCCGTCGTCACTGATTGAAAGCGTCTGCAAGCCGCCTACGCGCTCCAGGTCGATCCAGATGTGACGGCCTTCGCTATATTTCAGCGCGTTGTTGACTGCTTCCTGTGCCGCACGATACAGGTTGATCTGAGTAGGCTGATCCAGTAAGTCTACATCTGGCTGGATCCGGAGCATGCAGTCTATGCCGTCAAGCGTGCGAGCCGTTTCCGCCAGCCCATGCAGTGCGGCCGCAAGGCCACCATATTCAATGGCGACCGGGTCCAGGCCATGGGCAATCCTGCGGGTCATCAAGGACGACTGCTTCACCAATCCGACGATGGTAGCGGCGTCGGCCGCGGCTGGGTGGCCCTGCGTCTGCAGTTTCTGATTCAAGGCGGCGCAGTACAGACCCAGGCTGGTCAGGTGTTGCCCAAGTCCATCATGCAGTTCCCGGCCAAAGAGTCTTTGCTGCTGATCGCCGATCTGGATCAGTTCTTCTTCCAACAGACGACGTTGCGCGATCTCCTCCTTTAGTTCGCTGTTTGTCTTCTCCAGGTCTTCGGTTCGCTCCTCTACGCGCCGTTCCAATTCGACGTAGGAGGCCTGCAGCAGGCGATGGACGCGCTGCTCCTGAGCACGTGCCGCCACCAGCAGCAGTCCGGTTACCGCCACGACGTTCGCGAATGTGCACCACCTCACGAGGCTATCCACCGGAGAGTTGGCGGCGAAGGGGCCGGTGCCGTGGGTGGTACCCCAGATGGCCACCACTGAGACTATCAAGGTCGCGAGACTGGTGCCCAGGTGATCGAAGCGGAGAGCCGCCCAGATAATGAACGGAAAGATCGCCAAGGCTGCAGGATAGTAGCCGTGTCCGGCAAGTTGCGGGGCACCGAAGATGAGGTAGCTCACCCAGAAGGTCGCAATGGCCAGTCCGCACGCCTCCACGGCCTGCTCCGCCGAGCGGATGGGGTTCGGATACGCGAGCAGGCTGAGCAGGGGCGGAGCCACCACCAGCACGCCCATCATGTCACCGAGCCACCATTTCAGAAAAGCTGCGCCGTACTCGGCGGCCGGCATCAAGCCCCCTCCTAATACGGCGGTCGCACCAATCAGCGCACTCACTGCCGTGCTGAGCACCGCAGCGAGAGCAATGAGGGCTAACACGTCCTTGATGCGGTCGAGGGTGATCTGGAATCGGGCTACGCGGTTCAACAGTATTGCCGCCGTCAAGGCTGCAACTATCGCGCCAACACTAATCACAGCGGCCACTGGCAAGGGCACGCCCACCGACACGTTGGCGAGGAGGGAGCCAATGACGATTCCGGGGGCAACTTCGAAGCCCAGAGCGAGCAGTGCAACAAGGGCGATGCCACTGGAGGGCCACACCAGAGACACTGCGCCGCCCACTATCGCATAAGCAAGTCCTACTTTTGCGCCCGCGTAGTAAGCCAATGCCACAAGCCCGGTGAGCAGGAAGAGTCTAAACCTGGAATCGCCCCGAATAATGGCCATTGTTCGCTTCACCCCCTCATGCGAACGATGCCCAACACGTCCCGGCACAGCCCGCAAGCAGCAATCCTGATGAACCTATCAATATGGCGAATTTGATGCCGGGATTACGCGGGTCACATTCCTCATATCAAGGCGACCAAAACTACTATGAACCCACGTCAGAATTCTTCTGCGCGCCATCGCACATACGAAGGATCATCATGGTAGTACAGGGCGAGTTCATTCAGGCGGGTGGCCTCCTATTTCGTGAGAGGTCGGATCGTCCCTGCGAGGTCTCGCGTTGCATGACCGCTTGTCGGACCGCACTACCGTTCGGTATCGATGGGTGTTCCCTCGCATCGCCCGCCAAAACACAGGTTCGAACTGGCGGAACTCCGTTCGGCCTCCGCCCGGGGCCTATGCTTGATTGGCGCATTCGCACTATATGACCAAGGAGGCGTGTCATGAAACCCGCGCTATGTGTCGCCGTCGTCAGTATGCTGTTCGGGGTCCAACTGGCGCACGCCGCCTGCCCCAACGACGCCGTCTTCCTCATTCTCGGTGATCAGATTCGCGGTTACTCCTTGCGCGCCAACGGAGCGACGGAGCCCTGCCAGGTGCTGCAAGGGCCGCTCACCACCCTCATGACCGCCGGAGCGACGGTGATCGACAAGAAGGACTCCTTTCACGTCGCGCAGTTTCTTACCAACAGCACCGTCGACATCTTTCCGCGAAAGGCCGAGGGCAATGAGGCGCCCAGGCGGTCGTTCATGTTGACGATGACAAATGACCTGCTCAGCATCGCGGTGGATTCCCACCTCAACGACTTCGTCCTGACCGTTCGCCCCACGGAGGCGGGGGTGCTGGTCGCTCCCGCCAACAGCTCCGGGCCTGTAACCAACCCGGTTCACATCACCGATCCGAATATCGTCCAGTACGTGAGCATTGCGATTGACAGCGACGACAATCTGCTGATTGCGGGCTATGACATACGGGGGGCGGCGATCATCGACACGTTTGGCACGCGTCGGAGCATGACCTCGCCTCCGCTTCTGCGCAGCCTCACGGGTAGCAAAACCGGCCTGCTGCCGGGTGCCGGACTTTTTGCAAGGAACAACATGACGATCGCTGTCGATCCGCGTACGGACGAGTTATTCGTCTACAACCAGACCGCGGACGTGACGCAGATCCAGGTGAGCGTTTTCGCCGCCGAGGCGAACGGCGACGTGCCGCCGGTACGGACAATCAGCGGTCCAGCCACGGGAATCACTGGCTCTGGCTTGCCGGGAAACAAGATCGCCATCTCCTCGGACGGGCGGCTCTTTGATGCCGAGCCGAACCTGCGCATTCTCGCGTTCGCGCCGGGGGCAAGGGGCAATGTGGCGCCGTCTCAGGTCATCGAGGACTCCACCCCCGGTCCAGTCACCCTGGGCGGGATCGCGGTCCGGTCGAGAGGAGGCCGGCAACATGATGGAAATGACGATGCTCAAGGAACGGACGAAGCCGGTGGCAGACCTTGACGCGCAGTACCCTTGACGCGAACTAAAACCGTTCACGCGGGTTTGTCGGACCAATCGGGCGTGCTCGTGTTCCATAGCACTTCGAACAGACTGCACTCGAACGCAAAGAACTCCGCGCTTTGAATGGACAGCGCGTAGTGCTCGGCTCGCGATGAAATGAAGGCCACGGTGTCGTCGTACAGATAGGTCGTGATACCCGCTTCGAAATCCGCGGGCGCAAAGCGGAGTTCGCGGCGATCGCGCGTCGATGTTCGCCACAGATCGCGTGTATCGCCCGGACCGGAGCGGATTATGCGCAGATTGATACCCGCACGGATGCGTCGCACCGCGACGTCCCTGATGACCTCAAAACCCGGCGTCTCAAACAGCTCGCTGTTAGACATCACCGCGCGCAACTCTTTACTCTGACATTCGAGTGTTTCGTTGAGCACAGTCTTGATCCCTTCGATACCCGGGAAATAGCGCACCCGCGGTTTTCCACCCGCTGAGTTGTGAATGGAGCGCAGCCGCGGGAGCACTTCCTGAACGAGCTGACGCTGCGCCTCGATACGCCTGAGCAGCGCGATCGGATCCTGCGGAATGACATAGCTGCGCGCGCCTTTCTGCACGGTCGCGACGAGTCCGTCGGCGAGCAGCCGGTCGAGCACTTCGTATGCATTGGTGCGGCCGATGCCCGCCTTCTGGGCGATCGAAGCGACGGTGGACTCGCCGAGTTCCAGCGAGGCCAGATAGAAGTCGGCCTTGTTTCCGTCGATGCCGGCGGCCTGGAGCATCTCAACAAGGTTCATGTTCGCCAACCTCATGTTCGCCAACCGCTACGCACGGGTGATGGTCGTTACACGTCGATTCGTTCGCTTGGATGGTACAAATAAAATCTTTAATAATCAAATAGATAACAAGTTTATCGCAAGGTCGGAACGTATTTCAAGGACGCGTTTCACGGCCGCGACTAGCATTCATCTCAGTCAATTCGTTGACGCCCGGAGCCGATGAATCACATCGATCCGAAGCGAGGCGAACCGTGGGCCGGTTGAGTGACCCGCTCGTGCGCCTGATCACCCAACCACACTGAAAGGAACCCATCATGAGCAACCCCAAGCTTGAAGTACTGACGCCGCAAAATTCCCAGCTGCTTTTCATCGACCAACAACCGCAGATGGCATTCGGTGTCCAATCCATTGATCGGCAGGTGCTGAAGAACAATGTGGTAGGCCTCGCCAAGGCAGCGAAGGTATTCGGCATTCCCACCACCATTACGTCGGTCGAATCGCAAAGCTTCTCGGGCTTTACCTACCCCGAGCTGCTCGACGTGTTTCCCGGTCAGCCGGTGCTCGAACGCACGTCGATGAACTCCTGGGACGACCAGAAGGTTCGTGACGCGCTGGCTGCGAATGGACGCAAGAAGATCGTGGTTTCCGGCCTGTGGACAGAGGTTTGCAACAACACCTTTGCACTCAGCGCGATGCTGGAAGGCGACTACGAGATCTACATGGTCGAAGACGCCTCGGGTGGCACGTCGAAGGACGGGCATGACTATGCGATGAAGCGCATGATCCAGGCCGGCGTCGTGCCCGTGACGTGGCAACAGGTGATGCTCGAATGGCAGCGTGACTGGGCGCGTCGCGACACGTACGACGCCGTCATGAACGTGGTCAGGGAGCACTCTGGTGCGTACGGGATGGGCGTGGACTACGCGTACACGATGGTGCACAAGGCGCCGCAGCGCGCCAACGGGTCCCACGAGATCGTGCCCGCGGTTCCGGCCAGGTAATCTGGTCACCCACTGCCTCAATTGATGTCATGACTCCGGCCGTGCGGCAAGGTGCCGCCGGCCATCAGGAATCCATACGATATCCAGTTAAGACAGCCCCGATCTGATTCGGCCCGATGGTCGCTTCACGACGCTGAATCGTGCGAACCCGACAGCGAGCGCGATCGCCATCAAGGACGGGAAATTCACGGCCGTTGGCGTCTGACATGAGTACAAACGCGCAAAGGAATCCGCACTGGATCGCTGCGCTGCTCGCGCAGCGCTGGTTGCCGCTGGTGGCGCGCGTGGCGCTCGTCATGGCGACATGCCTTGCCGGTATCAAGCAATCCTCCGGCCGTTCCGGTGTTCAGTAAAACCTCAAAGGACGTTCAATACCATGAGTAATCTTCGCTCCCTGGCAGCGACAGCGCTTGCCGTCATCTGTCTCGCTGCATCGTCAGTCGCGGCGGCTACACCACCAAAAATTCCACAGCCCATTGCAGAGCCGCAGCTCGCTGTGGGGCCGCAATACGACACCACCCATGTCTATGTAGCGCCTGAAGACTTCGACAAATTCACCGATAGTCTTGTCGCAACCTTCGGCGGCCACAAGTCGCAACAGGGCGTCTTTCAGGTGACACCCACGTCGAGCAAGACGATGTCGCAACTCGTTTTCACGCCGGTCGGCACGTTGTCGGTGTTCGGCTTCAAGACGCCTGTTCCGTATCCGTTCGGTAGCGAGCGCACGGGATATCTCGTGACCGACATCGACGCGGCCGTCAAATCGGCCAGGCGGCACCACGCCGACGTCACGGTGGCGACGTTCCCCGATCCGATCGGACGTGACGCGATCGTCTCCTGGCCGGGCGGCGTCAACATGCAGTTGTACTGGCACAATCAGGCGCCGAACTATGGTTCTTTGCAGACGGTGCCCGAGAACCGGGTCTACGTGTCGCCGGAGCGCGCCAATCTATTGATTCGCAACTTCGTGGCTTTTTCGCATGGCAAAGTTGTGTCCGATGATCACAACGCGCCCGCCGTCGAAATTGGCCGGCCGGGAGATACGTACCGGCGTGTGCGGATCGAGTCGGGATTCGGCAAGATGACGGTGCTGGTGACGGACGGCCAGTTGCCATGGCCGTTCGGCCGGGAGATGACGGGCTATGAAGTGACGAATCTCGCCGACACGCTGCAGAAGGCGAAGGCGGCAGGCGTCATGGTGCTGGTCCCGCCGTTCACTTCGGATAAGCGCGAAGCCGCGCTCGTGCAGTTCCCGGGTGGATATATCGCCGAGATTCATGCGGTTACGCAGTAGACGCGGGACGCCGGGGTGATGCGCCATGACGGTCGCGGGGCCGCCCGATGTCATTCCCCAACACGGGAGACGATTGATGAAATCTGAAGACAGCGTGCTCGCCGCCATCGCGGGCTACGTGGACACGCTCAGCTTTGTCGCGCTTTTTGGGCTGTTCACTGCGCACGTCACGGGCAACTTCGTGCTGATCGGCGCCGAAGCGGCAGGTTACGGCCAGGGCGTGTTCATGAAGTTGATGGCGTTCCCCGCATTCATTGCAGGTGTGGCCGTCAGCAGCGTGATTGTGAAGCGCATCGAACCCGCGACGCCCAACCGCGCGGCGTGCGTTCTCTACGTTGTCCAGGCAGCGCTCATGCTGGCCTTTTGCCTCGCGGGTGTCGACGTCTCGCCCGTTGTGCATGTGGACAGCGCGCCCGTCATCGTCTGCGGGATGATCGGCGCAGCGGCAATGGGCGTGCAGAATGCGCACGGCCGGCTTGTCCCGCGTCCCGGTGTGCCCAACACCGTGATGACGGGCAACGTGACGCAGGCCGTGCTCGACTCGATCGACATCCTGTCGCCGCAGATGCCATCCGACGCACGAGCGGTGGCGCGAACGCGTCTTGGGAAGATGTTGCCGACGATTCTCGCGTTCGCCGTTGGCGCAATCCTCGGCGCCCTCGCGTATCGGCACACAGGGTTCTGGGCGTTGCTGCTGCCGTTCGTCGTGCTCCTGTGGCTGGCATTGAAGGCCCGCGGCGTATTGCACCCAGCTCGCGACACGGAGACGCCATGACACGTATGTGGCCCAGGCCGTTCGCAGGTACGAACGCGGTGGCGTTCGTTGCCGTTTTGCAAGCGCGAACTATGTCGGCATCGAACTTAAATTTGGATGGTAGTCAAATCGGAAGCGGTCAAACCTTGCAATCCATCGCGACAGACGGCTTATGGCTGGCAAGAAAGCGGTGAATCTCCGCGACCACGGCGGCCCCCTCCCCCACGGCCCCTGCAACGCGCTTGGTCGAACCCGATCGAACATCGCCAATTGCAAACACACCGTCGACACTGGTATGCAATGGCAGCATGGACCTGGTGGCTCCCGTTTCGAGGTCCGTACCCGTCAACACAAATCCTTTCGGATCCAACGACACACTGCACGTGCGCAACCAGTTCGTGTTGGGGTCGGCACCGATAAAAAGGAACACGTGATGCGTCTTCAAGCATTCGAGACCACCATCGTGTCGCCGATAGTAGACAGAATCTAGCCGTTCATCGCCTTCGAAGGCTGTGATCTCAGCGCCTGTATGGATCGTCACGTTCGGCAACGCGGCAATACGCTCGATCAGGTAATGCGACATGCTGTGCTCGACGTCCTGGCCCCTGACGAGGACATGAACGTGGGCAGCATGCGAAGCCAGAAACACAACGGCCTGCCCAGCTGAATTTCCACCGCCAATCAGCAGCACCGGTTCGCCGCGGCAAAGTCGAGCCTCGATCGACGTCGCCCAGTAGTAGACACCGTGACCTTCGAAGCCCGCAAGGCCGCTCACTGCCGGGCGCCGATACTCCGCGCCGCTCGCGATGACCACCGTTCGTGCCGCAATGCGCCGCGAACTGGCAAGCTCGACCTCGAGGGGGTATGCGCTGCAATGCAAGGCCTTCACTTCGACCGGAATCGCGATGTGCGCACCGAATTTCTGCGCCTGGTTAAATGCCCTGCCGGCTAGCGCTTGCCCCGATATACCGGTCGGAAAGCCCAGATAGTTTTCGATGCGCGCACTCGTGCCGGCCTGGCCGCCCGGCGCGTGGCAATCGAAGACGGCCACTGACAAGCCTTCGGATGCCGCATAGACGGCGGCCGCCAGGCCGGCGGGCCCGGCGCCGACGATCGCGACGTCGTAGAGATGCCCGGGATCGAATTCCGGCACGAGTCCCAGACACGACGCGAGCTGCCCCTCGTCCGGATTGCGCAGCACGGTGCCATCCGGGCAGACGACGAGCGGCATGTCATCGCGCCCGGGAGTCATGCGCTCGAGCAATGCGATAGCATCGGCACCGCCTACGTCAAGCGTCATATGCGGGAGAGCATTGCGTTGCAGGAAATGTTGCAGCGCGAGGAGCCGCTCGTTGTCGGGCGGGCCAACGAGCACCGCCCCTTGCCCACGCTCGATTGCAGCGACGCGCCTCAGAATCAGCGCGCGCATGATCCTTTCGCCGAGCTCTGCCTCGCCAATCATCAGCGCACGCAGCTTATCCGGCGAAATCACGAGCGCATTGACGTCTTCAATAACCTCAGCATCGACGAGCCCGGGCTTGCCTGAAAGCATGCCAACGTCGGACGTGAATTCACCCCGCTTTGCCTGAGAGCGCAGCAAACGTCGATGGCCGAGTCCGTCGCGTGCGGTGTATCGAATCGAGCCTGACAACAGGACGAACATGCCTGGACTCATGCCACCCGCGCGATAGAGAAATTCGCCGACGGCGTAGCTGCACATCGCACCGAATCGCCTTATCCGATCCATCTCAGGGTCCGTCAGTACCGGAAATATCTGATTCCAGCGTGAGGTGCTATATGGAGTCTGCGCATCTGCCGAGGTAGAACGATCGGCGCCGTTAGTGTCGGCTTCTGCCTGGTTCTCCCGCCCGCCCGGTGGCGAAGCTGCGTCGCTGTTCATCGTGAACCTCCCAGCAATGCGATCTTTTGGATAACCCACGTAGTCAATGCCATCCAGTAGTACAAGATAGGTTAGCCCTCAACGCGTCGCAAATAGCTAACCTGATCCTGCTCATGTCCGAGCCCTTGTGATACTCGCGACCGGCACACGCGGACTTCCTGGCGCCCCTCGTTGCACTTTCATTGGAAAATCCGTTAATCAGCTAATTAACGAGACGGTCGGAGATGTTGGTTATCGTCGTTCGCTGCTGGCACCTATCATTAAGGCACCGTAGAGAGGATGTTGAGCGCCTGATGTGCATCGCGCACACGGCGCTCGTGATGGAAAGGGAACGACATTCACGCACTGAACGCGTTGGATGGTCGATTTCGGGTTGGGAGGTTCCGTGCCACCGCTACGCGCAATCAATCTGCTCCAGTCGAAGGAAGGTGCCCGTCTCCATGGTCCGGAACTCGACCGCTGGCGCCGCTGGGGGCCTTATCTAAGCGACCGGCAATGGGGCACCGTTCGCGAAGACTACAGCGAATACGGCACCGCATGGGACTACTTTCCGCACGACCATGCGCGCAGCCGCATGTACCGCTGGGGTGAGGACGGCATTGCCGGATTCGGCAACGACCCGCTCGACTGGTGCGTATCGCTCGCCCTCTGGAACGGGCACGATCCGATCATCAAGGACCGGCTCTTCGGGCTGACGAACGCGCAAGGCAATCACGGCGAGGACGTGAAGGAGCTTTACTTCTATCTCGACGGCACGCCGACGCATTCGTACATGAAGATGCTGTACAAGTATCCTCACGACGCGTACCCGTACCAGGATCTGATCGATGAAAATCTGCGGCGCGGCGCCGATCAGCCCGAATATGAAATTCTCGATACGGGCGTGTTCGACGATAACCGCTACTTCGACGTCTGCGTCGAGTATGCGAAGCACACGCCCGACGATATCGTAATGCGCGTTAGCGTCGAAAACCGCGCGGATCAGCGCGCGGCGCTTCATCTGTTGCCGCAATTCTGGGCGCGCAACCGATGGGCGTGGTCGGGCAAGCCCGGCAAGCCGTCGCTCACGCTGGAGCCGAATACTGAGGAAGGCGCGCGCGTCGTCGCGCACAATCCCGCGCTCGGAACGATGATCGTGACGGCGTCGGCGCAACAGCCGATCGAGTGGCTCTTCTGTGAAAACGAAACGAATGTGCGCCGCATTTTCGGCTTCGAAGGAGCGGGACCGTTCAAGGACGGCTTCAATGACTACCTCGTTGACGGCGACGAGCAGGCAATCCGGCGCGACAAGGGCACCCGCGCCGCCGCGCATGTGTATCTACAGTTCGCGCCTCATGAGCGCTCGGTGCTGTATCTGCGCTGGCGTCCAGAATCGTCCCCGGCTGCGGCTTCGAATACCGTGCCGCTCGAGATCAACGAGCTCTTTGCGCGCCGGCAAGCGGAGGCCGACGAATTCTATGCGGCGCTTCAGCACGACATCCCCGACGCCGATGCTCGGCTCGTGCAGCGTCAGGCGCTCGCCGGCATGCTGTGGTCGAAGCAGTACTACCAGTTCGACGTGACGCGCTGGCATGACGGCGACCCCGGCCAACCGAATCCACCGAGAGCACGGAGGCGCGGCCGCAACGCGGACTGGCGGCACATGTGCAATGGCGACGTCGTGTCGATGCCCGACAAGTGGGAGTATCCATGGTACGCGTCGTGGGACCTCGCGTTTCATGCGGTCGCGTTCGCCATGATCGATCCCGACTTCGCGAAGAAGCAATTGCTGCTGCTCGTGAAGGAGCGTTATATGCATCCGAACGGGCAATTGCCCGCCTACGAGTGGGCGTTCGGCGATGCGAATCCGCCCGTTCATGCGTGGGCAACATGGCGTGTGTATGAACTCGACCGCGAGGTGACGGGCATTGGCGATCATGAGTTTCTTGAAGTCATGTTCCACAAGCTGCTGCTCAATTTCTCGTGGTGGGTCAACCGCAAGGACGCCGATGACCGCAACATCTTTCAGGGCGGCTTTCTTGGGCTCGACAATGTCGGCATCTTCGACCGGTCTTCGCCGCTGCCGACTGGCGGCCGCATAGATCAGGCCGATGGCACTGCGTGGATGGCCTCATACGCGCTCGACCTGATGCAGATCGGCCTCGAACTGGCGATGACGAACAGCGCGTACGTCGAAATCGCGGTGAAGTTCTTCGAGCACTTTCTGTATATCGCGGAAGCGGTCAGTTGCAGCGAAGGCTGCAGAACAGGGTTATGGGACGGACAAGACGAATTCTTCTACGACGTACTGCACCTTCCGGACGGTACCCGTGTGCCAATGCGCATTCGTTCAATCGTCGGACTGATTCCTCTGTTCGCCGTTCACGTGCTCGAGGATCGGGTGTACGGTCATCTGCCGGGATTGCGCGAACGGCTGGCGTGGTTTCTCGATCATCGGCCCAATCTGGCAAAGCTGGTCTCGCGCTGGACCGAACCCGGCACGGGCAACACGACGCTGCTGTCGCTGTTGCGCGGACAGCGGATGACAGCGCTGTTGCGCCGCGCGCTCGATGAAAACGAATTTCTCTCCGAGCACGGCGTGCGGGCGCTTTCCCGTGTGCATCGGGATGCACCGTACGTCTTCGACCATGATGGCGTGAGCCTCCGCGTTCAATACCAGCCAGCCGAATCGGACTCGCGTGTTTTTGGCGGCAATTCGAACTGGCGCGGGCCGATCTGGATACCAGTCAACTATCTGCTGATCGAATCGCTGTATGAGTTCTATCGCTACTACGGTGATGAGTTTCGCATCGAATATCCGACGGGATCGGGCAACCGCGCTTCGCTGAGCGGGATCGCCGACGACCTTGCACGGCGAGTCACCACGCTCTTTCTCAAAGACGCACAAGGCGTGCGGCCCGTGATGGCCGCTTATCCGATGCTGCAAGCCGACCCGCGTTCGCAGGATCTCGTCCTGTTCCATGAGTACTTTCACGGCGACACTGGACGCGGGGTCGGCGCTTCGCATCAGACCGGCTGGAGCGGGCTCGTCGCGCTGCTGCTCCAGCCGCGCATGATGAAGCTGTCCCATGTAGCGCCTGATGTTGCGCCCGATGTAGCGCCTGATGTTGCGTCGGTGGCCGAAGACACCGCATCAGCCATGGCTCGGTAGCGATGTGTTAGCGTTCCACCGCGAAACAGGCTGCCTGGCGACGTCGACTATTTCACGAAGGTTCAGGACTACGACGAACAGGACTGGTCGAACAACATCGCAACGCACCAGGCGATCATGCTCGGCGACGTTGCGATTGTTCCGGTTACTTTCGGCTCGAAAGACAAAATCAGCCTGTTGGTGTTTCTCCGCAAGCAAGGCGTCGGCCATCCCGTGCATCTGCTCATTCTCCGCCGTAGAGCGCGTTCAGGCGATCCATCGTGCCGTCCTGCTGGGCGCGCTGCAATTCCTGTTTGACCTCCGCGCGAGTCTTGCCATGGATGGCACCGCTATCGCTACCGCCCACGGACGTACCGCCGACTGCGTCCGACGTCATAGCTGCGTTGCTGTCGGTGGTCGTTTTGGATGTGTCGGTGTTGTCACCCGCATAGGCGAGCGTGGTGCACAACGTCAATGCGGCAATAGGGATCAAAGTCAGAGCTTTCATCATATTCTCCAGCATGGTGCATGACATGCCCGACGCCAATCGAATCACACAGTTTGCGCCGGGATTTCGTGCCGCTTCGAAAAGCATCAAGGGTTCTCGCAAAGACTCGGCACGCTCTTGTAATACCCGGGCAGAATTTCCTTTATTCCCGAGTGATCTCCCTTTTTTGTATCGCGACTTGCCCCGTTCTTTCCCTACTCTTTTGTAGGATATTTACCCATCGGCGCTGTCAAAAGCTTGCGCGACAATCGTCTACAACACACTAGCCGGTCGGTACGTCAAGATCATGCCTCGCCTTTTCAATTCGAAGATTGGCGGCATTCTCAGATTGCTTGCAATCCCGATGGCAATGCTCGCACCGCCGGTCTCGCAAACCCTTTCGGCTGATCAACGTGTCGATCTGACCGCGGGCGCTTTCTGTTCCGCGCGAAACGGTCCCGACTCTCAATTACCCAACGATGTACCTGTCCAGCCGATCCGGCCCCTTCCGGCTGATGGCACGCATAAGGAAGGTGCTATACGGGCCCGCTATCCGACGGATAGAATCCTGAAAAATTTTTGACTACCCATGAAGCTCGGCGTCCACAAACACTCCGTCGCGTGGCTTGGCCTTATCGCCATGTGGCTTGTCGTTTTCGCGCCGCTCGTGAGCCAGTTGCTCGTTGCCTCCCGCGCCGATGAGCCGGTCAGTGCCATCTGTTCGGCAGTCGACAGTGACGCTCCCGCCGCACACCATGCGTCCCCGGACAAGACCGCAGCGTGTGGATACTGCGACTTCCTCGCTCATCATGTAGCCGCTCCGAGTGTCCCTCCGGCCGGCCTCGTTGCAACGCTTTCACTAGCGGATGCGCAAGTATCGGCGCCGCCCCCGTTTGTCCCTCACTCGGCCGCGTTTCCATCCGGCCGGCCTCGCGATCCTCCCGTCCTTTCCTAGTCGTTGTTTCTGTCAGTCGCAGCGTCAGCCTGCTTCGTAATCAGGCCGTCGCGGCAGTCTGTCGTCTCAGGAAAACACGCACGTCCTTCCTCCCGAGGGGGGGTCGACGAGCGCCCGCATCGAGCGGAGAGGAAACCATGTCTACCAACCCGAACGCGCTATTGCGCTGCACGCTGCCTTTCGTCATGGCCGCGATCTTTCCCGCTGCGGCTCACGCATGCGCCACTTGCGGCTGCTCCTTGAGCACCGATGCAGCGATGGGCTATTCCGCCGCCCCTGGCTGGCGAATCAACATCGAATACAACTTCATCAACCAGAACCAGTTGCGCAGCGGCACCGGTTCAGTGTCGAACACACAACCCGCCAGCATCAATGACGCCGGTGGCAGCCAGGAGGTGGAGCGCCAGACGATCAATCGATACATCAATCTCGGCATCAGCTATAGCCCAAGCGCGAGCTGGAACTTCAGTGCGCTCATTCCTTATATTTACCGTAGCCACACGACATATGGCAACGCGACGACGGACCAGCTCACTCCCGACAACGTGAGCGGCGCAACCAGCAAAGGCCTGGGAGACATCAAGCTGATCGCCAGCTATCAGGGTTTTCTACCTACGCACAATCTTGGATTGCAGCTTGGCGTCAAGTTACCCACGGGGCGGTATGGCGGTCAGAACGTCAACACCGGCGCAACCGTTGGGCACAACCCAGTGTTCTTCTCGAACGGCCCCAATGCGGCCGCAGGCCAGGCGCTCGACACCAGCTTGCAGCCGGGCACCGGCAGTACTGACCTGATTGTAGGGGCCTACTATTACCAGGCGATCAGCCAGAACTTCGACGCGTTCATTAACGGGCAATTCCAGTCCGCAATCGTGGAGAATCTCGATCACCCCGGCGCGACATACCGCCCCGGGAATCTGGCCAGTTTGAGCCTCGGCCTGCGCTACGAGGCGAATCCGAAGTGGGTTCCGCAGTTGCAGATCAACGTTACCCGCAAGAGCCATGACCAGGGCACGCTTGCGGATACTGCGAACACAGCGGGAACCGTCGTCTATCTCAGCCCCGGCATCACCGTCAACGTATGGAAAAACCTGGAGGTGTATGGCTTCGTGCAGCGCGCTATATACAGCAAACTCGACGGTTATCAGTTGTTTCCACGCTGGAGCGGCAACGTGGGGATGAGCTATGCGTTCTGACGAATCGCGAGCGCCACTGGCGCATGACGACCCCGCCTCCTCGATATCGACTGCGCGGCGCGCGTGGTTGCGTGCCGTGCTGGCAGTGTGCCTGGGTGCAGGCGGGTTGGGCCGGCCCTTGGTGGCCCGCGCGGCCACGCTGGCCGTTGGTCAACCTGCTCCGCCTCTAGTCCTTCATACACTGGATGGCCGGAGCATAAGCAGCGCTGATCTGCTCGGCAAAGTGGTTATTCTGACGTTCTGGGCCACCTGGTGCGAGCCGTGCCGTGACGAACTGCCTCTGCTGTCGGCCTATGCCGTGCGCAACGCAAATAGCGGGCTGCAAATACTCGGGTTCAGTCTGGATGGAGCAGACGATCTGTCAACCGTTCGCGAGGTTGCCGCCGGCCTTAGTTTTCCGGTGGGCCTGCTGGGCAGCGCCTGGGCAGGTGACTACGGGCGCATGTGGCGCATTCCGGTGAGCTTCACGATCGGACGAACGGGTCTCCTCGCGGACAACGGGTGGGACGACAAATCTCCCGTTTGGACATCCGATCGCTTGCAACGCGTTGTCACGCCACTTCTGAGGCAATAGAGGCGTAAATGACGGGTGCGAATTGTGGTGACCGTCTGCTTACGAGCCCACCGGATTTGACCGTTTCGCGCTTCTAAACAGCCAGGACCGACACTGCCTTCGTCACCAGATAACCTTCCATCGCCTCCGGACCGCCTTCCGACCCATAGCCCGAATCCTTCACGCCGCCAAACGGCATTTCCGGCCAGGGCGTGGCAGGCTGGTTGATCCACAGCATGCCGACTTCCATCT
>NZ_VOSW01000073.1 GCF_009690905.1 Paraburkholderia madseniana
TTCCTCGAGCGTGACCATCTCGAGTTCGTGCTGCATGGGTGTCGGTTTCTTGAGCATGACGCTCATTAAACGACAAAGCCCGGCGCGTGGCCAGGCTTTGGGGGTACTTTGTCAGCAGTCTGAAGCCTCGCAGATGCGAGGCTTTTTTATTGAGTCGGGGGACGCGCGACCACCCGCTTAGGCGTGCTGGGGATGCGTATGCTCCTGCGGCGTCTGAGGGCGATAACCCAGCGACTCGGAAATCAGCAGCGCCGTTTGGCTGAGCTGCCCCAACCACGAGTCCTGCAAGCGATCCGCCGGTGCTGACAGCGACAGGCCCGCAACCAGCTTGCCGGTGTCGTCGTAAATCCCCGCTGCGATGCACCGCACGCCCAACTCCAGTTCTTCGTTATCGCGCGCACAGGCCTGCTGGCGCACGTGCGACAACTCGCGTTCGAGCTTGGTCAGATCGGTGATGCTGTTCTGCGTGTGGCCGGACAGCCCGGTGCGCGTGGCATAGGCCCGCACGCGGGTCGATTCGTCCGCGGCGAGGAAGAGCTTGCCCACCGAGGTCAGATGCAGCGGCGCCCGCCCGCCAATCGCCCGCACCACCTGCATGCCGGAGCGCTCGGAGTAGGCGCGTTCTATATAGACGATCTCGTCGCCCTGGCGCACCGACAGGTTCACTGTCTGCCCGGTTTGGCGGTGCAGTTCGCGCATCGGCGTGAGCGCCGCGTCGCGCACCGACAGCCGCGCCTTCACCAGATTACCCAGTTCGAGCAGGCGCATACCGAGGCGGTAAGTGCCGGGGTCCGACCGGTCGACCAGCCGGCACATCACCATGTCGTTCAGGATGCGGTGCGCGGTGGACGGGTGCAGCTCCGTGCGGATGGCGAGTTCTTTCAGGCTGACCGGGTCGCTATGCGCAGCGAGTGCATCGAGCAAGCGCATCATGCGTTCGATCACCTGGATCGACGTTTTGGGATCCGGGTTCGTATCGCTCATGGGGAGGAATCGGTTGACGCGTCAAACAGCGGAGATTGATTGTATCCCGTATTGTGAAAAGATGGAAAGCAGTTGGAACGCCTATTCCAATTTAACGTGGCATTCGTCCTATGCCTTCCGGCCGTTGGTATTGTGCGGCAAACAGCGGATAATCAGGGACGTTTTCCCGAAGGAGGGCTCATGCGAGTCGGATTGTTCGTCACCTGCCTGATCGACCTGATGCGCCCGGAGATCGGTTTTTCGGTCATCAAGCTGATCGAAGGCGCCGGTTTCGAGGTGGTGGTGCCGCCCGCGCAAACCTGTTGCGGGCAGCCCGCGTACAACTCGGGGGAGCGGCGCATCGCGCGCGATCTGGCCGAGAAAACCCTGCGTGAATTCGAACAGTTCGACTATGTCGTGGTGCCGTCCGGTTCGTGCGGCGGCATGATCCGCGCGCATTACGGCGACCTGTTTGCCGACGATCCGGAGTTGATGAACCGCTTCGGCCGGTTGCGCGCCAAAGTGTTCGAGTTGACTGATTTCCTTGTCAATGTGGCCAAGGTTCAATTGCAGCCGGGTGAGTTCACGGGCCAGGTGACGTACCACGATTCCTGTTCGGGGCTGCGCGAACTTGGCGTCAAAACGCAGCCGCGCGCGCTGCTGGCGCAGGTGGGCGTGGCGGTGACTGAAATGAAGGATTGCGAGCGCTGCTGCGGCTTCGGGGGCACCTTCGCGATCAAGTACGGCGACATCTCCACGGCAATCGTCGACGAGAAATGCGCGAATATCGGCGCGAGCGGCGCCGGCACGGTGGTGCTCGGCGACCTCGGCTGCATGCTCAATATCGAAGGCCGCTTGCGGCGCACCGGCGATACCGCCACGCGCGTGCTGCACATTGCCCAGGTGCTGGCCGGCGACGCGTAACGATTTTCGCAGCGCTCAAACCGCGCAGTGGATTCGGTGCCCGCCATTTCGCGCGCTTCACTCGTTCATTTGATTCGCTTTTAGCTCGCGCACTTCAACAGCGCATTTCACTCGCGTTTTTCATTCGCGCTTTCATCCGAATACGCTCAAGGCCGCCATGCAAGTCCAATCGATGCATTTCAAGGCCCGCGCGGGCCAGAAACTCGCTGACCAGCGTCTGCAGCGGAACCTGACCAAGCTGTCGACCAAGTTCGTGTCGGCCCGCGCCGCGGCCATGACCGCGATCGATTTTCCCGCCACCCGCGCCGCGCTGAAGGAGCGCCGCAATCGCGCGCTGGAAAATCTCGACGTCTGGCTCGAAACCTTCGAACGTGAGGCGACCCGGCGCGGCGTCACGGTCCTGTTCGCCGAGACGACGCAGGAGGCCGCGCGTCTCGTCGGCGATATTGCGCGCCGGCACGAGGTGAAGAAGGTGATCAAGACCAAGTCGATGGTCACCGAGGAAATGCGTCTGAACGAGGTGCTGGGGCAGATGGGCGTGCAATCGATCGAGACCGATCTGGGCGAATACATTCTCCAGATCAACGACAACGAGCCGCCCAGCCACATCATCGCGCCGGTCGTCCATAAGGATAAGGACGAGATTGCCGACCTGTTCGCGAAGACGCATGGCCGGCCGCGTCTGACCGAGATCACCGACATGACCCGCGAAGCGCGCGAGATGCTGCGTCCGCACTTCATGACGGCGGACATGGGTGTGACCGGCGGCAACTTCGTAGTGGCGGAGACGGGTTCGGTCGTGCTGGTCACGAACGAGGGCAACGAGGGCATGTGCACCGTGATGCCACGCGTGCATGTGGCGGTGACCGGCATCGAAAAGGTGTTGCCCACGCTGGAAGATCTCGCGACGGCAATGCGTCTGCTGCCGCGCTCGGCAACCGGTCAGGCGACGTCCAACTATTTTTCGGTGCTGACCGGGCCGCGCGGCGCGGGCGATCAGGACGGTCCCGAGCATATGTACGTGGTGCTGGTCGACGGCGGGCGCACGGGGCTGATCGGCGGCGACTTTCAGGAGATGCTGCGCTGTATCCGTTGCGGCGCTTGCATGAATCACTGCCCGGTGTATCAGAAGGTGGGCGGTCATGCCTACGGGTGGGTTTATCCGGGGCCGATGGGATCGGTGCTGACGCCGAGCTACGTCGGGATCGACAAGGCGCTGGACCTGCCTCAGGCGGCGACGTTGTGCGGCGAGTGCAACAGCGTGTGTCCGGTCGGCATTCCGTTATCCGATCTGCTGCGCAAGCTCCGCGAGAAGCAGGTCGAGCGGCATCTGAGGCCGTGGCGCGAGCGGGCAGGGCTCGCAGTGTGGGGTTTCCTCGCGTTGCACCCGGATGCTTATGCGCTCTTCACCAAGCTGGCGGTTCGCGTGCTGGAAAGAATGGGCGGGCGAAATCGTTCGATTGCCAGGTTGCCACTAGGTGGAGCGGGCTGGACCAATACGCGCGATATGCCGGCACCGGTCGGCCGCACGTTCAGGGAGTTGTACGCCGCGCAACGCAGCCATATTGGTTGAGCGAGCGGCACAGTCGTTGTGGTTTGCGCGGCTGATGCGGGAGGCGTAACGCGAGACTGCGCCTACGTTCACGCCATTCCCTGCCGGATCAATGATCCGTCATCCCTGGCTGGCGGCCGTTATTGCTTCTGGCCTGCGCATTGCCACCATTGCCGCGTCCACCGCTGTTGCCTGCCTGCTGTGGCGGAGGGGGCGGCGGGCTGCCTGCTCCTGGTCGTGGCGCGTTAGATCCACTCGGCCCTCTCGGCCCGCCAACCGCACCTTGAGGCGGCGGTCCCCCATGTTGCCCGCCGCCGTTCGGCTGACCATGCCAGCCACCGTTGTCTCCCCGGTTACCGTTGTTTCCATCGTTGCCGTTATTCGGCCGTCCCCGGTCCGGATAGCCTGGGTAGCCGCGATAGCCGGGCCCCGGCCCGTAATAGCGGCCCGGCCCGTTGTAGTAACCCGGACCCCAGTCATTGCCGTAACCCATGTAGACGTTGGTTTGCGGCACAACCGGCACGCCGGTGGCATAGCCGTCGTAACCGTCATAGCCGCTATAACCGCCGCCATAGCCGTTGCCGACCATTGGAGTGCCGTCCGGATAGACCGCGCAGCCGCCAAGCAATGCAGCAACGACCGTGAAGCCGACGAGGGGAGCAATACGTTTCATTGGAAGGACCAGTGCGAAGATTTCATGTCTGTAAGACAGCTATTATCGCTAACCGTCGCGCCGGCTTTGTATGTGTTTGTAAGGATTTCTTTTTCATGCCATGACGCAGGTCAGCGTCGTGCGCGGCAGAGGCAGACCAGTTAATGGACTGTTCCATCCAGCGCAACGCTGTATCTCGCGCCAGCCCGTTTTTCCCGATTGTAAATTCCTATAGCATTTGGACTGGGCATAGTGGGTCACGAACTCATAAGCCCCTAATCGGAAGAAACCACATCATGAAAAAGACAATATCGGTGTACTGGCCCCTCGCCATCGTCGTGCCGCTTGCTGCGGCAGCCTATCTGCACATTTGTGGCGACGCGGCTTCGCGCTCCTCGCAGGCCCCGCTCGCTGCTGATCAACTGACCGCGGAACTGGCGCGCGCCGTCTCGTATGGCATGGTCGACAACACGACGACGTTGCCGGCCAAACCCATGCACGCCGTGACGGCAATGCCTGTGGCCGAAGCATCTTAAGCGTCTTAAGCGCGCGTAGCCTCCGGCGCGATCTGGTCGACCTTTGTATAATCGCGCCACCGTTTCCTAACTGCCGATCCGCGGGCGTTGAGCGTCCGAAAGCCTCTGATGAAAACCGTGTCCGTCTGCTTTGTCTGCCTTGGGAACATCTGCCGTTCCCCGACCGCGGAAGGCGTGATGCGCCGTCTGGTCGACGAGGCGATGCTGGCGGAGCGCATTCTGATCGATTCCGCCGGCACGGGCGACTGGCACATCGGCCAACCGCCTGACGACCGCGCGCAGCATGCGGCCGAACAGCGGGGTTACGAGTTGGCCGCCTTGCGCGGACGCCAGGTCGCGGCAGCCGACTTCGAGCGTTTCGATCTGCTGATCGCAATGGACGACAAAAACGTCGCCGCGCTGCGCCAGATTTGTCCGGCGGAGCAGCGTGACAAAATCCGTCTGCTGATGGAATTCGTGCCTGAGGCGGACGGGCGCTGGGGCGGTGCCCGCGAAGTCGTCGACCCCTATTTCGGCGGCGCCGAAGGGTTCGAACAGGTACTGGATCAATGTGAAGCAGCCTGCCGCGGACTGATCGCAGCGCTGCGTCCCCAATTGATTACGTAAGACCGGCGGGTCATCGGCGAGGTTTGGGCCGGCTTATCCAGCAATTAAGCAAATGACCCAAATCACGGTAGGGATACTTGACTAATTCAGTCATGTATTTATACTTGACCAAACTTGTCGAGAATTGCGGTTCCCACACCATATGAGACTCACCACGAAAGGCCGTTTCGCCGTCACGGCGATGATTGACCTGGCACTGCGCCAGGAGCAGGGCCCGGTGACGCTTGCGGGTATCAGCCAGCGCCAACATATCTCCCTGTCTTATCTCGAGCAGCTATTTGGCAAGCTGCGTCGTCACGAAATCGTCGAGTCCGTGCGCGGACCGGGAGGCGGCTACAATCTGGCCCGCCGCGCTGAAGACGTGACCGTCGCCGACATCATCATCGCGGTCGACGAACCGCTCGACGCCACCCAATGCGGCGGCAAGGGCTCGTGCGAGGGCACCAAACAGCACGACGGCCACTGCATGACGCACGAATTGTGGTCCACGCTGAACCAGAAAATGGTCGAGTACCTCGACTCGGTGTCCCTGAAAGATCTGGTCGATCAGCAGCGTTCGCGCGAAGGTGCTGCGCCGGCGGTGTTGCGCGACCGGCGCAACGAGGCGCCGGCGGTCGAACCCGCCCGCGTCGTGCCGAAAGGGCCGAATTCTGTTTTCAACATGGCCGGTTCCTAGGCGCGGCAATCTGAACGCACCGCAGCCTGATCAGGAAACCAGAAGCCAGAGCAATGACGTCCCCGGAGCAATTGATGAACAACGACACTCTCCACCTGCCCATTTACATGGACTACAGCGCGACGACCCCGGTCGATCCGCGCGTGGTGGACAAAATGATTCCGTACTTGCGCGAGCAGTTCGGCAACCCCGCATCGCGTAGCCACTCGTATGGCTGGGACGCGGAGCGTGCGGTCGAAGAGGCGCGCGAGAACGTCGCCGCGCTGGTGAATGCCGATCCGCGCGAAATCATCTGGACCTCGGGCGCAACGGAGTCGGACAACCTCGCGATCAAGGGTGCGGCGCACTTCTACAAGAGTAAGGGCAAGCACGTCATCACGGTGAAGACCGAGCACAAGGCTGTGCTCGACACCTGCCGTGAACTCGAACGCGAAGGCTTCGAAGTCACGTATCTGGATGTGAAGGACGACGGTCTGATCGACCTCGAGAAGTTCAAGGCCGCGCTGCGCCCGGATACGATTCTGGTCTCGGTCATGTCGGTGAACAACGAGATCGGCGTGATCCAGGACATCGAGGCGATCGGTGAGATCACCCGTGAAAAGGGCATCATTTTCCACGTTGACGCCGCGCAGGCTACCGGCAAGGTGGAGATCGACCTGCAGAAGCTGAAGGTCGACCTGATGTCGTTCTCGGCACACAAGACGTATGGTCCGAAGGGCATCGGCGCGCTGTACGTGCGCCGCAAGCCGCGTATCCGTATCGAAGCGCAGATGCACGGCGGCGGTCACGAGCGCGGCATGCGTTCGGGCACGCTGGCCACGCATCAGATCGTCGGCATGGGCGAAGCATTCCGCATCGCACGCGAAGAAATGGCAACGGAAAACGAGCGCATTCGCATGCTGCGCGACCGTCTGCTGCGCGGCCTGCAGGACATGGAAGAAACCTACGTGAACGGCGACATGGAACAGCGTGTGCCGCACAACCTGAACATCAGCTTCAACTTCGTCGAAGGCGAGTCGCTGATCATGGCAGTGAAGGACGTGGCGGTGTCGTCGGGTTCGGCGTGTACGTCGGCTTCGCTGGAACCGTCGTACGTGCTGCGCGCACTGGGTCGTAACGACGAACTGGCGCATAGCTCGATCCGTTTTACCGTCGGCCGTTTTACGACGGAGCAGGATGTCGATTACGTGATCAACCTGTTGAAGACCAAAATTTCGAAGCTGCGCGATCTGTCGCCGCTGTGGGAAATGCACCAGGACGGGATCGATATTTCGACGATCAAGTGGGCTGCGCACTGACGCGCCAACGCTTAGCGTCGCGCTTATCGTCGAAAACGCAACGAATGCAGGTTGAAACGAAACAAGGAGTGTAATCATGTCTTACAGCGCAAAGGTTCTGGACCACTACGAAAATCCGCGCAACGTCGGTTCCTTCGAGAAAGACGACGATGCGGTCGGTACGGGCATGGTCGGCGCGCCGGCTTGCGGCGACGTGATGAAGCTGCAGATCCGCGTGGGCGCGGACGGCATCATCGAAGACGCGAAGTTCAAGACGTACGGCTGCGGTTCGGCGATTGCGTCGAGTTCGCTCGTTACCGAATGGGTGAAGGGCAAGACGCTTGACCAGGCCATGTCGATCAAGAACACGCAGATCGCCGAAGAATTGGCGCTGCCGCCGGTGAAGATCCACTGCTCGATCCTCGCGGAAGACGCGATCAAGGCAGCGGTCGCCGACTACAAGCAACGCCATGGTGAAGCAGTCGTCGAAGGCGACAAGCAACACGCGTAAGCGGCAGTCGAGCGCGCGGTTGAGTGCTCATTTGGGTGAGTCGAAGCGGGCGGTGCGGGCAAGAAACACCGTCCGGCATGAGCGATATTTGAAGCAGGCAGGGTAGCAGCGCGTCAGTAGGCACAGGAGTGACGAACGCGCGCGGCGCAATGAGAAACGCTATGGCAATTACGTTGACCGAAAAGGCAGCACAGCACGTCCAGAAGTATCTGACTCGCCGCGGCAAGGGGGTCGGGCTGCGCGTGGGCGTGCGCACCACGGGTTGCTCGGGTTTGGCCTACAAGCTCGAGTACGTGGATGAACTCGCGCCCGAAGACGAAGTGTTCGATTGCAACGGCGTGAAGATCATTGTCGACCCGAAGAGCCTCGCCTATATCGACGGCACCGAACTCGACTTTGCACGCGAAGGGTTGAACGAAGGCTTCAAGTTCAACAACCCGAACGTGAAGGACGAGTGCGGTTGCGGCGAATCGTTCCGCGTGTAAATCGGCTCACTCCGCGTGCAGCGGATCAAAGGCGGCGCGTGCCGCCTTTTTAGTTTGATCCGCGCGTCCGGGTTGGCACTTTTCGGCTGATTTAGTCGCTGAATGCGCCGCTAAATCCGCCGGTGAGTCTCCACGGCGCTTTCGATCCGCGTTTTTAGCCTGCACTCCGGTGCGCTTTCCTGAACGGACTCCTTTTATCCGATGGCCTCGCTGAACGACAGCCACTTCGACCTGTTCGATCTGCCGGCGCAATTCGCGCTCGACGCAGCGGCACTCGATCACGCCTACCGCACCGTGCAGGCGCAAGTGCATCCGGACCGCTTTGCGGCGGCCGGCGACGCGCAAAAGCGCATCGCGATGCAATGGGCGACGCGTACGAACGAGGCCTATCAGACGCTGCGCGATCCGTTGAAGCGCGCGACCTATCTGTTACATCTGCGCGGCATCGACGTCGGCGCGCAGAACAATACGGCGATGGAGCCGGCGTTCCTGATGCAGCAGATGGAGTGGCGCGAAGGCATTGAAGACGCGGCCGCGGCGAAGAACGTCGACGCGCTCGACGCCTTGCTCGCTGAACTGCGCGACGAAGAGCGGATGCGTTTCGACAAGCTCGGCGCGCTGCTCGACAGCGGCGCGAATCAGGCGGCGGGCGAGGCGGTGCGGCAGTTGATGTTCATCGAGCGGGTGGCGTCGGAAATCGGCACGCAGATCGAGCGGCTCGAGAACTAGCGGTCCGGCGTAGCGGCGCGAGTCGGCGCCGTGCATGAACAGGTAGCGATAGCAGCCGTAGCATTACATCCAGCAACGCGAAAATTCAGGACGGGGCCCAGCGGCCCCGAGAAGATCCAGATGGCCTTACTGCAAATCTCCGAACCCGGCATGGCGCCGGCGCCCCATCAGCGGCGTCTGGCGGTCGGTATCGATCTCGGCACCACCAATTCCCTTGTCGCCGCCGTGCGCAGCGGCGTGCCTGACGTGCTGCCCGACGAAGACGGCTATGCGCTGCTGCCGTCGGTTGTCCGTTACCTGGAAAAGGGCGGCCGCCGTATCGGCCGCACGGCCAAGGCTGAAGCCGCGATCGATCCGCGCAACACGATCGTGTCGGTCAAGCGCTTCATGGGCCGCGGCAAGGCGGAAGTGGAAGGCGCCGAAAACGCGCCGTACGATTTCATCGACGCGCCCGGCATGGTGCAGATCCGTACCGTCGACGGCGTGAAGAGCCCAGTCGAAGTGTCGGCGGAAATTCTTGCGACGCTGCGCCAGCGTGCCGAAGACACGCTCGGCGACGAACTGGTCGGCGCAGTCATTACCGTGCCTGCGTATTTCGACGAAGCGCAGCGCCAGGCGACCAAAGACGCCGCGCGTCTGGCCGGCCTGAACGTGCTGCGTCTCCTGAACGAGCCGACTGCGGCCGCGATCGCCTACGGCCTCGATAACGGTTCCGAAGGTCTCTACGCGGTCTACGACCTCGGTGGCGGCACCTTCGATCTGTCGATTCTGAAGCTCACCAAGGGTGTGTTCGAAGTGCTCGCGGCGGGCGGCGATTCCGCGCTCGGCGGCGACGATTTCGACCATGCCCTGTATCGCCACGTGCTGGAGCAGGCGGGCATCGCGCCGCAAACACTCGCACCGGAAGACGTCCGCCTGCTGCTCGACAGCGTACGCGTGTCCAAGGAGGCGTTGTCCGGCGCGCCGAATGCGAAGGTACAGGCAACGCTCTCGAACGGCACTCAGATCGATCTGACGGTCGACGAGGCCACTTTCGAGGCCATCACTCAGGCGCTGGTTCAACGGACGCTTGGGCCCACGAAGAAAGCGCTGCGCGACGCCAAGGTTGCGACCAAGGACATTGAAGGCGTGGTGCTGGTCGGCGGCGCGACGCGCATGCCGGTGATCCGCCGTGCGGTCGAGTCGTTCTTCGGCCAGCCGCCTTTGATCAACCTCGACCCGGATCAGGTCGTCGCGCTCGGTGCGGCGATCCAGGCCGATCTGCTCGCGGGCAACCGTGGCGCCGACGGCGACGACTGGCTGCTGCTCGACGTGATTCCGCTGTCGCTGGGCGTTGAAACGATGGGTGGTTTGACCGAGAAGATCATCCCGCGCAATTCGACGATTCCGGTCGCCCGCGCGCAGGATTTCACGACCTTCAAGGACGGCCAGACGGCCATGGCGATCCACGTCGTGCAAGGCGAGCGCGAGCTCGTCAACGATTGCCGTTCGCTCGCGCGGTTCGAGCTGCGCGGCATTCCGCCGATGGCCGCCGGTGCGGCGCGGATTCGCGTCACGTATCAGGTCGACGCGGACGGCCTGCTGTCCGTGTTCGCACGTGAACAGGGCTCGGGCGTGGAAGCGTCGGTGGTGGTCAAACCGTCCTACGGTCTCGCCGACGACGACATCGCCAGAATGCTCGAAGAGAGCTTTTCGACCGCCGAAGTCGACATGCGCGCGCGTGCGCTGCGTGAAGCGCAAGTCGAAGCGCGCCGTCTCGTCGAAGCCACCGACGCGGCGCTCGCCGCCGACGCCGAATTGCTCGACGACAGCGAACGCGCCGAACTCGACACGCTGCTCACCGCCTTGCGCAACATCGCGGCAAGCGACGACGCCGACGCGATCGAAGCCGCGACCAAAGCGCTCGCCGAAGGCACCGACGAATTTGCCGCCCGCCGCATGAACAAAGGCATTCGCCGTGCGCTGGCCGGCCGCAAGCTCGACGAGATCTGAGCGTCTTGCGGCGTGGCTGCGCGATGCGCGCCAGCCGGCAATGAATCGCGCTGCGCGGACTTAAAAAGTCCGCGCAGCGCCAGTAAAATGGTACGGAGCCTGTTTGCGGCCGCCGTGCCACAGACCCAAACGGAAAATGTATGCCTCAAATCGTTGTGCTGCCCCACGTCGAACTGTGCCCGGAAGGCGCGGTGATCGATGCCGTGCCCGGCAAGAGCATCTGCGACAGCCTGCTCGAACACGGCATCGAAATCGAACACGCGTGCGAGAAGTCTTGCGCGTGCACGACTTGTCACGTGATCGTGCGTGAGGGTTTCGCCGCCTTGACGCCGTCCGAGGAAGACGAGGACGATCTGCTGGACAAGGCGTGGGGGCTCGAACCGGCCTCGCGTCTGTCGTGCCAGGCGATGGTGCCGGCCGAGCAGGATCTGGTTGTCGAGATCCCGCGCTACTCGATCAATCACGCGAAGGAAAATCACTAACTGGAGGATGCAGCCATGAAGTGGACCGATACGCAAGACATCGCGATGGCCCTGACTGACAAGCACCAGGACATCGATCCGCAACAGGTGCGCTTCACCGATTTGCACCGTTGGGTCACCGAGCTGGAAGGTTTCGACGACGATCCTAACCGGTCGAACGAAAAGATCCTCGAAGCGATTCAGGCTGCATGGATTGAAGACGCGGATTACTGAGCGAGCAGTATGCCCGGTTGTTCGCTGGCGGCGGGGCGAGATTGATTCCGCTCCGGCTGCGGCAAAGAAAAAGGCGATTCCATTGGAATCGCCTTTTTTAACGCCTGGAGAATCTTCAGGCTGTCAGCGGTCAGCTTGCTACGAGCGTGCCGTTTTCGACCCGCACGCGCTGGCCTTGCTGGAACGGCGGCGCTTCGTGATACGTGAAGTAGCGCGTCTTGCCGTTTTCCATCCGCACCCGCACGGAATAGGACGTCGTGCTGCGAATGTGCTTTTCAACCGAGTTACCGGCCAGGCCGCCACCGAGGGCGCCCAGCACCGTCATCGCGGTGCGGCCGTTGCCGCTGCCGAACTGGTTGCCGACTACGCCACCGGCCACTGCGCCGCCGACCGCACCGATACCCGTGCCATGGCCTTCCTGACGTACCGCCGAGATGCCTTCGACTGTGCCGCAGGTCGAGCAGTAGGCAGGTTGCGACGGCTGTTGCTGGGCGTACTGCGGTGCCGGTCGGGCCTGTTGCTGCTGGGCGTACTGAGGTGCCGGTTGCGCCTGTTGCTGCTGAGCGTACTGTTGTTGCTGCGTTGGCGCCGGGGCGCGTTGAGGCGCCTGTTGCTGCGCTGCCTGCTGTTGCGCTTCGGCCTGCGCGGCTGCCTGTTGAGCGGCCGGGTTTGCCGGCGCCGCTGAATCGACCACGCCCGGTTGGGTGGCCACTTGCGCAGCCTGGGTCTGATCGGTTTGCGCGCCGCTGCTCGACGCGCTCGGGAACAGGCCCGTGACGGCCGCTGTCGCGGCGAGGCTGGCGATGATTACTGCGCCCGCGGCAGTAGCGACGAGCGGATGAAGACGACGTTGTTGCGTGGGTTTGGTATCTGGATTGTCCATATTGGCCTCCGTCTGGAGCAGAGTCGACTGTTATTGAGACTGAGTGTCGGGCAATTCGATCCCGGAAGGGTTTCAATTTGTAACCATTTTCGGGCAATCATCGCGGCGCTTTCGCGTCAAAGCGCGCGCAGCGCGGCGGGGTGCCTGATTTCTTGCGGGTCCACAGCAACTTAAGAAAACCGCGGCCCGGCGGCGAATATGCGCCTTTTACCGATGGTTACAAACCGTCAGATTACAGCAGGCGGTGTTTTTCACGCACCGAAAGAAAAAACGCCCAACATCGAGCCAGGCGTTTTTCTTTTGCAAACCACGCAACGATCAGTCTTCGCGGCGCAGATGCGGGAACAGAATTACGTCGCGAATGCTCGGGCTGTCGGTCAGCATCATGACCAGACGGTCGATGCCGATGCCGCAACCGCCGGCCGGCGGCATGCCGTACTCCAGCGCGCGGATGTAGTCGGCGTCGTAGAACATCGCTTCTTCGTCGCCGGCGTCTTTCTGGTCAACCTGCTTCTTGAAGCGGGCGGCCTGGTCTTCCGGATCGTTCAGCTCCGAGAAACCGTTGGCGATTTCACGGCCCGTGATGAACAGCTCGAAACGCTCGGTGATGCCGTTGAACTTGTCCGACGCGCGCGCCAACGGCGACACTTCGATCGGGTAGTCGATGATGAAAGTCGGCTCCCACAATTGCGCTTCAGCGGTCTCTTCGAACAGCGCCAGTTGCAAGGCGCCGACGCCGGCGTTCAGGAACTGCGGCTGCGACGCATCCACGCCGAACTTCTTCAGTTCCGTGCGCAGGAATGCGTCGTCGCCGAGTTGTGCGTCCGTGTACTGCGGCGCGTACTTCTGGATCGCCTGGCTGATCGTCAAACGATGGAAAGGCTTGGCCAGATCCAGTTCACGACCCTGGTAGCTGATCGTCGCGCTACCGAGCGCATCGACCGCCGCCTGGCGGATCAGCTGCTCGGTGAAGTCCATGATCCACTTGTAATCGGTGTACGCCGCGTAGAACTCGATCATCGTGAATTCCGGATTGTGGCGGACCGACACGCCCTCATTGCGGAAGTTACGGTTGATCTCGAACACACGCTCGAAGCCGCCGACCACGAGGCGCTTCAGATACAGTTCCGGCGCGATGCGCAGGAACATTTGCATATCGAGCGCGTTGTGGTGCGTTTTGAACGGCTTGGCCGCCGCGCCGCCTGGAATCGGGTGCAGCATCGGCGTTTCGACTTCCATGAAGTCGGCGTCCGACATGAACTTGCGGATCGACGAAATTGCCTTGGTGCGCGCGACGAAGGTCTTGCGCGTTTCCGGCGTGACGATCAGGTCGACGTAGCGCTGGCGGTACTTCATTTCCTGGTCGGCGAGACCATGGAACTTGTCCGGCAGCGGACGCAGCGACTTCGACAGCAAACGTAGTTCGGTGCAACGCACCGAGAGTTCGCCCTTGTTGGTGCGGAACAGCACGCCGCGTGCCGCGACGATGTCACCCATGTCCCACTTCTTGAAGGCGTCGTACGTTTCCTGACCGACGTCGGCGGGCGTAATGAAGAACTGGATCTGACCCGAACCGTCGCGCACGGTTGCAAAGCTCGCCTTGCCCATCACGCGCTTGAGCATCATGCGGCCGGCGATCGCGACTTCGAGCGGATTGACTTCGAGCGCTTCCTTGTCGGTTTCGGCGTATTTCGATTGCAGATCTTCGGCGTGATGCGTGGGGCGGAAATCGTTCGGATAGGCGACGCCTTGCTCACGCAGTTCGCGCAGCTTTTCGCGGCGTTCGGCCATGATCTTGTTGTCGTCTACCTCGGGCGTGACATTAGGCTGGGCCGCATTCGGCTGGGTCGGTTCGGTCATGATGGTTTGGTATTCGGTGGCCCGCACCAGGATGGTCCGCATGCGGGTGGCCAGTCAGTAAAAACCTCAGGCGCTATAACAAAGGTGCAAAGATACGGCGCGACGATGTCAGGCATGCCGCGCCGGTTGCGCTTAGACGCCCTGTTTCAGGCTGGCGCTGATGAACGGATCGAGGTCGCCGTCGAGCACGCTCTTGGTATTGCTGATTTCGACGTTGGTACGCAGATCCTTGATACGGCTGTTGTCCAGCACGTACGAGCGGATCTGGTGACCCCAGCCCACATCGGTCTTGCCGGCTTCGAGCTTGTCCTGCTCGGCCTGACGCTTGCGGATTTCCGCTTCGTACAGGCGCGATTTCAGCATGGCCATGGCTTCGGCGCGGTTGCGGTGCTGTGAACGATCGTTCTGGCACTGCACGACGATGCCCGACGGCATGTGCGTAATCCGCACGGCCGAATCGGTCTTGTTGATGTGCTGACCGCCCGCACCGGACGCGCGGTACGTGTCGATGCGCAGATCGGCCGGATTGATGTCGACTTCGATCGAATCGTCGATTTCCGGATACACGAACACCGACGAGAACGATGTATGGCGGCCACCCGACGAATCGAACGGCGACTTGCGCACGAGGCGGTGCACGCCGGTTTCGGTGCGCAAAAAGCCATAGGCGTATTCGCCTTCGATCTTGATCGTGGCGTTCTTGATGCCCGCGACGTCGCCTTCGGTCTGTTCCAGCACTTCGGTCTTGAAGCCCTTGCGCTCGCAGTAGCGCAGGTACTGGCGCAGCAGCATGGACGCCCAGTCGCACGCTTCGGTACCGCCGGCGCCGGCTTGAATGTCGAGGAAGGCGTTGTTCGGGTCGGCCGGATTCGCGAACATCCGGCGGAATTCCATGTCGGCGACGCGCTGCTCGAGCCCTTGGGCATCCGTTTCGCACGAGATGAGGGTTTCCTCGTCGTCTTCTTCGCGGGCCATTTCGAACAGGTCCTGCGCGTCGCGCAGGTCGTTGTCGAGCGACGTAAGCTTGCCGACGACGTCGTCGAGCAGTTTCTTTTCCCGGCCGAGGGCCTGCGCGTGCTTCGAGTCGTTCCAGACGTCCGGGTCTTCGAGTTCCCGGTTGACTTCGATTAGACGCAGTGCTTTGTCGTCGTAGTCAAAGATACCCCCGTAGCGAGTCTGCGCGCGTGCGCAGGTCCGCCAGAGAGGCTTCGATCGCGTTGAGACGTTCCGCTTCCATGTCGATCTTTTATAGCTTCGTAAAAAGGTGAAATTATAGCCGATCGGCGCCCCGCGCCGGAGGCTTGTGAGCGATCCGGCGCGGGTTTGGGGTTGATTTTGCGGTGATTTTCGGTGCTTTCGAGCGATGCCGGGCAAGCTGCGGTACACGCGGCCATGGGTAGCCGGCGCAAGCATTGCGCGCAAATTTCGCGGCGTGGACCCGAGGCGGCGACGGCCCGTGCGCGCTTCAGCTCGCCGCGTGCTCGACGATCAATTGCACCCGCGATACGCCATTCCACGTGTCGCTGGCGAGCCGGTAGGCGACGGTGGTGCGCGCGGGCAGCGTGTCCGTATGGTTGAACCAGATCGCGTTGAAACGCTGGCGGCCGCGCACCAACTGCAGTTTCAGATGCTTGTCTTTCACCAGCGCCTGCGAGGCGATGTCGAACTCGCCGGAAAACACTGGCGCCGGGAAGCCTTGGCCCCATACGGCGGCGTCGAGCATTTCGACGAATTGCGGCGTGAAATAGGCGTCTTCGAGTTCGCCGTCGGTTTCGACCGTGCGCGAAAGCGCCTCTTCGGAGAGCCATTCGCGGCCCACTGCCTCGAACGCGGCGGTGAAGCGCGGCACGTCGGCGGCGGCCATCGTCAGACCCGCTGCCATCGCGTGGCCGCCGAATTTGACGATCAGGCCCGGCTCGCGCTTCGAGATCAGATCGAGCGCGTCACGCAGATGGAAACCCGAGATCGAACGGCCCGAGCCTTTGACGAGCTGGCCGCTGTCGTCGGCAAGCGCGAACGTGAACGACGGCCGGTGGAATTTCTCCTTCAACCGTCCGGCGACGATGCCGATCACGCCCTGGTGCCAACTCGGATTGAACAGCGTGATGGTGGTCGCGCCCTCAGGATTGATCGCCGAGAGGTCCTCGAGCGCCTGCTGCTGCATGCCGGCTTCGATTTCGCGGCGCTCGCGGTTCATCGTGTCGAGCTGCTGCGCGAGATCCCATGCGCGGCCGATGTCGTCGGTGGTCAGGCACTCGATCCCGAGCGACATGTCCGACAGGCGGCCGGCCGCGTTCAGGCGCGGCCCGAGCGCGAAACCGAGGTCGAAGCCCGATGCACTGCGGGCGTCGCGCGCGGCCGCGCGAAAGAGGGCGGCGATGCCCGGCTGCATCTTGCCTTTGCGGATCCGCTGCAGTCCTTGCGCGACCAGCACGCGGTTATTGCCGTCGAGCTTGACCACGTCGGCCACCGTCCCGAGCGCGACCAGATCGAGCAGGCCGTCCAGCCGCGGCTCGGGGAAATCGTCGTTGAAGGCGCCGCGGCGGCGCAATTCCGCGCGCAATGCCAGCAGCACATAAAACATCACGCCGACGCCCGCGATGCACTTGCTCGGGAACGTGCAGCCCGGCTGGTTCGGATTGACGATCGCGCGGGCCGCCGGCAGTTCGTCGCCGGGAAGGTGGTGATCGGTGACCAGCACGTCGATGCCGAGCGCGTTCGCCGCTTCCACACCATCGACGCTGGCGATGCCGTTATCGACCGTAATCAGCAGTTCCGGCTTGCCCGACGCGCTGCGGGCGGCCAGTGCGACGATCTCAGGCGTGAGGCCATAGCCGTATTCGAAGCGGTTCGGCACCAGATATTCGATCTGACCACCGAACATGCGCAGGCCGCGTACCGCGACCGCGCAGGCGGTGGCGCCGTCGCAGTCGTAGTCGGCGACCACCAGCATGCGGCGTTTGTTCTGGATCGCGTCCGCGAGCAGCACGGCGGCGCCTTCGCAGTCTTTGAGCCCGGCGGGCGGCACGAGCCGCGCGAGACCGGTTTCGATTTCATCGGGCATGCACACGCCGCGCGCGGCGTACAGGCGCGCGAGCACCGGATGCAGGCCGTGGCGGGGGAGGACTTCGGCGTCGACGGGGGACGAGGCGCGCGTAACGATTCGAGTCATTCGGAAAGGCCGTGGATCATTCGATAGGTCATTCGATAAACAGCGACGCGAACACGCGCCGTCGCCAGAATTTGCGCAGATCGCCGCGCGTGACCGTGAGCGTCACCGAACCGGTGTCGCCGCACAGCGTCAGGGCGAGTTCGTTCAAATGGCCGGATTGCAGCGCTTGCAATGCGGGTTCGAACCAGTCGGCTTGCAATGCGGCGAAAGCGTCGTTCCAGCGCGCCCAGTCCTGCTCGATGTAGGGCGCGGAGAAAGGATCGAGTTCGACCAGCGTGGCGCCGTCGGCATGTGTCTCGGCGGACGCGCCAACCGACGCGTTGCCTGACGCGCCGTTCGCCGCAGTAGCGGCCTGGAACGCCGCAAACGACGCCGGCGGCGCCGCGGTCTGGACGCCAGACGTCATGGCGAGGCCACGCGTGGCCGCCGCGTCGGAAAACACCCGCGCGAACGGGCTCCTGACCGGCTGCGCCGCGCCTTGCGCGTGAAACCAGATCGAGTTGACAGCCGGCAGGCCGCGCGCCTCGCGCGCTTCATTGACGGGATGCTCGAACCACGCCATCTGGACTTCGTTCTGCAGCTTCATCCAGGCGCGTGAACGGTCGCCGGAATGCGCTTCGTGCGGCAGCCAGATTTCGATGTTGCGGCCGCTCGCGCGCAACGGCGACGCCCCTGCCAGCGTGCCGAAGCCGTCGCCCGACAAGTACCAGCGCGCGGGCTTCGGCGCTTCGATGCGCACACCGAGTTCCTCGATCAACGGCCGGGCGACCGCCAGCAGCACGCTGGCTTCGTCGTCGGACAGTTCGAGCGAGGCCGGATCGATCAGCACCAGATGGTCGTGCGCGATGCGCACGTGCACCGGTTGTACGCAGGCCCACGTCGCAGTGCCGGGCTCGCCACCGTCGGCGCGCAGCATGTACGGGGCAAGCGGCGCTTCGTCCGCGGCCGCCGCGCCGCTCGGCAGCGCGCCGAACTGGCGCGCCACCCAGCGCTCGTGCGGCAGCGTGCGCTGAAAATCTTCACCGATCACCCGTTCGACCAGCGTCGCGCGGGCGATCAGCCGGTCGAGAGCCGGACTCTGGATGTCGTGCAGGGCGGTGGAGGCGTCCGCTGCGGCGGGCAGCGCGAAGGGCAGGAGAAGATGAAGACGGTTGGCGTGCATGATGCTGCGCATTGTAGGGCAAAGAGTGCGAGTATTCAGACCATATCGGCGGATTCGGGCACCCCATCCGAGCCTTGCCGATGGCAGCAGCCGCGCGCGGCGGCACCGCGCCCATGACGAGGGAGACCGACATGTCGCGTGAACTGAAAACCGAGCAGGAACTGCTTGCATTGGTCGTGCAGGCGCTCGACGCCAATCCGGCCACGGCCGGCTGGATCCCGACCGGTTTCCACGAGACCGTCGAGGACGAGGACGGCTGCAACTGGGATATCACCCATCTGCATCGCGACCGTAAGGATGCGGAAGTGCGCGACGTTGCAGCCAGCGAGGCGGCCGGGATCATCAACGATCTGCGCCGCCGCTACAACCTGAGTTAGGGCGAGTGTCTGCGCAAGACGGCGAGCGGGCAGCGTTGCGCCGTGAGGCCGCTGCGTCTGCCGTGAGCCCAGCGTGCAAGGCCTTTGCGTGGGTTCGCGGCATTGTATGGCAAACTTCGCGCTTGATTGACGGTAGTGGCGGCAGGGACGGGGCGATGGCTTCGGTGGCGGGGGAGGACCTGGCGCACAGGAGCGCACCGGAACGTCATACCGGAACCATCCGGGTTGCCGCGACACCAATGATCACGACGCTCGGGCCGCATGACAGGGGCGACAGCCGCAAGCTGCCGCCGCCATGCGCGGCACAAGGCCCGCGAGCAGACGAAGAACGCAGAAAAGGATTCGCTTGAAATTTCCCTACGAATGGCAGATTGGCTGGCGCTACACCCGCGCCGGCAAACGCACGACCGGTAACGGCTTCATTTCCTTCATCGCGCTCGTGTCGATGTCGGGCATCGCGCTCGGCGTCGCGGCGCTGATCGTCGTGTTGTCCGTGATGAACGGTTTCCAGAAAGAGGTGCGGGACCGGATGCTGTCGGTGCTGGCGCACGTCGAAATCTTTTCGCCGACTGGTTCGATGCCCAACTGGCAATTGACCGCCCAGGAAGCGCGCCAGAACAAGGAAGTGATCGGCGCCGCGCCGTATGTCGAAGCACAGGCGCTGCTCACGCGTCAGGACGCGGTGAGCGGCGTGGCGCTGCGCGGCGTCGAACCGACACTCGAACCCGAAGTATCCGACATCGGCAAGGAAATGAAGGGCGGCAAGCTGACCGACCTCGTGCCGGGCGACTTCGGCATCGTGCTGGGCGCGGACCTCGCCACCAATCTCGGCGTGACGGTCAACGACAAGATCACGCTGGTCGCGCCCGAAGGCACCATCACGCCCGCCGGCATGCTGCCTCGGCTGAAACAGTTCACCGTGGTGGGCATCTTCGAGTCGGGGCATTACGAGTACGACAGCACGCTCGCGCTGATCAACATCAAGGACGCACAGGCGCTGTTCCGGCTATCCGCGCCGACCGGCGTGCGGCTGCGCCTGACCGACATGCAGCGGGCGCCGGAGGTCGCGCATCAACTGGCGCGCAGCCTGTCCGGCGATTTGTATATTCGCGACTGGACCCAGCAGAACAAGACCTGGTTCTCGGCGGTGCAGATCGAAAAACGCATGATGTTCATCATCCTCACGCTGATCATCGCGGTCGCGGCGTTCAATCTGGTGTCGTCGCTGGTGATGACGGTGACCAACAAGCAGGCTGACATCGCGATTCTGCGCACGCTCGGGGCGCAGCCCGGCTCGATCATGAAGATTTTCGTGGTGCAGGGCGTGACGATCGGCTTTATCGGCACGGCGACCGGGGTCGCGCTCGGCTGTCTGATCGCGTGGAGTATTCCGTGGCTCGTGCCGATGATCGAGCATCTGCTCGGCGTGCAGTTCCTGCCGCCGTCGGTGTATTTCATCAGCGAACTGCCGTCTGAACTGATTCCCGCCGACGTGGCGCGGATCGGCATCATCGCGTTTGCGATGTCGGCGCTGGCGACCCTCTATCCGAGCTGGCGTGGTGCGAAAGTCCGTCCTGCGGAGGCACTGCGCTATGAATGACCGTTCCACTAGCGTATCCATGGCCCCTGAAGACACCGCGCTGCATCCCTATGTGCTCGAAGCGACCGGCATTTCGAAGTCGTTCGTGCAGGGCGGCCTCAATGTGCAGGTCCTCAACAACGCGCAACTGAATGTCCGGCGCGGCGAAAAGCTGGCGATTGTCGGCGCGTCGGGTTCCGGTAAGAGCACGCTGCTGCATGTGCTCGGCGGCCTCGACGATCCGAGTGCCGGTCATGTTTCGGTGATGGGCAAGCCTTTTACGAAGCTCTCCGAGCGCGAGCGCAACGACCTGCGCAATCGCGCGCTCGGTTTCGTGTATCAGTTTCACCATCTGCTGCCGGAATTCACCGCGCTCGACAACGTCGCCATGCCGCTGCGGATTCGCCGCATGACGACCGAGGCCGCGCGGCGCGAAGCGCTCGCGGTGCTGGAGCGCGTCGGCATGGGGCATCGGGCGAAGCATCGTCCGGGTGAACTGTCGGGCGGCGAGCGTCAACGTGTCGCGATTGCGCGGGCGTTGGTGACGAAGCCCGCCTGCGTACTCGCTGATGAACCCACCGGCAATCTGGACGGCGGCACCGCCGACACGGTGTTCAACCTGATGCTCGAACTGTCGCAAACGCTCGACACGAGCTTCGTGATTGTCACGCACGATCCGGAACTGGCCGGACGTTGCGACCGGATCATGCGATTGCGCGACGGCGTGTTGCACGAAGAGCCGCCGGTGCCGGTTTAAGCACCGCGCGGAACGTGAGCGATGCTCCGCCACCTCTGTCACTAGCGAGGCGCGCCATGTGGATCGATACGCACTGCCATCTCGATGCGTCCGAATTCAACGCCGACCGCGCTGAAGTCGCCGATGCGGCGCGTCGAGCAGGCGTAGGGCGTATCGTGATTCCCGCGATCGGCCGCGAGAACTTCACGACGGTGCGTGAACTCGCGCACCGCATCGACGGCGGCGCGTATGCGTTGGGCATCCATCCGCTCTTCACGCCGGGTGCTGAGGAGCGCGATCTCGAACTGCTCCGCATGGAAATCGAGGCGAGTCTCGACGATCCGCTGTTCGTCGGCATCGGCGAGATCGGTCTCGATTATTTTGTCGAAGGTCTCGACGATGCGCGCCAGCAGTTCTTCTACAACGGTCAACTTCAACTGGCGCGCGAATTCGATCTGCCGGTGATTTGCCACGTGCGCAAATCGCAGGATCAGGTGATCAAAGGGCTGCGGCGGCATCAGATTCATCGCGGCATTGCGCACGCTTTCAACGGTAGTTTTCAGCAGGCTCAGGCGTATATCGACCAGGGCATGCATCTCGGTTTCGGCGGCAATCTGACCTTCGAGCGGGCGCGGCAAATCCGCCGTCTTGCTGAGCAATTGCCGTTCGACGCACTGGTCGTCGAGACTGACGCGCCGGACATCGCCCCTTCCTGGATGTACAAACAGCGCAACTCGCCGGATCAGATTCCGGCCATCGGCGCGGGTCTCGCGCAACTGCGCGGCATGACCGCCGACGAAGCCGCCCTAGGCACAACGGCTAACGCGCTCGCCGCGCTGCCGCGGCTCGCACTTTCCTCTGCATAATTGAACGCGATGGTTTGAGTGATTCGCGCCGGGCGGAACACATGCCTGGCGGGCTTGCTGACGTCTGCTCGCCGTGCGTTGCGCCGTCCGGCGATGGCTGGGCGGAAGGGGCGGAGGGCGGATGCGGGCATGGTGGTGCGGGTTTGCGTTGGGCGTGATCTGGCTGCAGCGGCAGGCGGTGTTGCCGGATGGGGGTGGATGGTGCGCGCTGGTGCTGTTGGCGAGCGTTGCGATACTTATAGCGGCGTGGGGATTGCGCCGCGGCTCTGCTGGCAAAGGGGGCGGCGGTTCTTCGGAGGGAGTGTGCGGCTATTGTCCCGACAGGGTGTGCAGCAACTCGCCGGGCGGGGTGTGCTGCGACTCCTCGAGCGAAGTGTGCAGCGGTCCTTCGGGCGGATTGCGCTGCGGTGCTTCTGTGATTGCGGACACGCGTGCGGCGGTTGCAAATTCGCGCGTGAGACGCGTCTTGTTCAGCGCACGCTTTCGTTCGGGCGTCGGCTGGGGCGCGGTGTGGATTGCGGCTTTATGTGTGGGCTTCGGCTATGCCGCCTGGCGCGCTGAGACCCGGCTCGCGGTGAGCTTGCCGAGCGCCTGGGAAGGGCGCGATATCGATGTCGTCGGCAGTATCAAGGGTCTGCCGTCACGCGATGAGAAGGGCGCGCGTTTCCTCTTCGAAGTCGAGTCGGTTGATGTGCCGATCGCCGCTTTTCCTCGCGTGATTCAACTTTCGTGGATTGCCGAAGATGCGCCTGCGCCGTCGCTCGAACCGGGCGCTCGCTGGCGTCTGACCGTGCGGCTCAAACGCCCGCATGGCAATGCGAACTTCGGCGTGCGCGATGCCGAAGCCAGCTTGCTGGCGCGCAATGTACGCGCCACCGGCTATGTGAGCGCACCGGCTCACGCCGTGCGTTTGCCGGGCAACGCGCGTGGCGTAGGCGTGACGGTCGATCGCTGGCGCGCCGCGCTGCGGGCGCGCATCGGCACAGTACTCGCCGACGCGCCACATCGTGGGATCGTGGTGGCGCTCGCCATCGGCGCACAGGACGAAGTCAGCGTGGCCGACTGGCTGCTGATGCGCAGCACGGGCACAAGTCATCTCGTGGCGATTTCTGGCTTGCATATTGGTTTTGTCGCGGGCCTTGCGGCGTGGCTCGCCGGTGCGGTGTGGCGGCGCTCGGGGTTCATCGGCCGCAACTGGCCGTTGCTGGTGCCCGCGCAGGTCGTCGCGGTGACGGGCGGCGCGTTGTTCGCCGGGCTGCATGCGGCGTTGGCCGGTTTCAATGTGCCGGCCCAGCGAGCATTGTGGATGGCTGGCGTGGTGGCGCTCGCGTTTATCAGCGGGCGCAACGTCGCGCGATCGGTGGTGTTGGCGTGGGCGTTGGGGTTGGTGCTGCTGATCGATCCGTGGGCGGTGGTGTCGGCGGGATTCTGGCTGTCGTTCTGCGCGGTGGCGGCAATTTTGTTCGCGATGTCGGGACGGCCCCGTGTGCAGGATCATGAGCAGCGCCGTGACGAAGAGGGGGAAGGGGCCGTGACGCCGACAAGGCTCTCGCGCCTTTGGTCCGGTCTGTGTCGTCGCGTTCGCGCTTTCGGTGAGCGCCTGCGCAGCGCGGCGCATGTGCAGTTCGCGGTGACGGTCGCGCTTGCACCGCTCACCGTCTACTGGTTCGCGCAGATTCCGCTGATCGGCCCGCTCGCGAATGCCTTCGCGATTCCGTGGGTGAGTCTGCTGGTGACGCCGGCGGTATTGGCGGGCGTCGCGTTGCCCGAGCCATTCGATGCCTACGCCTTTCGCGCCGCGCACACCTTGCTCGATCTGCTCGCCGCAGGCCTGCAGATGCTGTCCGGCCCGGCATGGACGCTCTGGCGATTGCCGCAGCCGGACGCATGGGCGCTCGCCGCGGCGGCGGTTGGCGTTCTCTGGTGTCTGGCGCCGCGGGGCTGGCCGCTGCGCTGGGCCGCACCGCTCACCTGGCTACCGCTGCTGCTGCCTGCACCGCCCGGCCCGCCGCATGGCAGCTTCCGTCTGACGGCGCTCGACGTCGGTCAAGGCACCTCGGTGCTGGTCGAAACGGCGCACCATGCGCTGCTGTTCGACGCCGGGCCGGGGCCGGAATCGACGCATGCGGGAGAACGGGTTGTCGTGCCGTTTTTGCAGGTGCATGGCGTCGCGGTGCTCGATACGCTGCTCATCAGCCACGCCGACTCCGACCATTCGGGCGGCGCGCCGGCTGTACTGGACGCGATCGAGGTGCGCCAAATGGTGGCGGCGTTGGCGCCGGCGAATCCGTTGTGGTCGAACGCAAGGCAACGCGGCACTGATACGTTGCCCTGTGCGGCGGGGCAGCGCTGGCAGTGGGACGGTGTCGAGTTCGCAATGCTCTGGCCGGATGCCGGGCCGCTGCAGGGTAAGCCGAATGCGCATTGCTGCGTGTTGCGGGTGAGCACGATGCCTGCTGCGGAGAGCGCGTCGGCCGGAAATGTTAAACCGACGCCATTGCGCATGACGGCCTTGCTGACGGCCGACATCGAAGCGCCGGTCGAACGCATCCTGCTCGCGCGCGATCGCGACGCGTTGCGCGCCCAGGTGCTGGTCGTGCCGCATCATGGGAGTAAGACGTCGTCGACCGAGCCGTTCCTCGACTCTATCGACCCGCTCGTCGCGCTATTTCAGGTAGGCTATCGCAACCGATTTCATCATCCGAACGCGGGTGTGTTCGAGCGTTACAAGGCACGGCACATCGAGCTTGGACGCAGCGATGCGGACGGCGCGGTGCGCGTTGATGTCAGCCCGGATTTCGACTCGGGTCTCAACCCGGGCATCGGACCCGAGGAAACCGCGGGAGCCAGTGCGGGTGTCAGCCCGGGAAGCAACCCAAGAGGCGGCCGAGGCCTGAACGGCGCCGCACTGACGCTCGAACGCTATCGCGACACGCAGCGCCGCTACTGGATGGATCGCTGATGGATTGCCTGCCGTACAGATAGAACAAACGCGCCGCGGGGTCTGGAGCCTGCACGAAAAGCCAGCAGCCAATCCGGCGCGCCAAAACAGAACGGAGATCGCCGCAGTTGAAAAACATCATCCACTTCTCGCACGCGAACGGTTTTCCGGCGTCGACCTACCGGACGATCTTCGCCGAACTCGCCGACGACTATGAACTGCGCTCGATCGAGCGCATCGGTCACGACGCGCGATATCCCGTCACGCAGGATTGGCCGCATCTGGTCGAGCAACTGCTCGACGACGTCGGCCGGTCGTACGAGCAGCCGGTGTGGCTGGTCGGCCATTCGCTTGGCGGCTATCTGTCGCTGATGGCCGCGCTGAAAAAGCCACAGTGGGTGAGGGGTGTGGTGATGCTCGATTCGCCGGTAATCGCGGGCTGGCGCAGCAGCATGCTGCGCGTGTCGCAATGGACCGGACTCGACGAGCGCCTGTCGCCCGCGGCGGCCACCCGTACGCGTCGCACGCAGTGGGCGAGCCGCGACGATGCATGGCGGCATTTCCACTCAAAGCCGGCGTTTGCGCGCTGGGACGAGCGCATGCTGTCCGACTACATCGACTTCGGCATCCCGCAGAGCTCGCTCGACGGCGGCCGTTCGCTCGCTTTCGACCGGCGCACCGAGTATCAGATCTACAAGACCTTGCCGCATACGCTCGGCCCCCGCCTCGCGCGCGGCGCCCCGGTGCCGGTGGGATTCATCGCCGGCACGCGTTCAAAGGAGGTGCGCCAGGCGGGTCTGGACGCCACTCGCCGTGCGACCGGCGGTCATGTGGAATGGATTGAAGGCAGCCATCTGTATCCGATGGAAAAACCGCTCGAAACCGCGCGCGCGGTGCAGCGGATGCTGCGCGAACTGGAGCGGCGCGCCTGACTGCACGCCTTGCCGGGGCAAATAAACGGTGCATGATCGGCGCGCGGCAATCGCTGCCGCCGTAGCATCGGCACGTATAGATGTCGCTCGGATTTTGCTGGGTTGAGACCCTGCTTTACGGTATAATCCGTTTTTCCCGCGAGCATCCAGCGATGACCAAATATGTTTTCGTCACCGGCGGCGTAGTATCTTCCCTCGGCAAGGGTATTGCCGCCGCTTCCCTCGCCGCGATCCTCGAATCGCGCGGTCTTAAAGTCACCCTCCTCAAGCTCGATCCCTACATCAACGTCGACCCCGGCACGATGAGCCCGTTTCAACACGGCGAAGTGTTCGTGACGGAAGATGGAGCGGAGACTGACCTCGACCTTGGCCACTATGAGCGCTTCATCAGCACGAAGATGCGCAAGGCCAACAACTTCACCACAGGCCAGATTTACGAATCGGTGATCCGCAAGGAACGCCGCGGGGACTATCTTGGCAAGACGGTGCAGGTCATTCCGCATATCACGAACGAAATCCAGGCGTTCATCGAACGCGGCGCGGCTTCCGCGACGTGCGGTGAGCCGGACGTCGCCATCGTCGAAGTGGGCGGCACTGTGGGCGACATCGAATCGCTGCCGTTCCTCGAGGCCGCACGTCAGATGAGCCTGCGCATGGGCCGCAACAGCGCGTGCTTCGTGCACCTCACACTGGTGCCCTGGGTCGCCACTGCAGGCGAGCTGAAAACCAAGCCTACGCAGCATAGCGTGCAGAAGCTGCGTGAAATCGGCATCTCGCCGCACGTGCTGCTGTGCCGTGCCGACCGCCGCATTCCGGACGACGAGCGCGCGAAGATCTCGATGTTCTCAAACGTGCCGGAAGACGCGGTGATTTCCGTGTGGGACGCCGACAGCATCTACAAGATTCCGCAGATGCTGCACGACCAGGGTCTGGACGCGATCATCTGCGAAGAGCTCAAGCTCACGCCGAAGCCGGCCGATCTGACGATGTGGTCCGACCTCGTCGAAAAGCTCGAGAACCCGAAGCACGAAGTCACGATCGGCATGGTCGGCAAGTATGTCGATCTGACCGAATCGTACAAATCGCTGATCGAAGCGTTGCGCCATGCGTCGATGCATACGTCGACCAAGGTCAACATCGAGTACATCGATTCGGAAGAGATCGAGACGCAAGGCGTCGAGAGCCTCAAGCATCTGGATGCGGTGCTCGTGCCGGGTGGCTTCGGCCGTCGCGGCACCGAAGGCAAGATGGCCGCGATCCGCTATGCACGCGAAGCGAAGGTGCCGTATCTCGGCATCTGCCTCGGCATGCAACTGGCCGTGATCGAATTCGCCCGCGACGTGGTCGGCCTGAAAGATGCGAACAGCACCGAGTTCGATCAGGACACCGAGAACCGCGTGGTCGCACTGATCACCGAGTGGTACGACCGTGAAGGCAAGGTCGAGAAGCGCACCGAAGAATCGGATCTGGGCGGCACGATGCGCCTCGGTTCGCAACGTTGTCCGATCAAACCCGGCACGATGGCCGAAGAGATCTATGGCAAGGATGTGAACGAACGCCATCGTCACCGTTATGAAGTCAATAACCGCTTCGTGCCCCAGCTCGAAGCCGGTGGCCTTATCATCAGCGCCCGTACCCCGAGTGAAGATCTGCCGGAAATGATGGAATTGCCGCGCAGCATGCACCCGTGGTTCGTCGGCGTGCAGTTCCACCCGGAATTCACGTCCACGCCGCGTGACGGCCATCCGCTGTTCAAGTCGTTCGTCGAAGCGGCGCTCGCGCATCAGCAGCCGCGCGTGGCGGCGGAAGTTGGGGAGAAAGCATGAAACTGGGCGATTTCGAAATCGGGCTCGACAAGCCGTTTTTCCTGATCGCGGGCACCTGTGTCGTCGAATCCGAACAGATGACGATCGACACGGCGGGCCGGCTGAAGGAAATCTGCGCAAAGCTGAACATTCCGTTCATCTACAAATCGTCGTACGACAAGGCCAACCGCAGCAGCGGCAAGTCGTTCCGCGGTCTGGGCATGGACGAAGGTTTGCGCATTCTGTCGGAAGTGAAGCGTCAGCTCGGTTTGCCGGTGCTGACCGACGTGCACGCCGAGCACGAGATCGAGCAGGTTGCGTCGGTGGTCGACGTCCTGCAAACGCCTGCTTTCCTGTGCCGTCAAACGGACTTCATCCACGCTTGCGCGCGTTCGGGCAAACCGGTCAACATCAAGAAAGGCCAATTTCTCGCACCGCACGACATGAAGAACGTGATCGACAAGGCGCGTGATGCGGCGCGTGAAGCCGGTCTCTCGGAAGACCGCTTCATGGCTTGCGAACGCGGCGTGTCGTTCGGCTATAACAACCTCGTGTCGGACATGCGATCGCTTGCGATCATGCGCGAAACCAACGCGCCGGTCGTGTTCGACGCCACCCACTCGGTGCAGGTGCCGGGCGGGCAGGGCACGAGCTCGGGCGGTCAGCGCGAATTCGTGCCGGTGCTGGCGCGTGCCGCCGTGGCGACGGGCGTGGCGGGTCTCTTCATGGAAACCCATCCGAAGCCTTCGGAAGCCAAGTCGGACGGCCCGAACGCGGTGCCGTTGCATCGCATGGCCGATCTGCTCGAAACGCTGGTTACGCTCGATCAGGCCGTCAAGCGCGCGCCGTTCCTCGAAAGCGATTTCAACTGATTCAGGCGTTCGCGGGGTGTCACGATTGGTGCGCATAATTGGCCCGGTCGGCTCAGTCGGCACGCGGCGAATGCACGCAATGGTCGTCGAAAGCATCGGGGTGCGTAGTGTGCTGGGGAGACCAGTGCTCTGCATGGGACCAGAGTAAGTGCTAAAGCACTAACTCTGGATCGACAGCGCCCGGTGCAGTTTCACAGTAAAGAATTCAACGTCATTTCTTGAGGAAACCATGAGTGCTATCGTAGATATCATCGGTCGAGAGATTCTCGATTCGCGAGGCAACCCCACCGTCGAATGCGACGTGCTGCTCGAGTCGGGCACGATGGGCCGCGCTGCGGTGCCGTCGGGTGCATCGACGGGCTCGCGCGAAGCGATCGAGTTGCGCGACGGCGAAGCCGGCCGTTACGGCGGCAAGGGCGTGCTGAAGGCTGTCGAGCACATCAACACCGAAATCTCCGAAGCGATCATGGGCCTCGACGCTTCCGAGCAGGCCTTCCTCGACAAGACCCTGCTGGAACTCGACGGCACGGACAACAAGTCGCGCCTCGGCGCGAACGCGATGCTGGCTGTGTCGATGGCTGTCGCGAAGGCCGCTGCTGAAGAAGCCGGCCTGCCGCTGTACCGCTACTTCGGTGGCTCAGGCGCGATGCAACTGCCGGTGCCGATGATGAACATCGTCAACGGCGGCGCGCACGCGAACAACAGCCTGGACATCCAGGAATTCATGATCGTACCGGTCAGCCAGCCGACGTTCCGCGAAGCACTGCGCTGCGGCGCTGAAGTATTCCACGCGCTGAAGAAGATCCTGAGCGACCGCGGCATGAGCACGGCCGTGGGCGACGAAGGCGGTTTCGCGCCGAATTTCGGCAGCAACGACGAATGCCTGTCGACCATCCTGCAAGCCATCGAAAAGGCTGGCTACCGCGCCGGTGACGACGTGCTGCTCGCGCTCGACTGCGCAGCGAGCGAGTTCTACCACGACGGCAAGTACCAGTTGGCTGGCGAAGGCCTGCAACTGTCGTCGACGGAATTTGCTGACTACCTCGCTAACCTGGCCGACAAGTTCCCGATCGTTTCGATCGAAGACGGCATGCACGAAAGCGATTGGGCCGGCTGGAAGATCCTGACCGACAAGCTCGGCAAGAAGGTGCAACTGGTGGGCGACGACCTGTTCGTCACCAACACGCGCATCCTGAAGGAAGGCATCGAGAAGGGCATCGCCAACTCTATCCTGATCAAGATCAACCAGATCGGTACGCTGACGGAAACCTTCGCGGCTATCGAAATGGCGAAGCGCGCCGGCTACACGGCCGTGATCTCGCACCGCTCGGGTGAAACCGAAGATTCGACGATTGCGGACATCGCAGTCGGCCTGAATGCCGGTCAGATCAAGACGGGTTCGCTGTCGCGTTCGGACCGCATCTCGAAGTACAACCAGTTGCTGCGCATCGAAGAAGACCTCGGTGATATCGCCAGCTACCCGGGCAAGTCGGCGTTCTACAATCTGCGCTAAATGGATTGTTCGCTAGCGCCGACCGATGAACCGGTTACCTTTCGTTTCTGATTGACCCCGCCGCCCTGCGTATAGCGCAGGGCGGCGTGTATTTATTGTGCTTACTTCATGCGGCTTGTCACTGCTGTCCTGATCGTTCTGCTGGCGCTCATCCAGTACCCGCTCTGGTGGGGGCACGGCGGCTGGTTGCGCGTGCACGAGTTGCAGCAGCAACTGGCGCAGCAACTGCAGAAGAACACCGACTCGAAGCTGCGCAACGAGCGTATCCAGGGCGAGGTCCAGGATTTGCAGAGCGGTACGGCCGCGGTGGAAGAGCGGGCGCGTTACGAAATGGGCATGGTGAAGGACAGCGAAGTGTTCGTGCAGTTCGTTGCGCCGAACGCGCCGTTGCCGGCTGCGAACACACCTTCGGTTACCACGTCTACGCGTGGTGTGGTGTCGGCGGCGCCGCTGCATATGGTGCCGAATCCGGAGTCGCGTGCGAAGCCGGATCGCAAGCATGGCGGCAAGGTGGCGACAGAGAAGAAGCCGGCACACTGAGTTTATTCGGGCTGGTTGGACTCGCAGGCCGACGCGAAACTGAACGCAGAAACGAACGGAAAAGCGAACGCAAAAGCGCGTAGCAAGACAAAAAAGCCGCCCGTGGGGCGGCTTTTTTATCGGCGCTGCAATAGGAACGGCATCCCTCTCAATCGCCGTATCGTTGAGCCTCTCCTTGGGGCGTGCCCGTTTCGGCTTACCAGCCCCAATACGGCGAGTAGCCTACGCCGACACCCGTACCCCAGCCGTGCCCCCAACCCCCGCCGTAATAGCTGCCGTAGACGCTGACAGGCGGCGAGTAATAACGTGAGTACGCCTGAGCCGCGTTCTCGGCGGCAATGGCCTGATTCTGATCGGACAGCACCTGACGGTCGATCGCATCATAGCGCTCGCGTTCTTCAGGGGTGAGCGGCCGGGCGGTGTTGGCCACGCCCGACTGGTCGGCCGGCAGGCGGCTATAAATCGGCGAGGGCCCCGGCGGGTCCATCACGCAACCCGTAAGCGCGACGCTACCGGCGATGACCGTCAGCACGGCGAACGAGCGCATGCAATGCTTTAGCGAAATAGGAATGTTCATTTTTTGATCTCCATCGGTCGGATGCCTAAGCAAAACATGCGCAACGCGCACCGCCCGAGATCCAACACAACGATCGACGATAACGCGCCGCCCAAGCCCCAGAAAAGCAGCAGGCGACGCGTCATTTTACTGCTGTAACGCAGCTGCAATGCGCTGCCGCCCGGCCGCTTCAGTGCCGCTGGTCGGCCGCCGGCGTCACGCCTTGTGAGAGCGCATTCGCGACAAAAAGTTGCGTTACATCGACCGGATCGAATTCGTACCGTTGATTACAGAATTCGCAATGAATCTCGACGTGACCGCGTTCTTCGATCACGCCGTCCACTTCTTCGCGGCCCAGCATCTTCAGCATCGCGCCGACTTTTTCGCGCGAACAGCTGCATTCGAAGCGCGTTGTTGCCGGTTCGAAATGCTGCACATTTTCCTGCCAGAACAGACGGCGGAAAATCGTCGCCGGTTCTTCTTTCAGCAGCTCGTCTTGCGACATCGTGCCGCCGAGCGTGCAGACGCGCTCCCACGTGTCCGCATCCAGATCGCCCGGATGCGGGACGATGCCGCCGTCGCCCGGCAGCTTTTGCAGCAGCATGCCGACTGCGCGCTCGGTGTTCGCCGCGAGCCACAGGCGTGTGTCGAGCTGCTCCGAGTGATGCATGTAGTGCTCGAGCACTTCGGACATCGACTTGAGCGGGCCGTCCACCCCCGAGAGCGGCACGATACTTTGATACGGTTGCTGGCCGGGTTGCTTGTCGCGCGGGTCGAGCGTAATCACGCAACGGCCATGGCCGCTCGCGTTGACCAGTTCGATCATCGAGGTGGTGTCGTCGATCGTATTGCCCGCTTCGCCGGAGAGCTTGGCGGTGGCGCGCATCGACAGGTCGGAGCTGCACTGCACCACCAGCATCTTGGCCGGTCCGTCGCCGAAAATCTGCATGACGAGCGTGCCGTCGAACTTGAGGTTCGCCGAAAGCAGCGCGCACGCGGCCATCATTTCGCCCAGAATCGTCCGCACGGGCGCCGGATAGTCCCGGCGCGTCAGCACTTCCTGCCACGTATTGCGCAGCGAAACGATCTCGCCGCGCACCGGCGCCGCGCTGAACATGAATTTTTGCAACTGGTCGCTCACAACTTTTCCTCGGTCGAATGACGCAGCCTGATGCTGCGCCGTGCGCGCCGCGCGCCCGGCTGACTAGCCGATACGCACGAGCTGCGCCTTGAAATATTCGCGGCGCTCGGCATAACTTGCCGCGCCGCGCTGCATATTGGCGATATCCGTCTCGGTCAGTTCGCGCACCACTTTGGCGGGCGCGCCGAGAATCAGCGAATTGTCGGGAAACACTTTGCCTTCGGTGACGATGGCGCCCGCTCCGACCAGACAGTTGCGGCCGATTACCGCTCCATTCAAGACCACGGCCTGAATTCCGATCAAAGAGCCTTCCTTGATCGTGCAGCCGTGCAGCATGACCTGGTGGCCGATCGTCACATTCGGCTCGATCGTCAGCGGGAAGCCCGGGTCGGTGTGCAGCACCGCGTTTTCCTGGACGTTGCTGCCGGCGCCAAGGGTGATTGGCTCGTTGTCGCCGCGAAGCGTCGCGCCGAACCAGACGCTCGAATTTTCCTCGAGCGTCACATTGCCGATAATGTTCGCCGAATCCGCGACGAACACGCTTTCATGGATGGTCGGGGCTGCTTCGCCAAGCTTGTAAATTGTCACGCTGTCTCCTCTTGATCGGTCGCTACACGCTGTGCGGGCGGGCCGGGGCTGCGAAACCGGTTACGAAATGGGGCAGCTAATTGAGGGCGCTAAAGCCAAACGCCAAAGAAGCGCCCGAAAAAGCCCTGGTGAACCGGGTTGTCCTGCCGGCCCCGCGCCATAGGCGCGCGAGATGGTCGAATCGAGTATTGTAAACGGTTGTGTGCTTGGGCCGCTCGACGGTGCCGTAAGCCGTCCGGCGCCCAGCTTCGGCAACCGTCGCGCCTCCCGTCCTGCCTGTTGCTGTTCTCTTTGCCAATCTGGTTGCCATGATTTCCGCTGCTCCGTCTGTTCCGCCCGCTCTGCCGATGTCGACGAATCCTGAGCATTGCCCGAATCGTGCGAACTGCGCGCGCACCGCGGCGCTGGCCGCATTGCGCGAAGTCGACCCGGCAACCAAGGCAGCCGCGGCACGCGCGTTATACGCTGCGGTGTTCGAAGGCAGCTACGCATGCTCCGCAGACCTCGAACTCGCCGAGCCGACCGACCTGCCGGGCCGTCCCGCCCGTCCCGAACTGGTCGATCCGCGCAAACTGAAGCGCCGCAGCATGCAATCGCCCGAAGGGCGGGCTGTCTTACTGCACGCGCTGGCGCACATCGAATTCAACGCCATCAACCTCGCGCTCGACGCCGTCTGGCGCTTTGCCGGCATGCCCGCCGCGTTCTACACCGACTGGCTCAAAGTCGCCGCCGAAGAGGCCCATCACTTCTCGCTGCTGGTCGCCCGGCTTGCGGAATTCGGCCATGTCTACGGCGATTTTCCCGCACACGACGGCCTCTGGGACATGTGCGAGCGCACCCGTGCCGACGTGCTGGCGCGCATGGCACTGGTGCCGCGCACCCTCGAAGCACGCGGCCTCGACGCCTCGCCGCCGATCCGCGCCCGCCTGCAGCAGGCGGGCGACCAGGCGTCCGCAGCGATTCTCGACGTGATCCTGCGCGACGAAATCGGTCATGTGCTGATCGGCAACCACTGGTTCCGCCATTTGTGCGACGCGGGCGCCCTCGATCCGCACGCCACCTACACGCGCCTTGCCGACCAGTATCACGCACCGAAATTACGCGGTCCGTTCAATTTCGAAGCGCGTCGCGACGCCGGTTTCGACGAGGCCGAACTGGCCGCGCTGGTTGCCCTGGCTGGCCTCGACGTCGAGCAGCCGGCCCCGCCGGCCACTCAGGCCTCGGGTACCTGAAGCCTTTTTCCATAGCCGGACGCCACGCATCGTCCGGCTATCTCGTTATAATCGAACGACCATTCTTTTTTCGGGCGCGCCGTTCATGAATACATCCAGGTCTGAATTCGTCGCCGTGCGCGGCATCCGTCTGCACGTGCGGCGCTGGGGCAATCCGGATGCGCCGATGCTCTTCATGCTGCACGGCTGGATGGACGTGGCGGCATCGTTCCAGTTCGTCGTCGACGCGTTGGGCGGCGACTGGCAGGTGATTGCGCCCGATATGCGCGGCTTCGGCCTGTCGGACTGGCCGGTCGCCGAGCGCGGCGGCGGCAACTACTGGATCCAGGATTACCTCGGCGACCTGGACGCGTTGCTCGACCACTATGCACCGACCGGCGAAGTCAATCTGGTCGGCCACAGCATGGGCGCGAATATCGCCTGCCTGTATGCGGGCGTGCGACCGGAACGGGTTCGGCGCGTGGTCGATCTGGAAGGCTTCGGGCTCGCGCCGTCGCACTCGGCGCAAGCGCCCAAGCGTCTGCGCAACTGGCTCGATGAGTTGCGCGATCCGCCGCAGTTGAAGCGTTACGCGTCGCTGGGCGATGTTGCCGGCCGTCTGATCAAGACCAACCCGCGCCTCGCTCCGCCGCGCGCGAAGTTCCTCGCTCAGCATTGGTCCAAGCCGGACGGAGAAGGGCGCTTCATGCTGCTCGCCGATCCGGCGCACAAACTGCGCGGGCCGACGCTGTATCGCCTCGACGAAGTGATGGCCGTATGGCGCAAGGTCACCGCGAAAGTGCTGCACGTCGAGGCCGCCAACTCGCCCACGCTCGCACAGATTGCCGGCGAGATTCCGCTCGACGAGTTCAAGGCGCGCTTCCAGGCTTTTCCGAACTGGCGCGAGAAGATCATCGACGAAGCGGGACATATGGTGCATCACGATCAGCCCGAGCAGGTAGCCGCGCTGATCGAGGGCTTCTGCGCCTGAACCTTGCAAAAGGGTTTCGGCGCGCGGGTCACTATCTCGAGATAGCGCTGCGGCCATTTACTGCGTTGCAGTAAAATGAGTGCAGAACCTTCTCAAGACAAAGATGAACGCCGACCTCCATTGCCACTCCACCGTTTCCGACGGCCAGTTCGCGCCGGCCGATGTCGCGCGCCGCGCGCACGCGGGCGGCGTGACACTGTGGGCGTTGACCGACCACGACGAACTGGGCGGCCAGCACGAAGCGCGCAGCGCCGCTGAGGCGCTCGGCATGGGCTACCTTAACGGCGTGGAGATTTCGGTCACGTGGGCGTCGCGCACCGTGCACATCGTCGGGCTCGGCGTCGATCCGACCAGCTCGATCCTGATCGACGGCCTCGCGCGAACCCGCAACGGCCGCGCCGCGCGCGCCGAAGCGATTGGCGAGCAGTTGGCCACGCTCGGTATCCCCGACGCCTATCAAGGCGCGCTCAAATACGTCTCGAATCCGGACATGATTTCGCGCACGCACTTCGCGCGCTTCATGGTCGAAAACGGCTACGCCAGCTCGACACAGGACGTGTTCACCCGCTATCTCGGCGACGGCAAGCCCGGCTACGTGTCGCATCGCTGGGCGAAACTGGCGGACGCGGTTGGCTGGATTCAGGCCGCCGGCGGCGAGGCGATCATCGCGCACCCGGGGCGCTATGCGTACTCGCCGGTCGAATTCGACGCCTTCTTCGCCGAATTCATCGACCTCGGCGGTAAAGCGATCGAAGTCGTGACGGGTAGCCACACGCCGGATCAGTACCGCGAATACGCGGACGTCGCGCGCCGCTTCGGCTTCGAAGCCTCGCGCGGTTCCGACTTCCATGCACCCGGCGAAGGCCGTGTCGATCTCGGCACGCTGCCGCCGCTACCTTCCGATCTCAAGCCCGTCTGGGAACGCTGGCTGTGATCGCGCGCCGTGCCGCGGCGGCACGATATGCGCGACGGTCCCCGTCCGAGGGACGTGCTTTCGCCCGATCTTCCGCCTGGTCTTCCGTCCGATGTTCGTCTGCTTTTTCGTCCGTCATCACCCGTAGCCACCGTTAGTCAAAATGTCCCAATACTTTCGGCTTCATCCGGATAACCCGCAGCCGCGTCTCGTCAAACAGGCTGTGCAGATCATCAACGACGGCGGCGTCGTCGCGTTGCCGACGGATTCGAGCTACGCGCTCGCCTGCCACCTCGACGACAAGGACGCGGTGGAGCGCCTGCGGCGCATTCGGGGACTCGACGAGAAGGCTTTGTTGTCGCTGCTGGTGCGCGATCTCTCGGAGCTGTCGAACTTCGCGATGGTCGACAACCGGCAGTACCGCCTGATCAAATCGGTCACGCCAGGCCCTTACGTCTTTGTGCTGCAGGCCACCAAAGAGGTGCCGCGCCGCCTGTCGCACCCGTCGCGCAAGACCATCGGCCTGCGGGTGCCGGAGCACGCGATCACGCTGGCCATTCTCGAAGAACTCGGCCAGCCGCTGCTCGGCTCCACCCTGATCATGCCGGGCGAAACCCAGCCGCTGAACGACCCGGAAGAAATCCGCGAAAGGCTCGAGAAACAGGTGGACCTGGTGATCGACGGCGGCCCGTGTGTGTGCGAGCCGTCCACCGTGATCGATCTGACCGGCGCCGAACCAGTGCTGGTGCGGCTAGGGCGCGGTTCTCTCGCGCCCTTCGGTCTCGAAGAGACGGCATGAGTGAAAGCGGACAGACGCACGCAATCGCGTTGTTACAATAGCGAGTTATGGATTCTTCCCTGATACAGACCATTGCGGTTTACGCGTTGCCGGTGATTTTCGCAATCACGCTGCATGAAGCTGCGCATGGCTACGTCGCGCGCTGGCTCGGCGACAATACCGCGTATGTGCTCGGCCGCGTTTCCGTTAATCCGATGCGGCACATCGATCCGCTCGGCACGATCGCGATTCCCTTGCTGTTGTACTTCGCCACCAGCGGCGCGTTCATGTTCGGTTACGCGAAGCCCGTGCCGGTCGCCTTCGGCAATCTGCGCAATCCGCGTTGGGGCAGCCTGTGGGTCGCGGCCGCCGGACCGGGCTGCAATTTCGTGCAGGCGCTGGTGTGGGGCCTGATCGGCGTTGCACTTGCTGTGGGTGGGGTTGACGAGCCTTTCTTCACGCGCATGGCGGCAGCCGGCGTCGGCGTGAATCTCGTGCTCGGCGTGCTAAACCTGTTTCCGCTGCCCCCGCTCGACGGCGGCCGCGTGCTGATGGCGCTGTTGCCGCCGCGGCAATCGATCGCGCTGTCGCGTCTCGAACCGTACGGCTTTTTCATCGTGATGGCGCTCGTCATGACGGGCACGCTCACTCGCTATTGGCTCAGCCCGCTCGTGACGCTCGGCTACGGTGCGATTACCGCAATTCTGACTCCACTTGTTTCGCTTTTCTAAATAACCATGTTCCCAGACCGTATCTTCTCCGGCATGCGGCCCACCGGGTCGCTGCACCTCGGCCACTATCACGGCGTGCTGAAAAACTGGGTGCGGCTGCAGTCCGAATACCCGTGTTTCTTCTGTGTGGTCGATTGGCACGCGCTGACGACGCACTACGAAACGCCCGAAGTGATCGAAAAGAACGTGTGGGACGTGCTGATCGACTGGCTCGCGTCGGGCATCGATCCGGCGCAGGCTACGCTCTTCATCCAGAGCAAGGTGCCCGAACATGCGGAACTGGCGCTGCTGCTCGGCATGAGCACGCCGCTCGGCTGGCTCGAACGCGTGCCGACCTACAAGGAGCAGCAGGAAAAGCTGAAGGACAAGGACCTGTCCACCTACGGCTTCCTCGGCTATCCGGTGCTGATGGCGGCGGACATTCTGCTGTACCGCGGCTCGCTCGTGCCGGTCGGCGAAGACCAGGTGCCGCACGTCGAAATGACGCGTGAAATCGCGCGCCGCTTCAACTATCTGTACGGCCGCGAACCGGGCTTCGAAGAGAAGGCGAATGAAGCGGCCAAGAAGCTGGGCGGCAAGCGGGCCAAGCTTTATCACGAGCTGCGCAACGCCTATCAGCAGGAAGGCGACGACGAAGCACTCGAGCAGGCGCGGGCGATGTTGCAGGAATCGCAGAGCCTGTCGATGAGCGACCGCGAGCGTCTGTTCGGCTACCTCGAAGGATCGCGCAAGATCATTCTGGTCGAACCGCAGGCCATGCTGACCGAAGCGTCGCGCATGCCGGGTCTGGACGGCCAAAAAATGTCGAAGTCGTACGGCAACACGATCGGCCTGCGCGAAGACGCGGAAACGATCACGAAGAAGGTCCGCACCATGCCGACCGATCCGGCACGCGTGCGCCGCACCGATCCGGGTGATCCGGACAAGTGCCCGGTGTGGCAACTGCATCAGGTCTACACGGACGAAGCCACCCACGAGTGGGTGCAGAAGGGCTGCCGAACAGCAGGAATCGGTTGCCTCGAGTGCAAGCAGCCGGTGATCGAAGGCATTCTGCGCGAGCAGCAGCCGATGCTCGAGCGCGCGCAGAAGTACATGGACGATCCGTCGTTGTTGCGCGCGATCGTCGCCGACGGCTGCGACAAGGCCCGCAAGTTCGCCACGGAAACGATGCGCGACGTGCGCGAGGCGATGGGCCTGTCGTACAACTGAGCGCGGCACTGAAGCAATGAGCACTTCGGTTGCCACGTCGGACGGTCCCTCGCACGGAAACGGCGAACCGTCGCGCTGGGTGCGCCATTGGGCGCATCTGGTCGCGCCGGGCGGCGCGGTGCTCGACGTGGCGTCGGGGGCAGGGCGGCATGCGCGGTTCTTTGCATCGCTGGGCCATCCGGTGACCGCGCTCGACCGCGATGCGGCTGCGCTGGACCTGATGCGCGACGAGCCGCGCATTACCACGCTCGCGGCCGATATCGAAGGTGCCGCATGGCCCTTGCCTGCCGAGGCGAAATTCGCCGCGATCGTGGTCACGAACTACTTGCACCGGCCGCTGTTTCCGCAGCTATTGCGCTCGCTCGCGTCCGGCGGCGTACTGGTTTACGAGACCTTCGCGCAAGGCAACGAAAGGGTCGGCAAACCGTCTAACCCGGCGTTTTTGCTTGCACCCGGCGAGCTGCTCGAGGTGGTGCGCGGCCACCTCCGTGTGGTCGCATTTCAAGACGGATTTCTCGCGCAGCCGCGCCCGGCTTACGTCCAGCGGATATGCGCAATTATGGAGGCGGATCGCTCGGCCGAGCGTGCAGATGCGGCACCCCCGCGTTGTTACGAGCTGGCTGGCTAATCCGCTACAATCGCGGTTTACCTGATCAAATTCATGGCGTTTCATGACTAACGGCAATCAAAGCAGCACTGGCGGCGTTCAGATTCGCGGCAGCATCCCTGCCATCATTACTCCGATGCTCGAAGACGGCGGCCTCGATCTGCCGGCGTTTCGCAAACTGATCGACTGGCATATCGCAGAGGGCACGAACGCACTGGTCGTAGTCGGCACGAGCGGCGAGTCGGCCACGCTGTCGGTCGAAGAACACGTGCTGATGGTCAAAACCGCAGTCGAGCACACAGCGGGCCGGATTCCGGTGATCGCGGGCTCGGGCGGCAATTCCACCACCGAAGCCATCGAGCTCACGCAGCAGGCGAAAGACGTCGGCGCGGACGCCACGCTGCAGGTCGTGCCGTACTACAACAAGCCGACCCAGGAAGGCATCTATCGCCACTTCGCGAAGATCGCCGAAACTGTCGATCTGCCGGTGATCCTGTACAACGTGCCGGGCCGTACGGTCGCGGACATGAGCAACGAAACGATTCTGCGTTGCGCGCAGGTGCCGGGCATCATCGGTGTGAAGGAAGCGACCGGCAATATCGATCGCGCCGCGCACCTGATCAAGTCGGCGCCCGCCCATTTCGGCATCTACAGCGGTGACGATCCCACGGCGATCGCGCTGATGCTGCTTGGCGGCCACGGTAATATTTCGGTCACCGCGAACGTCGCGCCGCGCGCCATGAGCGATCTGTGCAAAGCTGCGCTTGCCGCTGACGCGAAGACCGCCCGCGAGATCCATCTGAAACTCCTGTCGCTGCATAAGAACCTGTTCATCGAGTCGAATCCGATTCCGGCGAAATGGGCGTTGCAGCAACTGGGTCGTGTGCAGGGCGGAATCCGCCTGCCGCTCACGCCGCTCGACGCGCAATACCACGAAGTGGTGCGCGGCGCGCTGCGCGAAGCGGGTCTGCTGGGCTAAACGGGCTCAAACCCGCACCCCCAGCGCTCAAGAAAGCCTGCCACCGGCATTCCCTTAACCGACGTCGATCCAGCCCACGTTCCCGGCACACAGAACCAGGCACCGCGTTCCAGCATCACGAAGGACCTCATGAAACGTTCCGCACTTTCCCTCCACGCAACCCGCATGGCGGCGCTGGCGCTTGCCCTGGTAACGCTCGCCGGCTGTGACACGCTGAACGACTGGTTCGCCTCCGACCGCGTCAACTACAAGGGCGCGGGCAGCGCACCGCCGCTCGCCGTTCCGGGCGATCTGAGCACCACGCCGACCGATCAGCGCTACGTGGCGCCGCCGGCCAACCTGGCGCTGGGCGGCGCGCAGCAACGCGCGGTCACCGCCGCAGGCAATTCCACCGAAGGCCAGCCGAATGCGCAAGACCCGCTGGGCATGCACATCGAGCGTGACGGCGATCGTCGCTGGCTGGTAGTCGACGGCCGCACGCCGGAACAACTGTGGCCTCAGTTGCAGGAGTTCTGGCAGGAAAACGGCTTCGCGCTGAAAACCGATGCGCCGGCCACGGGCATCATGACCACCGACTGGGCTGAAAACCGCGCCAATATCCCGGACGACTGGTTCCGTCGCACGGTCGGCAAGGTGATCGACTTCGCTTACTCGTCGGGTACTCGTGACAGCTTCCGCACGCTCGTGTCGCGCGGGCCGGCTGAGACGACGGACATCTCGATCACGCATAGCGCGATGGAAGAAATGCTGACGGGCCAGGACAAGACGTCGTCGCGCTGGGAAGAGCGTCCGCGCGATCCGGCGCTGGAAGCGCTGTTCCTGACCAAGCTGATGCAGAAGTTCGGCCTGACCGAAGCACAATCGAAGCAGCTCCTGACCGATGCGCGTTCGGCTACCGCGCCGGCCACGATCGACCAGAGCGCGGGCGCATCGACGCTCGACCTGCAGGAATCGTTCGACCGGGCATGGCTGCGCGTGGGTCTCGCGCTTGACCGTACCAACTTCACGGTCGACAACCGCGACCGCGCGAAAGGCATCTACTACGTGCGTTACGCGGACTCGATGCAGGAGCTGAAGAAGGAAGGGCTCTTCGGCAAGCTGTTCTACAGCGGCAATTCGTCGAAGAAGCCGGGTCAGGAATTCCTCGTCAATGTGCGCTCGAAGGGCGACACCGTGACGCAGGTGGCGGTGCTGGACGCGAACGGGCAGGTGGATAACTCGTCCGACGCGCAGCGCATCGTGACGTTGCTGCACGCGCAACTGAACTAAGCGGGCTGTGCGCTTCGCCAGTCTCGGCAGCGGCAGTGAAGGCAATGCCTTGCTGGTGGAAGCGCAAAGCGGCGCGACCACCACGCGCGTTCTGCTTGATTGCGGCTTTTCGGCCAAGGAAGTCGAGCGACGTCTGACGCGGCTCGGCGCGAGCGTCGAGGGTCTCGACGCCATTCTGATTACCCATGAACACAGCGACCACATTGGTAGCGCGCTGACGCTGGCGCGCAAGTGGTCGATTCCGTTGTACATGAGCTGGGGCACCGCCCGCGCGGTGGGTGCCGACGAAGCCGACGTCGACCTCCAGGTGCTGTGGGGCGACGAAGCGGTGGCGATCGGCGACCTCAGCGTCCTCCCTTACACCGTTCCTCACGACGCCCGCGAGCCGCTGCAGTACGTGCTCTCCAACGGCGCGAGCCGGCTTGGCGTGCTGACGGACGTCGGCACTTCCACGCCGCACATCAGCGCGGTGCTGAGCGGCTGCGACGCGCTGGTGCTCGAATGCAATCACGATGTCCGAATGCTGGCGGGTAGCCGGTATCCCCAATCGCTGAAGGCGCGTATCGGCGGTAATCATGGGCATCTGAACAACGAAGCCGCGGCTGAAATCCTGGCCTCGCTCGACCGTTCGCGCTTGCGCCATCTGGTGGCCGCGCATCTGAGCCAGCAGAACAACACGCCGGAACTGGCGCAGGCCGCCATGGCGGGTGTGCTGGGCGCCGCGCCGACCGAAGTGGTGGTCGCTTCTCAGGATGAAGGCTTCGCCTGGCTGAGCTTGTGATCCGTCTCTGATTGCCTGGCATCTGACATCGCCATGTCCGGCGATTCACCGCTGACATGCCGGCAGTGCAATGAAAAAAGCCCATGACGATCGCTCGCCATGGGCTTTTTCTTCAAGGCCGGCGTTTCAGGCGCCGCGCCTTGGGTCAGACTTAGTTGCGGTTGCCGCCAAAGATGCCGAGCAGCGCGAGCAGGTTGACGAACACGTTGTACAGATCCAGATAGATCGCGAGGGTAGCGGTGATGTAGTTCGTTTCACCGCCATTCACGACGCGCTGGACGTCGAACAGCATGTAGGCCGAGAAGATCACGATGGCCAGCACCGACACCGTCAGCATCAATGCCGGCAGGTGCAGGAACACGTTGGCGACCGAAGCCAGCAGCAGCACGATGACGCCCATGAACAGCCACTTGCCGAGACCCGAGAAGTCACGCTTGCTGACCGTGGCGATCGTTGCCATGGAGGCGAAGATCACACCAGTGCCACCAAAGGCGAGCATGATCAGCGACGGGCCGTTCGAAAAACCGAGCACGAAGCTCAGGATGCGCGACAGCATCAGGCCCATGAAGAACGTGAAGCCGAGCAGCACGAACACGCCGATGGCGCTGTCTTTGGTTTTCTGGATGGCGAACATGAAGCCGAAGGCGATCGCGAAGAACGCCAGCATGCTCATGCCGGGGCTGGTGGCGGCGAACAGCGAGAAGCCGGTTGCCACGCCCACCCATGCGCCGAGCACGGTCGGAATCATGGACAGCGCGAGCAGCCAGTAGGTGTTCCGTAGTACGCGGTTGCGCGTTTCGACCGTGCTGACTGCGCCATTGCGGCCAAAGCTATACGGATGATCGTTCATGGTCTCTCCTTACCTCAGAAGCGTGTTGCGTAATGGTTGTGCCGCGGGTTGCGCAGCAGGTGGTGCGTCAGGTAGTGCAGCGCCGGCCGGAATGCTTGCCGCCAGTCGCAGGGTGTTCATCCCTAAGATTGGCGCGGTGGCAGGGAGTTTCAATACCCGGAAAATGTCCACACGACCTACGCTACCAGTATTCAGAAACTCCTGCTTGGAGTCTTTCAATGTTGTAAGGGTTCAATCGCAATCATACACGGGAACATGCTACAATAGCGGATTCATTTGAATCTGTAACCTCTTAATTTTTTGGAGTTTTTATGGCGATCGAACGCACCCTGTCGATTATCAAGCCGGACGCAGTGGCCAAGAACGTGATCGGTCAGATCTACAGCCGTTTCGAAAACGCTGGCCTGAAGATCGTGGCTTCGCGCATGGTCCACCTGTCGCGCGCTGACGCAGAGAAGTTCTACGCTGTGCACGCTGCACGCCCGTTCTTCAAGGACCTGGTCGATTTCATGATCTCGGGCCCGGTGGTCGTGCAAGCGCTGGAAGGCGAAAACGCGATCCTGAAGCACCGCGACCTGATGGGCGCAACGGACCCGAAGAAGGCAGAAAAGGGCACGATCCGCGCTGACTTCGCTGACAGTATCGACGCTAACGCGGTGCATGGTTCGGACGCCGCTGAAACGGCTGCAATTGAAATCGCGTTCTTCTTCCCGCAAGTGAACGTCTACTCGCGTTAAGCGGGTATGGGCAGGTTTGAGCGCGTCTGAGCGCGCTTGACCTGTAAGGCGCGATCCGCGCGATTCGTGCGCTGCCGTTGGATTTGTCGCACGAATCCGCACGAACAGCCCGGCAAAGTAGTAAGGTAAAGCAGCAGGAATGGGCGCGAACGGCATTGCGTTCATGCAGCTTGTTGCATGAACGTAGTCTCGCACTGAAATGGCAGGATTCGATATGACGAGCAGTCCCACCGTCAACCTTCTCGACCTTGACGCCCAAGGGCTTGTCGCCTACTGCGACAGCCTGGGCGAGAAGCCGTTTCGCGCCAAGCAATTGCAGCGCTGGATCCACCAGTACAACGCTGCCGATTTCGACGGCATGACCGATCTGGCGAAGTCCTTGCGCGAAAAGCTCAAAGGGCGCGCAACGATCACGATGCCCGGCATCGTCAGCGACAATATTTCGACCGACGGCACGCGCAAGTGGCTGATCGACGTCGGCAACAGCAACGCGGTTGAAACCGTATACATTCCCGAAGAAACGCGTGGCACGCTGTGCGTGTCGTCGCAGGCCGGGTGTGCGGTCAACTGCCGTTTCTGTTCGACCGGCAAACAGGGTTTCTCCCGCAATCTCACCACCGGCGAAATCATCGGCCAGTTGCGTATGGCCGAGTTCGCGCTGCGCGCGACGCGCGGCACGGACGGTGGGCGCGCCACGGGCGGTGACGGCAAAGGCGAGCGCGTCGTCACGAACGTGGTGATGATGGGTATGGGCGAGCCGCTGCTCAATTACGACGCGGTGGTGCCCGCCATGCGCCTGATGCTGGACGATAACGCGTACGGCCTGTCGCGCCGCCGCGTCACGCTGTCCACCTCGGGCGTCGTGCCGATGATGGACCGGCTTGGCGCCGATCTGCCGGTGGCGCTCGCGGTATCGCTGCACGCACCGAGCGACCCGCTGCGCGACATGCTGGTACCGCTGAACAAGAAGTATCCGCTGCGCGAATTGATGGCCGCTTGCCAGCGCTATCTGAAAGTCGCGCCGCGCGATTTCATTACGTTCGAATATTGCATGCTCGACGGCGTGAACGACAGCGAAGCGCAAGCCCGCGAATTGCTGGCGGTTACACGCGACGTACCGTGCAAGTTCAACCTGATTCCGTTCAATCCGTTCCCTGAATCGGGCCTCATCCGCTCGAAGCCGGAACAGATCAAACGGTTTGCACAAGTGTTGATGGACGCGGGCGTCGTCACCACAGTGCGTAAGACACGCGGCGATGATATCGACGCTGCCTGCGGTCAGTTGGCCGGTGCGGTGAAAGACCGCACGCGCCTCGCTGAGCGCACCGGGAAGGCGGCGAAGATTATCGAGGTGCGCGCCGTGTAATCGCGCGAGATAGTGGGGCGCGAGCGTTCGGAGGAAAGCGATCCGGGCGCGCGAAAATGCTCCACGCCATCCGCGATTGAAAAGAAAGTTTGCAGAAGCGATCGGAAGCGGCACACAAGGCCGCGCATTTTGTTATAAACGGTCTGCGATTCGGGCGCGAGGCTTTGGCCCGTCCGGGTTGCACGAGTGAAAAAGAATCGACGCGAAAGGATTTGGGATGAGTGAGCCGCAGCACCCGCAGCCGCAGCCGCAGGACACAGATACAAACGAAGGCCATCCGGCACCAGTCGCCCGGGCGGTGGTGCAGCCTGTTGAGCAGCCGGGCCCGGCGAGTTTTGATTCCCTGGCGGCAGTTGGCGCGCGCTTGACCCAATTGCGTGAACTGAAGGGCTGGACGATCGAAGACGTGTCAGCGCGCCTGAAGGTCTCCGTCACCAAGCTGCGTGCGCTCGAATCGGGCGACATCAGCCATTTGCCGGACACGACTTTTGCGCTCGGCGTGGTGCGCAGCTACGCGAAGATGCTCGGCGCCGATCCCACGCCGTTCACGCAGGCTTTGCGCCGCGAGAAGGGTGTGCCCGCGCCGGATCTGTCGATGCCGGCCTCGTCAGGCAAGGATTTGCCGCGCGGTCGCGTATCGCTGTCGCTCGGCGGCAGCGGGCAAAAGAGCCGCTCGTGGCTGTGGGGCATTGCAGCGGTGGTCGTCGCGGTGATCGCGCTCGGCATGTGGCATACCAATGGCGGTGATTCGTCGGCGTGGCTCGCACGATTGAAGGCGAGCGCTAACGGCACCGCGGGTGGCGCGACCGGCGCATCGGGCGCGGTGGCACAGGGT
>NZ_VOSW01000074.1 GCF_009690905.1 Paraburkholderia madseniana
GCAGGCAGCCGAGACAGGATAACGGAAGGAATTTCGCCGGATTGCCGTGACGATGAAAATGACCATCGTCACGGCAATCCGGCGATGGCTAAACTCGTACCTTGACTTCGGCCGACTAATGGGTGTCACGATAAAGCGGCGGACACCGCGATATAGTTGTTGGCGACATGCCGGTATGCGACCGCACCCATTTTCCGGTAGCGAAAGTGATAGCCCGCGAGCAGGTTGTTGTCGTAGAAATCGTACTGCGTCCCGTCGGCCGCAACCGTCTTGCCATCGCCCCAGTGTTTCGGCAGGTCGAGCCGCAGGTACAGTTCGATCAGCTCGCGCTGCGCGGTTCGAGCTTGTCCAGGCTCATGTGCCGACGGTTGACGAACGACAGCATGTGCGCGGTGACATCCGAGTCGAGATGGCGGGCCGCCTGGGTCGGGTCGAGATTGCAGCCCATCGCGAAAATCGTCAGCAGGTAACGCTCGGCGGCATTGCGAATCTGCGGATCGCTCCCGGACAACGGCCCGAAGTGCCGCGTGAAATGGGTCCAGTGCTCGCGGTCACTTCCCCAGCGACGAAGCCGCCAGCAAACTGCTGTACCTGGCCTTGCGCAACATCGAAAAGGATTGGAAGATGCCACCTATTACCTGGCGGCAAGCAGCCAATCAGTTCGCCATTCTGTTCGGCGAGCGGTTCACCGCCGCCATCAGCTGAGATTTTTAACCGACCTCAGCACACAAAATTCCTGACACCTCCCTGCTTTTCGAACACCAATCTAGTCGTGAGCTGCCGTAGTTAGTCTTCCGGAGACGACTCTGTGTCGGTCCGGCGGCAGATATCATCTTTAACGCTCACATCCAACTCAAAGTCTGACCACCATCAACAACGACGACAGCACCGGTCATATAGCTGCCCGCGCCTGAAGCCAGGAGGAGCGTTGCGCCGTCCAATTGGTCCACTTCACCAATCTTGTGCATTGGGATACGTTGCAGGATATTCCCCTCCAGTCCATTTTCCTGAAAGGAAAGATGCATTTCCGTTCGGAAGTTTCCCGGGCAGAGTGCATTCACCCGTACACCCTTACGCGCAAGTTCAAGAGCCATGGTTTGTGTAAGCTGGATAAGAGCCGCCTTTGAAGCACCGTAGCTCGCCAGATGACCGGCCGCACGCAGGCCCGAAGTCGACGCGATATTAATGATCGAGCCGCCGCCACATTCGACCATACTCTGCGCTGCTCTCTGTGCCAGCAAGAATGCCCCTTTTAGATTTGTGTCGAAGACTCTCTCGATATCCTCGAGCTTTTGGGACAAAAACCGCTCTGCATACAGAACGCCAGCGTTATTGATCAAGATGTCGATCGGTGCACCGATCTCCTCCTGCGCGCTCTGCCATGCCTGAGTGATAGATTGCGGCGATATGACGTCTAGCGCTACGCCGCACGCACGATACCCCTCCCCGCGAAGACTTGCGACTTCGGCTTGCACCTTGTCGACACGCCGCGCCGCCAGCACCACCGCTGCGCCAGCCTGAGCCAACACACGGGCGATGTGAAGTCCGATACCGCCGGAGGCGCCGCTGATAAATGCAGTCTTCCCTGCCAGACTAAACAACGATTGAATGTCATTCACGATATCACCTCGAAGAGTCCGTAGCCGGGCCCAGCCGCGAGCGCGGCATTTCGAGCGAGGTTCTCCGTGACTTCCACCAAGCCGTTCAACGCTGTCCTCAGTGCCTGCGCGAGGCTGGCTAGTTCGGAATCGCCTTCCAGACGTCGGATACCGCCCTACGCGGACACAAATCAAGGCGTCCAGTATGAGAATCTCGTCCTCAAGCTCATATCTGCCCCCTTCCGTCCCGGACAGCCAAGCAAGCAGACCTCGAAACTTTGCGTCCATTGTGAACCGGGGGCGAGTCCCCTTCAACTCCACGATGCGAAAGACCACATCCCTACGCAGCGAACCGGATCACGCTGCGCGCGGGTAAGCATGCATCGCCGGGCGGTCGACTTCAGGCGGGAACACGCACCATGAGCCGTCACCGTGCCAGAAGAAGAAAATGGCAAACGAGCCCGTCGGCCGCGATACCTCAACGCAGACATAGCGCCTTCGATTCAGGCGCGTGCGACTGAATTGACTAACACGAGCCGGCATAGCCGGTGTCGGTGCAAGCCATTTGTCGACCAGAACACGCAGGGACTTCTCGCCGGTATCCATGTCTTACTCCTTCAACCACATTTGCCTATGTTGGCGCCGTGCATGCTTCTGCAAAAATGCACCACGCTGTCCTTGCAGAAGGACTGTCGACGCGAGTCCCGCGCGCGATCAAGCGCAACTGCGCTGAGAGCAACTGAACCCGCAAGCGCATCTATCACTAGACGCGCGTACTGCTGTGTTTATCGCGTCGTAAGTGGTGTCGTGCTCGAATCCCAGCTGTTGCCGCTAACCCTTGCGCCGATGGATCCCAACGCGTTATCAAGTCAAGCGCAGAGCACCCAACGACCAACATGAACCATTATTTTTGTTGTTTGACCTAATTTTACTTGCAAAACGACCTACTTTCCAAGAAAAAACTCGCCTTTCGACATCAGTAAAATCCCTTGCCTCTGGGAATCCCTCTGGCTTTTAAATAGGGAACGGTTTAATCGTCGTATTAATATATTATGGAAATTTTTAGTCAACGAATTTTTTTTATTGGCTGATCGACCTACACGTCGTATGTTGAACTGAACAGCGGGACGTTTTCTGGCACCGCTCTCCCCCGCCTAGATGCGTTTCCCGCGCGCCGCGCCTGGCGGCATTTGAACATGGCGCCGACTGCTGCATCACACCGCTCCGCCCAGGGGCGACTGACCAAGCACGAATGGGGAAGCTTGAGGTTTCCTGTCCCAGGATCGAGCATGTGCTCACGGGCCAAAAATATGTGTTCTATGGCCAAGACGCGGCTCGCACCGGGTGCTGTCGTAGCGAGATTGCCAACACCTTTTTCGATTCAGCACGATGCTTGCCTGCGCGTGAACACGGCCTCGCTTATCGCTGAGAGTGGCCCGGCAATTTCACGCGGAGAGGCCTGCGGATTTCACGTTCCTGTGATTTAGGCGGATTAGGTCGCAGCCATCCGAGCTCCGCAGGAAACCATAGACATTCGCTTCTGCCTGCAATATCCGGTGGAGCGGAGCGGCAGCGAGTTGGTCGTCATGAACTAGAAGGACCTTGCCGATAATCTCAAAGCACTCGGAGTCCATGCGCCATACGCCTGAATTGCGCCCCTTGGAGCGATTGCTCTCAAGGGCGCCCTCCGCGTCTTCGAACAACTTTGGCATGGCTTTCCCGAATCCATCACGCCACAGAAAGTAGGTCATATACAGCGACCGAACCAGCTGACTCATGAGGAAATCATTGCCAGCATCTCCGCGGCATGCCATCAACGACAGATGGTGAGTCAAGCAAAGCTTGGTGGCAAATGTCCTGTCGACGGGCAGAAGCAACTTCTTGTTGAGCCGAGGCGGGACGCAATGAACGCCAGCCGGTGCACCTTTGCGAATCTTGTTCGACTGTTGCAACTTCTTCATCATAAGTCTACTTGCTAGTCTGCAGACAAATCTAAGTCGCCGCCGGCGGCGGGCAAATCCCGGGAACATTCCTGCGCCTTGCGGCCATCACACCCTCTTCGCGGGCGGCGATGCGGGACGGCCAGCAACAGCCTGCGATGCGTTTCAATCTCCCCCAATCAAACCCTGCCCCGGTAAAAGCACCCTCGAAACTATGGCGGCAAAACGGATAAGGATGTTTCCCCTATTTGAGAAAAACAGAGGGCAACCGGTTCGCGAGTTCCCGATAGCCCCCCCTGAAACAGATCCTTCCACGCGCGCAGAAGTATGAACGCAGCGAGCCGATGGGGTACTGGCACACCGAAGCGTTCGATGAGCACATCGTGGATTTCATCCTGCTGTGCGCGCAGGAATGGATTGACGGTCAACTCATGGCCGATGGTCGTCGGTAGCGTCGGTCGGCCCGCCAGACGGAGCGCGGCTGCTTTCTCTTGCCAGCGTCCGATGTGCTCGTTGCCGGGTTCGCATACGCGAGCGAACTCCAGATTGGACAGTGTGTATTCGTGAGCGCAATGCAGGAGCGTAGACGGCGGCAAGGTAGCTAGCTCGTCTAGAGATTCAAGCATTTCTTCAGCCGAGCCTTCGAGCAGTCGGCCGCAGCCACTGGCGAATAGGGTGTCGCCGGCGAAAAGATGGCCTGGCTGACCATCGACGCCACGCTGGAAAAAGACGATGTGGCCGTGCGTGTGTCCCGGCGTGGCAATGACGGTCGCACGAAAATCTAGTTCGCTCACTTCGACTTCGAACCCATCGGCCACCGGGCAGGTAACGCACGCTATCGGTTCCCGCGCAGGTCCATAAACTGGCGTGCCCTGTTGTCCGCACGAGCGCAGCAATGTCCGAACGCCGTCGACATGGTCGCCATGATGGTGCGTAAGCAATACTGCCGTGACGACCAGATTTCGGGACTTGCAGAACAGCTCGATCGGCTCCGCCGCTCCAGGGTCAACGACAATCGCGCAGGCACCGTCAGTGACTACCCACGCGTAGTTATCCTCAAAGAATGGTACCGGGATGTATTCGAGGCTTTTTGCCATGTTGCTTGTCGGCTAGATCGATGAGGTTTAGGACGCCTGGCGCAGCGCCGGGGCTCGGACCCGCCGGAAGTGGGGGAGGAAGGCGCCGCATCCAGGCCGGGTTGTGGGAGTGTCGAGGACTGGGCGCGGGACGGCATGTCCGGAGTCGCCTTGGCTATGGTAGCTACTTTGCCTGCGACTCCGTATGAGATGGGTTTCAACTAATGTTGTCGACTCATACACGTCGCTCGCTAAGGTGAGGCACCGTCTGCGATTGACGAATGTACTCTTCCCAACTCTCATACCCAAGAATGCCATCATCGTCGAAGAAGAGGATTGCACCCTCCATGATGAACAGGTACTCCGTGTCTTCAAGTGCCGTCGTCGCACCGTGAATCATGCCATTTGGCTCGTAGACATAGTCACCGGCCTCCAGCGTGGCATCACGCACTTTCAGCTTACCCTTGATAATCCAGGTGTGCGACGCTCCAATGTGCTTGTGCGGGGGCGCCTGGAATCCCTTCAACCAGCGAAACAATACTGCGAGTCGTCCCGATTCGTGACCTGCCCACAGTACCTTTGTGAAGGAACGTTCAGGATCATTTGGATCAGGATACCAACCCTCAGTATCACTATGTTTTACCAGAGTGTCCATCAACGCGGGGTTAAGCGGGGCAATATTTTGGAGGGGCATGGCTGTTTCCTTGTTTCCAGTGAAAAGACTGTGTGCGGGCTCGCTTACCCTTCACGACACAACGCGCGTAAACGACTCCTTGTCAATGATTTCGACCCAGTAGCCATCCGGGTCTGCCACAAAGGCAATACCTTTCATCGATCCGTCGTTTGGCCGCTTTACGAACGAAACATTTTTCTCAAGAAGCTGGTCACAAAACACATTGACGTCGGGTACAGAAAAGCAGATGTGGCCGAAGCCGCGGGGATCCTTATTGCCGTTGTGATAGCCAGCAAAGTCAGGATCGGATTCGGTTCCCCAATTGTGGGTCAGCTCCAGGAGCCCCCTCTGCGTTGGGATCCAGTCCAAATCGCCAGAATTTTCATCGCAGTCCGAGGGAGCCAGAAAATATAGCGAAAACCGCCCCTCCGGAAAATCAAACTGGCGCACCATCTTCATATGAAAGTGCTCTTGGTAGAACCGTACAGAAATTTGCGGATCACGAACCCGCAACATCGTGTGATTAAGGATGATACTCATAACGAATTTCCCTACGAATTGAGAAAATCCTTGAAATCATATGATTGATATCGAGGCCATGTTACCTTCGCTTCTGACTCAGACTGCCCAGAAAATCACATATTTCAAATGTCAAATGACTATTTGCCCTCTTGCGCGGCGGACAAGAATGCGCGATCTTAAGATTCGGGTATAACGACGTGCCGCTGAAATACATAGGGCATTCCAGAATCCACTTGCCTTTGTTCTTTCGCATTCTTTATGTTCCATGCAGTAACGTTAGCTTAAACGCCGGCACTTAATCGGAACATGTGATAGCAGGACACGGTTTGGTCTCCCGGGGCCACTCATTAAGAGCATTGAAATTCTTAATAAGTACGAGCCAGGATATGCAATTGATCGCATTAACCCGACACCGCTTCCCACGAGGCGCATACCGCGTCGATCCCTTCGTCGGGAGCGCCGGGTTATTGAAAGGGCTGGCAAACCGCACCAGCCCCGGTTCGAGAGTGGAACCTGCTTACTGCACACCACCGATACAGAGGTACTTCAGTTCGAGGTAGTCTTCGATGCCATACTTCGAGCCTTCGCGGCCCAAGCCGCTTTCTTTCACACCACCAAATGGTGCTACTTCTGTTGAAATCAGACCCTCGTTGATACCCACGATTCCATACTCAAGCGCTTCGGCGACCTTCCAGACGCGCGCAATGTCACGGCTATAGAAGTAGGACGCGAGACCAAACTCGGTATCGTTGGCCATCGCGATAGCCTCTTCATCCGTCGAAAACCGGAACACAGGCGCGACCGGGCCGAACGTCTCTTCGCGGAAGATGAGCATGTCAGGTGTCGTGCCTGAAAGGATGGTTGGCTCGTAAAAGTTCTCGCCGGCAGCATGGTTCTTGCCACCGACCACAACCTTCGCACCCTTCGCGATAGCGTCCGCGACGTGTTCCTCGACTTTCGCGACCGCGTTACAGTCAATCAACGGCCCGATAAGTGTTCCATTCTCCAGTCCATTGCCGACCGTTAACTTCAATACCTCGCGGGACAGCCTCTCCACAAATTCGTCGTAGACGCCGTCTTGCACCAGCAGACGGTTGGCGCAGACACAGGTCTGGCCTGCATTGCGATACTTGGAAGCGATTGCACCCTTCACTGCCGCATCAAGGTCTGCATCATCGAATACGATAAAAGGAGCGTTGCCACCAAGCTCCATCGACGCTTTCTTCACGGTGGTCGCGCACTGTGCCAGTAGAACCTTGCCGACTTCGGTAGACCCGGTAAAGGACAGCTTGCGTACCGTGGGATTGCTCGAAAGTTCACCGCCGATAGCGCTGGCCGCCCCCGTTACGCAGGCGATGACGCCGTTCGGCATGCCGGCCCGCTCGGCCAGGACGCACAGTGCGAGCGCCGAGAACGGCGTCTGACTGGCGGGGTTCAGGACCATCGTGCAGCCGGCGGCGAGCGCCGGACCAATCTTGCGTGTCAGCATTGCCGCGGGGAAGTTCCACGGTGTGATCGCAGCGCACACGCCGATCGGCTGCTTCAAGACGATGATTCGCTTGTCGCGGGCGTGACCGGGGATGGTGTCACCGTAGACACGCTTGCCTTCTTCCGCGAACCACTCGAGAAACGACGCTGCGTAGCCGATTTCGCCCCGGCTCTCAGCGAGCGGCTTGCCCTGCTCGGCGGTCATGATGACAGCGAGATCGTCCTGATTCTCGAGCATGAGTTCGTACCAGCGCCGCAGAATGGCAGCGCGCTCCTTACCCGTTTTCGCTCGCCACTCAGGCAATGCCTTCTCGCAGGCTTCGATGGCGCGACGCGTTTCGTTGGCCCCCATCTTCGGTACGATGCCCAACACTTCGCCGGTAGCAGGATTCGTGACCTGGATGATTCCGCCGTTGTCCGCACCGACCCACTCGCCATTGATGAAGCAGGTATTTTTGACAAGGCTCTCGTCCTTCAGAGCGACTGAGGCAGCAAACCGTGTATTCAACATGATGATTCAACCTGAAATAGAGTCGTGTGAGACGTTGGTCTCGAACAAGGCCTTTAGAACGCGGCCTGATAGATAGCCAGCGCGTCCCGCTCAGTCAGCTCGCGAGGATTGTTGACCAGCAGGCGAGTCTGCTTCATCGCATCGGATGCCAGCGTTGTGAGCGCGTCCTCTGGGATACCGACGTCGCGAAGACGCTGCGGCACACACAATTCGCGGCTCAATGCCTGCAGTTGCTCAATCAACAAGGATGCGCGCTCTGCCGCGGGAGAACGGGACAACGCTGGAAAGAGCTCACAAGCCAGTTCCGCATATAAGCCGTCGGCGTGACTCACATTGAAGCGCATAACGTGCGGAAGAACGAGCGCGTTCGAGAGACCATGCGGCACGTGATAGCGCGCACCGACCGGATAGGCGAGCGCATGCACCGCGGCCACTGGAGAATTCGCGAACGCCTGCCCCGCGAGACAGGAGCCGAGCAACATTGCATTGCGAGCGGCTGCGTTCCTGCCGTCAAACACCGCCGTACGAATGTTCGCTCCCAATAATCGCAAAGCTTGAATGGCGAGCGTCTTCGAGATGAGATTGTTGTTTGCAGATGCCGACGTGACGGCTTCGACCGCATGCACGATAGCGTCGATGCCGGTCGCCGCAGTCACTGCTGCTGGAAGGCCAAAGGTCAGTTCGCCATCGAGAATGGCGATATCCGGCAGGAGAAGCGGAGAAACGATTCCCTTCTTTTCGGATTCGCCGGTTGTAACGATGGCGATCGGTGTGACTTCTGAACCCGTGCCCGCAGTCGTCGGAATGAGCGCCAATGGCAACCGCGGGCCCTTTGCAACGCGCACGCCATATGCGTCGCTGAGGGCGCCCTTGTTGCCGGCAAGCAGAGCTGCGACCTTCGCAACGTCCATAGGAGAGCCACCGCCGATGCCTAGCACGCCGGTCACTCCCTTCTCCTTCGCCAGTTCGACGGCGCCGAGGATGTTTGCCTCAGGTGGATCCGCGGCGACGTCGTCGTAAACGCAGACTTCGATTCCAGCAGCGCGGAGGTTCTCTTCCATCGGGCCAAGCAGGCCTACTTTACGGAGACCCACATCAGTGACGATGAGAACTCGTTGCCCAAGCGTCGGCGCGACGATTGCTGCAACATCCTTGCTGATACCGGAGCCACAGCGAATGAATGGAGTGGTTTCAAACGAAAAGGGCTTCACGCATACCTCTTGATATTTCGAATACAGCGAAGGCGCCGGTGCTAGACGTCGACCGCGTTCAATTTCTGTCGCGCATAGGCTGCCGCCCAGCCGAGCACGGTTCTCGCCGCGTTGATACGAAGGCCGAGCGTGAGAAAGCCGTGAATCTGGTCAGCGAGATGGAGATGGTTGACACGCACGCCAGCGTCCTGCAATCGGTGCGCGTATGCCGCGCCTTCTTCACACAACGGGTCGAAACCCGATGTGACGATCAGCGTATCGGGCAAGCTGGTCAGGTCCAGAGCATTCAACGGTGCGAGGCGGATATCGTCTGCGCCCAGAGAGTGCTGCACATAGTGGTCGCGGAACCAGCGCATGGTTGCAGACGTGAAGGGCAACCCGGACGCAACGCGCGAATAGCCTATTGACTCAACGGTGAGGTCAGTTACGGGATAGAACAGTAATTGCAGCTTCGGTCGGATCTCTTCGGCGTAGTCACGTGCGGACAGAGCGACGAACGTCGCGAGAAAGCCTCCCGCGCTGTCGCCAACGACACCCAAACGGGAAGAGTCGATGCCAAGTCCTTCTGCGTTCTGGGCAATCCACCGGTACGAAGCGATTGCGTCGTCGATAGCGGCTGGAAATGGGTGCTCAGGCGCCAGACGGTAATCCACCGCCACTACGCGGCAGCCCGACGCGCGAGCAAGTTCACGGCAAATTGAATCATGCGTGTCCAGCGAGCCGACGACCCAACCACCGCCGTGGAAGAAGACGAGCCCTGCCGCGAGAGGCCGTTCAGTGTCTTCATTTGTCCAGTATGAACGAAGGTTAATCCGGCCGACTGACGTATGCGCAACAACGTCCGCCGTCGCTACCAACTCATCGTGCGGCAGCCCGTTCATCTCGCACCCCAATGCGTATGCGGCGCGCGCTTCCGGCGCGGGCAGTTGGTGCAGCGGCGGTCGTTTCGCCCGCTCGACCAGGTCCAGATAGGCTAGGACGTCTCGATCCAGACTCATGGGTCTCCTCGCTTTGAAGGTTCAAGGGAGCCTCGCCCCCCTCAATATATTAGTTCTCGCGGGCAGTCTCAGAAACGGACAGGATCATGAACTCATCGCTAACAAAACGGCGAGTCTTGTCATGATATTGCTGCACCGTGCCAGACCAGTTATTGATAACCTTCCCTGTGGCATTCTTGTACCAGCTGTTGCAGTCACCCGACCACGCGGCGTCATCCATCTCGCCTTGCAGTTCGGCGTTGAAGCGCGAGACTACGGTCGGCCGTACTTCCAACGCCTCAACGCCAAGTTCGTCCTGCGCGGCCAAAGCCTGAACAACGTAACCGAACTGGGCCTCAAGCATCGACAGAATCGAGTTATGACCCAGATTGGTGTTGGGACCATACATCACAAAGAAGTTCGGGAACCCGCACACACACATGCCAAGGTACGCGTAAGCGCCGTCCTTCCAGGTATCGCGGAGGCTGTGCCCTTCACGCCCGACAACCTCGACAGGTCCCTGGAAAGACTGTGTTTCGAATCCAGTGCCATAGATGATGACGTCGACCGGATGCAATTCGCCATCCTCAGTGACAATGCCTTCCGGCTCCATGCGAGAGACGCCTGACGTGATCAGCGAAACGTTCTCGCGGACGATTGCCGGAAAATAGTCATCTGTACGCAGAATCCGCTTGCAACCGAGCGGATAGTCAGGAGTGAGTTTTTTACGCAGTTCAGGGTCCGGCACCTGATTTTGCAAATGCTCCATCGCGATGCGTTCAAGTTCCTCAGCCTCCGCGCTGCCTTGCTTCATGCGCAGAAAGGTCGTCTCACGCCATTCGAACAGTTCTTCGCGGTGAGTGGCAAATAAGTTCGGGATGGTGCAGTAGTCCTCGATTTCCTTGTCCGTGTACGGACGGTCCATTCTGGGAACAACCCAGTTCGGACTGCGCTGGAAGACGTCGAGGTGCCCAACAACGGGGGCGATTTCGGGGATGTACTGAACGGCGCTCGCAGCATTGCCAATGCTCGCAACACGCTTGCCGCTCAGATCGACGTCATGCCTCCAGCGCGCCGAGTGGAACTGGACACCCTTGAACGCGTCCTGTCCTTCGATGACCGGAGTTTGCGGACGGTTGAGCTGGCCCCACGCAGCAACGAAATTGCGCGCCGTCAGTACACTGCCGTCGGCCAGAGCAACATTCCACATCAGAGTCTCGTCATCCCATTTCACCGACGCAACCCTCGTTCCCAACCGAATATGCGGACGGAGACCATTGTCGTCGACGATGCGCTGCATGTACGCCAGAATCTCCGGCTGGCGCGCGTACACACGGCTCACAGTCGGGTTCAGAGCGAACGAAAAGCAGTACAGGTGCGACTCGGTATCACAACCTGAGCCCGGGTAAGTATTGTCGCGCCACGTGCCGCCGATATCATCGGCCTGCTCAAGAATCGCGAAATTCCGTTTGCCTGCTTCCAGCAACTTGACACCAAGTCCGATTCCGCTAAAACCCGCACCCAAAATGATGACATCGAGATGGCTCTTCATACAACGTCTCCAGTCTTAAACCCTCGAACTGCGATTCGAGAAACCCGCGCGCAGGGAAAACACCGTGCGCTAGAGCTGCGATTTGTGTAATAAATGGCCTTGGCCGGTGCTGCAACCAAGGCATAGCTTGCATGTCCCGACTATTCGTCTTCCACTGAGTAGCGGCAGAGCGTCTCCCCGCCGTCGACCGGAATGAGTGCGCCGTGGATGTAACCTGACTCGTCGCTGGCGAGGAACACCGCCAGATTCGAGATATCATCGACTTCGCCCCAGCGTTTCAACGGAATGGAGTTCGCGAAGGCATTCATGTAGTCGTCGTCATCAAAGTGACCACGCGTCATCGATGTCTTCGCGTAAGTCGGACAAATGCCGTTCGCGCGAATTCCGTTTCGGCCGTATTCAATCGCGACGCACTTCGTCAAGCTCGATACAGCACCCTTCGAGATGTTGTAGACCGATTGCTTTGGATGTCCGCCAAGACCCGCCGTCGAAACGATGTTGACGATAGTGCCGCCGCCTTTACCGAGGAAGACCTTGATTGCCTCCTGGCAACCGAACCAGGTGCCCTTCAGATTCACGTTCCAGCACGCATCGAGGTCCTTCTCATCGAACTCGTGAACGAGCTTTCCTGACCGGTAAATGCCCGCGTTATTCACGATCACATCCAGAGTGCCGAACCGCTGGACGGCAACGCTCACCAAATCGGCCACCTGCTGCTGTCTGCTGACATCGCACGTCGCGAAGAAGGCTGCACCTCCGCTCTTCTCAATCTCTTCGACAGTCGTCGCCGACGTTGCAGCTTCGAAACCACCCTGATTCCGACCTTCATGCAGGTCTGCAACGACGACCTTCGCGCCTTCTTTTGCATACTGGACGGCGATTGCGCGGCCAATGCCCGAGCTTGCCCCGGTGACGATTGCCACCTTGCCTTCAAGTCGATTCACATCTGCTCCCGATTCACGAATTGTTTGAGCGGCTTATTAGCGTGCGACAAATCCGCCGTCGAGGGTGAGCATCGAGCCCGTCATCCATTCCGCGTCGTCCGACGCAAGGAACAATGCGGCCTTCGCCACGTCGTCAACCGTTCCCAGACGTGGCCATGGCGTAAGACCATGCAGCCACTTTCTGATCGCTTCATCTTCGAGCGCTGAACGCACCATGGAGGTCGCGAGGAAGCCCGGGCAAATCGCGTTGACATTGATTCGCTGCTCGGCGAAGTCCACGGCGATTTCCTTCGTAAGCCCGACCACCGCCGCCTTCGACGCGCAATACGCCGGCTCCTTCGCGAGACCGACAAGACCGGCCATCGATGCCATGTTGACGACCCGGCCGCGAACCTCACCGCCATTGGTCATCTTGATCGGCTCCTGCTTCATGAATTGCTCGATGGCGTATTTGCAGCCCAGCCATACCCCTTTGACGTTGACGGCCATGGTGGTGTCGAAGTCCTCTTCGCGTTCCTCTACGACGGTCGCGAAATCGAACGCGACACCTGCGTTGTTGACCATCACGTCCAGCCGGCCAAATTTCTCAACAGCCGCGACTACCAGCGCCTGCACTTCCTTTGACTTGGTGACGTTGCAGGGAACAAATTGCGCTGCACCGCCACGCTGCACGATGAGGTCATCTGTATCGATGTCGAGGTCCGGCTCGTAACCGTCCGCGTTCGCCGACTTACGGATGTCGGAGCACACTACCGACGCACCTTCCTTCGCAAGCACAAGAGCGATGGCACGACCAATTCCTGAGCTGGCGCCGGTGACCACGGCGACGCGGTTCTGCAATTTCAAAGTCATTCGTGAAAGCTCCTGCCAAGGGTGTTGAGGTGTGCGGCGACATCAGTCTTGCGTTGCCATTGCTCGCGAATCCGAAGCGATGTAACCGCCCAGAATTTGGAAAATGTTATGCAGTAGCTGCGTAACAGCACAGGTTTGAGCAGGCCAAAATTCCCCGCCGAATGGCCAATTACAGAGAATCACGCCAGCCAAACCGAACGGATCGAATCGCGAATGTGCGATTCCCGATGTCAATGGATGAATATCTGATTTGCCCAATGACGCATATCGTCATCGGCACTGAGGCTACTCCGCGCGTAACGCCACAGCCTGCAGACAGGCGGGATCTAAAACGCGCAGGGCATCTGGGAATTGAGCGCCGCTGTCGACGCGTCCCGGTGGCGTCAGGCGGAAGCCAAATCGATAGGCCGCCTGTGCCGTCATTCTCCGTAGTTAACCTTGGTGCCCAGCCAACCGTCCCAACGCCTGGACCAGTAAAGGTTGTGCAGTTTCGTGGTCAATGCGCCCGGTCCGCTTTCTCCACCGAGGATGATCCCGTCGACACTGTTAACCGGCATGATGCCGCCAGCAGTTGAAGTGATAAACGCTTCATCAGCGTCGCGCAGTTCGTCGGCAGTAACCGGCTTGACGTGAACAGGCATGCCAAGTTCCGCCGCCAGTTCGAGCGTTGTTTTCCGGGTAATACCCTCAAGACAGCCAGAGTCCGGCGTGAACAATTCGCCGTGCTTGATGAAGAAGATATTTACCCCCGGGCCCTCGGTCAGGTTGCCCTGCGCGTCACATAACACCGTCCACTCGCGCCCTTGTTCTCCCGCTTCGAAAAGTGAAAGCTTCAGGTCCATCCAAAGGAAGTTCTTTGCCGTGGGATCTACGGAATCCGGTGGAATACGGATGTAGCGCTTGCTGACCAGCAACTCCAGACCGCGCTCGCGCTGCTCATCGCTTGCGATAAAGCGATATGGAATAGCGAAAGCATAAAACCGATTGTTGTAGCTGTTCGGATCCGTTCGCTTCGCAGGCGTCGGCCCGCGCGTGACCGCCCACCAGACATATGCTTCGCGCGTACCAGCGAGCGTTACAAGCTTGTTGAGAATCTCGGTCGTTTCGTTCTTATCGTAAGGACTGCGCAGATAGAATTTCTTGCACGCGCTCTCGAAGCGTTCGAGATGGTCTTCCAGCCGGAAGAAGAAGCCCTTGCTAACACTGACAACGTCATATGCCGCGTCTGCCTGCATGAAACCGCCGTCGGTAATCGGCACGCTTGCCTCGTCGATCGAGCAAAAAGTACCGTTGACGTACGCGCTTCCATGGGCAAACTCCGGAGCGTACTCAAGCCGTGTATGTGACGGGTCCGTCAGCATGACGTTAGCGGCGCGCGTGATGTTCATGTGTAGCCTGTCCTTCTCACCGTTCAACGAAATTGCAAAATCCCCTGGCAGTAGTACCGCAACGGGCAATGCATCCGATGATAGGTCCCCACGTATGACGAAACAGGTTAAGAACGGCCAAAAGAAGTCGCTGGCAGGCCAATCATGGAGTGCATTGCGGTCCATCGCCCTATGCTAGCGTGACCTCATAGCGAGCTCATGTGTATTCACAGAGTTCAGTTGGCCATCGCCGCCCGAACGCGGCTCACCCTGGTCGCGATACCCTTTGCAAGTCGATCGGTTCCGTCAGCGAGCCGCTTCATTTCGCTGGCCACGACAGCGAAACCGCGACCGGCTTCGCCGGCTCTCGCGGCTTCGACACGCGCATTGAAAGACAGCAGCGACAACGTCTTGATGGTGGTGAGGATGTCATCAGCATCCGAGAGGATGCCGTTCGTCTCCGTGGTGAGCGCCATGAGGCGCTCCTGCTTCTTCAACTCGGCTGCACGCTCCCCCTCAACCCCCAGCACCAGCCCTTCGATGAACAGAAGTTCACCGTTCTCCCCAAAGACCCCTCCACCAACCTCGTGTATCCAGACGGAGCCACGATCCTTGGTCTTCAGGCGGTAATCAATGGTCCAGGACTCCTGCCTCGACAGAGCTTTGTTGACCATACTCTCCATGTGAACGGCGTCCTCACGGTCGAGCAAAGACGTCATCGTCCTCGGGTGCTCCCCGAAAAATTCTGACGATGCGTACCCGGTCAATGTCTCGATTGAAGGAGTGACATACAGCACCGAATAAGTTGCATCATTCATGCAGCGGTACAGGAAACCATTGAGTCGGTCGGTGATGCTGCGCAGGATGCCGAGTTCGTCGCCGCGACTGGCCGGTGCGAGCTGGCCAGTTGCGTCGATATGGTTCGTTGTTTTCATTGCCGGGCAAAGCGCGGCTAACTTCCGCGCCATGAGATGAGGCACCAAGACTTCGCGGCTACAACCTCTGCGCGATGCGTCCCAATCGTGTTGGTTGTCAGAAGATTATCTGACGCGGATGGCTTTTAACATGTGCCCTACGGTCAAGTGACCGTGCCGTTTAACACACGTACCGGACTGTCGAAAGTGACTAGGAAACGATCTCTTTGCCCTTTCCCGTTGAACCACGAGCAATTTCAACAGATATTGCCTTGAACAGCCGCAGCACCATATCCAGGCCCGGTGTTTGCCGGCCCGCGCTGTATGTATAAACTATTAACCCTTCGATTTGCGCCGCGATGAGAGTTGCGCGGGCCAGACATTCACGGCCGGACGCTACAGGGTCAATTTCCCGCACAAGATTGACGTAAATCTGACGGTACTCAGCGTAGGACTTGCTGAGCAGCTTGTGAGTGATGGCCGAGTGCTCAGCCAAGGCAAACATCTCGAACGAAAAGCGGCACACACGTGGGTCGCATGCCTCCTCAAATACGTCCTCGATGATCTCGCACAGCCGCTCAATCGCGGGCTTGTCCCTCGGCAGGCTCATCTCCGACCAGCGGTCGTAGTATGCGGAGAAGAGCGCATTAATTGTCGAGCTAAGGAGGTCGTCGTGTGTCGGAAAATAGTGTTGCAGACCCGACGTGAGAATTCCGACTTCCTTGGCTATACGCGCTAGCGTAAAGTTCCCATACCCTTCCGAGGCCAGAACATTCGCTGCTGCAGCGATAATTTCATTGATTTTCGCCTCCCGCTTGCGGCTCTGCATCGTCGGACGAAGATAGCTCGGTTCCGAGCCACTCTGCCGAACAGCAATCTCATAGCGGCCGCGCCGCATGTGCTTTTCGGAACCGAACAGGCCCTCCCGAACACCCGTGGCTGCCAGAGCCGATGTAAGTGCTGCCACAGAATGCGCATCATCACGTAGCTCAATCGCAAGCGTTGTGGCCGTCAGGCCTGCGACCGTTTTGACGCTCCGTTTGGTCGTTCGCGCGAATTCCTCATAATCCTTCTCTGAATCGTCACTGCGAGCGGCGAATATCATCATGCCTTCGGCCTGCGCCGTGAGCACCAGCGCGCGCGCCTTGCATTCGTCAGCCGAAAGCGTCGGATTAATCTCGGACAACAATCCTGCGAAAATATCCCGATATGCAGCGTAGGCTCCCTCGACCAAAGCAGAAGCATAGGACTCGTGTTGCGCGAAAGCCCACGTTTCGAACAGGAACTTCTCTACGTTGGGCTCGTTGATATCCTCGAAAATTTGCTCGATAAGCGCCGCGCACCGCCGTTGCGCCGTCGCGCCGCTACGATTCGCGATGCAGAGATACTGATCGAGAAAGCCCTGCAGGAAGTTCTTGATGATGATGGACAGCAGTTCATCTTTATCCGGAAAGTAGTACTGGAGGTTGCTCAGCGTGAGACCGGCCTTCGCCGCGACCTTCCGCGTCGTAAAGCCCGCATAGCCATCGTCACGAAAAATCTCCGTGGCGGCTACCAGAATGTCGCCGATCCGACGTTCACGGTTGCGCCTCTGCACCGAACCGGCCTCAATCGCCTCACCCTGCACCTTCATCGCGCCGGCGCGCGCAGCTAACTTCTCTTGCACGTGTACGTCCCCCACAAAGCACCCTTCGTTATCTAGTCGACATTATAGGTCAAAACACCAGCTTACGATGATCTTGCCAACAATTCGTTCGACCGATAGTGCACCAAGATGGAGCGCATCATGCGCACTATCGGAGCGCTAAAACTCCATCCCATAAGGGATTCTACTGGGTTCGGTTTTTATTTTTTGCCTTGATTTGTTGGTCACTCAACTTCTAAAATTAGGTCATACAACCAGATATTGGTCATGAGCTACGCCGCAATTGGAGTGCCTCACGACACCTGCACCTTTAGCGCCCGGGAGCAAACATGGAAAGGCAAAATATGGATTCGGCTATCGCGTTCGCTGCGCTAAACCCTGCGGAAATCACGTTGATTGCTGATACAGCAACGGCCACCGGCATTCCCTCATCCGCAACGCTGGAGGGAACTGGGCTCTCGCCGGCCGCCTTGCTCCAAGGGAAGTGCAGGACATCAATGCAGCAACACGTCACTGCTCTGAGCAACGCCGTAGGTCTTACTGGTGACCGCCTGATGGCCCTGCGCGCAGGCTCGCGCGCGCACCTGACCGCCTTCGGCATTGTTGGCTATGCACTTTGGAGCAGCGCGACGTTGCGCGAAGCGCTCACCGTGGCCCGTGAATATGCGCCGCTGCTCAACTTGAAATGCGGCCCCACGCTTTCAGTCGAGGGAGGCACAGCGATTCTGCGCTTCATCGAACCGAGCGGGCTGAGCATTGACGAGACTGAATTCTCAGTCGAATTCGAGCTAGTGAAGGTCCTGACGTTCCTTCGAGACTTACAAATTCCGCACTTCCAACCATCGTGCGTGCGCTTGCTCTCCTCGTGTGCCGAGCATCACAGCAGAGCCGGCACTTTGCTGGGTTGCAACGACGTCGGCAAAGACACCGTCGCTCAAATCCGCTTTGACGCTGCGTGGCTTGACCACTCGCTGTCGCAAGCCAATCCACGCACCCATAGAGCCTGTCTCGAAGCGTGCGATCAGCTCCTCGAAACCCAAAGTACCCATGTCGACCTTGCGTCCAGCGTACGTTCGATTCTCGCGAATGCCTCCACTGCAATTCCAACATTGCCAGAGGTGGCGAGCACGTTGTGCATGTCAGCCCGCACGCTTCGCCGCCGTCTCGACCTGATGAATACGTCGTATAGCCAGTTGCTCGAAGATGTGCGCAAGACACTGGCCATCCGGTATGTCGCGTCGACTGGTTTGACCACGGAGGTCATCGCCGAAAAGCTCGGCTACAGCGATGCCGCGAACTTCAGCCACGCATTCAAGCGCTGGACCGGTCAGGCTCCGCGTCAATATCGTGCGACGTCGGTCGCGAAAGTTGCTGTGCCGAGGGCAGCGCCCGTCGCCGTGCCGCACGCCGCGCAACGCTTCGAGTTGCTTCAGACGGCGGCTTAGAGAGGTAGGCAGGACCGCCCGAACCCAGCCGGGTTCGAGCAGGAACAGGCAACATCACAGGCTGAGACGCGGCACTTCTTCCTCCGGCAAAACAGCGCCGTCGACGCCGACGCGGGCCGTGTATCCGCCCTTCCCCGTCGGCAGAACAAGCACGCGCATTAACACATAGTATGCGAGCGCGCTTAGGATTGTAGCGGGAATCCCTGCGCCCAAGAACCGAAACCACGGCTTGACTGCGAGAGAGATCGGATCGTATGGTAACGTATAGATTACGATGGCGGCCACCGATACTACAACGGCAATCCAGTTGACTCCGCCCCAAAACCAGTATTTACCGAGTGGTGAGTGGGTGAAGATGTGAGAGGCGCTAAGCACCTGTTTGCGCAAGATGAAATAGTCGACAAAGCAAATCGCCGTGAAGCCAGAGAAAATTGTGCCGTTATAGGCAAGCCAAGTCATGGTTTCTTTCAGAGTCCATTCGGTGTGGAATGCAACCCAAACGCCTGGAAGTAGAAGAATGGCCACAAGCCAGTGCCATCGAATCAGCGCGAACCATTTAATCTGTTGGATTGATACGCCTGCCTGGTAAATCAGTATTACAGAGGTTGCGATGTTCGCGAACAGAACAAAGGTCATGATGGCAGTACCGATGTACTTGCCTCCGAGCTGAATCATCCAGATCGTTGGATCAGGCGTTCCCGCAGTAACTGCTGCATATGAGGCGACGCAGGCAAGGAAACCCGATCCAATAACGCCGGTACCCAGCACCATGGGCCCCATCATAATCGAGCGTCGCTTTACCAGGCGCGCGAGCCCGCCAGCGAATGGCCACCAGCCGAGTCCCGTAGCGAACCCAAACTCCAGGGCGTACGCGAAGGACATCTTGGGATTAGTGGTTAACGCTTCAGAGGCTGGGACATTGGTGTTCCAAAGTGACGGCCCGAATTTCACGATCAACAGGCCAAGCATCACCGCTGTGATCAGCAAATGACCCGGGGATATGTAGTTCGCGACGCGCTCAAACATTCGGGGCCCCTTGCTCGCTACGACCCAGGTTCCGAGAAGCGTTACGAGTGCCACAATGACAACCAAAGCTTCGTTCGGCGCCGCCCCTCCCCCCCTTACAGTCTGGATCACGTTCGCCGCGCCCCGGCCGGTCAGCGCAAAAATCACGTATGTCCAGCCAGTTGCTGACGCCAGACTCCCAACCAACGGGAGGACGGCGCCGCGCGTCCCAAACGAAGTTTTGACAACCTCAATCCCATCGATACCGAGGCGGAATGAAGGCATTCCCATACTAAGCTGGACCGGAACTACACCGAAAATTAGCCCCACAATAAAACCGGCAATGCCAAGCCTAGTATTTCCAACGAACGGCAGCGCTCCACCTATCAGAAAAGCATAGGTGGCTGCGGCAAATGTGACACCCGTCCACATGTACGAAAAGTAACTGTCGTACAGCCGCTCACTGGCATGCAGTGGTAAGCGCCCCGCGAGTGCTTCGCGCTTTGCTGTTGCGCCCACCGCATCTTCAACCTGGCCCATTCCGCGCCCCTAGACAAGAAAATGTATGGCGAGAACCCAGAGAGCGATACCCGCCAGAATCCACAGGAAGCTTTCCGTCAGCACACCGCGCGCGGACTGTGCACATTCCGAGGCAAGGTGTTCCGGGCTCTCGAGCGCATGAATGCGAATGAAGAGTTCTGTCGTAATCTCTTCGTCCTTCGGAGCAGGGTCTTCTGCTTCACTAAGCCCATCGACTTCGTTTCGGTTGTGCAACATCCGAACCTCTCCGCTCAAACAAAGGCTAGCGCGTGGAAACATAGAGGTTCAAACACGGTCCCGCCCAGCCGGCATCGCGTCGTAGGGTTTTCACTGACGGCCGGTTACGGGGCTACCTCCCGCTGACATTTCACAAAACTAACATATCGGATCTGCCCTGTGAAACACGTTGCGCTCAGGCGGACGTGCGGTGCTCAACGGCGCAACGGTCTATCAACTCAAGAGTCGATCACCAAGATCCGCCGCCACCAAAGATCCTTGAGTGTCGGCGCGGGGTGTGCACTGGTTCGAAGCAGCGACACATTCCTCTTGGTTGCTGCAAGGCCGACTGGCGGGAAGACCCCTGGTAAATGCCATGGGCACATTAAAAGATCACGAAGTGGATTTTTGACGCAACAGGCGGTCACTGGTCAAGCAGGCGTTGCAAGCGACACTGGTACGTCTCAGTCCAAACCACTGGCCGATTGAAGGCTGGCTCGCAATTCAGCAGACGAAATCTCCTTGAGCTCATTAGATCCAGCATCTGAACAGGTCAATCCGGCATAGACAGGAACAGCCTGTATGAGCACTACAAGGCAACTGTTACGGCTCCGTCGTCGATTTGTTGAACCAGTGTTGCCTTGCTCATCGTTCGTGCACCCGCGCCGTATCCGCCCTTATGCAACGGAATAATAATGACTTTAACCGCGATAAAGTATGCAAGCCCCGAGAACACAACCATGGGGATGGACGCACCCAAATACTTGAACGGCTCACTCGAGTCCGATGTCACCGGGTTGTAGAGCAACAGGTATCCCCAGGTCGAGAGCCCGGTAATGACGACGGCAATCCAGTTCACACCACCCCAGAACTCGTACTTGCCTCCCTTGATGGCAAACAGATGGGCCGGGTCCAGTTGCTCCCGCCGGAGAAAGAAGTAGTCGACCAACATAATGCCGGTCACACCGACAAACATCACGCCGTTATACGAAAGCCAGCTCATGACCTCGGACAGCAACCACTCCGTTCGGAAAGCAAAGTAAACCCCTGGAATGAGCATGAGTGCCAACAGAACTTCCCACTTGATTTGGGCGAAAAACTTGACTTGCTGAATCGAAACACCGGCAAGGTAAATCATCACCACCATGGTCGCTATGTTTGCAGCAAGGACCACCGTCATCGTAGCGCTACCCAGTACTGGCCCGGCAAGGGAGATCATCCAGATCGTCGGGTCGTGCGTACCGGCGCTAACGGCCGCAAGCGCTGCAACCGATGAAACGAAGGCCGCTCCCATCAACCCTACGCCGATGACCGCCGGCCCCATGATGTGGGCCCGGCGCTTCACGAGCCGCGTCAGACCGCCCATCACTGGCCACCATGTCATGGCATTCGACATGCCGAATTCAACCGCCAAGGCAAGACCACGAGTCTTGTCATGCGTCAGCATCTTGTCAGCAGGCAGTTGGTTCGTCCAGAGCGAATGCAAGCCAAACCGATGAATCAGGATGCCGAACATCATCAGCGTGATCAGCATATGCATCGGCCCGATATAGCCATTGAGGCGTTCGAACAACTTCGGCCCTTTGCATGCCAGCAGCCATACAAGGATCAGTGACGCAAGCGCCACCACTATCACCAGCCTTTCATGAGTCCCACCCGTTGCGCCCGAACCGGTCACTGACACTGCGATATTCGCGGCCCCGCGCGATGTCAAGGCTTCAACGACATAAGACCAGCCAATCAGTGTCGCGAGGAGGCCAAGCAACGGGACCACCATGCCGCGGTATCCAAAACACGACTTGGCCGTATCGATAACGTCGGTCCCATACTTGTAGGAAGGAACGCCCGAAGCGAGTGACACGATTGCCATTCCTATAACAAGGCCGATGACGTAGCCCATAACGCCCAAGCGCCAGTCTCCGACGTACGGCAAAAAGCCTCCGATGAGAAAGGCCCATGTCGCAGCGCTAAATGCGCAGCACGTCCACATAAACGAGCCGTAACTCCCGTAGATGCGTTCGTTCGCCAGAACAGGAAGGCGACCCGAGAGCGCCTCTTGCTCGACACTGTTCGCGTGTCCCTGATTGGATTCGGTCATGGTAGATCTCCTATGCAGCAATATATAGAGTGACTACCCAGAGGACCGCCCCCAAGGCGATCCAGAGCAGACCTTCAACCAGCATCGGACGACTGGATCCCCAGCATTCTGAGTTGGCGTGCTCGCCCTCCACCATCTCGTTCAACTGATTGACGAGGTCTTGATTCAACTGGATCCCACGGTCGCTCATCTCTGACGAGACCTCAACGCCTGATGTTGCCATATCCATTTCCGCTCCCAAATTCTTCGGTCTTCGTGCTCTCGCTGGCCATACTCGTCGTCGCGTGGTGTTTTGCCCCTACGGCGCCTTCCGCAGGCAAAGCAGTCTTTCGTGGATCTGAACCACGAAAGACTACAGTCAAAATAAGGGCAGGAAGTCGAAAATCGATGAGTAATTCGGACAACGCCAATCGCCCTACCCGTGACGACGACTCCAACTGCGCTCACCATCAGACTAATTCCGCCGAAATTCGACGAAAAGGTGTGCCGAGGCCTCAATGACTGTGAATTGTGGACATCGTTGACTGCTCGAGCGATCAGATCGTGTGATGTAACTTCGGAGATTCTCTCCACCCTGCTTGCAGTTGATTGCAGCGCGCCGAGATGCGTCCGGCGCCCGTTCGCTGTGATTGACCGCCGTCCTTGCGACGCGGGTGGCATATAGCCGCCTTCCCGAAACGATCTCCCCCCCGCTCGGACAAGCGTATTGGCCGCCGCTCACATGGCTGGCCGTCGCCGGTGCCGATACAGTTTGTGCATCACATGTCGTGATAGTGCATATTTCTGCGAGGGTGCATGGACAAGCTAAACGTATCAGTCATCGGGCTTGGGCAAATGGGTGCGGCGCTGGCGCGCGCATACCTGAAAACGGACGCTCGGGTCACGGTTTGGAATCGTTCAGTTGGCAAGGCGACCCCGCTCGTCGAGCAAGGCGCCGAACTGGCGCCGGACATCGAGGCGGCCGTTACTGCCAGCGACCTCATCATCGTGTGCGTGGCCGACTACGCGACGAGCGACGGCCTGCTCAAGCAACGCCATGTAGAACCGTTGCTGAAAGGAAGGACACTGATGCAACTGACCACCGGCACGCGCGCCGACGCGGAGCGTTCCGCTCAATGGGCCGCTGACGCAGGCATTCAGTATCTCGACGGCGCCGTCATGGACTACCCAGTCGCGGTCGGGTCGAATGAGTGCTTGCTACTGGCCTCCGGCTCAAAGGCTGTCTACGAACGCCATGCGCAGGCACTCAAGGTTCTGGGCGGTCGCTTCACGTACGTGGGCGAACAGCCTGGCGCGGCGAGCGTTCTCGATGGGGGACTGCTGACCATCTACTACGCGTCGGCAATCGGCTTCATGCAAAGCGCTGGGATGATGATGGCTGAGCACGTAACGCCCGAGACGCTGAAGCACGCACTTGACGCATTCAGGCCTGTCATCGATAAGACTTTTGAATACTGCACGGATCGTATATCCAGGCATGAGTATGCTGGAACGGAAGCGTCTGTTCATGTGCACATGCTGGGCGTGAGGTCGCTGCTCAACCGCGCGAAGTCTGCCGGCGTCGAACACAGGCTTCTTCAACTCTTCGTGGACTACCTCGAAAAAGCCAGCGCGAGCGGTCATCAGGCCGACGAGCTCCCGGCTGTTTTCGAAGTGTTTCGGCCCCGTGAAGCGACAACCACGTAAGAGGTCCACACGCCCGGGCTATCCACTGCAGGTCTTCGACATCTGGCGCTATTCTGCCAGCGTGTAAACACCGTCTTCTCTGATAAGCGTCCCGAACCCTGGTTCCGGACGCTTTTCCTCTTGTGTAGTTAGACACACCTTCCACCATGACCAAAACACCAGCAGCAATTCGCGACATCGAACACACGCTCCACGGGTTCGTTGAGCTGAACGCTCATCGCGAGAATGGATCAACCGTTATCACTGGCGGCAAAGGCGTGTGGGTATTCGACGAAAAAGGTACGCCCTATCTCGAAGGCGCCGCAGGCATGTGGTGCGCCTCGTTGGGATTCGGTGAACAGGCTCTCATGGATGCGGCAAACGAGCAATTCGCAAAGCTACCCTACTACCACTCAGTAGCATTCAAGACGACGCACCCGGCCATCGATCTTGCAGAGCGGCTCGCGACACGTGTCCCAATCAAGAATGCGAAAGTTAATTTCTGTCTATCCGGCTCGGAGGCGAACGACTTCCTTGTGAAAATCGTTCGGTTTTATAACAACGCAATCGGGCGCCCACGGAAAAAGAAGATCATTGCGCGCGTCAATGGTTACCACGGCGCCACGCTAATGGCAACCAGCCTCACCGGGATTACCGCCAATCATGCCGGGTTCGATTTGCCCTTGCCAGGCGTGCTGCACGTGTCCGATCCAAAGGCGTTTAGCAACGCATTGTCCGGAGAAACTGAAGCAGATTTCGCCGCACGCCTCTGCGGGGAGCTTGAGGAGAAGATTCTGCAGGAGGGGCCGGATACAGTCGCTGCGTTCATCGCGGAACCTGTGACCGGCGCAGGTGGTGTGGTGATCCCTCCGGCCGGCTATTACGAAGGCGTTCAACAAATTCTGAAGCGCTATGACGTTCTATTCCTCGCGGACGAAGTCATCACGGGCTTCTGCCGCACAGGGAAATACTGGGGCTCGACGTCGATGGGTATGACACCGAATACCATGACGCTTGCCAAGGGGCTAACTTCAGCATATCAGCCACTCGCTGCGATCGTGCTGTCTGATGAGATCTATCGAGGACTTGAGCTTGGAAGCGCAAATCTTGGGTGGTTCGGACACGGGACTACGTATGCGGGTCATCCTGTAGGTTGTGCGGTCGCGTTGAAGGTCATGGAATTGATTGAAGAACGCGGGATTGAAGCCCACGTTGCTCGTGTCGCCCAGACATTCTCAAAACGCCTTGATGTGCTGCGCGATTTGCCATTTGTTGGCGATGTACGGTCGATTGGACTGATGGGTGCGGTCGAGTTCGTTGTCGACAAGAAGACAAAGACCCCGTTTAACCCCAAGGGCTCTTTTGCGAAAGCACTCAAGGAACGTGCCGAGCAGAAGTATCACCTGATCTGCCGCACGCTGGCCGGCGGTGACAGTTGCGCATTCTCTCCTCCTCTTATCATCACGGAAGAAGAAATCAATGAAATGTTCGATCGCTTTACAAAGGCTCTGGCCGATGTAGCCGCTGGCTATATGCACTGACCTGAAGCGGTGAGAACCGGCCACGTTCCCGCGGGAGCATGACCGGACTTCGCTCTCGGTACGGCTTAAGAACCAGCGGCTATGATGCGGAGACAGATGCCATCGTCAGGTCGGCCCACGTAAGCACCACGGGTACCCCGGGAGAGGCTTTGAGGACTCTCGAAACAGCCTCAAAAATCACCGACCGACCGATATAGAACGCCTCTTTCCTCGGGATAACGTGGTCCACTAGCGCAGCTGCACTTAAGGCACCTTCTGTGACCAGGCAGTTCACAAGCTCGCCGTCTACGATGGCGTCGAATACCGCGTGCCCGTCTTCAAACGAGACCGCGTCGGGGGTAGGAAATACGATTTCCATGAGTAATGGCTCTGAATGAATTGCGGATGCTCGCTGTGAAAATTCGGTTACAGCTCAAGCAAGTCGCAATGTTGACACGGGTCGATGCATTTGAATCTATTCTGCACAAACGCTAGCAACATTTCGAGGTTCTGAGAGGACATTTACATGTGTGTCCCGGCCTACAGAATACGTGGCATCGCTGGGGTACTCCGGCTAGGATATGCGCTTCATGCAAACCTTCAAGTGCCTTTTTAAACACGATGCCTAGGGCGTATGCAGCGCTATCCACTCAAATCCTGTGATGCGCGGCCCGCGAATACGACTAATGTCCCTTCCGCACATTGTTATTGATTCAGGCCCGACTAGACTTAGTACGCGATTCCTGAATTGCATATCGATCTCTTTGCGTCGACTGGCTTTGACGCTTCGAACCGACGCATCAGCGTATTCGAACTATCTGAATATCCGTTACGGAGCCTTCTCATGTCGTCAACATCAAACAAGCAACGCCTCCAGGAAGTTCCGGCCGGTACGCCGGCGGACGAAGTAAAACGAATCATCGATGCCGATGGCGGCGTCATCGTCAAAGGTCTGTTCGCAGGGCGAGTCGATCGAATGAATGAAGAGCTCGACCCGCTTATCGCGAAATGGCACGAGGGTGTCAAGGGCAACGAGTGGATGGAAGAGTTTGCTGGCCGTCAAACCAAGCGCATGACCCAGCTCGTTGCACGAAGCAAGACCTTTCGCGAAGAGATGATTGACGACGCGACGATGCTCTCTTACATCGACACGATGATGCTGGAGAATGCCGACTCGTACTGGATGAACGCGGCCCAAGTGATCCAGTTGCAACCCGGCGAAAAAGCGCAAATGTTGCATCGTGACCTTGAGAACTATCCCATCTTCCGGAAATACGGCCCGGAAGGTCCCGAGGTGATGTGCAACTGCCTCGTGGCGCTCTCTGACTATACGGAAGAAATGGGCGCGACCCGCGTCATCCCGGATAGTCACAAGTGGGCCGACTTCGAAGACCGAGGCGACCCGGCGCAGACCATTCCTGCCGTCATGGAGAAGGGCGACGCACTCGTTTATTCCGGAAAAATGCTTCATGGCGGGGGCGAAAACCGCAGCAGCAAACCACGCCGCGCTTTGGCGCTCGCCTTCTGCCTTGGGTGGCTAGTGCCGGAAGAAGCCTATCCGTTTGTGGTGCCGCTTGAAATTGCCCGAACGATGAGCCCGCGCGCTCAGCAGTTGATGGGATTCCGCTCATTCCACAACTCCAAACTTGGCGGCGGCAGTCTGTGGCAGGTCGACTACCTCGAGCTCGCTGATTTCCTCAAGCTGAACACGTCCGAAGTAACAACGTCGTAAATCTATCCGGCGCCGTCGCCCTTCCCAGCCCTCAGCCATCCTTCATGACAGGCTGCGGGCCGGGGTGCAAGAGCAGGTTCCACTGCATATCACCCGCCGCGTAATACCCCATACTATCGCACATAAACATGCCGTGGGTCCGATTCCGTTAGGCAAACTGCTGATGCTTGTCGCAGCCCCTGCAAATACAACCCAGCTCCTTACCAATTAACGGCCACTGTGAAACCGTCCGTCGCGGTCAGCCGTATATGAAGCCGACGATCAGACCGTAGCCTCCAATCCGTTTTCGTCGACCCACGCTCGCGCCCACTGCATCGCTGACTCGCGCGCAGCATCCTCACTAGCGAATCGTCCGCTCTCTCGTACTCGCATCAACACCTCGCCTCGGAAGAAGATGATTCCGCGCGCACTGTAGCTGCCATCGGAATTTCTCACTTCCTCAACGGCGAGGATGTGTTCTCGATACCGATTCATGATGCTCAAGATCTCTGATCTCCTGGATAGGCAGGAAAGGCAATCTGCGCGTGGCAAGCAAACTCGCTCCCTACTCGCCACGCACGCTGCTGCCAACCTTAGACGCCTACTGCTATGAGGACAATGCCGTGGAGGCAAGCCCATACCAAGACTATTGCTTTACCGGCCCACTGTCGGAGAAAAGAACCACTCTCCCGTCCTGTGCCTGCGCTGCCGCAGTCAGTGGCAATCTGTCAGAACGTTGTGCTCCGCCAAAGGTCTTTCCGTCGTCGTTGCTCAGCATCGAGACGCCATCCAGCGCAACCGCGAGGACCGTTCCATTCGAACGCTGAATGATGCCGTTCACCGAGCTGTGGAAGCTCGTCGAGACGTTGCTCCAGGTCTGGCCGTCATCACTACTGCGGTAGATTGATCCGCGAAGGCCGCCGACCAGCAGCGTGCCGTCCCTCAACGCCGTACCGCTCCAGAAGCTGCCGGCATATCCGGTCGGAAGGTAGGTCCACGATGTGCCGTTGTCGGCCGACCTTAGTACGAAGCCTTTCTCAGCCGAAATGAACAGCTCGCCCTTCGCATTCGGGAACATGCCGTAGAGGTTGACATCTGCCTTTGTACTGCCCGGCGGCGGCGGCAGGGCAACGTCCTTCCATGTCGCACCGCCATCGGATGTATGCAGCATCAAGGACCAAAGCCCAACGGCCCATCCCTCCGACTTGTCCTTGAAATACACCGAGAAGAATGGTCGATCATTGGCGATGTCGACGCGCTGAAGCCGCCACGTCTCGCCAGCGTCGTCTGTTCTGAGAATGGCGCCCCACTGCCCAACAGCCCAACCCGTCTTATCGTCGACAAAGACCACAGACGTCAACATCGAACTGATCGGCACGCTAGCGGCCTGGCGATAGTGTTCGCCGTTGTCGTCCGACAGCAATATGGCGCCATGGTCGCCAACGCTCACGATCCGCTTTCCTGCCGTGGCAGCGCTAAGCATTGCCGCGCCAAGCGCTCCAACACTGTGCGCAGCCGGCGTAACCGCCAGTACTGGCTTGTCGGCCGGTGCGTCAGCAGCCAGAACATAGTTCGAGAAGACCAGCAGGCAGGCAGCCGCCGCGCATGCCCGGACTCCTCCGCGTGGCGCGCTTACGGGCGAATGGAACAGATTCCGCAGAATACTTTGCATCGAAACACCTCAGTGACTGAGAACGCCGGGCGCGCGTACGGGGCGGCGCCGCGGAAAGAGCTTTTCCAGAACAACGGCGAGCGCAGGCAGCGCTGTCATCGCCATAACGAGATTGACGACAAACATGAATGCGAGCAGCTTGCCCATGTCGGCCTGGAATTTGAGCGCCGAGAAGGACCAGGTCGCAACACCGATCGCGAGCGTGATTGCCGTGAAGATCGTTGCCATGCCAACCTCCAGAATCGAATGCTCCAATGCCTTAACAATCGTTTCACCGCCCGCAAGGTGAGCCTGGAGTCGATTGTAGATATAGAACGCGTAGTCGACGCCAATACCGACGGCCAGCACCATGACCGGAAGCGTGGCGACCGTCAGACCAATCTCGAACTCCTTCATGAACCAATATCCAATGAAAGTGCCCACCGTCAGCGGCAGGCAGCATGCGACCACTGCCCGAAGATCTCGATAGACCGCAAAGACGAGTATGACGATGGCCAGATACACGTAAAGCATCATCGGCAACTCGCTCTTCTCAACCTCGTCGTTTGTCGCCGCGAGCACACCTGCATTGCCTGCGGCCAGCCGGAGTTCGACACCCGCGGTCTTATGGCTCGAAGCAAACGCCTTGGCGGCGGCAATCACCCGGTTGATGGTCGACGCCTTATGGTCAGCAAGGTAGAGATGGACCGCCGTCATGCTGCAGTCCGGGCGCATGTAGCCGCGCACACGGTTGATTTCAGCACTGAGCGACGAGTAGTTCCCCGGGTCGATCGGCACCACACCCATCTTAGGGTTGCCCTCGTTGTATCCCTGATTGTAAGTTCGCAGCATGCCGGCGTATGAACCGACCGACACGACGCCAGGCACGGTATTCATCTCGTAGGCAAGCGCATCACCATATTGCCCGACAGCTGGCGAGTCGCACGAATTCGGCGGTGCTTCGATAACCAGCGTAAGCCAATCAAGACCAACATCGAAGCTGCTGGCAATCGATACGGCATCACGATTGAAGCGCGCGTCAGGGCGCAATTCAGGTGCCCCCGGTTGCAACGTCCCCACTACGCGGTCACGACTTTCCCATACCGCCGCTGAAAAGATTCCGGCAACAACAAACAAGGTGATGACAGCGTTGCGCGGCTCGGCGATACGTGCAAGCACCCGAAGCCATCGGGCACGGCTTTCGCGCTTCTGCATCGCCTTTTGCGCATACTCACGTGTGAAAGTGAAGCAAGACGCGGCAACCGGCAGCATCACCAAGTTAGTGAGGATCTTATACCCGACACCCAGCGACGCCGTTATTGCCAGTTCTCGAATCATCGGAATCGGAATGAGTAGCAGCGTAACGAACGAAACGAACGCGGTGACCAAGGCCAACGTGCCTGGAATCAGCAGGCCAGTAAAACTGTGCCGCGCGGCCTCCTCGGTCGTTTTGCCGTGTGCCAGTTCTCGGACGATGAAGTTAATCTGCTGAACCCCGTGCGACACGCCGATAGCGAAAACCAGAAAGGGAACGAGCACGGCTAACGGGTCCAGCCCGAATCCCAGTAGGCGTAACGTGCCGAACTGCCACACGAGTGATGTAAGAGAACACACGATCGGGAGAATCGTGAAGCGCAGAGAATGGCAATACCAGTAAACCGCAACTCCAGTCAGCACCAACGCAATACAGCAGAACAGCAGAACACCCTCAGCTCCGTCCGCGATATCGCCAATCTGCTTGGCGAAGCCGATGATCTGGACCTCGTACCCCGCGTCCTCAAATGGCTTGCGAACTTTCTCCTCAATCAACTTGTTGTAGGCGACGTAATCGAGAACCTTGCCATCCGCACCGACCTCATTGATCGAGGCGGTCACCATGGCAGCTTTCTGGTCCCGCGAAACCAGCGAGCCCATGTAGCCGCCCTGATCCGTTGCCTTGCGCGCAGCTTCAACCCGCGCGGCATTCATATTTTCCGGTGTGACTGTTCCTGGGATAATCGGCTCGGCGCGAAAGCCCTCCTCCGTGATTTCGTTGACGAAGCTGTTCGGCGTCCACAGAGACTGCACACCAAGCCGGTCTACGTTCGGCAGATAAGCAACAGCCTGCGTGACGTTGTATAGGCGCGTCAGTCCTTCCTTGTTCCAGATGGTGCCGTGTTTGGCGCGGACAACGACTGTAAGCCGGTTGGCACCCAACAAATCATCGCGATATTTCTGGAACGTCTTGATGTATTCGTGGCCGATAGGAATCTGCTTCTCGAAGCCGGCCTCCATCCGCAGCTGGATTGCGAACGCACCCATCACGACGGTGAAGAGCAAGAAAGTGATGAGTGTCATGGCACGATGCGCGAACAACCAACGTTCGAGTCTTCCGATTGCACGTATAAGCACGGTCTTTTCCTCAAAAACAAGTCCCCCATGCGGGGGGACGGAGTGCTAGAAATTGCGGGTCACAAAGGCGCCGACAAAGTCACGGTCCCGATAGTACTGGTACGGAGCCTTGCCCATATATGTAGTCCAGTTGATGCCGGCTTGCCATGTCGCCGGGTTCTGGTTGAAGAGCACATACACGTTGAGCGAACTCGCGTTGTGGAGATAGTTGGCGCTGAACGTCGGCGTATTGCCGAAAAGCGTGCGCGAATAAGTAGCACCCGGAGTAACCTGCCAGCCGTGAATGAGTGTTCCGTCATATGTCCAGTTAAAATCGGCCACCATGCCTGCCGACGTTGACGTTCCGACTCCGATCGGCGTAGCGTTGGGGCTCGAGGGGTCGTTCAGCCACGTCACGTAGCCCGCCGCCGGTATTTGCTTAACGGTCTGTCCGTTGACTGTGCGGGTGATGACACTGTTTGAACTGATGCCAGGAAACTTGGTAACGCCGACCTCCAGAGAAAGGTTGGCCGTGTCCGCACCACCTAAAGCCTTCAGAACTATCGGATAGTTTGCTGGCGTAATGCTCAGCAATGCGTCGATGTCGAGGTTGATATTTTTCTTGTCTTCCCACAACGGACAATACCCACTGGCGGCGTTTGTATTTGCGTCGATGGGTCCGTTCGCACCGTAGCAGCCTGACAAAGAGACCGCGTCATGGGGACGATAGGCGAGTTCACCACCTATAGCCCAGTCCCCAAGTTGAAAGTTCGTGCTCAGCCCGAAGAGTTGCCGACTATTGAGGTATTGATATTGATACTGGCCCGCGGATGTAATGTTCAGCACAGGGCTCTTGTCGTTGTAGCGGAGGTAATACACACCAAAATCTGCCTGTAATGACGTCGGCTTATAGTGCATCGAAATGCCATACTGGCCGCTGTTCTTGCCGTAGACGTTACCTGCCACGGGCACACCGATGGCATTAAACGGCGAGCCCGCGAAGGCACCGTTCACCAAGCCGACGTTCGCCGCCCCGTATCCGCTCCGAGTACCGTTGCCGGCGATGGTCGCGCCATCGGCCGCGCCAATATTCCCGTTCACCGTACTGACGCTTAGCGGAACTGCGCCGTTGTTTAGGGAGTCCGACGTACTGAAGTACGATCCAACCGCAGGATAGATGTTGCCATTCCATCCGAGCTGGTAATAGGCAGACATATTGAGACCGCGACCAAGCGCCGATTCAAATTCGATCATTGGCGCCGGAAGGACAGCTTCTTTTAGTTGCGTCCCCGGGATCAGAAGCTTTTGATAGTCATACGAGTTGGTTGCGTTGATACCACCTGCCAGGAAGAGACTCTCGCCCCAGTTGACAACCTGATTACCAACGCGAATGTGTGCGGACTGGTCTGCGAGACGAAAGTCCTTCTCGGCCCACAGGTCTAGCAACCGGATGTTGCGGACCATTTGTGCATAGGCGGCAGAACTCAGTTCCGTCCGACTGGTATTCGCCGCTGCAAAGTCATAGAAATATGTCGCGCGCGCCAAGAACTTTAAACCGTACTCCGGATCATCGAGGAACAATTCGTTGGTGCCTTTCAGGTACGCCGTGAACAGTCGATTACGCCGATAGTTAAGATCGCCGTCGTCGCCGTTCGACCATTGTGCTGTGTTAGCGGTTCCGCCGCATGAGACAGAGTCGCCGGTCAATGCACAACTTGGATCGTGAAGACGATATCCAATGCCTGCAGTATATGCGGAGTCGAAGTTCCCCTGGATACCACCGTATGTAAACGTAAAGGCATGCGCACACGATGCTGCCACTGCGGTTAGAACACCAACAGACGCCAACTTTGTTTTCCGAATCTTCATGCCTCTCCCCTAACGTTTCAATTTTGCGCACGAGTGGACATTCCTTGCCGCTGACGTCATAGCGTGCGACGTTTTCATCACGGTGATTTCCGGAACCACTATGCATAAGAGTCCGACAACCGCACAGTAATAAGCGGAAATTTCTCCGCCAATGTTGGTAATGGCCATGCGAATGGTTTGCGGGGCCACTTTTGATGAAGTGTGGTCAATGCATTCACCGAGACCGGATTCCGCTCCATGCCTCACAGTGAATTTTTCTATCTGTAGTTCCAGAGGCATGCTGATGGACTGCAATGCAGACGGGCGTGCGACGAACCGTTCGCCTATGAGGCTCTCTACAAATGGCCGAAGTGGTGAAATAATGTGAATACGTAGAAAAAAGGCCTGACCACTGGGTGCAGTCAGGCCGAAACTGAAGGTACTACTCTTCGAGAGGAATCACGCGAAGCGTGGATTCGCGTGACGCAGCCGGTTTAGCGGCTGCTTTGTTGCTGGAGACTTTGCATCGTGTAGAAATCGTCACGGAGAATCGCATTGTCGCCGCTGTCCTCGTAGTACTTAGCATCCTTGGTCGCGCCGAACACGAGACCGTCACCAACATAGCGGCTCGAATTGACGTCGTACATGACGAATTGGTCCGCGCTACATGCGCCACCCAATTCGGCAATCGGAATCGCCGGTGACTCCTTCACTTTCCAGACCTTGCCTTGGGTGTCGTAGTCATCGCCAGCAACCGCAATCCACGAATCCTCGTCCAGATAGAGCAGCTTCTTGGGCATAGTGTGACGCATGCCGGATTTCACCGTGCCCTCAATCACCCACACACGATGCAATTCGTAGCGTCGGTTGTTCGGGTTGATGAAGTGGTCTTGCGCGCCGTCAGTAGCAGAGGTCTTGGTATCAACCATACCGAATGCGTTGTACGGTACGTAGATTTCCTTCTTGCCTAGGAGCTTCCAGTCAAAACGATCCGGAAGTCCGAAGAAGTTCAAGCTCTGGTCGACGGTATACTGGTTTTCGAAACCAATGAGGGGAGCATCGTACGCATAGCTTGGTAGACGACGAACTCGGCGCTGCCCAGTGAAATAGTAATAGGATTCGCTGTCTTCCTTAAAGTAGACGCGGTTCACAACGGCTTGTCCTGCCAAGGCGGCCGGCGTGTTGTACCCATAGTACGCACCCATCAGAAGCGCGTTGCTTGACATTGGGGTAGTTTGTCCTTTCCTACCCCATGGGAAGTAGTAGGTTTGCTTCCAACGAATATCGATGCGATTGCTCTGGCCAGGACTTGCAGAGACCATCGTGTAACCATCTTGCCATTCCATCCCAACGCCGTGATAGCGTGTGAGAAAGTTCCACATGGCTTCGATACCGGACTTCGGCTCGGGAAACGGTACGCTCGGCATTTGCGCGTTCGTCAGCGACCAGCCATCAGGGCCAATAGCGGCCTTGCCAGCGGCAGCCTTTGTGTTCGCCTGCACGAAGGCCGGTAGCACACAGTCACGATGCGACGGGTACACCGGCATCGTGTAGCCCTTGTTCGTTTTGAGAAGAGCAATTTGCCCCGGCGTCAGCTTGTCCGCATACTTCTCGACGTTCGACGCGTCGATTACGACTGAAGGTTTCTCGCCTTTGTACTTCCAAAAATCCGCGCGACTCTTACCAGGCCCCCAACCCGAGCTAACGCTGCTGGCATCGTCGAATGCGGGAACTCCGTCTTTGCTTGCGCCCGCGTCGGCACCTGCGTACGTCAAGTCAGCAGCAAAAGCAGCTGCTGTGGAATCAAACAATACAGCCGCCAATGAAATCGCGGCAAATAGTTTCGTCCGGGAAATCGCCATCACATCCTCTACGGTTTTACGCCGCGCTAACGGCTGGGCCCATCGCGCAATCGAGAGAGAACGAGGCGCTGGGCCTGGTTCAGGCGGCAAGGTCCGAATATTCTTGCCACTCACACTCTTTTGACTTCAACAAGCGATTGGTTTGTAGGTTAGAGTGGCTGGGCTGGTCGAAACATGTTCCAGCAGGACAAAATGTCAGTGACAGGAGGTCAACCGCGCGGGAACGCTTTGTACGGCGTAGAAAGAGGTGTCGCACGCGAAACATCAGTGATGCCTTCGCTTTGCCGAGACGAAATATCGTGAGTTATTGGTTTCGTAATGATCGGGGGAAACGCTTCCCTAGGCGATGCCCCCTTGTGCGAAACCGCTATAGGGGGCATCGCCACGAAGGACTAACTGCCGTCTTTCACGGATGCGTACATGATAGAAATGTCTCTCTGACCGTTTCCCGCCCGTTGCGCTTTCTCGAGATAGCTCAGATAGGCCTTTGTGGTCTCATAACCGATATTTTCCGCGACATACGCGTCGCGAACGACAAGCTGTCCTGCATGGTGCACGTCAATCGTAGCCTGGTCGCCCGAGTAGTCGCCTTCGGCTATCCGCCTGGTAATGTCACATAGCCCGTCCGCGAGCATCGTATTCATGATGCCGGAGATCCTCCGGAACGACTCAGGGTTTACTGCAGCCCGCTCCGCAAGCGCAGCGCCTTCAAAAAAAGCGGTCAGCGCGCCAAAATAGTATGCGTACAGCGCAAGATAAACCACGGACGCAGTACCCGGATCGTCACCGAAGAATTCGGCTTTGCCTGCCATGGCTTGCAACACAGCTTTGTGTTCGGCAAACCCCTGTGCGTCGCCCGAATAAAGAATGGTCGTCTCCGGTTTGCCAATGTCCCGAGGGTAGGCCATGATTCCGCCGTCAACGTACCTCCCGCCCTTTTCTTGAACGTAGCTGGAGATACGGCGTGCGTCGTCGGAACTGCCGGTGCTCAGATTGACGACAGTCTTTCCCAGCAGCATTTGTCCGACGCTTTCGGTCCGAAGAACCGCTTCTGTCGCAGCTTTATCAATGGTGCACATCACAAGTAAGGGACTCGCGGCGGTTGCCACTTCTGCAGCCTCAGCACCGGTCGCGCCTTCGTTGACAAGCTCAGCCATACGACCTGCCGAACGGTTCCAGACGGTGACATCGTGACCAGCGCGCAGCAATGCACGCGCCAGCGTGCTTCCCATTGCGCCAAGTCCAAAAACCGATACCCTGCGATTTCTTACAGTTTCATTCATTACGAATCCCCTCATTTCAAGTGACAAATTGATGCACCCGTCATCCCTACACCTGCGGCGTACTCCCCATCCATGGCCGCTGCTGACATGAACCCCAGGCACTCGGTGCGGCCTATTCTCGGCCAGAGAAAGGCTTAGCGCCATGTTATTCAAGGACAATCGAAAACGTGCCGCAGTGGATTTATCACATCGGCGCTCGTTCGTGGCCGCTCGGCGTCGGGTGGTCGCCTCTTTGGTGATTGACGGCACCGTCAAACGGAAATGATGCTGACTTTTGACTGCTCCTTAGCTATGAGGAAACGCTTCGCTAAAGGGAATGTTTCTTTGAACGCCTACCCGACCGACAGGACTCCCTTTATCGGAGACCGCGCCAAAGCTGGGGCTGGAGTCTGACCTGCGAATATGGCCGAACGGAGCAGCTATAGTGGGTCGATGTTCGGCGATTCTTCCCAAACCACTTCCTTGCTCCAGTTGCGAATCAGTCTGCGGGGCGTCAGCCGTTCGGTCTGGCGGCGCCTGCTGATTTCCCAGCAGATCACGATCGCGCAACTGCATCATGTGATGCAGCTCGCTATGGTCTGGAACGACGAACACCTGCACCAGTTCATCATTCGCGGCTCCGAGCTATGGCGGGCATCGCGACGGCGCACTGCAGTTCTTTGATGGTTCTGCCGGACAGCGGCCATTGACGGAGCATGTCGCGCATCCACCGATGGCATGCGGCCAGTTACAAATGCACGCCCTAATGGGGTCGCTAAGATAAGTATGCCTATCATAACCATAGTGTTATTCGCCTAATCCGGCACTGTCGAAAACGCGGCTCGTTCGGCAAACCGTCGCAGGTCCCCCGACCTAGGGCCGTCGGCGACCCGCTGATTTCATCGGAAATCGATGTTGGGAGAGGGGCCCGTGCTGCACGATGCGAAGTGGCATTTAATACGCGTAGAGCGAAGCAAAGTTGTCACCGAAGGGGAAGTAAAGTTGTCACCCATTGAAAGGCCAGAGTAAAAGGATATATTTATCCCCTCAAGGGTCAGGCCTTGCAGCGTTGTAGAATCGTTTTAGCCATCCTGGTGATGAGAAGCTTGATGACGCGTCCGGTTTCTCATCGTCTGGCTACGGAACTGATCCGCACCAGTCATCCATCGGGATCAAGGCGAGTGCCGGTGTTCTGGCCGTCGCCCCTGGCTCATTCGAGCTCCAGAAAATCGTCGGTGCCAGGCCAATGTCCAAAGGAGTACACGTCAATTCCATGGTTGCCCGCGTGCAGGCACAAGACTGTTGTCGGCTCATGGCCTGGGCGTCTCAGGGTTCGCTGCATCGGGATGGCCGGGGGTCGGGCACAATCAACTCAATGGTTTGACGCCAACAAATTTACCGGGCTCTCGGCCCCCCGCCAAACTTAGCTAAAGCATCGTTTAACCTCGAAGGGTTTGCCGTCACGCATCATGTAATAGGCCGCACGCGCCAGCTTGTGCGCGAGTGCCTTCATCGCGACAACCGGCAAGCGTTTTGCCTTCTTGCGTTCATAAAAGCGCCTTGCCTGCGGGCAGCAACGCAGCGCCACTGCGGCGGCTTCGATGAACGCCCAGGCGAGATACTTGTTGCCGTTCTTGACGTTGCCTTCGCCCTTTTTCTTGCCGTTCGAGATCCGCTTGCTGTCAACGCATCGGCAATAGGAACTGAAGTGGCCGACGTCGGCAAACCGAGTGATGGTGCCGGTCTCAAGCATGATCGTGGCAGCGAGCACGTTTTCGATGCCGGGCGTGCTCTTCAGGGTCTCGAACTCGGGGCGTAGCTGTGCCTCCTGATGCAGGATCGTCTCAAGCGCAGTAATTGTTGGAGATCGTTAATTTTGCTAGCGGTGTCCATTCGAGCGCTAATGCTGTCCATTAATTCTGCTAGCGCAGGCGGCCCGTGGCCCGAAACAAGCATTTTTCGCGGTAGCGGCTGATCGCCCGAAGCGCGGCGTCGAAATGATTTGATAGCCGGAACACGGACGCCGGCACCGTTTCAAGGGGCCTGTGGTGCACGCTACAGAATTCGGCGGTCGGATCAAGCCACTCACGTTTCCAGCGTGGCGCTGACACGTCCGCGTCATTTAGCACGAGGCATCTGAAGCAGTACGGCATGCAGCGACGGTCAGCGAGCCATGCCGGTGGCGTCTGTATGTGGCTCAACCTGCCGTCATCAAGACGCGCGAGCGTCGCGAATCGCCGTAGTGCTGATTGCGAAATCGCCGGGAAAAGTATCCATCCCGCAGTTCCCAGCACAGGCATATCTTCCGAAACGCTGAGTTCCCATAGCGTCCCAACGCTAATCTGATAACGCGTCGCAACCCTGCCTAGCCAGCTTCCGAAAGCTTCTTCATAAAATGGCCTCGGGGCGACCGGCCACGAGGCCGCGTTACGGCGTGGTTCGACAGACATGCTCAAGGTGTGTCATGTCGATCAATTCGTCACCGTTGCGAATCGCCAACTCCGCGGCGTTGTTCAGCATCGTCGATATTTCACCGGTTAATCCGCCGCTCGCGCTCAAGACAAACTGAACGATCTCGCGTCGCGCGAGGTCCGAAGGTTTGCGCAGCGGCAACACTCGTTCAAATGCGGCAAGCAGCCGTCGCAGGCCCTCGCTTTCGCGCCAGCGGGGAATCTCAAATGGCGTATAACGGCTGATCATCTGGGTGTCGGTTTGAAGCGCCAATACTGCATCGCGGGTTCCGACCAGAACCATGCAGATCTGCAAATCATTGGCGAGAAACTTGAGAAGATTCAGGGACACACGCTGCTCGCGATAACTGCCGGCCAACAGATGATGGATCTCATCGACAACCAACATCCGAGGGGATACGCGTCTCAGAATGTCACGAGCCAGGCGTTCCAGGGACGCCAGACCGGCAGCAGCATTGTGCGGAGCTCCTAGCTCGAAAAGAAGCCCCGAATAAAATCGGTGCTGGTCTGGAGTCGGCGGCATCTGCATGGAAACGACCGAACAACGTTCGACCCCGCTTCGTTCGTCAAACTCGTTGGGATGCGCTCGCCGGAATTTGGCGGTGATTTTTGTCTTGCCAATATTTGAATCGCCATGCAAAAGGAGGCACGGCATCCGGTCTCGGCGAGGCGTCTCGTATAGACGCTCAAGTTGCTGCAAGGCTTGCGTGGCGCGCGGGTAGTCTATCAAGCGATCGCGAAGAAGCCCAATAATGCGTTCGTCGTTCCCCAACTCGGCCTGCTTTCTGGCGGCTGGCAGCAAATGCGCGAGCGTGCCATTTTTCATCTTTCACCTCACCATTGCTCGACATCGAATGCCTGAACGGGTGCATCGTAATCGACCGTCTCGACCTCGTGCTCCGACGTCTCGCTCCTGAATTGCACGACTCTCTCAAGCACCTCCTCCAACGGAACATACTTTCTACGTGACCGCCGACGTGCACTGACCGTCGTCCGTCTGGCGTTAGCGATTAGGCGTCGCTGCTCCTCTACGGTTCGGAAAATCAGCGCCTCAGAGACGGATTGCTGTCCTTCCGACCGGATGGCCTTTAGCGCGGTTCGCTGTTCGAAAAGCGAAATCGCCGGGCGCCGCATATCTGCGTATTGGACTTCGAGGTAGTCACGCGTTCCTGCGGTCACGAACACGCGAGAGAGATCCTCCGGATGGTACCGAACAGTTACCGTGCGCCGGGCCTCGCGCCATGCAACGAATATTGGATGCCGATGACGAATATGGAAAAGCGTCAGTCCATACGCCTGTATTGTCCTTTGCGCTGCAGGCAAGAAGCGAATCAGGAACCGCAACTCTGCGCCTCCAGTTGCTGGCAATTGTCGTGAATCGGCACTACGCGCCTGCATTCGCCACATGTCGGCTGGCGTCGCGCCGAGTAGCCCGTGATGTGCGGCGTGATGGTATCGTCTGGCGACCTCGATCGCGAGCCACTGCTCAAACTCCCGCAGTGTCAACGCGGCCGTCTTTTCGGACTGTCGCGCCTTGCGACCTTTCGGTGACGATCCGGTCGCCCCCGGCAGGCCCCGCACCCTTTCCATTAGAGTCCGGTTCAGGCGCTCTATATGGCCACCGAAATGAGGACGCCCTACTGGACGATACATAAGGTCGATGCCGTATTCCCGGCAACCGCTGCGAAGGGCCTTGCTTTTGAACTCGGCAGCATTGTCGAGATGCAGGACTTGCGGAATTCCACGCATCGGCCAATCCGCGTCCACCTCAATCGTCGCGAGCCATGGCGCCTTGCATAGTGCCGCTCTGGTCAGTAGCAGACCCACCGTTGCCGCCCCGGACGGTCCATGCTCACGTAGAAACTCAGCACGCACTTGGTCGCAACGTCCAGAGCGAGGGTCAGCCAAGGGCGGCCGATCACACGTCTGTCGTACTCGCTCACCAGGAGCACATCCGCTTGTGTGTGGTCGACCTGGACGATCTCCAGGGGATATTTGGCGACATGCGACCCTGGCGCTTTCAGGGCGTCGGGGAGCGCCGCGCGCTTTAAAGCATCCGACTCACGATGCTTCGCCCATCGCCGTCCGATCGTCGTTCGACTCGGCAGTTGGAGACCAGCGAGCGCACATCTGCGTCGAACCTCCAGCACAAGATTCGTTGCAGGATGGGCGAGTTGTCGTTGCTTCGGAAGCCAGACATGCACTACTTCGTCGATCACTTTATCGACGTCATCCCCCAACCGACCGCCGTCCGGTGACGGGCCTCGGCGATACGGAGCGACTGAGCTCGCGACGGGGTCTGCCAGGAATCTCCGGCGCAGACGATACACAGTCGTCCAGTGCACGCCGAGGAGTTGCCCAGCGACAACTGCCTGTTCTCGCGAGAGCGGTCCTCGCCCCAATGGTCGAAGCACCGATGCCACTTTCTCAGCGCGGCTGCTCCTCTCGTTCGCACCCGCCATCGCCGCTCCCCATCGACTTTCGTCGAACGCATTAGCAGAATTAATGGACACCAACAACTTCACCCATCCGTACGTCAATATCAAAGCCCTCAGCGAGCAAATCAACACGGCGGTTCATCAGCTCGAGCCATATCTCGAGGCCGGGATGCGCGCGATTCAACTCTGCGAGCATCCTGCGTCTCCGGTATGAGCGTGCATAAGCATTCGCGCCGGCGCGCGCGGCGCGAATTCAGAGTAAAGAATTTGCCGATAGATTATTAGAAGGAATGCTGGATGCTCACATAAGCACCCGACTGCGTATGCCCTGGTAGTGGGTTATCGGGGTTAGTCGGCGAGTTCGCTTCGAGGCTGAAGTTTGCCGTCGAACTGTTTCGCACGCTTGCCAGCTGGACATCCAGTTGCGTCCGTTTTGAAAGGAAGTACGCGGCGCCCACGGTGTACATCGTCGCGTTGCCGCCGCCCCCGTTGGCGTTCACATGGAACACAGCGGCCTTCAGGTCAATGTCGGGTTGCGCAGTCCAGTTGACCGCCCCCCACTCCTGCTGAAGGGTAGTCGTACTGCCCGAGTCTGCGTGCAGGGTCTGGAATGCGCCCTGCAGCTTGAACTGGCCGAGGTACAGATTGGCGCCGACGAAATATTCCCGCGAGTACTGGAAGATATTGTCGAACTTGCCGTTCGTCGGGTCTCGAATTTCGTCATAAATGCCCCGCACCATCACCCACGGCGATGTATACGTAACCTGCAGGCCGGCCATACGGCCCTGGGACGTCGTGCCGTTGCCGTTCCAGTTGGTCGCGTTCGACAGCGCATATTGCCCGTATACGTCGATGCCCGCAATCTTCGGCGACTGGTACGACACGGCGTTGCTCGCCTTGATCCAGCTTCTGCCGCGCGTCAGCGAGGTCGATGCCCATGACCCGAGCAGGTATGGATCGAAGCTGACGATGTTGTTGGCGACAAAGAGTTGGCGCCCGATCTGGAACGCGCCGTAGTTATCGTTCTTCAGCCCGACGGTGGCCCATCGGTTGAACAGCCCATCGGGCGAGCCCTGTCCGGTGTTGGCAAGAAACGCACTTTCCAGATGGAAGGTGGCCTTTGTTCCGCCGCCGATGTCTTCTGCGCCGATCATGGCGAAATAGCTTCCGCTCCAGTTGCCGCTCTCGGCGCGCACGCGTGATGTGGTGCCGCCGGTCGCCGTCGGGATGCCTGACATATACTCGATGCCGCTATCGATCCGGCCATAGAGCAGGACGCTGCTTTGTGCATGGGCGGAGATGCTGGCGATTGTGCCGGCCGCGGCCGTGATGCACTGTATTGCGAGGAATCTTGCTTTACGCATGGTCATCTCTTGAGTAGCTATCGTCCGAATCAGCCGCGCGGTAGCGGTGCGCTCAATCGCAGATCGCGGGACGACGCCCCAACGAACACCTGACGTCCATCACGCATGGTCACCCAGCCATCCTGCTTCGTGGACCAGTACTGCAGCCGTCGCGGAGCAACGTGCAGCACAACCCGCTTGTGTTCGCCAGGCTTCAGGGTGATGCGATCGAAAGCCACCAGCGCACGGACCGGGAACTGGGCGCCCTCGGGTGCCTCTTGCGGCGCGCCGAGATAGACCTGCGGTACTTCATCTCCCGCCACCGGGCCGGTGTTGCGGATGTCGACGCCGATATCGATTCCGCCGTCCTTCACATTGCGGACGGTGAGCGACGAATATTTGAAACTGGTGTAGGAAAGCCCGTAGCCGAATGCATACAGGGGCTCGGTCTTTTGCCTGTCGAACCAGCGATAGCCCACATCGACGCCTTCGGAGAACACGGTCTTGCCGTTCACACCCTGTCCGGAGCGTTCAGGATGGGCCGGGTCTGTGGCGGCATAGTCCTCGAGGTGGTTGGCCCAGGTGAATGGCAGACGGCCCGCCGGGCTGCGCTTGCCGAGCAGCACATTCGCCGTCGCCACGCCACCAAGGTCACCCGACCACCACATCTCGACCACGGCGCGCGTCTTGTCCAGCCACGGCATTGCGATCGGCTGGCTGGTGTTGAGCACGACGATCGTGTTCGGGTTCACGGCAGCCACGTCGTCGACGAGCTTGTCCTGGTCGGCCGGCAGCCCGAATGCAGGAGCGCCCCGGCTCCAGAGGAACACCACGGCAGTCTTTGCCTGTTTCGCCGCCGCGATCGCCGCTGCGTGATTGGCCTCGCGTACCTCCGGTGTCACCCAGTTAAGCCGGACCTGTTGAGGCTGGTTGGACGTGTCCCCGGATATCGACACAGCGATTTCATGTGTGCCTGCGGTGAGGTCAACGGCTGAGCGCACGTTGTCCAGACCATCGGTAGTCGGCAGAAGGCTGTCGAGGTTGGCATGCACGGTGTCGCCATGCAGTGCGCCTGTCATTGAGCCGGTGCCGGAGACGCGCTTGCCGTCGACGAACAACGTGCCGCGTGCGCCGAGTATCTGCAGGTAGAGCCAGTACGAACCTGCCGAAGGCACCGTAAGCGTGCCCTTCCAGGTGACGTTGCCGTTTGCAGGCAACGCATTGCCGCCCCGGGTGGTGAAGTCGATGGACGGGTCGATCGTTGTGCCAGTATTGTCGGCGACCGTGCGAGCGAGGCCCGGCTTGCCGTTGTGAGACAGGAGGGAGGCGGGGATCGGCGAGCCCGTCATGTCATCGTCGACGGCATACCTGATGTTTGTGCCGGGCACATTCGCCGCCAGTTTCCTGATCGCGTCAAGCGGGCCGACCTGATTCGCAGAAATGCCGACCGAACGCTCGCCCGCCTTGCCGATCGCGACGACCTGTCCCGCGCCCGGGCCGATCAGCGCGAGCGATTGCAGGTCGCTTCCCTTCAGCGGCAATGCGCCGTTCTCGTTGCGCAGCAGTACCGCGGAATCCTCGCTCGTTTTCTCAATGACAGCATTGACTCGCAGATCCGCGGCTTTCTGCGCGTTATCGCGCGCTCTGGCGTGCACGCCACCGAGGTAGCCGAACCGATCCATCTGGTTCAGCACGCGCCCCGCCGCCCCCGTGATCATCGCCTCGTCGGCCGTGCCGTCGTTCATCGCGTTCCAGAGGTTCTGCGGATCAGGATCAGCCGGGAACTCGGCCGCCCACTTCACGGGAGGGTGCTTCGGTTCCTCCGGGATGCTTCCTTCGAACAGCGCTGCCAGCACGCCGAACTTCGGGTCCATCGCGGCCTGTTTTCCACTGGCGATGTCGAAGTAGGAGTTCATCATGCCGGCGAACGGGCTCGACGCGGGCACGATACCGGGCATCTCCATGTCGAGGCCGTTTTTCAGGTAGTCGTTGCCGTGCACGGCGCCCCAGTCGGAGGTGACGAAGCCCTTGAAGCCCATTTCCTGCTTTAGCACCTTGTTAAGCACCGCGTTGTTGCCGCATGCAAACGCGCCATTGATCTTGTTGTAGGAACACATGATCGACGAGACGCCAACCTTGATGGCGTCGGCAAACGGGGCGAGATAGACCTCGTGCAGCGCCTGTGCGCCGATGGTCACGTCGTGTGCGTTGGTGTCGAAGCCGACGAAGTGCTTCGCCTGAGCCATTACGCCCCGGTCCTGGGTCCCGCTGATTTGTGCGGCGCCGATCGCACCGGTGAGGACGGGATCCTCACCGTAGGTGTTGTAGCCGCGCCGGAACGTCACGTCGCGGTCGATATTGATGAACGGTTCGAGTACCACGTCGATGCCGAGGCGCCTCGCTTCCTGCGCGATGACCTCGCCATTTTTACGAGCGTCGCTTTTGCTGAAGGTGGCCGCCAGGCCCATGGTCGCGGTCAGCGCGGGAGAGGGAGTGCGGGTCAGGATGCCCGGGGGGCCATCGGCGAGACGCAGCGGTGGAATGCCGAGGCGCGGCACGCCCTGCAGATAGCCGGCCTGTCCCTGGTTCGTTGCCGCCGCCTCTGCGATACCGCGAATCATGGCAATCTTCTCGCCCAGCGTCATCTGCTGGAGCAATGCGTCGACCTTCGGATTGCTGGTGCCGGAAAGCGATGTTGCGTCGGTGGCTGCGGCACAAAAGGACGAGGCCAGCAACATACCTGCTACGACCACGGAAGTCTTGAGTTTGCTTACTTTCCTTACGCGAGATATTTTAATATACTTAGGCATACGAAATACATCGTCCTGTACATCGATTTTCGGGTGGGTCATTGCGGCTTCCGGTGAATTAGGAGGGATTCTGGGCGGCTACATGTGAAGGTAACGGTCCGCCTTGGAGTCTCAAGGCAGAGGCGGGTCGAATTTGGACGCGGATGCTGGTCGGACGGCACTCGTGACGGCGAACATAGGGGTGTATCCTGGTAAGGTACTCATGCTGCGGAGTCTAGAAGTGTCAAATTTCGTGAACAATTGGGGGGGTGGCCAGATCGTCTAGGTAGCACGCGGGGAAAGAGTAAAGAATTCTTTATGTGTGTCCGACTCGTGCATGCTGTCAACTCGCTGACGTCTCGCGACGCGCTTATTGGGCGCTGTCACGTTGGCGGGGTGTTCGCGTAACATGAAGCGATGACGAAAACTAAATCGCTTTATCACGGCCACCGGTTCCCGGCGACGATCATCAGCCATGCGGTGCGGTGGTACTGATATGACTTTGCGTGTCAATCGCGAAATTGGTTTCCAGGTTGCATTGACGCATGAATTTCCTGAGGGCGGCGCAGCAGTAAGTCTCGACGGTGGATCACACTGACATCCGCGGGTTGGATACCGC
>NZ_VOSW01000075.1 GCF_009690905.1 Paraburkholderia madseniana
CCTCTACGTTCGACATATCCACCTATCTACACGTGTATCATTCCCGTGCTTGTATTTATCTATCTATGTCCAAGTCACGTATTCACATCTACTATATTATTTTATTACCGATTTTTTTTTTTGTTTTTTTTAGATGTGTATAAGAGACAGGTGCCGCCCCCATGTCCGAACAACATCTGACTGAAGTCGACGAGACGCTTGACGAATCCAAATTCGTCGCGTTCGAAGGCTCGCCGTTCCAGCTTTACCAGCCGTATCCGCCCGCGGGCGACCAGCCCACGGCGATCGACACGCTCGTCGAAGGCATCGAGGACGGGTTGTCGTTCCAGACGCTGCTCGGCGTGACCGGCTCCGGCAAAACCTTCACGATGGCCAACACCATCGCGCGGCTCGGCCGGCCGGCGATCGTGTTCGCGCCGAACAAGACACTCGCCGCGCAGCTCTATTCGGAGTTTCGCGAGTTCTTTCCGCGCAATGCGGTCGAGTACTTCGTCTCGTACTACGACTACTACCAGCCGGAAGCGTATGTGCCGCAGCGCGACCTGTTCATCGAGAAAGATTCGTCGATCAACGAGCACATCGAGCAGATGCGGCTGTCGGCCACCAAGAGCCTGATGGAGCGGCGCGACGTGATCATCGTCGGCACGGTGTCGGCGATTTACGGTATCGGCAACCCGTCGGAATATCACAAGATGATTCTGACGCTACGCACCGGCGACAAGCTCGGCCAGCGCGACATCATCGCCCGGCTGATCGCGATGCAGTACAACCGCAATGAAGCCGACTTCCAGCGCGGTTCGTTCCGCGTGCGCGGCGACACGATCGATATTTTCCCGGCCGAGCACGCCGAAATGGCGGTGCGCATCGAGTTATTCGACGACGAGGTTGAGACGCTGCAACTGTTCGATCCGCTCACCGGCCGCGTGCGGCAGAAGATTTCCCGCTTCACCGTGTACCCGTCGTCGCACTATGTGACGCCGCGCGATACCGTGGTGCGCGCGGTCGAAACGATCAAGACCGAACTGCGCGACCGGCTCGAGTTCTTCTATAGCAACGGAAAGCTCGTCGAAGCGCAGCGGCTCGAGCAGCGCACCCGCTTCGATCTGGAAATGCTGCAGGAGTTGGGCTTCTGCAAGGGCATCGAGAACTACTCGCGGCACTTCTCGGGCGCAGCACCCGGCGAGCCGCCGCCGACGCTGGTTGACTATTTGCCGCCCGACGCGCTGATGCTGCTCGACGAGTCGCATGTGCTGATCGGCCAGTTGAACGGCATGTATAACGGCGACCGGGCGCGTAAAGAGAATCTGGTCGACTACGGTTTTCGCTTGCCGTCGGCGCTCGACAATCGCCCGCTCAAGTTCAACGAGTTCGAGCGCAAGATGCGCCAGGTCGTGTTCGTGTCGGCCACGCCGGCCGATTACGAAAAGAAAACGGCGGGGCAAGTGGCCGAGCAGCTGGTGCGTCCGACTGGCCTCGTCGATCCGGAAATCGAGGTGCGTCCGGCGCGTACCCAGGTCGACGATGTGCTGGCCGAAATCAACGAGCGTGTCAAAGTGGGCGACCGTGTGCTGGTCACGGTGCTGACCAAGCGGATGGCCGAGCAGTTGACCGAATTTCTGGCCGACCACGGCGTCAAGGTGCGCTACCTGCACAGCGACATCGATACGGTGGAGCGGGTCGAAATCATCCGCGATCTGCGGCTGGGCACGTTCGACGTGCTGGTCGGGATCAACCTGCTGCGCGAGGGGCTGGATATTCCGGAAGTTTCGCTGGTTGCGATTCTCGACGCGGACAAGGAAGGTTTCCTGCGCGCCGAGCGCTCGCTGATCCAGACCATCGGCCGGGCGGCGCGTAACGTGAACGGTAAAGCGATTCTCTACGCGGACCGGGTGACCGATTCGATGCGCCGCGCCATCGACGAAACCGAGCGGCGGCGCGCCAAGCAGATCGCCTACAACCTGGAGCACGGCATTACGCCGCGCGGCGTGGTCAAACGGATTCGTGACATCATCGACGGGGTGTACAACGTCGACGACGCTCGCGCCGAGCTGAAGGAACAGCAGACTCGGGCGAAATTCGAGGACATGTCCGAGAAGCAGCTCGCCAAGGAACTCAAGCGCCTCGAAAAGCAGATGATGGAGCACGCCAAGAATCTCGAGTTCGAAAAGGCCGCACAGACCCGCGACCAATTGGCGCTGCTGCGGCAGCGCGTATTTGGCGCGAACGTCGGCGACCACGTGCCCGGCGTCGAATAAATTCTTCCTGCTTATCAAGGAAGGCGCGAAGAAAGGCGCGGCAATGTGCCGCGCCTTGCCTTTCCAGCGCATTGCACCCCGCCAACACCGTCCCTGCGCTTCCCTTAACACCGCCTTAAGACCCTGCTCCGATAAGGCTTTGGGTGTCTCCTCGTTTGTTCTCCCTGCCGATCAATGATAAACTCGACCAATATTGAGAATGGTTCGCATTAACGTTCGTAATGCGATTGTCTGCGGTCTGTCGCCCCTGTCAGTGGACGTGGGGACCGCGGCTTAAAAAGCATGCGCACCGCACTGTTCCAATGAGTTCGATTCCAGTCTGATAAAAACAAGGAGTTTCAATGCGGATTTCTTCATTTGTGCGTGGTGGCGCAGCAGCGGTGGCCGCGGTAGCGGCGCTCTCCGCAACGGCAGCGGAATACCCGATCGGCAAGCACCAGATTCAGGGCGGCATGGAAATCGGTGCGGTCTATCTGCAGCCGATCACGATGGAACCCGAAGGCATGATGCGCAAGGCGTCGGATTCGGACGTCCACCTGGAAGCCGACATCCACGCAGTCAAGAACAATCCGACCGGTTTCGCCGAAGGCGACTGGATGCCGTATCTGCAAGTTCGCTATGAATTGACCAAAGCCGGTTCGAATCAGACTCAGAAGGGCGACATGATGGCGATGGTCGCCAACGACGGTCCGCATTACGGCGACAACGTCAAGCTGCAGGGCCCCGGCAAATACCACCTGAAGCTCGTGGTCGACGCGCCGATGCAAACCGGCCACATGGCTTTCGGCCGTCACGTCGACAAGGAAACCGGCGTGGGTCCGTGGTTCAAGCCGATCACGCTCGAATACGACTTCACGTACGCGGGCATCGGCAAGAAGGGCGGGTACTGATCAACGCGGATCAACGCGAATCATCACGGTTTGCCGCGCCAAACGCGGAGCGAACCGCATGAATGAATGCAGCAGACGGCGCCAGGCATGAACCTCGGCGCCGCGTTTTCCGGAAAGGCTAATGAGAATTAACCGAAAAATCGCGATCCTCGCCATGACCGCTTTGACGGTGGGGGCCGCGCACGCAGCGGATCTGCCGACCTTCAACCTGGAAATGAACGACGGCAAGCTCAATCCGGCGCGCATCGAAGTGCCGGCAGGGCAGCGCATCAAGATCGCGATACGCAACACCGGCAAGGGCGCGGCCGAATTCGAAAGCGTGCAGTTGCGTAAAGAGAAAGTGCTGGCGCCGGGCGGGGATTCGTTCGTCGTCATCGCTCCGCTCTCGCCGGGCGAGTACAAGTTCTTCGACGATTTCCATCAGCAGGCGCAGGGCGTGATCGTCGCGAAGTAATAGTCATGGCTTGGGGTGCGAGCGCATGCCTTGAGCAACCGGGTTACGCGTTCGCCAAAGCAGTAGCAGGGTAGAAGGGAGAGCTTGGATGGGTCAGATTTTGTTCATCGTGTGGCGGGAAAGCGTTGAGGCCTTGCTGGTCGTCGGCATCCTGTACGCGTGGTTGAAAAATGGCGACGACGATGCGCGCCGCGGTTTGCCGTACCTGTGGGGCGGCGTCGCGGCCGGTGTGGTCGCGGCGGTCGCGCTCGGCGCGGCGCTGGTTGGTTTCACCGAAGTGCTCTCCGGTGACGCGCAGGACTATTTCCAGACCGCAATGGTGCTGGTTGCGTGTGTGCTGATCGTGCAGATGGTGCTGTGGATGAAGCAGCACGGCCGGTCCCTCAAGCGCGACATGGAACAGTCGCTGCAAAAGAGCAAGCGCGATTCGAACTGGTGGGGTGTCGCCTTGCTGGTCGCCTTGGCAATCGCGCGCGAAGGCAGTGAAACAGTGATCTTCCTGTACGGTCTCGGCTTTGGCCAATCGGGTCACGTGGATGGTAGCCAGATGCTCGCTGTGATCATCGGCCTCGGTCTCGCATTGCTGACCTTCTACGTGCTGCAGTTGGGCGGCAAGTATTTCTCGTGGCGGCTCTTCTTCCGTGTCACTGAAATCATGCTGCTGTTCCTCGGCGCGGGTCTGTTCCAGACCGGTGTCGACAAGCTGATCGACAAGGAATTTCTGCCGACGATCATCGACCAGATGTGGAACTCGTCGGCCATCCTCGACGACTCGAGTACCTTCGGTTCGCTGGTCGCGACGCTTACCGGTTATCGCGCCCACCCTGCGCTGATGAATCTGGTCGCCTATGCCGTGTACTGGTTGGTTGTCTATCTGTTGGTGCGCCGCGCGAATCGCAAACCGGCGCAGCAGGCCGCGGGGCGCGCGGCATGAGTACCGTTATGACCCGCCCGGGCCGCCTTGCCGCGGCCGGGCAGTGGATGCAGCGTCACGGCGGTTTGATCCGCGGCATTCAGTGGGTTGTGGTGGCGGTGTACGCGTTCCTGATTCTCGTGCCGGCGGTGATGCCGCTGCCGGACGACACCGCGCATCTGTGGACCAACCTGACGCTTGCCGCGCAGTTCGTGTTCTGGGGCATCTGGTGGCCGTTCGTGCTGCTGTCGATGGTGATGCTCGGTCGTGTCTGGTGCGGCGTGCTGTGTCCGGAAGGCGCGCTCGCCGAATTTGCCAGCAAATATGGCCGCGGTTGGGCGATTCCGCGCTGGATGCGCTGGGGCGGCTGGCCGTTCGTCGCGTTCGGCATCACCACCATCTATGGGCAGATGGTCAGCGTCTACCAGTATCCGAAAGCGGTGCTGCTGGTGCTCGGCGGCTCGACCTTCGCGGCGATGATCATCGGCCTGCTGTACGGACGCGAGAAGCGCGTCTGGTGCAAGTACCTGTGCCCCGTCAATGGGGTTTTTTCGCTACTGGCGCGTCTCGCGCCGTTCCATTACAAAGTCGATGAAGACGCGTGGCGCCGTTCGTACAAGAACGGCGAACATGGGCATCGCGTGATTCCAATCAACTGCGCGCCGCTGGTGCCGCTGCGCAATATGAAGGGCGCGTCGGACTGTCATATGTGCGGCCGTTGCAGCGGACATCGCGACGCGATCGCGCTGACGTGGCGTGCGCCGTCGTCGGAAGTCGTGCAGCTCGGCGACAAACAGGCGAACCCGTGGGACACCGCATTGATCCTGTACGGCCTGCTCGGCATCGCGATCGGCGCATTCCACTGGACCGCTTCGCGCTGGTTCGTCGACCTGAAGATGTTCTTCGCCACCTGGCTGGTCGATCATGACATCTCGTGGCCGCTCGACACCAACGCGCCGTGGTTCCTGTTCACGCATTACCCCGAGCAGAACGACGTGTTCTCGTGGCTCGACGGCACGATGGTGATCGGCTACATCCTCGCCACGGCGCTGGTGTACGGCACGGTGCTGCTGGTGCTGTTGATGGGCGCGTCGCGCATGCTGGGGCGCTTCAGCTTCGTGCGTCTGCATCATTTGACGCAAGGCCTGATTCCGATTGCCGGCGCAGGTGTGTTCCTCGGCTTGTCGGCGACTACGCTGTCGCTGCTGCGCGCGGAGCATCTGTCGTTGTGGTGGGCGTCGGATATGCGTATCGCGATACTGGCGATTGCCAACCTGTGGAGCGCGTGGCTCGCCTGGCTCGTCACACGTCGCTATAGCGAGCGCTTCGGTCAACGCGGCCTCGCGATGGTATGGTTCGCAGCGGCGCTGGCGGTGGTCGATAGCGCATGGTGGCTCATGTTCTGGGGCTGGGCTTCGAAGTAAGTCTTAACGCTTCAACGCGCTGCCGGGAGCCGATCGGCGCCGTGCAAAACAAAAGCCGTGGAGATGACAGCATCCCACGGCTTTTTCATTTTCTGCATGTGCGACACACGTCGTGTCGTGTATCCGCATTGGGTGAGAACCAAAAAAGCGGCCTGGCTGGCTGCGACGACTGGCTTGGTGTCTGCACGAAGGGGTCTAGTTCTCACGTGCAAGCCGTCGTGGCTGGCTAATGCCTAACACCTCTCGAGGAGGTGGTCCCCACAATACCCGGTTCGGTGTTGCCTGTTACTTCGTCAGGATCAGCTTGCCTAACCGCGTTGCACGCAGTTGGTAGGTCTCGCCGTTATGCAGGATGCTGACGTGGCTATGTCCTTGCAGCAGCGCGTCGCTGCGCACGACCCGATCCGACTTCTCGCTCGTCTCGTTGGCGTGATCCGCTGCCGGCTTCGCGGCGGTTGCCGTCGCCGTCGATGCTTTCGGACGGCTGGTCAGCGCGGCCGCCGGGCGGCGCAGGCTGAGTGTGGAAGAGCGGTTGAGATCGGTCATTCGTTTTTGCTGTTGGTCGATTCGATGGATTAATTCTAAATGATAACTATTCCCATTTACAAGAAAGAGAAATTCATCGGATTCAACTTTCGATAGTTGAATGATACGGGCGGAACGCCCGCACACGCATCAATGCAATGAACCGGGTTCTTGCCTCGCCTGCACGTACTGGCGGATCAGTCGCACGGTATCGATATCGTTCTCGCGATACGCTGACTTCACGATCTCTTGCGTCGTCACAGCGTCCTGGTCGTCGGAGACCGGCAAGGTGGTCGTGTATTCGAAGCGCAGGAACAATTGCAATTCGTCAGGCTGCTCGATCGTCATGGTCAGCGAGCCGCCGACATAGTCCGCGGTCGGCAGAATGTCGTAACGCACGCTCTGGCGATCCTGCAGCGTGACACGGTCGCGCACGGTGGCCTTGCCGTAGTGCAGCTCCCGTTCGAGCGTGTCGCCTTCGCGCGAAAGGATGGTGCAACTATCGAGTCCGATCACGAACAGTTGCGGCTGTTCGGCGCGCAGCACGAGGCCTTCCCATAACTGCTCGCGGGTCATCGAGTCGACAAACGGATTCAACGGATCGTTGATCTGGATAAGGTGTTCGAAATTCAAAACGACGGCTTCCTATGAAAGCGTTGCATAACGTTCAGCCCGGCTGAGCCAACCACACCATTGTCGCGCTCGGCGAGCTATCGCGCCAATGTGTCGACGCGTGCGGCTCGCATGGCTTCAGGCGACGGCAAGACCCGAACGGATCGTGATCGAATGTGTGAGGATCTTGTGAACCGGGCACGCATTGGCAATCTGCAAGAGCCGTTCCCGCTGCTCGTCGGACAGATCGCCTTCCAGCATGATCTTGCGGTCGATGGTCGAACCCGCGTCGCCGGTTTCAAGCGACAGCGCCACGCGCACGTCGGCGAGCGGCCAGCCCTTACGCTGAGCGTACATCTTCAGCGTGATCGACGTACAGGCGCCGAGGCTCGACAGCAACAGCGCGACGGGCGTCGGCCCGCGATCACCGCCGCCAAGCGACTCGGGTTCGTCGGCGAGCCACGTGTGCTTGCCGTCATCGAAAAGGACCTGGAAATTCGTCGAACCGATGTGGGCGGTGACGGTGGACTCTGCCATGCGCGCTCCTGAACAGGGACGGAAATCGCCGCGCACCACGATCCATCACGGTTGGACAGCGTGGTGCGCGGCATGAATTGCTATTGTGAACGAATTCACCGGCCTTCGTGCCCATGCGCAGCGGCGGCGCGGGAGGGTGATGAGCGCCGCGTCACCGCAATCATGAGCGGCGGCGCGTGCCGATGTGGCACATCAGTGGGTGATCGCGCCCATGCGCCCGGCCTGGTAATCGGTCACGGCCTGACGGATTTCGTCTTCCGTGTTCATCACGAACGGACCGTAGCGCACCACCGGCTCTTTCAGCGGCACGCCGCCCAGCAGCAGCACTTCGAGCGGCTCGGCGCCAGCTGTGAGCGTGATCGAGTCGCCGTCGTTCCGAAACACCACCATCTTCTGTGCGTCGATTTCCTGGCGTGCTTCCCCTTCGCCGTAGAAGCCCTTGCCGGACAGGCTGTAAGCAAACACGCGATAGTCGGCCGGCACCGGTTGCTGGATCGTCGCGCCCGGTTGCAGCGAGAAATGCTGATACAGGATCGGCGTGCGCGTTTCGATCGCCGCCTTCACGCCGAGCGCTTCGCCCGCGATCACCTTGACGCGGACCTTGCCGTCCGCGGACGTTGCGACCGGAATGCTGGCCGACGGTATCTCCTGATAGCGCGGCGCGATCATCTTGTCGCGGCGCGGCAGGTTCACCCACAGTTGCACGCCATGCACCCGCCCACCCGTACGCATGAACGACGGGTCCGGCATTTCACTGTGCACGACGCCTGCGCCCGCCGTCATCCATTGCACGTCGCCGGCATGCAGCGTGCCCGAATGGCCCGCCGAATCCTTGTGGCCGAACTGGCCCTCGAGCGCGTACGTGACCGTTTCGAAGCCGCGATGCGGATGATCCGGCGCGCCTTTTGCCTCGCCCGGCGCGTAGTCGATCGGCCCCATTTCGTCGAGCAGCAGGAACGGATCAAAATCCATCAGCAAACGGGTGGGAAACGGACGGTGGACGATAAAGCCGCCGCCTTCGGTCGTGCGAACGGCGGGAAACGTGCGTTCGATCGTGCGTGTCGTGCTCATCAAAAGTCACCTTGAAAAATGGGGAATAGCGTTATTTTTGAAACATAGAGCTATTATAGGGACCGTTTTCCTAGGCGCCAGCCACCCTCACGCAATGGATTGTTCTATTACTGGAACGATGAGATGAAGATCGATTCACACAATCTGAATGACCTGATGTATTTTTCGCAGGTCGTCGAACATGGTGGTTTTTCTGCCGCCGAGCGCGTGCTGGGCATTTCCAAGTCGCGCCTGTCGCGCCGGCTCACCGAGCTGGAAGCGTCGTTAGGCGTACGTTTGCTGCAGCGTTCCACCCGTAAGCTGGCGCTCACTGAAGCCGGCCAGCTCTTCTACCAGCACTGTCAGGCGATGCTGAGCGAAGCACAGGCGGCCGTCAACGTCGTGCAGCAATTGCGGTCGTCGCCACGTGGCACGGTGCGCGTGAGCGTGCCGGTGACGATTTCGCAGACCATCCTGTCGCAGATCCTGCCGGAATTCATGCATCGCTACCCGGAAGTGCGTGTGGTAATGCGCGTCACGAACCGTGTGGTCGATCTGTTTGAAGATTCGATCGATATCGCGTTGCGCGTGCGCTCTGCTCCACCGGAGAACGCCAACATCGTCGTGCGGCCGTTGTGGCGCACGCAGCAGATGCTGGTCGGCGCACCGAGCCTGTTGCAGCAGAATGCGCCGCCGCTGTTGCCTGCCGATCTGAGCCGGTTCGAAACGCTCGACGTGCCAACCGGCGACGGACGCCATGTCTTCGAGCTGATCGCCCCCGACGGCACGCGCCACGCGCACGAACACGAGCCGCGCCTCGTCACCGCCGATCTGATGACGATCCGTGAAGCGGTGCTGTCCGGCGTGGGTATCGCCGCATTGCCGGAGATGATGTACGGCAGCGCGCTGCGCGCGGGGCAATTGTCGCCGGTGATGCCGGGCTGGACCTTTCCGACGCCGCAGTTGTACGCGGTATTCGTGTCGCGGCAGGGAATGGTGCCGGCTGTGCGCGCGTTCGTCGATTATCTGGTCGAAATGCTCGATCCGGACGAAGGCAAGCACATCATGGGCGAGTGTCCGACGCGCACCGAGCAAGACGCCGCGCAGCCCGCTTTTGCGGTTGCCTCATAGCACTTATTACGCACGGCAACATCGCTTTTAGCATTTAAGCGCCGCCTGTCATGAGTACTTTCAATGGCGGTTTGCTTGAATGCGCGCGCTCACAGGCCTATAGTGAAATCCCTTCGCTAAGGAGTCTCTTATGCGAAAACTCATGGCCTCTATGATAGTGGGCCTGATAGGGCTGACCGCGCTGTCCGTGTCGATCACGGCTGTCGCATGCGGTGACTCGAGCTATCAGTCATCTTCTGATGGTAAATGATCCCGCCGCCCGAAGGCGCCGAGTGCGCAAAAAAAAGGCCTTCATCTGACGATGAAGGCCTTTTACTTTTAGCCCTTGTTTCAAGGGCTTTTCTGTTTTTTCGGCAGACGCTGCTTAACAAGGGCGCATTGCTGCGCTCAGATCACTTGCGATTATTTGCCTTTGGGCTGCGTGACGAAGCCGATCTTCGTGAGACCGCCGGCCTGCGCCGCCGACATCACTTCCGCCACTTTCTCGTACGCGACCTTGCGGTCCGCATCCAGATGCAGCTCCGGCTGCGGATTCGCTTGCGCAGCCTCTGCAATTTTCGCGCGCAGCGCTGCGTCGTCGACTTTCTTGTCGTCCCACAAGACGTTGCCGTCCGCATCGACGGAGACCGTGACTTGCGCGGGCTTGGTGTCTTCCTTCTGACTGCTCGCATGCGGCAGATCGATTTTGACCGCGTGACGAATCACCGGAATCGTCACCATGAAGACGATCAGGAGAACCAACATCACGTCGACGAGCGGCGTCATGTTGATTTCGTTCATCAGGCCGTCGTCATCGTCGCCGGCGAAGGGGCTCATTGCCATCGGAATGCCTCGTCGATCAGTTGGCGCGCGCGAGGCGCAAACCGTCGCCGCGTTTGGATGACGACAGACGGGCGCCCGTCACGAAGAACGCATGCAGGCCGTGTGCAAAGCGGCTCAGCTTGGCGACGATCGCCTTGTTGGCGCGCGTCAGTGCGTTGTAGCCGAGCACAGCCGGAATCGCGACGAACAGGCCGAACGCGGTCATGATCAGTGCTTCACCCACCGGGCCCGCGACCTGATCGATCGACGACTGGCCGCTTGCGCCGATTGCCAGCAGTGCGTGATAGATGCCCCACACCGTGCCGAACAGGCCGACGAACGGCGCCGTGCTGCCGATTGAGGCGAGAATCGCCAGACCGCTTTGCATGCGCGCGACGCTTTCGTCCATCGTGTCCTTCAGGCAGCGCGTCACCCAATCCGACACGTCCATGCGATCGTGCAGATGCGGCTGCGTCTGATGATGGTGATCGGCTGCTTCCTGGCCCGACAGCGCGAGCGCGAGAAACGGATTGTCCTGCGGCGTCGACGATTCGGCGCCGAGCTTCTTCACGCCGTCGGCGAGATCGTCCGAATGCCAGAACTGCTGCTCGGCATTCTTCGTGAGACGCTTCAGGCGCATCACATTCCAGCCTTTGATGACGATCACGCTCCACGACATGACCGACATGATCAGCAGCGCGAGCGCGATACCGCGCGTCACGAAATCCCCTTGCGCCCACACGTGCGCCAATCCGTAGTTTTGCATTGCAATTCCTTGTTTTTAAAATCTGCCTCAATCGTTCAGATTGAAGTTGTAAGGCTGGGTGGCCGTGGCCCGAATAGCCTGACCGTTCTCGACATAGGGCTTGCACGAGCTCGCATGCGCGGCGGCGATGGCGGCGTCGTCCAGACGGCTGAAGCCGCTGCTCTTTTTGAGCGAGATGCTTTCGACCTTCCCCGTCGGTCCGATGACGAACGTCACGTAGGCCGTACCGGTTTCGCCGCGGCGCTTCGACAGCGCGGGGTAGTCCGGCACGATCATGCTGCACTCGATGTGCGAGACATTCTTCGGCGCCGTGATGTCCATGGTCGGACGGCCGATTGCCGGCGCGGCCTGAGCGGCAGGCGCAGCCGGTGCGGCAGCCGCGGGCGTCGGCTCGGGCGCGGCGACAGGCGTCGGCGACGGAGCCGCGGCGACCGGCAACGGCGTGGGTGTCGGCTTAGGCGTTGGTGTCGGTTTGGGCTGGACCTTCGGCTTGGTGTGAACCGGCGGGATTGGCTTGGGCGGCGGGGCGATCGATTGCAGCGCCACGGGCGCGGCGACCGGTGCCGGCGCCAGCAACTGCGCGGTCATCACCTTCGATTCGATCACGGGTTGCAGCGGTTCATGACGCAGCGTCAGGATTACTGCAAGCAAAGCGATGTGAATTGCCGCGACCGCGGCAGTCGCGGCCAACGCACGGGCATTCATTCGGGGGGACGAAGCCGACGTGGCGCCGGCTGAAACGGGATGCGAGGCCTGCATGTTAGCGTGGCGGCGTGCCGTCGATGCGGCACGTCAGACAAGACATCGTCATGTTCGGAAGATCAACAGCGAAATGAACAAAGTAGTCACGAAACCAATCAGCAATTCCATCTCGAACTCCTTTTGACGGGTGAGCGGGTAGCTGGCTGGTACGGATACTGGCTTGCTGACGGCAGTGGGATAACGCGTGAAGCAGCGCGTGAAACAGAGCATGAAGCAGGGAGGCAGTGAACACTCTGGGCGCGCCGCGTGGGCCGCGCCCTCAAGCCGCGACTCAGGCGGCCTTGCGTTCGTAAAACGTCAGCGGCATGGCCTGCGAGTGATGATCGAAGCCGCAGCGGCTCGCGCACACGCCGCTTTCCATCATGACGCCGCGCACGGAATCCGCGCACTTGCCACAGCAGGAAGCGACGCCGAGTTCGAACTGGAGTTCGTCGAACGAATCGACGCCATCCGCGATCGAGGCACGGATCTTTCGGTCAGAAACAGACTTGCAGACACAGACAATCATGGCAGGGCGTCATAGCTAACGTTAATGCGAACTATTATCATTTTGATTGGCTCGTTTGGCAAGCGTCCTGCATGATTTTTTGTAACAAAACCAGACTCTTAGAAGGGTTTCGCCTAAAGAGCGGAATCCCGGGCAAGCGCCGGAGAAGGTGCGAAAACGCCTAAAAAGCGTGCAAAAAGGCCGCGCGGCGGCCCAAAAACGCGGTGGCGAGGGGTTTTATGCGGCTTGGGAATCCGGCGCTGCCGTGCGGCGCGACGGAATCACGACCTGGTCGACTGCGGCATCGATTTGCAGCAGGGTCGCGGCGAGCTGTTGCTGATGGGTGCCGTCGCTGGTCGAATAAAAGCGGGGCAGAACAGCGCCGGCGCTTTCCGGGACGGCGCGCAACCCGTGCTGGTCGAGTACCCGTTCGAGCTGGCGCGCAATGGCCACGCTCGTATCGATCAGCATTAGCCGGTCGCCGACGATGTCGCGGATCGCTGCATCGAGAAACGGGTAGTGGGTGCAGCCGAGCACCAGGGTGTCGGCGCCGGCATCGAGCATGGGCTGCAGGTAGCTGCGCAGCAGCGCGCGCAGTTCGGCGGAGCCTACGTCGCAGCGTTCCACCGCCTGTACGAGCCCGTGGCCCGGCTGGCAAAGAAAACGGCAATCGGCGGCGTAGCGCTCCAGCAGCCCCTGAAAGCGGGCACTGCGCAAGGTCACTTGTGTGGCGAGCACGCCGGCGACGCGTGTTTTCGACTGCAGCGCGGCCGGTTTGATGCCGGGTTCGACCCCCACCAGCGGAATCGCCAGCTTTTCGCGGACCAGCGCGATTGACTGTGCGGTCGCCGTGTTGCATGCGACCACCAGCGCCTTCGCGCCCTGGCTGGCGAGCCATTGTCCGATTGCGAGGGTACGGTCGGCGATGAAGTCGTCGTCGCGTTCGCCGTAGGGGGCGTAGAGCGAGTCGGCGACATAGATGAGCGCCTCGCCGGGCAGTTGCGCCCGAACCGCCCGCAGCACCGACAAACCGCCCAGACCCGAATCGAATATGCCGACCGGCGCTCGCGAACCGCCGCCTGAGGTGGCAATCCTGGCACTTGAGGACGGCGATTCTGCGGTCATAGGCGATGAGGACACGCGCGGCACAGCGGTCACGGAAAACTCACGAAAACGGGGAAGTGCGCAAGTATACCGCCCGCGCGGCGCCGGTCCTGACAAATGAGCTGCCAACCGGGACGGCGTACGAGCAGGCCCATGAACCGGCGCGCGGGCCGTTCCAACGTGGTCCGATCAGGACTCGACCGAACCCATCGCACTTTGCTGGTAGTTCTGGATGCCGACCTTGTCGATCAGATCCAGTTGCGTTTCGAGCCAGTCAATGTGTTCTTCAGTGTCGTCGAGAATCTTCACGAAGATTTCGCGCGAGATGAAATCACGTACGGATTCGCAATACGCGATTGCTTCTTTGCAGGTGCTTTGCGAAATCTGTTCGAGCTTCAGATCGCATTCGAGGATTTCTTTGGTTTCTTCGCCGATCAGCAGCTTGTGCAGGTCTTGCAGGTTCGGCAGGCCGTCGAGCATGAAAATGCGTTCGATCAGCCAGTCGGCGTGCTTCATTTCGCCGATCGATTCGTCGTATTCATGCTTGCCGAGTTTTTCGAGTCCCCAGTGCTTGTACATCCGTGCGTGCAGGAAGTACTGGTTAATGGCGGTGAGCTCGTTCTTGAGCTGGGAGTTCAGATACTCGATAACTTTCTTGTCGCCTTGCATGGGGTTTCCTTATTAGAGACTTGAATTTCCCAGAACAATAAACGCCGAAGGACAAAAAGCCAAGGCAAAAACACAGTTTTTTGCCTTGATTTGCAAGGTTTTGTGCGTGATGCGTACCGTTCTCATTTCATGATAAAAAAGCCGGGGTTCGAGGCCCCGGCTTCTACTTTTTCAGCTGTTACTGTCGATCAAACGCCGATCAAACCGTCGCGACCGGAATCTTGCCGATCTTGGCTTGCCACTCCTTCGGGCCGGTCTGGTGCACCGAGGTGCCGTTCGAATCGACGGCGACCGTCACGGGCATGTCCTGCACGTCGAACTCGTAGATCGCTTCCATGCCGAGGTCTTCGAACGCGAGAACCTTCGCGCTGCGAATTGCTTTCGATACGAGGTAAGCGGCGCCGCCCACGGCCATCAGATACGCGGCCTTGTGCTTCTTGATCGCCTCGATCGCAACCGGGCCACGCTCGGCTTTGCCGATCATCGAAATAAGACCGGTTTGCGACAACATCGTCTCGGTGAACTTGTCCATCCGCGTGGCGGTGGTCGGGCCTGCCGGGCCGACTGCTTCGTCACGCACCGGATCGACTGGTCCGACGTAATAGATCACGCGATTCGTGAAGTCGACCGGCAGCTTTTCGCCCTTCGCGAGCATGTCGGCGATGCGCTTATGCGCCGCGTCACGGCCCGTCAACATCTTGCCCGACAGCAGCAGCGTCTGGCCCGGCTTCCAGGCTGCGACTTCTTCCGGCGTCAGCGTGTTCAGATCGACGCGCTGGCTCTTTTCCGTGTCCGGTTCCCACTGGACTTTCGGCCATGCGTCGAGCGACGGCGCTTCGAGCTTCGCCACGCCCGAACCATCCAGCGTGAAGTGCGCGTGACGGGTCGCTGCGCAGTTCGGGATGATTGCGATCGGCTTGCTCGCAGCGTGAGTCGGTGCGGCCATGATCTTGACGTCGAGGACCGTAGCCAGACCGCCGAGACCTTGTGCACCGATGCCGAGCGCGTTGACCTTCTCGTGCAGTTCGACACGCAGTTCTTCGATCCAGTCCTGCGGGCCGCGCGCGATCACGTCCTGAATGTCGATCGGATCCATCAGCGATTCCTTCGCCATCACCATCGCTTTCTCGGCGGTGCCGCCGATGCCGATGCCGAGCATGCCCGGCGGGCACCAGCCTGCGCCCATGGTCGGCACGGTCTTGAGAATCCAGTCGACGATCGAGTCCGAAGGGTTCAGCATCGCGAACTTCGATTTGTTCTCCGAGCCGCCGCCCTTCGCCGCAACCTGCACGTCGACCTTGTCGCCCGGCACGATCTCGTAGTGGATCACGGCCGGCGTGTTGTCTTTCGTGTTCTTGCGCGCGCCTTCCGGCGGGCTGACGATCGATGCACGCAGCACGTTGTCCGGGTTCAGGTAACCGCGGCGCACGCCTTCGTTGATCATCTCGGTGACGCCCATCGTCGCACCGTCCCAACGCACGTCCATGCCGACCTTCACGAACACCGTGACGATGCCGGTGTCCTGGCAGATCGGGCGCTTGCCTTCGGCGCACATGCGGCTGTTGGTGAGGATCTGCGCGATCGCATCCTTCGCGGCCGGGCTCTCTTCGAGCTCGTAAGCGCGGCCCAAGGCCTGGATGTAATCGAGCGGGTGGTAATAGCTGATGTACTGAAGCGAATCAGCAATGCTCTGAATCAGATCTTCCTGTTTGATGACGGTCATGATGGCTAGCTCAGTGGGGACAATGGCGCTTGTTATCAGACTCGCAGGGCAGTGCGGTCAGTCGTGCGCCTTCAGGGGAGTGGAACCGGTCGAACTCACGACATGCAGCGCCGCGGGTTCCTGAAAATGTTTCGGATGTGTATGGGTGGTCAGACGGTCGACGAGAGCCATCACCAGCGCCGACACGAGGAATGCGACGTGGATGACGACCTGCCACATGATGGTGTGCGTCGAATTCTGATCGGGGCTGATGAAGGTCTTCAACAGATGGATCGACGAGATGCTGATCAGCGCCATCGACAATTTGACCTTCAGCACGCCGGCGTTCACGTGGTCGAGCCATTCCGGTTCGTCCGGATGACCCTCTACGCCCAGGCGCGACACGAAGGTTTCATACCCGCCGATAATCACCATGATCAGCAGGTTCGAGATCATCACCACGTCGATCAGGCCGAGTACCACCAGCATGATGTTGGTTTCGTCGAGCGTCATGGAGGCGCTGACCAGATGCCAGACTTCTTTCAGGAACAGGACGACGTACACGCCTTGCGCGACGATCAGGCCGAGGTAGAGCGGCACTTGCAGCCAGCGGCTCATGAAGATGAGGGCGGGGAGCGGACGCAGCGGGCGGCGCTGACGGGCTGAGTCGGGGCGCGGAGCGGACATAGGCAAGAGTCAGATGAAACGCAGGTGACGGAACACGGACTAAATGCGCTGATCCGCAGCGCATTTAGACGCGCGGATCAAGCACGCAAACGAGGCGCAGACGGCGCGGTACGCGGCCAGGGAAGGCCGGAAAAGCTCGCGTCAGGCGCGCTATTGTACAGCGTCGGTTAAATTTGCTGCGGCGCGGAGGGCAGTGCGGCGCTGACGAGGCCACCGGCGGCATCGCTTGACCTTCAGGCTCGCCAGCCAGATCCCTGCCACTGCGCAGGCGAGGTAATGAGAAGCAGGGAGTAACGATTCAAGCTGGAATCCAGACGGCTAGTTCAGTTAGCATTGTAAGAGGGCGTGCGAACCAGCGTAACGGTGCGGCGCCGGTGCGGCGTACGCGATGCTTCCCATGTACCCGATTTCGGCGTGGATCGCTTGTATCGGTATGTCGATCAGCACGCATGACCGGACCGTAGCGCGTAGCATGCCGTGCGTGGCTAGTCTGATCCAGTTAGGGTTTTCGCCCGCCACGCGATGCACCTCGCGTAAGTGGCCGGTAAGTTGCAAAGTTTATGTTTGAACGTGAGAGCGGAACGTCGGCCAGTCATTTGTGCTGCAGTGCGGCATAAATGAAAGTGAAAGGCGAACGGGCCGCGGCGCAGCGATCGGCGATCGCTGCGCGAGGGTTGGAGACAGCGCGCGGCCTATCGATCACGGATGGCGGCGCCATCATGACATGGCGAGCCATAGGCGCGCCGGTACAGGTTTTACGTTTCATCTTCACCAAGGGGTTGTCGATGTCTGCGATTGAATCGGTTCTTCAGGAACGCCGTGTTTTCCCGCCCTCCGCTGAAGCAGCGGCTGGCGCGTCGATCTCCGGCATGGATGCGTACCAGGCGCTTGTCGCCGAAGCGGAGCGCGATTACGAGGGTTTCTGGGGGCGCCTCGCTCGCGAGACGCTAAGCTGGAACACGCCCTTCAGCAAAGTGCTCGACGAATCGAAAGCGCCTTTCTACACATGGTTCGAAGACGGCCAGTTGAACGCGTCGTATAACAGCATCGACCGTCATGTCGAAGCCGGCAATGGCGAACGCGTCGCGATCATCTTCGAAGCCGACGACGGCACCGTCACCAACGTCACCTATCAGGATCTGCTGCAACGTGTGTCGCGCTTTGCGAACGCGCTGAAAAAACGCGGCGTGAAGAAGGGCGATCGCGTCGTGATCTATATGCCGATGTCGATCGAAGGCGTCGTCGCGATGCAGGCGTGCGCGCGGATCGGAGCAACGCATTCGGTGGTGTTCGGCGGCTTTTCGTCGAAGTCGCTCAATGAACGGCTGGTCGACGTGGGCGCTGTCGCGCTCGTCACGTCCGACGAACAGATGCGCGGCGGTAAAGCATTGCCGCTGAAGAACATCGCCGACGAAGCCATCGCCATGGGCGGCTGCGATGCGGTGAAGAGCGTGATTGTCTACAAGCGCACCGGCGGCAAAATCGCGTGGAACGAAAGCCGCGATCTGTGGATGCATGAACTCGCGCAGGCTGAATCGGATCAATGCGCGCCCGAGTGGGTCGGCGCCGAGCATCCGCTCTTCATCCTGTACACGTCGGGTTCGACCGGCAAGCCGAAGGGCGTGCAGCACAGCACCGGTGGCTATCTGCTGTGGGCCGCGCAGACCATGAAGTGGACGTTCGACTGGAAGCCCACGGATGTGTTCTGGTGTACCGCAGACATCGGCTGGATCACCGGCCATAGCTACATCACGTATGGCCCGTTGACGCTTGGCGGCACCCAGGTCGTGTTCGAAGGCGTGCCGACCTATCCGAACGCCGGCCGCTTCTGGGACATGATCGCCAAGCACAAGGTCACGCTGTTCTATACCGCGCCGACCGCGATCCGCTCGCTGATCAAGGCTGCCGAAGCGGACGAGAAAGTGCATCCGAAGAGCTATGACCTGTCGACGTTGCGCATCATCGGTACGGTCGGCGAGCCGATCAATCCGGAAGCATGGGTGTGGTATCACGAGAACGTCGGCGGCGGCCGCTGCCCGATCGTCGATACGTGGTGGCAAACCGAAACCGGCGGCCACATGATCACGCCGCTGCCGGGCGCGACGCCATTGGTGCCGGGGTCGTGCACGCTGCCGCTGCCGGGCATCATGGCGGCCGTGGTCGATGAAACCGGCCAGGACGTGCCGAACGGGCAGGGCGGCATTCTGGTGGTGAAGCGTCCATGGCCGTCGATGCTGCGCAACGTATGGGGCGATCCGGACCGCTACAAGAAGAGCTACTTCCCCGAAGAACTCGGCGGCACGCTGTATCTCGCCGGCGACGGCGCGGTGCGCGACAAGGAAACCGGCTACTTCACGATCATGGGCCGCATCGACGATGTGCTCAATGTGTCCGGCCACCGCCTCGGCACGATGGAGATCGAGTCGGCGCTGGTGTCGAACCCGCTCGTGGCTGAAGCTGCTGTGGTGGGTCGTCCTGATGCGACCACCGGCGAAGCCGTGTGCGCATTCGTGGTGCTCAAGCGCGCGCGTCCTGAAGGCGAAGAAGCGGTGAAGCTCGCCAACGAACTGCGCAATTGGGTCGCCAAGGAGATCGGTCCGATCGCCAAGCCGAAGGACATCCGCTTCGGAGAGAACCTGCCGAAGACGCGTTCGGGCAAGATCATGCGTCGCTTGCTGCGCTCGCTCGCGAAGGGCGAGGAAATCACCCAGGACGTGTCGACGCTGGAGAACCCGGCGATTCTCGATCAGCTCGGCGAGTCGCTCTGAGCTTAGGTTTGCCTGGGTTTGCAGCAAGGGTGTGTCGAACGATATGCCCTTGGCTGGACCCAGGTATCGACCACTCACGTCAGGCTGTTAAAGCCACCGCGCGGACAATCCCAATTGCCTGCCCGGTGGCTTTTTGATACATAGGCGCATGGCTGCGCCACACCACTCCTCTCACGCTACGCTCAATCCCGCGCCCGAACCCCCTCCGGTCTCGGCAGCGATGGCGCGCGCGCATCAGAAATACTGGCGCTTCAATCTCGCGTTGATCGCGACGTTGATGACGTTGGGCTTCGTGGTGTCGTTCGTGTTGCCGCTGGTGGCGCCGGCGTTGGATCAGATGCGCTTCAACGGCTTCAGGTTGCCGTTCTACTTCGGTGCACAAGGGGCGATTCTGATCTACGTAGCGTTGATCGTCGTTTATATCCTGCTGATGCAGCGCGCCGACCGCCGTCTGCAACGCGCTTTCGATGCGGATGCCAGTGCCGGTGCCAGTGCCAGTGCCAGTGCCGATTCCACCACGCCCGCTGCGCGCGGAAGCTGAGCCGATGAAGCTCACGAACCGGCTGATCCGCTCATACGCGCTCTATACGCTCGGCTTCCTGCTTTTCATCTATGTGATGTGGCGCATCGAGCGGACCACAGGCCCCGGCGTATGGATCGGCTATGTGTTCCTGTTCGTACCGATCGCGGTCTATGCGGTGATCGGGTTGCTGTCGCGCACGTCCGACCTCGTCGAATACTACGTAGCGGGGCGGCGCGTGCCGTCCGTCTTCAACGGCATGGCGACTGCGGCCGACTGGTTGTCCGCCGCATCGTTCATCGGCCTCGCCGGGTCGATCTATGCGACCGGATATGACGGTCTCGCGTATCTGATGGGCTGGACCGGCGGCTATTGCCTCGTCGCGTTCCTGCTCGCGCCATATGTGCGCAAACTCGCGCGCTACACGATTCCCGACTTTCTCGGCACGCGCTTTTCGAGCAACGCGGTGCGTGGACTCGCTGCGTTAGCGGCGATCCTCTGTTCGTTCGTTTATCTGGTCGCGCAGATTCAGGGCGTCGGCTTGATCGCGACGCGGTTTATCGGCGTGGATTTCGCGGTTGGTATTTTCTGCGGACTCGCGGGCATTCTCGTGTGTTCGTTTCTGGGCGGCATGCGTGCGGTGACGTGGACCCAGGTCGCGCAATACATCATCCTGATCGCGGCGATTCTGATTCCCGTGTCGATGATCGCGCATAAGGATGGTCTCGGCTGGGTGCCTCAGTTCAACTACGGGCGCTTGATGGAGCGCGTCGAAGGCCTGGAGAAGCAGGTGCGCGACGCGCCGCTCGAGCAGACCGTACGTGACGATTATCGGCGGCGCGCCGAGCTGATGCAGATGCGGCTCGACACGTTGCCGCAATCGTTCGTCGACGAGAAGCTGCGCCTCACGCAGGAAGTCGCGGACTTGCGACGCCACAATGGTCCGCTGCGCGAGATCAAGGAACGCGAGCGGGCGCTCGAACAATTTCCACACGATGCCGCGGCCGCACAGATCGTCTGGACCCAACGCCGCGATGAGATGCTGATGCGCGCGGCCGCGCCGGTGCCGATGCACGAGCCGTTTCCCGTTACGAGCGAAGAAGACAGGCGTACCCACGAGCGCAATTTTCTGTCGCTGCTGCTGTGTCTTTCGCTTGGCACCGCGAGCCTGCCGCATATCCTGACGCGCTACAACACGACGACCTCGGTGGCGTCCGCGCGACGCTCGGTCGGCTGGACGCTGTTCTTCGTCGCGCTGTTCTATCTGACGGTGCCTGTGCTGGCAGTGCTGATCAAGTACGAGATGCTGACCAACCTGGTGGGTCATCACTTTTCCGATTTACCGCAGTGGCTCACGCAGTGGCGCAAGGTCGAGCCGAGTCTGATCAGTCTTGCTGACACGAACGGCGACGGTATCGTGCGCTGGAGCGAGATCCAGATGCAGCCGGATATGGTGGTGCTCGCCGCGCCCGAGATCGCGGGGCTGCCGTATGTGATGTCCGGGTTGATCGCGGCCGGTGCGTTGGCCGCGGCGCTCTCGACTGCGGATGGTTTACTGCTGACTATCGCCAACGCGTTATCGCACGACGTCTACTACCACATGGTCGATCCGACAGCATCGAGCCAGCGGCGCGTGACGATCTCGAAGATTTTGTTGCTTGGGGTGGCGTTGTTCGCCTCGTATGTGGCTTCGTTGAATACGGGGAATATTCTGTTTCTGGTGGGCGCGGCGTTTTCGCTGGCGGCTTCGAGTCTGTTTCCTGTGCTGGTGTTAGGCGTGTTCTGGAAGCGGACCACGCGACTCGGGGCTGTCGCGGGCATGGTGGCGGGGCTGGTGGTGTGCATCTACTACATCGTGTCGACGTATCCGTTCTTCACGCAGATGACGGGCTTCGCTGGAGCTCGGTGGTTTGGCATCGAGCCGATCAGTTCGGGCGTGTTCGGCGTGCCGGCGGGGTTTCTGGTGGCGATCGGGGTGAGCCTGGTGGCCCGGAAACCGGACGCTTATACGAGGGCGCTGGTGGACTACATCCGGCATCCTTAGGCCGGTTTGCGCATGGGTCTGGCGCAGGGCCCGAAGTTTGCTATAATTCGGCTCCCCGCCGGAGAGATGGATGAGCGGTTTAAGTCGCACGCCTGGAAAGCGTGTATAGGTTAATAACCTATCCGGGGTTCGAATCCCCGTCTCTCCGCCACGAATTGAATGAGAAGCCGTTGAATTTAAAAGAATTCAACGGCTTTTGGCTTTTTAGGCCCATCGCCAGGCATTGGGTATGCAAACGCCCCTGTTCCCAGATCGAGCCAATCCGAAATATCCCGAGGTCCGTTTAGCGCGATGTCGACGCGCATCCAGCCACGAGGAATGCCGTCGTCATCCCCTTTCTCGTCGATTAGCGGGCGTGACTGCCTGCAAGAAATCGTACCACCTCAATTATGTTCAACACGGAAGCCATAAAGGCACCCGATGCTGTGCTGAAAACTCGCTGGCATTGTCTCTCGCGTTAGGAGTCACCTATTCAGTCCTGATTCGCGAACGCAAAGCCTCTTTGCTCAGCACAACCAGATAATTATCGAGGATTGTGAATTCTTGTTAAGACGTCGCGCACCTGACACGTCTTGACAATACTCACGGTGCGTTTCCGATATCCTCGACTACGGTATTAATACGGTGTTCGAAGAGGAATGAATAACCAGACGTACCGGTTTGCGTACAACAAGCTTTGAGGGATGTTAGTCGCGGTCGAAGAAACTACGGCTGAAACGGGCAAGGCCAATCATGGGGAATCTACTGCCGGACGGCGCCGTTCAGCTGGAGGCCAGACCATTTCAGCGTTCGCACTATGTCCATGCGGCGTTTGCCGCGGCCATGCCCGATGGTGTTGCGAGTGACTGAAATTAACGTCAGTTAATCCGGAATATAACATGCATTTAACCAGCGACTTTGACCTCACGAAACGCTGGTTTCAGTGATTTGGCCGCAGCGTCCTTGTCACTACTCGCCTAGACGAGTGATTGCTGCCGGCAGATCATGCTTGCCAGTTTTTGCCTCGCAATGCCACATCAGTAAATCTTCTGGTCGATAGGCTGAAGATGCTTTCTGCATCAGTGTTGCCCATTCACGTCACGTTACAAAATCAAACTATTGGTTACCAATTGTTTCTGATAAATTGCGTGCGCGTTCGAGTACATCAGACAAATACAAATGAATAATCGTGCATACCGGCTTGTATATAGCAAGCCGCGGGGGATGCTGGTGGCCGTTGCGGAAACGGCTACTCGAGCACGCCGATCGACTATGGGTCACAAATTGGCCCGCATGGAGCAGGATATTTCTCCTGTGCGAGCACTGACTGTCTGGTCTATAACGCCAACGTTGATCCGAATAACCCGGGCACGCAGGCGATGTATCGGAGTGAGAATACTGCGCTGCTCGTCGGTGGGACGGTCTTGACCGGCGTAGCAGGTCTAGTTGCGCCGGAAGCTGCTATTGTGATCGCCGCGGCAAACAATGGCATGCGTACATATTCGGGCGCCGCTGGTGCAGCGGTCAATGCGGCCTCTCAGGGCATCCAGATCTTCAAAGACCCCACTAAGGAGTTTGATTTTGTTGATACGGGCAGCGCGTTCGCGACCAACTATGCCACGTACGGTACCAGTGTCGCAGTCACTGTCGGCGCTACTGTAGCGACGTCTGTCGCAGCCGACCTGTTGGTTAAGCCTGTGACGAACAGCAATCCACCTAGTAAGGGAGACGCAATTGCAAATGCCGGCACGAACGCGGTGTCGAGTGCTGCTGGCTATGCGATCGGCGATGCTGTAGGGGAGACGGCTGGCCCGTTTGTGGGAGCGGGCGTATCAGAACTCCTTAACTGGGGAAGTGGTGCTATGCAGAATTATGTTTCCCCGTCGAAGACAGAGAGGAAATAGATCTATGCGAAAATGTTTGACCATCTGGTGTCTTCTAACAAGCGCGATTTCTATCGCGGTCCTTTTGTTACTGCCGCTAAAAATCGCCGCGGGCCACTATTTGGGCGGCCACCCGTGGCCTAACTTGGCTGCTCTTTCGTTCCGCGATGTGTTGTCTTTGCTCGGCGAACTTGTGCTACTGGCTGGCCTAGTTTCCTTTTTTATCGTGCTTGGTAACTGGTTTTGGCCGGACAAATTCCCGCTCCGCGCGAGATTCGGGCGCAAGGATGACTAACATGTACAACCGCCAGCTTCCTGGCAAGAAGGAGGCCCTTGCTAGGAAGCTGGCAGGCTCGAGCAATGGCCAGTGCACCGTACAACAGATGGCCGATATGTTGTGGCTGGCGGGTGTCAAAGGCAACTCGATAACACCGGATTCGATTGCGACCGTGAATGTCGCTAATGCGGGTACCGTGTACGACAACCCGTCCGCGGGCGAGCCAGAACGAGTCAGAGCGATTCCGTTTGTCAGCAAGATACCAGGAGTAAAGCCATGATCGATCTTCAATCCGGGAAAGTAAGGTTCGATGACGGATTTGAAGTCTCGTGTGCGACGACAATCGCGCAGCTTGAACGCTCTGTCTCAACGAAGCGGTCGCCGGCGACACCAGACCATACCCAGCTAAGCATCGGTGCCCACATTTCCGGGCAGAGAACTTGGGGGGTGGGCGCGATTTTTTTTCGTGAACGGTTAAAGCAAATTTGGCTTCAGTGTCTTAACGCCGATGGCGTTGATCCTGACGCTTGGGACATAGGAAACGAAAAAGCAAGAAAGAAGTTTCATGATGAATTTCTGATGGTCGCATGTTTCGGGAAGAGTGTCCTTGAAACATCTCCGGCTTCTTTGGGGTGGGCGTTTTCGTGGGGGAAGATCTCCTCGGTCATCGACATGCGTGGGGTGCAGGCATTGATCGTTGTCGACTATTGACAGTGCTGAGCGAATATATTTGGTCGTTTTATGTATTCACTTGCGCCTAATCGCTGTTCTGCTGTTGGCGTGGCTTTTTCAAATGGTTTAATCCAATCGCTGCAGATGGCGTCCAGGAAATGCTGAGCGGTGGCTATAACGGTGCGACGAGTGCGCTATCTCCACCCACTGCTAAGACAAAGAAATGACAAAGACAGTCATAAGAGTCTTCTTGCTTGGATGGTTATGGCTAACAATCAAGCTGATCTTTGCTGGCGTCGTCGGAACGGCAATTATGATTTTGGTTACCGAGCGGACCCTTGATTTTCACCATCGATCATTCGGAATGGTCTTTTTGCTATATTTTGTTCCAGGCTCCCTTGCGGCGTTCTTCGTACGACTAGGCATCTTGCTCGAAGGAAAATAATTCGGATCTGTATAGCCGTCAATTGCACCCGACGGAAGCGCAAAGGTCGCGCAGCTATGGCATCAGTCTCTGAGTGGAAGAGACTTTGGCATGGAAAACGGACCCAAAAACTCAGTGGCGAGAGGGCGTTTCATGTGAGTGAGCGGCATCAATGACGAGGCAATGACCGTCGTTTTCGCGCAGTACGAGGGGTTGGATTTCAACGGTACTTTATCTGTCGCATCGGGGGAGCTATTGAAAATTGTGGAAGCACGATGACACGTAACTTGTCACTCTTCATCCGTGTTCTGACGGCAGGCGGCATCTTCGCCCTCACTGCCGGTTGCACACCCTCACATTACGTCACAACTGCGGCTCCAGACTATCAGCCGCAAGTTTCGGCTCGTGTGCGTATCCAGTCGGGCAATGACCTGCAAGCTGCTTCGTTCAGAGTGGGTGCGTGCTATTCGAATGGTTGGCAGGGCGACCCGCAGCGGGTCAGCGTCGACGACGGTTTCTGGGCGCGCTACAAATACTCGTCACGCAGCGTTGTGATTGGCATGCCACAGAGTCCCCGACCATGGATGCGGATCGAGGGTCTGCGTTTCAAGGACATGATCCGGGAATACGTCGTTCCGGCTGGGCAGCCGATCACGTTATCGCTGAGTACAGCCGGTGACGTAGGCAGCAGCAAGTACGGTGGCTATTCGTGGGCCTGCAAGCCGCACGAGATGACCTTCACGCCGATCGCTGGGCAGGATTACGACGTGTACTTGGCCTTGCAGGAAGAAGGACGCAAGTCACATGGCTGTTCGATCGAGGTTCACCACATCGATGCCAGTGGACTGGACGAACCCGTGCAAACGCATTACGCACCTAAATGTCCGTCGTCCGACGCAGAGGCCGCGACAAAACGGGGGCCGTGAAAAGCGCCAAGCAGTCAGATCAATAATAACCAGTAGAGAAAAAGACCAATGCAACACTTACGCGTTGCGATAGCACTGTCGGCAGGACTGACGGTGACAGCTTTCGGCGCTTCGGCGCAAACGTCGCCGCCTTCGCCCGATTTCGCAAATGCCGCACGCAGCGCGGCACAGCAACAGCAACTTATCGAGCAGCAGCGTCAGGCGCAAGAACGCGCTCAGACCGTCAATGCGCCTGCCGTCCGATCAGGCACACCCAATGCCACGGGCTGGCCTGATCTGCCGACCGAGACGCCGTGCTTCCGCATCCAGTCATTCGTCCTGGACGTACCGGCGACGTTGCCCGATGCCGTTCGTGCGCAAGGTGACTCGGCGGTGCCGCAGGACCGTTTTGCCTTTGCCCGTGAATGGCTTGATCACTATAGCGGTCAATGCGTCGGCAAACAGGGGGTGGATCTGATCGTCAAGGGCCTCTCGCAGGTGATTCTCAGCCGAGGCTACATCACCACGCGCGTGCTTGTCCCGGAGCAGGACCTGTCGAAAGGAACGTTGCGCCTCTCGCTCGTGCCCGGTGTCATTCACCAATTACGCTTTGCCGACGCCGCGACGCGTGGCACGTGGAAGTCGGCATTTCCGGCACGCGGCGGCGACCTGCTCAACCTGCGCGATCTTGAACAGGGGCTTGAGCAGATGAAGCGCGTCGCGAGTCAGGACGTTGATATGCAGGTCGTGCCGACCGAAACGCCTGGTGAGAGTGATGTCGTGATTACCGTGAAGCGCACGAAGCCGTGGACGGCCGTCGCCTCGATCGACAACTCCGGCCAACGCGCGACGGGCAAACTGCAAGGGAATCTGTCGCTTGGCATCGACAACCCGCTCGGGCTGAACGACATATTCAACGTCGGGGCGAATCAGGATCTTGAATTCGGGGATAAGCGCCTGGGTTCGCACGGCTGGAACGGTTCGTATTCGATCCCGTGGGGTTACTGGACTGCCACGCTATCGGCTAACTCCAACACCTACTACCAGCAGATCGCGGGTGCGAACCAGACTTTCGTCTCGAGCGGCAATTCGCAGACGGCAGGACTCAGGCTCACGCGCGTGCTTCGCCGCAGCCAGGACGACGTGTTCGGCTTCGAGGCCCAACTGACCAAACGTTGGGGCGCCAGCTTCATCGAAGACACCGAAATTCCGCAGCAGCACCGCGACAACACGTTCGTCGAAGCAGGACTGACCGACCGTCACTACTTCGGGGCGGCGCAGTTCGACGGCACACTCGCGTACCGGCAGGGCATCGGCTGGCTAGGTGCGATGCCCGACACGTCGGGCGACGGTCCGACGTACCGTTTTCACATGGCGGTGCTTGACGCAAACCTCTCGGTGCCGTTTGCGATCGCGAACCAGAACCTGCGTTACGTGACGACCATTCATGGGCAGTTCACCAACGACACGCTGAACTATATTGACGACCTGACCATCGGCAGCCGCTACACCGTGCGCGGTTTCGACGGTGAGACGATGCTCGCGGCCGAACGTGGCTTCTACTGGCGCAACGAGCTGCAGGTTCCGATTGGACAGACGGGGCAGTTCGTGTACGCAGGGATTGACTACGGTCACGTGTTCGGTCCCAACACGGCATTCCTGGCAGGCACGCAGCTCGCGGGCGCCGTCGTCGGTTTGCGCGGCAGTGTGTCGAGCCATTTCGGTGCGCTCGGTTATGACGTGTTCGCAGGGACACCGTTGTACAAGCCAGCCACCTTCAATACAGCGCGCGTCACGTTGGGATTCCAGCTGACCGCCCAGTTCTGATGCGTTCCCGAGTGCCGCTGCCGCGTCTGGTTTCTCCGCTTCGCGGTGCTGGGCAAGATCCCTTTTATCAACGTCAACCTCTCACGACGACTATCAAGTGACTTTCATTACTCGTTGAGGACGTAGCAAAAAGCTTCTTACGATTGCACGCGGGCATCGTTGAGATCGGTCGGCATGAAAAAACGGTGGCCCGGCTGAAGCGCGATGTTTTTCCGTGTGGCTGTTCTTGCAGACGTTTTCTTCACCGCTACGTTTATGTCCGACGTATACCGTCCAGGCGAATACAATTCGCTTGGTACTTGGGCGGATACTGAGAGTTTTAAAACGAAGGGCGGCTTGCCTTTCCCGACGACTTTGGCGATTTTGCCTCTGACGCCGTCGGCAACAACAATGCACGGAGGACAAATGTCGAAGCGGGTGTTGTTTGCGGTTTTGCTCCTGACGCTCGGCGTGATCGGGCAGTGTGCGATCGCGCAGTCCATGATCGAACTCAGGATAGGCGGCAAGACCCAGTCGTTTAGCCAAGGGGCGTTGCTGGCGCGTCCGGATGCTGCTGAGATTCACGTTCCGGTAGATGTGGCCTACGGTACGTCGACGACCTATCGCGCAGTGCCGCTGGCCGACCTGCTCGGCGGCGCGACATTGCCGACGGACAGCGTGCTCGAGGCACGTGCGACCGACGGTTTCGCCGCGCAATTGCCGATGGACCTCGTGCGCAATCGTGATCCCGCGAAAGCCGTCGCATGGCTCGCTGTCGAGGACCCGGCGCAGCCGTGGCCGAAGCTGCCGGGCAAGCCGGTCAGCGCCGGACCGTTCTACCTGGTATGGATCGGCAGCGAAGCGGCATCCGTGCGCAGCGAACAGTGGCCTTACCAGATCGCGCAACTTGCTACGCAACCCTCGCCATCCGCGCGTTGGCCGGTGCTCGGCGTCGATCCGATGCTGCCGGCAACCGATCCGGTTCGCGCGGGCCAAAGCCTGTTCATCACCCAGTGTCTTGCCTGTCATCGGCTCAACCATGCGGGCAGTGCGGACACCGGCCCCGACCTCAACGTGCCGATGAATCCAGTCGAATACTTCCAGCCCGCTGCATTGCGCCGCTACATTCGCAATCCGGCATCGGTTCGAGACTGGCCCGGCCGGACCATGCCCGCTTTCCCGCAGGAGCAACTGAGCGATCGCGAGATCGATCTGATCATCGCTTATCTTGCGTACATGGCGCAGCGGAAGGTTGGACGGTAACTCACTATTCCACCTGATTGCGCGCCGCGAGCGGATTGACCACCTTGCCGACGTCTATTGCACTGACGACCCGCGCCACGCGCAGGCGTGAAATGCCGGGATCCCAGCGGACTTCCACAAAATGCACGCCATGAATGAAAACAAAACGTAATAAAAATATTTCCAAATATTTCTAAAGAACTCGTTAGTAATGTCGTTATTCGTCTTACGAATTCTGCGACCGCAGAAGTCGCGCGTATTGAACGAATCGACCAAGAGAACCCGCAACGAACAGTTGCGTGAAAACAGGAATGTCTAGCCGCACACGGGGAAGCAGCGCAGGCCACGGGAGTCTGCGTCTGCGTCAATTTCATATCAGGTTGATTGTCGCCGCGCTTATTGCCGTGCCGTGCGGTATATATGCATTTGGCATATCGGTCGACGGTGGAACGGCAATCAAGATTTCAACCGCTGCAAATGGCCATCAAACCGTCAATATCGCGCCGACCGTCGTTGGGGTTTCGAACAATACGTATAACGGCCCGGTTATCGCGGCGACGAACATCGATCTGCAGAACGCGCAAACGGTCACCAACAGCGGCACGATCAAGGCGGCGAACAGCTTTGCGACGCTTACTTCTACTACGCGGAAGGCACACCGCAGTCAGTTATCAATGCCGCAACAAAAGTACTCGGTTCGAATTTTGTGAAACCAATTCCTTAACTGAACGATATGGCTTCCTTTACCTACACAGCTTGGACAAATGGATCTGCAACGCAATTGCTTGAGAAGTTGAAGCATTTGTTCGATCAGCGAAATTTCTCAATGAAGAATCCTCAGTCGGGGATGTGTCATGTTTGGAATGGCGAAGGGGAGTGTCGTCAGATCGACGCCGATTCTCTGCAGACCATTCAAGAAGAAAAATTGCCGCTGGGGATTCAGTGGTGGCGTGGCGGCGAGGACATTTTCGTCACCTTAGCGGCCAACAAATCGGTCGGCGGCACAAATTGCAATGTCCGTCTTGTAGCATTAACCCGAGAAGAAGAAGCGGAAATAGCGAAGCTGATGATCCTGCACATCGTTCCAGAGAAGAACGTTTTTCCTGACGATTTTCCAGTTTTTCAACTGGACGCTCAGTAAACGCCGGTCGAACCTGTATACCCGGCAGTTGCACCCACAAGAAAAGACCAAGGCACAACAGATAGCCGCGAATGCGGCAGCTCAAGGTATCACGAACCCAGATGAATCGCCGATTACAGCGGGTCAGATTGAGAGCGCGATGCGTGCGGCCAACAACAGCCAGTACGGAGAGATTGTCGCGACGGGCGTCGTGGTGCCGTTGAACGCGAACACCCCGGCCACCGCGGTCTACGACACGACCGGCATGAAGACGGTAAGCGACAGTTTGGGTAACTATCTTGTGCAGGATCCGTCGATGCTCGCGACGCCTTCGCGGGCGCTGCAAGACCTGATTCAGCAGAACACCGGCGGTACGAACCGTCTTCGCTGGACGTACTTCACCATTTTCCTGAAAACCAAGCTTATATGAAAAACCTCTTTGCTCTCTCCCTCCTGCTTGGCGCGCTACCAGCATTCGCTGCAGCGCCCAAATGCCAGACACAAACTATTGGTCAGCACACCTCGAAGATCTGTATCACTGAGGTGCCGTTTCAGCACGACTACTACACGCTATCAGTCGACAACGCCGTGATTCTTTCCGCGCCCGACGACTACATTGAAAATGTCTCGCTCACCCACACGATTCCCGAGGACGCGGGCATCGAATTCCCGCTGTCGAACCAAGGCACCCCAATTGTGACCATTCAGGGCGGATGCGTGCCTGTCAGTGAAAAGCAGACCACGGGATCAAAAACGGTCAGGGTCGAGGTGGCTCGCGTTTGTTCGTTCAAGTGGGGTAACGAACAGATTGTCAAGGACCTCCGCTTCAGCTTCGAATGAAGTACGCACGGATGCATGGGGCCGGCGACGTCATGGAGCGATAGCCTTCGTGTCACTTGAAGCGCTTGATGCATTCGATCCCACCACACCAACCGAAACTCCATACCAAACCACAACGCTAGAAGACCTCATACTATGAAAAAACTCCTCCTCGCCGCTCTCTGCCTCTCAACGACCTCGGCCTTCGCTGCCAGTCAGGTTTTGCTGGAAACCCCAGTCACCTACGCACCGGACGCCAGCGTCGTCGACCAGATCAAAAACGAATGTCACATCGAAGACATGCTCACGAACCACGTCGGCGAGGTGCTCCGCAAGATCAACAGAACCGGCGACGGCACCATCGCATCGCAAGCCGACGCGGGCGGCGCAAAGATTCTCAGATTGCAGATCACCCACGTACTGGGCGTCGGCGGCGGCGCGTGGAGCGGCCCCAAGGCTACGACTGTGAGTGCGGATCTGATTGAAGACGGCAAGGTCATCCGTCACACCAAGATCAACCGCTGGTCGGTCGGCGGCATGTGGGGTGCGTTCAAAGGAAGTTGTTCGATTCTGGATCGCACGACCATTGTGATCAGCAAGGACCTGAGCCGTTGGGTGCGCGACCCGTCCTATGAGATCAAGGAAGAAGCTCCGCCGAAAGAGGCTTCCGCGCCGACGGCTCAAACCGATTCGGCGAGTTCCGCGAAGGCCGAGTAAGCGGTCGTCCGTCAGAGGGTGTACGCTGCGTCGAACACCGCAAGCGCTGTTGCGCGTATACGTCAGTTCGTTCGACAGACTGATTTATGCAACAACGCCCAGTTGCAGGGGAAATCCGCAACTGGCGCGGAGACCTCAGCCAACGCGACGCTTGGCGGAGGCTCGGGTACGGGCCTCCGTTCCGAGAACCTTAAGAAACAAAAGTTTATGTTCAATAGCAAGTCTCAATCGAAAAACGACGGACGTATCCGTGTCCTTTTCCACGTCACGGATTTCAACGACGGCGGTATTGAATCTTCGCTGATCCAGTGGCTGAGGATTCTTGATCGAACCCGCTTCAAAGTCTCGCTGTCTGTGATGCACACGTCGCCGGCATGGGAAAATCGCTTTCGCATGCTGATTCCGCCCGATGTGGACGTGGAGATCCTGGTGGATCGTCCGTGGCTCAGGTATTTCCAGTCGAAGCGATACGAGCGGCGTCTCGGCAAATTGGGGCGCATCGCGCGTGACGTCCACAACACATTGGCGGTTCGGCCGCATGTGGCAAAGCGGGCGGCGCAGCTTGCGCATGGCGTGGACGTTATCGTCGATTTCGACATGTCTTTGCGTCGGCTGTCCGGCCGCTTCGACGTTGCGTGGCTGGGCGTCAATCACTTCAGCTTCGACGCGCGCCTCGGCGGCAGGCCCCGCAAGATCCAGCGTCTGCTAACCCAGTACCGGCGCTATCACGGCGTTGCCGCGTTGAACCAACATATGGCTGACGAGGCGGCGCGGATTTTCGACGGGAAGCTGGAGAGAGTAATTGTCTTACCGAACGCCATTGATATCGAATCGATCCGCGAGCGCGCCTCAGCGTGCCACGACGACATTCAGTTGACGCCCAATGGCGCACCCTACATCGTTTCCGTCGCGCGCCTCGATGAAGTTCAGAAAGATCATCGAACGCTATTGCGCGCGTATGCTGAACTGGCGCGGCGTGGTGCCGTTGAGGAGCACCTTGTTATCGTCGGAAACGGCGCATATCTCGAGGAACTTCAGAGCCTCGCGCGCGAACTGGACGTACGTGAACGGGTGCATTTCGTGGGCCATCAGGACAATCCGCACCCCATCGTGGCGCGCGCCTCGTTACTGGTCCTGAGTTCTAAATACGAAGGAATGCCGATGGTGTTGCTGGAAGCCTTGGCAATCGGTAAGGCAATCGTTGCGACCGATTGCCCAACCGGACCGCGCGAGATTCTCGATGGTGGGAAAGCAGGCACTCTCGTGCCGGTGGGCGATATCCGTGCGATGGCAGATGCGATGGAACGGCTATTGACGGACATCGGGCCTCGTGAGGCATTGGCCGTCAAGGCTCGGACACGGGCGGACCATTACGGTATCGAGGAGAGCAATCGTAGGCTGCTGTCGTTTCTCGAGGCAGTGGGGGCAGCGTAGGTGACCTGGAGATTGAATGCTTATCCCGGTCCTGCTGGAAACTTCGGTGGGTTGCGTACCTGGTGTCAGCGTAGTCGACCCCGCGAATGCCCATTTTCAGGTTATATCTGCCCGCCCGTCCAGCGCACCGAGCGGCGTCTCAACCAGTAAGATCGGCAAACTGGTTGCGGCCAAAACTCAGTTTGCCGGTGTCGCGTTTATTTGTAGCGCAGGATCTTGTCCAGTTCGCCGGGATGTCTCTTCAGATATTGCGGGTACAGCAGCGTGCTGCCAGCCACGCTCAGGTGGTGATAGTCGTCGTACCGGTAGATCGGGAGTCCGTCAAAATCGAGCGTGCACTTTGTATCCGAACAAGGCACATCGTGCGTATGGACAATGTCGACCTGGGGGTACTGTGATCGCAGTTTCTCAAGCATGGCCGCAACAGGTGCATGTTCATCCGTCGCTCTCGACACGTTGAACTCACACGCCTGTTTGTGGATAGGGATAAACAGGTCGTTCTTGAAGTCGCAGTTGATCAGGTTCGTAGGGATCGTCGGTACGTCGTCCATCAGGATGACGTGCTTGCCGGCCTCGGTCAGCTTGCCGATCGTCGAAGCGAATTCGGCGTCAAATTGATATGGCGTGAATCCGTGGCCATTCGGACCGGAATCGCGATTGACTGAGAGGTTTTGATAGTTTTGCCAGGCCGCCGCCATAAACACCGTTTTGATGTCGGGCCGTGACATTACGTATGACATGACCGCCTTGTCGTGCGCGACACATTTCAGGTGATCTTCCGTCAAGGTGGGATCGCCCGGAAGCGCGGGCTCACGCTCGATCGGTGGACACAGCGTCAGCGCGACGTCGTGAATCTGGAGATCGTATTGCTTGCCCAGTTGATCGAAGAAATAGATTAGGTGATAGGCATGCGAATCGCCCCACAGGATCGCTTTGTCCGTTGAGGCAGCCGCGCCGAGGTGACAGCCCGACTCCTCGGTGACGTCCACCTTGGACCAGCACGCTTTACCGCGGGGCATGTCGAACAACGCATCGCCTGACCAATGAACGTCGCTGCGGATCTTCGCGGGATACGCAAACAGGAAGCCATTCGTGAGCTTGCCGGTCGCCGCGAGTGCGCCCGCGATCAAGAGCGGTGCGGCCAGCAGGTAAAGAATCGCCGATCGGGTCGAAAGCTTCGATTCGCGGACACGTCGCTCAAGATAGCGGTACGTCAGCCAGGAAAGGAAATAGGTCCCACCGATTGCCAGCATGTAGTTCCGCGACGTGGCGAGGTCGAGTCGACGCAGCGCAAAAAATACCGGCCAGTGCCACAGGTATAGCGGATAAGAGATTTTCCCGGTCAGCACCATCGCCCGGTTGCCTATCAACCCGTCGGCGACCCGCGAGTGCCGGCCCGCGGCGATGATGAGCATCGTGCCGCCACAGGGGACGAGGGCACCCATGCCGGGAAACTGCGAGGTCCGACTGACACCGAAAATGCCGGCGAGGACAATCGCTACGCCGACCAGCGTGAGCACGTCGAAAACAGCGGACCGCGAAACCTGCCGATTGACCTGGATCGTCGCAAGCCATGTGCCGAGCAGGAATTCGAAAGCGCGCAGGTGCGCGAAGTAATAGGTTGACGCCGCGCCATGCCGGAATGCAAGCACCGCCCAGACGAACGAAACGACCGTGACGAGCCAGAGCGACGGAACGATCCAGCTTCTGCGTTTCCGGTAGAGCAACGCGAGAAATATCGGAAGGCAAAGATAGAACTGCTCTTCGACGGATAGCGACCAGGTATGAAGCAGGGGCTGGTCCGACGCAGCCGCATCGAAATAGCCCGTTTGTTTCGATAAAAAGATATTCGATGTCATTGTCGCGACAGCGAGTATGTTTTTAGTGAGCTGAAAGCTGTCTTCGGGGAATGAAAACAGGATGCTGAAAACAAAAATCGCCGCGAGCATCACGTAAAGCGCGGGTGCGAGGCGCTTTGCGCGTCTCGCGTAAAAGTCAGCGAGCGAGAACGTGCCACGCGACAAGTCGCCGAGAATCGACGTTCCCACTACGAATCCGGAGATTGTAAAAAACACGTCGACCCCGATAAATCCACCGCTGAATCCGCTGAAGCCGGCATGACAGAAAATCACGGCAAACACGGCGATGGCCCGAAGACCGTCGATATACGGGCGGTAGCGCTGGGAGAAATGCTGTATTTGAATTGGCAGCGCTTGTCGCATAGCGGTAATTTTGCGTTGTTATACGTGCGTGCAAGAGACGCTTCTTACGAGTGGATTACGAATCACCTTAGACGATTCGCTCTAGGGTCGAGATGATAACTCGTGCACGGGATCGAACGTCCAGATCGCGCCTGAAAGCCGAACGCAGAGCCCATAAAGGCCTCGCGTATGCATAAAAATAAAATAAACAAACTTGCTCTAAACTACCTGCCGCCCCAGCCAGCCTAGTAGAGAGCAAGACACCAATGCCCATACCCCCAGCCGACCCCGCCGGCGACCCTAACTTCAGTTTGCCAAAATACCCCGCATTCCAACGTTTCTGGTGTACCCGTATCCTCTCATCGCTGTCGTTCCAGATGCTCGCCGTGGCAATGGGCTGGCACATCTACGCACTCACGCATAGCGCCTTCGCACTGGGTCTCGTCGGCCTCGCCCAATTTCTGCCGATGTTCGTGCTGACGCTCGTGGTTGGTCACGTCGCCGACCGTTACGACCGTCGCCGGATTGCGGCCATCTGTCAAAGCCTCGAAAGCGTCGCTGCATTGCTATTCGCCTTCGGCACCTTCGGTGGCTGGATCAGCGCGCCGATTATCTACGTTCTGGCCGCATGCGTGGGCGCAGCCCGCGCCTTCGAGTCGCCTGCGGTTGCATCGCTGTTGCCGGGCGTCGTGCCACGCGGGCAATTGCCCAAAGCGACGGCATGGGCCACCTCCGCGAATCAAACCGCCCAGATCGCAGGTCCGGCATTGGGCGGCCTGCTGTACGGGATCGGTCCGGGCGTGGCCTACCTCGCGTGCACGCTGTCGTTCGCGGCCGCCGCCGCCACTGTGTGGGCCATCCCATTGCAGGCTAAGCTGGCGAGCCGCGCGCCGGTGACGCTCAAGTCAGTGTTCTCGGGTATCGCTTTCATCCGCAAGGAGCCTGTCATACTCGGCGCACTGTCGCTCGACCTTTTCGCCGTGCTGTTCGGCGGCGCGACAGCGCTGCTGCCGGTTTTTGCGCGCGACATCCTGCACACGGGGCCGCTCGGTCTCGGCCTGTTGCGCTCAGGCACCGCCATCGGCGCGCTCGCGGGCACCATCTGGCTCGCGCATTTCCCGCTGCGCAACCGGCCCGGCACTGCGATGTTCGGCGGCGTGATTGCGTTTGGTGCGGCGACTGTGGTCTTCGGCCTGTCGCATCAATTCTTCCTGTCGCTCTTCGCGCTCATGGTGCTGGGCGCATCGGACACCATCAGCGTGGTGGTGCGCCTGTCGCTCGTGCAACTGCGCACGCCGGACGAAATGCTGGGTCGTGTCAGCGCAGTCAATTCGCTTTTCATCGGGACGTCGAATCAACTGGGTGAATTCGAATCCGGTGTGACGGCAGGGTGGTGGGGCACGCAACCGGCCGTACTGGTGGGCGGCATCGCAACGATTGCCGTCGCGCTGCTGTGGATGCGATTTTTTCCGGAACTAAAGCATACGCGCTCGTTGGAACGGGAAGAGGCGCTAGCGCCAAGTCATTGATCGTGGCGCTGAAGCCGAAGCCGCGCAGTTACACGCTACATCGCACGCGTAATTTGACGCGCGCTTCGACCCGCTATGATGGTGGCAACCTCACTCGGCCACCCTCATCATGCGGATCGCCCCTTTACCCCCGCTTCAATGTCTGATCGCATTCGAATCGGCCGTGCGCCATGCCAGCTTCACTAAAGCGGCCGTGGAACTGCATCTGACGCAAAGCGCGGTCAGCCGCCAGATCGCGCAACTCGAAGACTTCCTCGGCCGCTCGCTCTTCGTACGCGAGCACCGCGCCCTACGGTTGACGATCGCAGGCGAACGTTACGCCAAGCATGTGCAGTGGCTGCTCGCCAATTGCTCGGAAGCGACGCTCGATGTGATGAAGCGATACGGCGATCTGGAGTTGACGATCGCGTGTTCGTCGGGCGTGGCGGTGTTGTGGCTTACGCCGCGCCTGGGTGCGTTTCGCGCGGCCCATCCGAACGTGAAGATCCGGATGATCGTGCGCGACGGGCTCGCATCGTTGTCGCCCGCGGAATTCGACGTGGGTATGTACTACATCAGGCAGCGTGCCGAGCCGCATTTCACCGCCCGCCGCATTTTCGACGAAGACGTGTACCCGGTATGTTCACCCGGATATCTCGCCGGCCGCGTGCTGGAGCCAGCCGATCTCGTGCATGAAACATTGCTGATGCAGGAAGACGGTCAGCGGCAATGGATGTCGTGGCCCGAATGGTTCCGTCTCAACAATGTGCAGATGCCTGCGTCTCCGCAGTCGGTCGTCGTCAATCATTATCCGCAACTCGTGCAGATGGCGATTCTAGGCCAGGGCGTCGTGCTCGGCTGGCGTCACATGATCGATGCGTGTCTGAACGAGGGGCTGCTGGTGCGCGCCACGCGAGCATCAGCGAGCCACGGTGGCGGGTACTACGTCGTATCGCCGAACGACCGCGCGGAGAACCAGGCGGCGCGCCTCTTTACGCGCTGGCTTTTCGAGCAGGCAGAGGCGCAGACAAGCGGGCAAACGGCTGGGCAAACACCCGCGGAGACGAGCAACGCGCCCGCAGCCTGACTGCATTTCGCATGCGCCACGCGCATGCGTGCATGCGAATCTTTCGTTTCGAAAACAAATCAGGTCTCTCTACGATCGGCTTTATGCATGCAAAGGCGCCGCTCGATTCCGACACGCCGCCTTGCTGGCAAACGCTCGCCGAACCCGTAGCCACGCAGCGGCTTCACGACTAGCCGCACAAGCAGCCTGATAAGGAAAGAGACCATGCAAGGAACGCTTTCATCCAACGTCGCGATATCCGTGGATTCGCTCGCGCAGCAGCGGCGCCGCGCCATTATCGCCACTGTGCTCGGTAACGGGCTCGAGTGGTTCGACTTCACCGTTTATAGTTTTTTCGCGGTGATCATAGCCAAGCTGTTCTTTCCGACCGGCAGTGAACTCACTTCGTTGCTGCTTGCTGTCGCGACGTTCGGCGTGGGCTTTTTCATGCGGCCGGTGGGCGGCATGGTGCTCGGCGTGTACGCGGATAAAGTCGGACGAAAAGCGGCGCTCTCGCTGACCATTCTGCTGATGGCGGGCGGCACCGCGCTCATCGGTCTCGCGCCGACCTATGACCAGATCGGTCTGTGGGCGCCGGTGCTGATCGTGGTCGCCCGCTTGCTGCAAGGTTTTTCGGCCGGCGGTGAAATGGGCACCGCCACCGCGTTTCTTACCGAATATGCGCCGGCGGGCAAGCGCGCATTCTATTCGAGCTGGATTCAGTCGAGCATCGGCTTTGCCGTGCTGCTGGGCGCCGGGGTCGGCACCTTCGTGACGTCGAGTCTGAGTGCCGATGCGCTGCATTCGTGGGGCTGGAGAATGCCGTTCCTAATCGGCATTCTGATCGGACCGGTCGGCTATTTCATTCGTAGCCGCATGGACGAAACACCGGCGTTTAGCGCCGTAACGGAAGAGGCCAAAAGCGATTCGCCGCTGGCGGAAGTGTTCCGCCGCTTTCCGCGTGAGACGTTTGCGAGCTTTTCGATGGTGATTCTGTGGACGGTCTGCACTTACGTGCTGCTGTTCTATATGCCGACGTATTCGGTGCGCACGCTGCATCTGCCGCAATCGATGGGCTTTCGTGCCGGCATGTTCGGTGGCGTGATGATCATGTGTTTCTCGCCGGTGGTCGGCAAGCTCGCTGACCGCTTCGGCCGCCGCCGCTTCCTGTCCGGCGCAGCGGTATTGATCCTGCTGCTTGCATGGCCGATGTTCGCTTACATCAACCGTGCGCCTGGGCTCGCTTCGTTGATGGTGTTTCAGGGCGTGTTCGGCCTGCTGATCGCCACCTACACCGGTTCGATTCTCGCGGCTTTCTCCGAGCTGTTCCCGACCAAGGTGTTGTCGACGGGCCTCTCCGTTGCGTACAACTTCGCGGTGACGATTTTCGGTGGCTTCGCGCCGTTCTTCATCACGTGGCTGATTGCGTCGACGGGTAGCAATATGGCACCCGCAATCTACGTGATGATCGCCGCGACCATCAGTCTCATCGGCACGTTCTATGTGCGCGATCCACGCCGCAGCCACGCCTGAGGCGGCGCGTCCGGCGAGCGAAAGGCGGACGGATTCCTTCATCCAGTCAGGAAGATATCAATGAGCATTACGGTAATCAGCGGCGGTAACGTACTCGATCTGGCCCAGGGCGCGTTGCTTGAACATCATCACGTCGTGATCGAAAACGGCCGCATCGTCGAAGTCACCGATCGTCCTGTCGACCTGCCGAATGCACGCGTGATCGACGCACGCGGCAAGACGGTGATGCCCGGCCTGATCGATTGTCACGTGCACGTACTGGCTTCACGCGCGAACCTCGGTGTGAATGCGACGCAGCCGAATATCCTCACCGCGATTCGCGCGCTGCCGATCCTGAAGGCGATGCTCGGCCGCGGCTTTACGACGGTGCGTGACGCGGGCGGCGCAGATTGGGGTTTGACGCAAGCGCTGGAGAGCGGGTTGATCCCGGGGCCGCGTATTTTCCCGTCGGGCAAGGCGTTGTCGCAAACCGGCGGTCACGGCGATTTCCGTCCACGCGGTGACGTGCTCGAACCCTGTTCATGCGCCTTTCGTGCCGGGGCGATTGCGCGAGTGGTCGACGGTGTCGACGCGGTGCGGCTTGCAGTGCGTGAAGAGATTCAGAAGGGCGCGACGCAGATCAAGATCATGGCCTCCGGCGGCGTCGCTTCGCCGACAGATCCGATCAGCAACACGCAATACTCCGAGGACGAAATCCGCGCGATCGTCGCGGAAGCTGAAGCAGCCAACACATACGTGATGGCGCATGCTTACACCGGCCGCGCGATTTCGCGTGCGATTCGCTGTGGCGTGCGCACGATCGAGCACGGCAATCTGGTCGACGAAGCCGCGGCAAAACTGATGCGCGAGCACGGCGCATTCGTCGTGCCCACGCTGGTCACCTACGATGCGTTGGCCAAACACGGCGCCGACTACGGCTTGCCCGCCGATTCGATTGCCAAGGTCGAGACCGTGCGGCAAGCGGGGCGCGACTCGCTGCAGATCTATGCAAACGCCGGTGTGCCGATGGGGTTCGGATCGGACCTGCTCGGCGAAATGCATACGTTCCAGAGCGACGAATTGCGCATTCGTGCCGAGGTGCTCGGCAATCTGGAAGCATTGCGTTCGGCCACCACGATCGCGGCCGAGATCGTCGATCGCAGCGGCAAGCTAGGTGTCATCAAAGCAGGGGCAATTGCCGACGTACTGGTGGTCGACGGCAATCCGCTCAAGGATATCGGCGTGTTGACCGGGCAGGGCGAGCGGCTCGCGTATGTCTTGCAGCATGGCGAGGTGGTGAGCGAACGGGGCACGGTCGCGTCGCGCTAATCGGAAGGTGCGTGTGCAGCGATCGGAGCGGGCCTCGGAAAATCTCTAAGCCTCCGCCGCGCTCACACGCAACGCGGTCCATCGCACCGTCGCGAGAATCGATGCTGCAACGATCAACGCACCGCCGATCCATGCCGCCGTTGAAATCCGTTCACCTAACCAGACGCACGCAAACAGCGCGCCGAAGGCGGGCTCGCTGCCCATCAGCAACGACACGCGCGTGGGGCTACTGCGTTTGATCGCAAAGTTCTGTGCAAAGAACGCGAACAACGTACACGCGATCACCAGATAGCCGATGTAGCCCCAGAAGATGGCGTGCCCAGCAAGCGACGGCACCGGTTGCCACTGTTGCGGCACAAACAGCACCGCCACCGCTGCGCTGCCAAATGCCACCACGCCCGACTGAACTGCCGTCACCGACAAAGGCGGCAACGCGGAGTCGCGCATCACGCGTTTAGTCACACACACGTTCAGCGCGCGCAGCAGTGCGGCGAGCAGAATCAGCGCGTCGCCGGGATTGAAACTCAGCGCGCCATCCCCCGCCAGCAGCCAGGCACCGAACAGCGAAAGCGCGACCGCCACCCATTCGATGCGAGTCGGCCTGCGCTTGAGCAGCCACCATTCGACGAGCGGCGTCATCACCACGCACAGGCTGATCAGAAACGCCGCATTGGCCGCGCGCGTCAGCAGAATACCGAAGGTTTCGCAGAGAAAGATACCGAGAAGCAACGCGCCCGCGATCAGCACACCGCGCATTGTGCGGGCATCGGTGGCGCGCAAATGACGCAAGGTGGGCGACAGGATCACGAAGGTGATGCCGAAGCGGATCGCGAGCAAACCTAGAACCGGATAGAACACCAGGGCGCTTTTGACGACGCCGTAACTGGTGCCCCATACCACGGCGACCGCGAGCAGCATCAGATCGGAGAGCAGAAGCAGGCGTTCTTGTTTCGACATGGCGGACCTCAGGCAGATGAGCGCGTATTGTCGAACTTTGCTTATAAGGCGATAATCGGGTCGCTGTGCATAGCATTTATGTTTCAGATGCATCAATCGGCTCAAACTCCACGAGCGCCCGACGATGAACCCAACCGACCTTTTTGCCTTGCTGCCGGACATGGCGGTTTTCGCGCGCGTCGTCGATGCCGGCAATTTTTCGGTCGCCGCACGTCAGCTCGGCAGTACGCCGTCCACGGTCAGCCGTCAGATCAAACGGCTCGAGGACGCATTGGCGACACGCCTGCTCGAACGGTCCACGCGCACGGTGCGGGTCACGGAATCCGGTGCCCAGGTGGCGCGTTTTTGCCGCGACATGGTGAGCGCCGCCTCGGGCGCGGTGGATGCCGCCGGGCAACTGGCCGCACGGCCGCAAGGCAAAGTGTGCGTGAGCGCGCCCACCGCGTTCGCTAAGACCGTGATTCATCCGCTGATTCCCGGCTTTCTGCGCGCCTACGATGAAGTCGACCTGCAACTGCTGTTCACCGATCACGACGTCGACCCGCTCGCCGACGATGTCGATCTGGTGATCCGTCTGACCGAGCATCCGCCGCAAGGGCTCGCGGGACGCAGGCTGGGGGCCGTGCGCTGGCTGCTGGGTGCATCGCCGGCTTATTTGCGTGAGCACGGCACGCCGGCGCAACCGCGCGATCTCCTCAAGCACGATTGCATCTACCTCGGCGAAACTGCCGACGACAACCGCTGGCGCTTTCGCCGTGGCACGGAGACGCAAACCGTCGACGTGAAAGGGCGTTACATCGCCAATCATGCAGGTGCGCGGCTCGAAGCCGCGCAGCAGGATTTCGGCATCGCGAACCTGCCTGAGTTTGCCGCCACCGATGCATTGCTCAGTGGCGAACTCGTGCGGGTGCTGCCAGACTGGAATCTCGAAGCGCGCGCTTACGTGGGGTCGGTGTGGCTGTTATATCCGCCGAACCGCTTCTTGCCGCCGAAGGTGAGGGCGCTGATCGACTATCTTGTCGAGCATATTCGCGAAGCTGCTTAAGCGGTGGTCCGCCGCGTCGTGCGAATCGCTTGCATGCCGTGGCCGACCCGTGGAGATTTGGATTGAGCGAAAGACGAACGTAGAATCGCTCGCGTCACCATGATTGATAACGATCGCGACGACCGACGCGATCAGGAGGAGAACGAACATGACCTTGCGTGAAACCGGGCTGATTGCGGCGACTGTCTATCGCGGCGAAGCGATCGAGAACACACATATCGCCCATGTCGCGGTGGTTCAGGCAGACGGCCGCCTGCTGTACTCATTCGGTGATCCGTCGCGTATCACGCTGGCACGCTCCGCGGCAAAGCCGGCACAGGCTTTGGCGGTAGTCGAGACTGGCGCGCTCGAGCGATTCGGTTTCGACGAAACGGATCTCGCGCTCATGTGTGCGTCGCACAGCAGCGAGCCGCGCCACATCGAACGGACGAGGCAGATGCTGGCCAAGGCGCAGGTCAGCGAAGCCGATCTGCGTTGCGGCGGCCATCCCCCGCTGTCCGACGCCGTGTACATCGACTGGCTGAAGCGCGATTTCAAACCGGACGCGGTGTGCAGCAATTGTTCGGGCAAGCACGCCGGCATGCTGGCCGGGGCGCGTTCGATCGGCGCGGCGATACGGGGTTATGAACTGCCAGAGCATCCGCTACAGGTGCGCGTGAAGCATACCGTCGCCGAGGTATGCGACTTGCCGGACGACGCGGTGCAATGGTCGATTGACGGTTGCAATCTGCCGACGCCGGCGTTCGCCCTCGATCGACTCGCCCGACTGTTCGCGAAGCTCGCGGCTGCGGAGGACGAGGTTTCGGCTTCATCTGCGGCTTCTTCGTCCATTGCTTCTTCCATTTCGCCACGCACGGTCGCGCTCGCACGCATCTATCGTGCGATGGCCTCGCATCCGGAGTGGGTGGCAGGTGAGGGGCGCTTCTGTACCGCCTTGATGCGGGCGTTCGATGGCGCGCTGATCGGCAAGGTCGGCGCAGACGGCAGCTACGCAATCGGCGTGCGGGCGTCCCGGCAAACCGAGCAGCTTGGCGCCAACGGCGCACTCGGCATTGCGGTGAAGGTGGAGGACGGCAACATCGGCGTGCTGTATGCAATCGTTGCTGAACTGCTCGCGCGGCTTGATATCGGCAGCCCTGAGCAACGTGCGCAACTGGGCGCGTTTCATGCGCCGCCGATGATCAACACTATGGGCATCGAAATCGGCCATCTGGCATTTTCGCTTGCGCTTGAAGCGCATTCACACCGCGAGGCGTGAAGGTGTGCGGAGTGCTGTGGCCGGTTACGCGTCGTCTTTCTTGAAGCGATCTTGTATGGCCACCAGTTGATCGTCGCTGGTGGCTACGATCCACAGACGGGCGCGCTCGGCCATCAGGCGATTGTGATCTTTTAGCACGCCCATCGACACGGCCGTTTTCCACGCGACGGGTGCGGCGCGACTGGTTCTTCCGGACGGCGTGCCGACCAGCAATGCGTAGGGACCGAGGGGCAGCGAGACGAACGGCATGGCCGGCTTGACGCGCACGCGCCAGTCGATGAAGGGTGAATCGCTGAAGAGAAGCGGCGTGGGTAGACCGTGTAGCACGGTGAAGTCATAGAGCGCTAATTGTTCGCGCATGGGTGTGTAGACCCGGCGAATATCGTCGACGAGCGCCGCGCGGATTTCGTCGTCGAACATTGCTTCCTGCGTGTAGTGGTCGACTGCTTGCAGCGCGTCGTGCTGGTAGGCGCTGAAGATTGCCAGGTCGAGGCAATCGTGAACGGCGCGTTGGACTTCCGCGGCGGAGCCGGCTTCTTCAGGTTTGCCGAGTTGCGCGGCGCGGAGGAAGCGCGCGAGGGCAGCGTCCTGGGTTGCGGGGCCGGTGGCTAGCGGGTCGTCGGTGGTGTCTTTGTCGAGCGGGACGTAGAGGTATTTTTCTGCTGCGAAGCGAGATTTTTTGCCATCATCGAAGGCGATTTCGCCGGTGGCGCAGTTGATGTAGCGAGTGCCGATGTGGCCGTGTTCCCACACGAAGTTTTTCAGGAAGGGGCGCAGGGGGTGGAGTGGGTCAGGGTGTTGCATTTTTCTGTTGCACTCCGTGCGGGTTGGGGTTTGGGTATGGTCACATAGAAATTGGGGTTTATGGTTTTTTTCCCTGCGGGGCGGTTTGGTTGTTTGCCTACGGCGTTGGGATTTGCTGGGGTTGTTTGCCTGCGCGGCGCTTTTTGTCAGTGATCTTAGGGCGTTGGCCTTTCCTTGAATTGTTAGTGGTTTATTAGCGTTGCCCCTGTGCGGGGCGGCACTTACTTCTCTTTGCCGGCCGCAAAGAGAAGTAAGCAAGAGAAAGCGGCTCAAACCGCTACTGCTAAGCGGGTACCGTGGTCTGCTGCGGGTAGTGGTGCATCTGGAATCCGTGTTCTCGCACATTCCGCGTTAGTGACAAAGGACTCATCAGCTCCCACTCCGCACTACGTGCGTCGCGGACGGGTCTGCAT
>NZ_VOSW01000076.1 GCF_009690905.1 Paraburkholderia madseniana
CTTCTTTCCCCCCCCCCCCCCTCCCTCCCCCGCCCCGGCGGGCGGGAGGCGGGGTGGAGGGGGGCCGTGGGAACACCCGCCGATGCATCAAGGTTGCCACTGAGTGAGCAGGCGATGCAACGATTCGCGGTCTTCTTCCGTGTGCAGGCGCTCGCGGGCTTCGCGATCGGACAGCAACTGGGCGATTTCCGAGAGAATTTCGAGGTGCTGCTGGGTGGCCTGCTCGGGCACGAGCAGGAAGATCAGCAGCGAGACCGGCTGACCGTCGGGCGATTCGAAGGGGATGGGTTCGGCGAGGCGGACGAATGCGGCGAGCGGCTGCTTCAAGCCTTTGATCCGGCCATGCGGAATCGCGACGCCTTCACCAAGCCCCGTCGATCCGAGGCGCTCACGCGCAAACAGATTGTCAGTGACCGTGCTACGGGCGATGCCGTTCTGGTTCTCGAAGATCAGGCCCGCTTGCTCGAACACGCGCTTCTTGCTGGTGACCGATAGTCCGACGACGACGTTCTCGAGGGGAAGAAATTTGGCTAAACGATTCATGTTGACAGGCGAAAACGTGGCCTGGGTTCTCCTCGCTGGGGCGTTTGAGTGATGTTCCATTCGTTTGAGGCTCACGGCGACGTGCGTTGGAGTCCGAAAGCGCAGGACTCCGGCCGACCGATTTCCGTTTGAGCTAACTCGACCCCGATGGTAACCGGAACATTATAGAACAGGGTAGCCACGGATGGTGCGGCGCGCCATCCATGCATCATGGGTTTCTTCGCAGGATTGATCCGGTCTGCCCGGCTGCCTGAAAAACGCGCCCCGAAACGAAAAACCGCCCGGTCTCGGGCGGTTTGGCTGGGGATACGCAAATGCGGGCGAATGAGGAAAACGAAGGAAAGTAAACAGACCTTCTAATCTTCCTTATTGCGGCGGCACGTCCAGTAGCGGCGCCGGCTGGTACTTGATTGCATCGTGCTGATGGCCTTGCAGGCGATCCTTATGGCGTATCACTTGCCGGTCGAGCTTGTCGATCATCAGATCGATCGCAGCGTAGAGATCGCTGTCACAGCTCTCGACGAAGATATCTTTGCCCTTCAGATGCAGGTTGATTTCAACCTTTTGACGCTTTTCCTTTTCCTTGTGGTTGTCGACCGAGAGGACCACACTGCCGTCGATGACCTGATCAAAATGTCTTAGCACCCTATCCAGTTTGGTGATCACGTATTCGCGCAACGCAGGCGTTACTTCGAGGTGGTGTCCACTGATCTGCAGATTCATAGTGCTTCTCCAAGCTAGAGGCCGCTTGTTCCGCACGATGACGAAGGTCCGGTCGATCTGTCGGCTTGCCTGAGTCGCCCCCCGGTGACTGACTTCTGGCAGGTCGCATCGGCCGGCCTGTCCGCCAACTGCGGAGCGGCCGGTAAATGCCCGTCGCGGGAGGCGGCGGGCTACAGAGACTTGCGCAGGTTGACTGCCGGAATCTTGAGGGCCTCGCGATACTTCGCAACGGTACGCCGTGCGACCACGAAGCCCTGTTCCGCCAGCAGTTCGGCTATGCGGCTGTCTGAAAGAGGAGATTTCGGGTTTTCCGCTCCTATCAGTTGCTTGATGAGCGCGCGAATCGCCGTGGAAGACGCCGCGCCGCCCGTGTCAGTCGAAACGTGTGATCCGAAGAAGTACTTAAATTCAAGCGTCCCGAATGGGGTCAGCATGTATTTACCGGTTGTCACACGGGAGACAGTTGACTCGTGTAGGCCCAGCGTATCAGCAATTTCTCGCAAAACCAAGGGGCGCATGGCAATTTCGCCGTGCACAAAAAAGCTCTTTTGACGCTCGACAATAGCTTGCGCGACCCGGAGGATCGTTTCGAAACGCTGCTGGATATTTTTGATCAGCCAGCGTGCTTCCTGCAGTTGCTGGCGCAACGATCCGCTGCCGGGATCGCCCCGGTTATTGCGCAGAATATTCGCGTACAGATGGTTGATGCGCAGCTTGGGCACCACTTCCGGGTTCAGCTCTGCCTGCCAGCCCTGTGCCGTTTTGCGCACCATGATGTCCGGTACGACGTAGTCCGCTTCCGCCTTGCCGTAAGCGGCGCCGGGAAACGGCTCGAGCGAGCGGATCAACACATGCGCATCGCGTAGATCGTCGTCGTTCGCCTTCAGGTGTTTGCGCAGGCGCGTGAAATCGCGCGCCGCGAGCAGTTCCAGATGATGGGCGACGATGTCGAGCGCAAGCGTGCGCGTAGACGACTGTTCGAGCCGCAGCAATTGCAGCTTGAGGCACTCGGACGCGGAGCGCGCGCCGACCCCTGCCGGGTCGAAGCTATGCAGCAGCGCAAGCGCGGCGTTCATTTCGTCGAGATCGACCTCGAGCTCTTCGGGCAGATCGGTCAGCACTTCCTCGAGCGTGGCGGCGAGATAGCCGTCGTCGTCGAGCGATTCGATCAGGAAGGTGATCAGCGCGCGGTCGCGCTGGCTCGCCTGGGTGACGCGAAGTTGCGCCATCAGGTGATCGCGCAGCGAGGTGCTCGATTCGTGGATTTGCAGCGGCGGCAGATCGTCGTCGTCTGAGGCGTTGCCGGAGCGGCCGTAGTCGCCAAGATCCCATTGCGACGCGTCGCCGTTGTTGTCGCTCGCGAGGCCGTTGTATTCGTCGACACCCTGCGGCTCGCCGTTCTCGGCGCGCTCGCTGCTGCTGGTGGACGAAGACGACGTATTGCCGCCCATCTGGTCGGGCGGTGGGGCGGAATTGGGCGCCTGGGTGATCAGCGAGCCGTCGGCCGCCACGCGCAGGGGACTCGCGATCCAGTCGTCCTCATTCTCGAGGAGCGGATTCTGCGAGATCGCCATTGCGACTTCCTGCTGCAGTTCGAGCGTGGACAGCTGAAGCAGCCGGATGGACTGCTGCAGTTGCGGGGTCAGCGCAAGATGCTGCGATAGGCGGAGTTGGAGGCTGGCTTTCATGGCAAGTTGAGATTCATTGTAGAGAGTTTGCCACGACCGCGATACATTGCGACACTCGCAATTACGCGTGCGCCCGTTTCGGCGGCGCTGGGCGCGGGACAGCCCAGGTCAAAAATGCTGATGTGCGGATGCCGCAAAGGGTCCGGCGGATGCATGCTCGCACCGCCGGCAATCCTTTGTGCACTTACATGCGGAAGTGCTCGCCCAGATAGACGCGCCGCACGCTTTCGTTTTCGATGATGTCGCTCGGCGCACCGGCGGCCAGCACGCTGCCGTCGCTGATGATGTAGGCGTGATCACAGATGCCGAGGGTTTCGCGCACGTTGTGGTCGGTGATCAGCACGCCGATATTGCGCTGCTTCAGAAACTTGACGATCTTCTGGATTTCCAGCACCGCGATCGGATCGACGCCCGCGAACGGTTCGTCGAGCAGAATAAAGCTCGGATTGGTGGCCAGCGCACGGGCAATTTCAACCCGCCGGCGCTCGCCACCCGACAGCGACAGCGCCGGATTTTCACGCAGGTGAGCGATCTGCAGTTCGTCGAGCAAGGCTTCAGTGCGGTTCGTGATCGTGTCCTTGCTGAGCCGCTTGCCGTTGTCTTCGACCTGCAATTCCAGCACCGCGCGAATGTTTTCCTCGACGCTGAGCTTGCGGAACACCGACGCTTCCTGCGGCAGATACGACAAGCCCAATGACGCACGCTTGTGAATCGGCAGCAAGCTGATCGACTTGCCGTCCAGGTCGATTTCACCCGCATCGAGCGGCACGAGGCCGACGATCATATAGAACGAGGTGGTCTTGCCGGCGCCGTTGGGGCCGAGCAGGCCGACCACTTCGCCGCTTTTCACGTCGAGCGAGACGTCTTTGACGACCGTGCGTGAGCCGTAGCGCTTCTTCAGGTTGCGGACCGCCAGCGAACTGCTGGTGCCGGCCGGTTTGCGATTCGGGAGGGACGCGGAGGAACTCACTGGTTCGGTGCTCCCTGGATCGTGGTGGACGGCGCGAGCGTGGCCGACGCGCCGTTCAAGGGCGCTGCGCCGCCATTGCGTGGCGCCAGCATGGCGCGCACGCGGCCGGTCGGGTTGCCCGGGCCGGCGACGTCCTTACCCGCCTTCGCGGTGTAGAAGTCGCTCTGGCCGTCATAGGTAATGACGCTGCCGTGCACCTGGTCCATCACCGTCGAGAGGCCTTGCAGGCGCTTGACGGTGGCGTTGGTGGTGAGCGTGGTCAGATCCTGCTTGCCGTCGTAGTCGATCCGGATGGCCGTGCCTTCGATGTATTCATCGAGGCCTTCGCGCTTCTGGCGGAAATACGACAGATTGCCGCCGCTCGACGTGCCGGTGGCGTACTGGTAGCCCTGCGGATCTTGCGTCACTTCGACCCGATCGGCCCTGATCACGATCGTGCCTTTGGTGGCGACCACGTGGCCGGTGAAGATATTGACCTGTTTGAGGTCGTCGTAAGTCATATTGTCCGCTTCGACGTTCAGCGGCTTGTCCTTGTCGGCGCGGTCGGCGTGCGCAAGCGGCGCGAAGCCGGCAAGCGGCAGCGCGACAATCAGCGCAGCGAGTCCGGCGCGGCACGCGGACAGGGTGCGCGAGCGGCCGGTATCAAAACGGGGGAACGATTCGTTCATGCAGTCACGCCTGGAATGGATTACCCGGGTTGCTTGGGCGAGCTGACGGAGCCTTCGGACGCGGCAATCGCGCCCTTCACATTGCCGAACAGCTGCATCACCCGGGTGACGTTGTTGTAGTTCATGCCGCTGGCAGTCATCACAGACATGCCGCGCTGAAGTTTAACCGGCTTTTCGGTCTCGATCACATCGTCGTTGACCAGCACCCTAAAATGCTGCGAATCTGCCTGCATCTGCGGATCGCCGTTGCCGGCGGCCCGCACGATGCGCGCGTTGTCGTACAGATCGACGATCGAGGCGTCACCGTTCACCTTGCCAGTGTCGCCGGTCGCGGTGACGATCGGCTTGCCGGGCTGGAAGGCGCGCATGGCCGGCTTGACCAGGTCGCTCAGCTCGTCATCCTCGTAATGAATCAGGGACTGTGCGGTCAGGCGGTATTGCGTCGAGCCCGATTGATCAAGTTCGGAAACCGAGAATTTGTCCGCGAAGTAGTCGGGCGTGTGCTCCTTGGGGCGCGCCACGCCTTCGTTCTGCCGCGGCAGCGTGGCTTGCAGCAGCCACCATGTAATGCCGGCGAGGGCGGCCATCGCGACGAGCGGAATCAGTGAGGTCCAGCGAAACCGATTCATCCGACGAGGCCTCGCTGTTCGCCGCTACAGGCTGCCGCGAGCAGCGCCTCATATTTGTGCTGCGCGCGCAGCAGGGTGTCGCAGACTTCGCGCGCCGCGCCGTGGCCGCCACGCGCCTCGCTGACCCAATGGGCACGCGCAATCACTTCAGGATGCGAATTGGCCGGCGCCGCCGCGAAGCCGACCTTCAGCATCACGCCGAGATCGACCCAGTCGTCGCCCATATAGCCGCATTCTTCCGCCGTCATGCCGGTTTGCTTGAGCAGGTCGGCGAACGCCTGGGGTTTGTCTTGCACGCCCTGATAGACGTGGGCGATGTTCATTTCCTTCGCCCGCACCGCGACGATGCCCGACTTGCGCCCGGTGATGATCGCCGTTTCGATGCCGGCCTGGCGCAGCAGCTTCATGCCGTGGCCGTCCATCGAGTTGAAGCCCTTCATCGTGTCGCCTTCCGCCGTAAACAACAGGCCGCCGTCGGTCAGCACGCCGTCGACGTCGAAAATCATCAGCTTGACGCGGCTTGCGCGTTCAGTGGCGGTAAGGGGGGCGACGGGCATCAGATCACCTTCTTCGAGAACAGGTCGTGCATGTTGAGTGCGCCGATCAGCTTGCCTGCTTCGTCGACGACCAGCATCTGATTGATGCGGTGGCGCTCCATCAGTTCCACGGCTTCGACAGCAAGGTGATCCGGACCAATGGTGCGCGGGCCGGCGGTCATGACCGAGGCAATCGACAGTTCGCGGAAATCGCCGTCGCGTTCGAGCACGCGGCGCAGGTCGCCGTCGGTGAAGATGCCGGTTACGTGATCGTTGTGATCGACGATCGCCGTCATGCCCATGCGTTTGGCGGTCAACTGGAACAATGCGTCGCGCACGGTCGCGTCAGGCGTCACCTTCGGCACCTGGTCGTCGGTGCGCATCACGTCGCGCACATAAGTCAGCAGGCGCCGGCCGAGCGCGCCGCCCGGATGCGAGCGGGCGAAGTCGTCCGCGCCAAAGCCGCGCGCGTCCAGCACCGCGACCGCGAGCGCATCGCCGAGCGCGAGCGCGGCGGTGGTGCTGGCGGTGGGCGCAAGATTCATCGGACAGGCTTCTTTTGACACGCCAGAATTCAGATGCACGTCGGCCAGTTGTGCGAGACTCGACGACGGACGGCCCGTCATCGCAATCAGCTTCGCACCGAGCCGCTTGATGAGCGGCAGGATCGCCACGAGTTCTTCAGTTTCGCCGGAATTGGACAGCGCGAGGAACACGTCGTCTGCCGTCACCATGCCGAGGTCGCCATGACTCGCTTCCGCCGGGTGAACGAAGAACGCCGGTGTGCCGGTGCTGGCGAGCGTGGCCGCGAGCTTGCGAGCCACGTGGCCGGATTTGCCGATGCCGGAAACGACAACGCGTCCACGGCAACCCAGGATGAAGTCGACCGCCCCGACGAAACCATCGTCGAGTTGATCGCGAAGCGCGCGCACGGCGTCCGCTTCGATGTCGAGCACGTCGCGAGCGAGCGCGAGTGCCCGGTCGCCATTGATTTTCGCTATCATTCGCGGAGTATAGCAAAGGCGCTTGTTCGCCGCGCCGGGCCTGCTGTGCCAAGCCGCTGTCTTTATTGCTGCCTTTACCGGCCCCTCAACCTTGTCGCACGGCGTTTCTCGTGCGCGGTTCCGCTGACGAACGAGGACGCTTTACCGATGCGTTTTAGCCGATGATTTCCCCCCTCGAAATGACGCTGTTCCTGCTGCTGGCATCAGTGGCCGGAGTGGTGACTTTTCGCTTTCTGAATCTTCCGCCGATGCTCGGCTATCTGACGGTCGGCATCGTCGTTGGGCCGCACGCGTTCGGTTTGATTCCGGATTCGGCGGGCGCGCAGAATCTCGCCGAGTTCGGCGTCGTGTTCCTGATGTTTTCGATCGGGCTGGAGTTTTCGCTTTCCAAACTGCGCTCGATGCGCCGACTCGTGTTCGGCTTAGGCCTGTTGCAGGTGATCGGCACGATTGCCGTGGCGGTCACGCTCGGCTTCGTGCTGGAGCGCTGGGTGCATATCACGTGGCAGGCGAGCGTGGCGCTGGGCGGCGCGCTGGCAATGTCGTCGACGGCGATCGTCAGCAAGATGCTGGCCGAGCGGCTCGAGATCGAAACCGAGCACGGCCGCAACATCTTCGGTGTGCTGCTGTTCCAGGATCTGGCGGTGGTGCCGCTGTTGATCGTGATCGCGGCGCTGGGCGGCGATTCGAAAGATCTCGTCAGCGCGCTCGGGGTGGCCGCCATCAAGATCGTTGTGGCGTTGGCGCTATTGTTAATAGTGGGTCAGCGCTTCATGACGCGCTGGTTCAACGTGGTCGCGCGGCGCCGTTCGCAGGAACTGTTCATTCTCAACCTGCTGCTGGTGACGCTCGGCGCGGCGTTCATCACGGACAAGTTCGGCCTGTCGCTCGCGCTCGGCGCGTTCATCGCCGGCATGTTGATCGCCGAAACGCCTTACCGGCATCAGGTGGAAGAGGACATCAAGCCGTTTCGCGACGTGCTGCTGGGCCTCTTCTTCGTCACGACCGGCATGCTGCTGAATCCGCGTGTGATCTGGGAGCATCCGTTCATCGTGCTCGGCTTCCTGGTCGGCCCGATCCTGCTGAAGGCGGTGATGGTGACCGGGCTCTCGCGCCTCTTCGGTGCGTCGCCGGGTGTCGCGATGCGCACCGGTATCGGCCTTGCGCAAGCCGGCGAGTTCGGCTTCGTGCTGCTGAACCTGATTCTCGACAAGCATCTTGTCGACGCCACCCTGCTGCAGGCGATTCTCGCGGCGATGCTGCTGTCGATGCTGGCCGCGCCCTTCATGATCCAGAACGCCGATCGAATCGTGCTGCGGCTGTCGTCGACTGAATGGATGATGCAGTCCTTGCAGATGACGCGCATTGCAACGCAGAGCCTGAAGCAAAGCGGTCACGTGATCATTTGCGGCTACGGCCGGGCCGGGCAGAATCTGGCGCGCATGCTGGAGCATGAAGGTCTGTCGTATGTCGCGTTGGACCTGGACCCCGATCGCGTGCAGGCCGCGGCGGCAGCAGGTGAGTCTGTGGTGTTCGGCGATGCGGGGCGGCGCGAATCGCTGCTTGCCGCCGGTATCCATCGCGCCGCGGCGATCGCGATTACCTACGCGAACACGCCGTCGGCATTGCGCGTGTTACACAATATTCACGAGCTGGAGCCCACGCTGCCGGTGATCGTTCGTACCGTCGACGATGCCGATCTGGAAAAGCTGCTGGCCGCCGGCGCGACCGAGGTGATTCCGGAAATCGTCGAGGGCAGTCTGATGCTGGCCTCGCACACGCTGGTGCTGATGGGCGTGCCGATGCGGCGCGTGGTGCGGCGGGTCGAGGAAATGCGCGACGAGCGCTACGCGCTGCTGCGCGGCTATTTCCACGGCGCGGACGACATGGAAGACGACGACGGCCACGAACAGGTGCGGCTACAATCGGTCCCGGTCGACGAAAACTCGGACGCGGTGGGCCGAACGCTGGCGGAATTGGGCCTGTTCGATCTGGGCGTCGAGGTGACGGCGATTCGCAGGCACGGCATTCGTGGCGTCGAGCCGGACCCGTCCACCAAGCTGCGCGCGAGCGACATCGTGGTGTTGCGCGGTCTGCCCGAACAGTTGGCCGAAGCCGAAGAGCTGCTCTCGAAGCACCGCCGCGCAGGTGCCGCTGCGGCTTAGCAATAACGGTGCGACCGGCGTGGCGTTGCTTGGAGTGGTTTCGCCAGACCGGTGTTGCGGGCCGCGCCTAAGCCGGCCGCACCTGATTTAGCCTTTCATCGGACCCACCGAGGTCCATCCGGAGACATCATGTCCAACGCGCTCGCGAGCGCGCCGCTCGCTGCGGCCGACTACATCAAAAGCCACATCCGCACGGTGCCCGACTGGCCACAGCCGGGCGTGCAGTTTCGCGATATCACGCCGCTCCTGCAGGAGCCGAAGTCGCTGCGCGTGCTGATCGATCTGTTCGTCCAGCGCTATATCGACGCGAAGCTCGACTACATCGCCGGGCTGGACGCGCGCGGCTTCATCATCGGGCCGATTCTGGCTTACGAGCTGAACCTCGGCTTCATTCCGATCCGCAAGCAGGGCAAGCTGCCGTACAAGCGGGTCGCGCAATCCTATGAACTCGAATACGGCACCGCGACCGTCGAGATTCACGAGGACGCCTGCAAGCCGGGCGACCGCGTCGTGATCATCGACGATCTGATCGCCACCGGCGGCACGATGATGGCCGGCAAGATTCTGCTTGAGCGGCTCGGCGCGGTGGTGATCGAAGGGGCGGCGATTATCGATCTGCCTGACCTCGGCGGCTCGGCCTTGCTGCGTAAAGCGGGCCTGCCGCTCTATACGGTGACTGAATTCGGCGGCCATTGAGCGCTGGATGCCAACTTCTTCCTGCATACAACAAAGGTAAGAAAAGATGCCCAACTTCCTGTTGTTCCTCGCAACCTCGATCGCTATCACGATGGCGCCCGGCCCCGACAATCTGCAAGTGCTCGCGCGTGGCATCTCACAAGGCCGCGCGGCGGGACTCGTCGCCGCGCTCGGCTTTGCCGCCGGCATCACGTTTCACACCACGTTGGCCGCGCTTGGCGTGGCCGCGTTGCTGCGTTCGTCGCCGGTTGCGTTTGAAGTGATCAAGCTGGCCGGCGCCGCCTATCTGATCTGGATCGGCATCAAGGCGTTGCGCAGCCAGGGCCTCGCCACAGCGCACGAGCGCGCGCCGCAACCGTTGAACGCGGTGTTTCGCCAGAGCGTGCTCGGCAATCTGCTGAATCCGAAGGTGACGCTGTTCTTCGTCGTGTTCCTGCCGCAATTCGTGCAGCCGCGCGGCACGCAAAGCGTCACGGTGCAGATGCTCGAACTCGGCGTGTTGTTCATGTTGCAGACCGTGGTGGTGTTTTCGCTGTTCGGCGTGTGTGCGGGGATGATCGGCGGCTGGCTGAAGCGCCGGCCGCGCGTGGGCGTGTGGCTTGATCGGCTTGCTGGTGCGACGTTCATCGCGATTGGGATTCGCGTTGCCTTGCGTGATTGACGCGATTGAAGCTGCTGCCCCGGCTGACACCAACCGAACGCGGCAGAAGACCAGTTTGGAGCTTTGAATGACTTTGCCTTGCATCACCGCCGCGCGCCACTTCGACATAGACGCGCATCTGCCGTTCTGGATCGACGCCGAGCAGGTCGGCTGGATTCGCTCGACCGATGTTCCGTTGCTCGCGCGCTGGCCCGATGTGTTTGAAATCGACAGTACGCGCGTCACGCTCGCACCTGTGTTCAATACCGTCGATCTGCGCAGCGCAGCGCTCGGTTCCGTGATCGGTGCACTTGCCGCCGATGGCCGCATTCCCGGCTGGCGCAACGAGACTTACGCGATTCGCAATGCGTTCGATGCGCCGCCGCTCGCCTACATCGAACGCGCGGCGTCGCGCTTCTTCGGCACGATGACCTACGCGGTGCATCTGAACGGCGTCGTAGAATACGCGGATGGCGCCCCGCAATTGTGGATCGCGCGCCGCAGCGACACCAAGGCCACCGACCCAGGCATGCTCGACAATGTCGTCGCTGGCGGGATCGGCTGGGGCTTCGGCATCGAGGCGACGATCATCAAGGAATGCTGGGAAGAAGCTGGCATTCCCGAGGAGATCGCCGCGCGCGCCACGGCCGGGCGCACCGCGCATGTGCTGCAATCGTTGCCGGAAGGCACGCAGGCCGAACAGATTTTTATCTACGACCTGGCGCTGCCGGCCGATTTCGCGCCGCGCAATCAAGATGGCGAAGTGGGCGAACACCGGCTCGCGCGCATCGACGAAGTGGCGCGCTGGATCGAAGAAGGCGCGATGACCGTGGATGCGAGTCTCGCCACGCTGGATTGCCTGCTGCGCCGCCGCTGGATCGATGAAGACGCGTGTCCGGGCATCGAGACGCTGTTCGCGCCACCGGTGCTTGCGTAAGCGCTAGTTGGGCGCGGGTACGGCGGGCAAGCCAGGTCACGCTGTAGCACGCTGCATCGAATAAGACACACCGAACAAACCACGCACTGAAGAAGGGAGTCACCCAGGTCATGTCGACCGATCACAGCTTTATCCTCAAACTGTCGTGCGCCGACCGGCCCGGCATCGTCCACGCGGTTTCGGGCTTTCTGTTCGAACGTGGCAGCAATATTCTCGACTCCGCACAGTTCGGCGACAGCCGCACCGGCGAGTTCTTCATGCGTGTGCATTTCCAGCAGGTCGGTGGCGATCCGGGCCAGGACGTGTTGCGTACGTCGTTCGCCACGCTCGCTGAGCAGTTCGGTATGCGCTGGGAATTGCACGATGCGTCGGTGAAGCCGCGCGTCATCATCATGGTGTCGAAGATCGGCCATTGCCTGAACGACCTGCTGTTCCGCTATCGCACCGGTCAATTGGGTATCGAGATTCCGGCGATCATCTCGAACCACAAGGAGTTCTATCAACTTGCGGCCAGCTACGACATCCCGTTCCATCACTTCCCGCTGATGGGCGGCACACCCGACGCGAAGGCCGCGCAGGAAGCGCGCGTCCTCGAAGTGATCGACGAGCATCAAGCCGATCTGGTGGTGCTCGCGCGCTACATGCAGATTCTGTCGCCGCAACTGTGCGAATCGCTCGCCGGCCGCGCGATCAATATTCACCATTCGTTCCTGCCGAGCTTCAAGGGTGCGAAGCCGTATTACCAGGCGTTTGACCGCGGTGTGAAGCTGATCGGTGCAACGGCTCACTACGTGACGACGGATCTCGACGAAGGTCCGATCATCGAGCAGGGCGTGGAGCGTGTCGACCACAGCATGACGCCGGAGCAACTGACGGCGATCGGCCGCGACGTCGAATGCGTGACGCTTGCGCGCGCGGTGAAGTGGCACGTCGAGCATCGCGTCGTGTTGAACGGCAGCAAGACGGTGGTGTTTCGTTAAGCGTAGTTAATGCGCTTGCAGTGGGGCGGCCAAACCGTGGCCGCATCACCCCGCTGCAAGCTTGCGCCGAATGAGTCGGGCGCGCCCTCTTCAGATCAGGGCTGCATTGCGGTGCCACCCGCATCCCGCGCGTCCAGCGCGAGCCGAGCGTTTTGTGCCGAACGGCGGCGCGCATTCAGTTTCTTTAGCCAGATCAGCAGTCCCGTTGCGCTCAGCACCGCGACCGCAATCCCCACCGCGCTAATCAGAATCCGCCCGCCGAGACCGAGAATGCGTCCCGAGTGCAGCGGGAATTGCACCTGCATGAAGATGTCGCCCGCCGTGCCCTTGCCGGGGATCTGCGCGCCGAGCAGTTTGCCGGTGGCCGCGTCCCAATACATCCACGGATTGCCGAGGCCGATGTCGCCGTGATCGTCGCCGCTTGCGTAGAAGCCGACGCCGTAGGCGTGCAGGAATTCCGCGTAGTAGACGCCGCCAGGTGGCACCTTCAGGTTCTGCGCCTTACCGGCTTGCTCGGCTAGTTGCACGATGCGCTCGCGGCTCAGTACCTGGTCGCCTGGCTGCGGCGCACGCAGAATTTCCGGGTTGTTGATCGGATCCGGCGTGAGCTTTGAGACTAGCGACACGACTGGCCGAACCACGGGCCCGGCGAGATTCATCGATACGGACGTTAGCGCGACGATCACCAGCAAGCCCCAGATCCACACGCCGCCCGAGCGATGCAGATCGAAGGTGAGCGCATAGCCGCCGCGCCCGAGACGAAATGCGAACGACTTGCGCCATGCCTTGAGGCTCGGAAACGATAGCCAAAGGGCGACCACGCTGTCGAACAGCCACACGATCCCAACGATGCCCATTAGCCACGTGCCGATATCGACGCCGCCGGTGAACGGCAATTGCAGCGTGTAGTGCAGCTTGTAGATGAACGGAATCAGATTGAGCCGCGCGAGTGAAACGGCGCCCCACTCGCGCCGCCCCTGGATGTCGCCGGTGGCGGGGTCGACGGCAATCTGGTTGAAGTCGAGCGGGTAGGGCTGCTTCGTCGCGGGGTCGGTGCGCGGCAGCACCATCATCTGCAGCGTGTGGCCGGGTTCAGCGTCGAGCGGCAGATACGTCACCTGCAGGCGCGGATCGGCCGCTTCGACGCGGCGGGCCAACTCGAGTCCCAGTAGCGCCGGGCCGGCGGTGCGCGCTTTGAAGAACGACGGGTTCAGCGCCGCATCGAGTTCGTGATCCCACTCGATGATCGCGCCGGTCAGGCCGGCGACGAACAGAAACAGCGCAATGGCGACACCGAACCAGCGGTGCAGGCGGACGAGTTGCCGCCTCATGGGCGAGCCGGCGGAATGGAAAATGAGGGGAAACGGCGAATCACGGTGTCGAAATGTAAATGGGAATTGTTCGCATCTTATGTGAAGCGAGTGGCCTGCCGCAAGTTTTTAGTAAGCGATTGGCGCCGCGTGGATCTGACCACCTGAACACCGTCGACGCAAAAAAAACGGCACCGAAGTGCCGCTTTTCGCTCGTCCGCTAAGCCCGGATCGCAGTCTGGTTGACGCTCACACCAGCCGCAGATAAATCAATTCCCGCTTGATATACGCATAGAAGATCGGCGCCGCAACCACGCCGGGGATGCCGAACGCGGCTTCCATCACGAGCATTGCGATCAGCAGTTCCCAGGCGCGCGCCTCGATCTGACCACCAACGATGCGCGCGTTCAGGAAGTACTCCAGCTTGTGGATCAGGATCAGGAATACCAACGACATGATCGCCGCCGGAAAGCTCACCGAGAGTGCCACCGCGACGATGATCGTGTTCGAAATCAGATTGCCGATCACGGGCAGCAAGCCGACGATAAACGTCACCAGCACCAGCGTTTTGGAAAGCGGCAGCGTGTCGTGAAAGATCGGCAGGACCACCAGCAGAAAGATGCCGGTGAAGACCGCATTGATCGCGGAAATCTTCACCTGAGCAAATACGATGCGGCGGAAGGCGTCGGCGAAACGTGTCACGCGCGTGACGAACGCTGTGGACAGCGGCAGCCGTTGCATATGCTTCTGCGCCCCGACCGCGATGATCGCGCCGATGATCATGCCGATCAGAATGTGCGTGAAGCCGCGCGCCGCGGTCTTACCGCTTTGCTGCAGCATGTTCGCATGCGTCTGCATCAGCTCGGCAGCCTTGGTCTTCATCTGGTCTGTATCGACCGGCAGATAGTTGGCGACGAATTGCGGAATCCGGCCGCGCGCCTGGTCGATCAACTGCATCGCCTGGTCGAGCAGTTTCTGCACGCTCGGCACGTCGCTCTCGAAATGTTCGATGATGCCGAGCGTCAACCCCGTCAGTGCACCGACTATCACTGTCGAGAGGATCACCACCGCGAGCCAGCGCGCGCGCTGACTCGACATATGCCGTTCGATGCGCGGCGCGATGGTGTGCACGAGTTGAAACACGAGCAGCCCGGCCAGCAAGGCGCCGAGCAGCTTCAGTTCGATGATCGCCCACATTCCGATCAGCATCAGCACATAACTGCCGATTTCGACCGCCGACAGCTTCGGCAGGCTCATGTCGCTAGTCAGCCTGACCGGGCGTGGGCGGAGGTCCTGCACTTGCCCGTCGTCGCTCGCCTGATTCCGCTTGGCCATGGCTTATTCCGTCTCCAACCCGTGTTGTGCAGCGTTACTTTCTACTGGCAATGCGTTTCAGCAGAGGCGCCAGATACTTACCGGTAAAACTTGCCTTCGACTTGGCAACCTGCTCCGGCGTGCCTTGCGCAATGATCTGACCGCCGCCGGCTCCGCCTTCGGGGCCGAGATCGATGACCCAGTCGGCAGTTTTTATTACATCGAGATTATGCTCGATGATCACGACAGTATTACCCTGGTCTCGCAAACGATGAATGACTTCCAGCAGCAATGCGATGTCGTGAAAGTGCAGACCGGTGGTCGGCTCGTCCAGGATGTATAGCGTGCGACCGGTGTCGCGCTTGCTCAGTTCCAACGAAAGTTTGACGCGCTGTGCCTCGCCGCCCGACAGGGTGGTGGCCGACTGGCCTAGCCGGATATAGCCGAGACCCACGTCTAGCAAGGTTTTCAGCTTGCGTGCCACGACCGGCACCGGCTTGAAGAACTCGTAGGCGTTCTCCACCGTCATGTCGAGGACTTCGCTGATGTTCTTGCCTTTGTATTGGACGTCCAGTGTTTCGCGGTTGTAGCGCTTGCCGTGACAGACGTCGCAGGGAACGTAGACGTCCGGCAGAAAGTGCATCTCCACCTTCAGCACGCCGTCGCCCTGGCAGGATTCGCAGCGGCCGCCCTTCACGTTGAACGAGAAGCGGCCCGCTTCGTAGCCGCGTTCTTTCGCCGCAGGCACGCCCGAAAACAACTCGCGGATCGGCGTGAACAGGCCCGTGTAAGTGGCCGGATTCGAGCGCGGCGTGCGGCCGATCGGCGACTGGTCGACGTTGATGACCTTGTCGAAATGCTCCAGACCTTCGATCGACTCGTACGGCGCCGGCTCGGTGGACGAGCCATACAGGTGATGCGCGACCGCGTGATACAGCGTGTCGTTAATCAGCGTGGACTTGCCCGAACCCGACACGCCGGTCACACAGGTCAGCAGGCCGACCGGCAGATCGAGCGAGACGTGCTGCAGATTATTGCCGTACGCCTCGACGATGCGCAGACGGCGTTCGTCCGGTTCCTTGCGCTCGTCCGGGAATTCGATGTTGCGGGCACCGGACATGTACTGCCCGGTCATCGAAGCCGCGTTCGCCTCGACCTGCTTGGGCGTGCCTTCGGCGATCACCATGCCGCCGTGCTCGCCCGCGCCAGGCCCCATGTCGACCACGTAGTCGGCCATGCGGATCATGTCTTCGTCGTGCTCGACGACGATCACCGAGTTGCCCAGGTCTCGCAAATGCTTGAGCGTGGCGATCAGCCGATCGTTGTCGCGCTGATGCAGACCGATCGACGGCTCGTCCAGCACGTACATCACGCCGGTCAAACCCGAACCGATCTGCGAGGCGAGGCGAATCCGCTGCGCTTCACCGCCCGACAGCGTTTCCGCGCTGCGTTCCAGCGACAGGTAGTCGAGCCCGACGTTATTCAGGAACATCAGGCGCGCGACGATTTCCTTGACGACCTTGTCAGCGATCTCGCGCTTTGAACCTTCGAGCCGCAGCGTCTGGAAATAGCCGAGCGCGTCGCGCAACGGCCAGCCGCTGATTTCGAAGATGCCGCGCGCGTCGCTGTTCGAGCCGATCCGCACGAAGCGGGCTTCCCGACGCAGCCGCGTGCCGGCGCAAGCGGGGCAGGGCTGGTTGTTCTGATACTTGGCGAGCTCTTCGCGCACCGCGACCGAATCGGTCTCGCGGTAACGCCGCTCCAGGTTCGGGATGATGCCTTCGAACACATGCTCGCGCACGGAAGTGCGGCCGCGTTCGTTGATGTACGAGAACGGAATCTCCTGCTTGCCCGAACCGAACAGCAGAATCTTGCGGACTTTCTCCGGCAGGTCTTCGACGGCCGTGTCGATGTCGAACTCGTAGAACGCCGCGAGACTTTGCAGCATCTGGAAGTAAAACTGGTTACGCCGGTCCCAGCCCTTCACCGCGCCCGCCGCCAGCGACAGCGACGGATGCGCGACAACCCGCTTCGGATCGAAGAAGGTGATCTGGCCGAGGCCGTCGCACTCCGGGCACGCACCCATCGGGTTGTTGAACGAGAAGAGGCGTGGCTCCAGTTCTTGCAGCGAATACGAGCAGATCGGGCAGGCGAACTTCGAGCTGAACAGATGCTCCTTGTCCGTATCCATTTCCAGCGCGATCGCGCGGCCGTCGGCGAGACGCAGCGCCGTTTCGAACGATTCGGCGAGGCGCTGCTTCATATCGCCGCGCACTTTCAACCGGTCGACGACCACGTCGATCGTGTGCTTGTCGTTTTTTTTGAGCTTCGGCAGCGAGTCGACTTCATAGATCTTCGCGACGCCTTCGTTGGCCGTGCCGCCGCCCGAGCGGACGCGAAAACGGATGAAGCCCTGCGCCTGCATCTCTTCGAAAAGCTCGACGTGCTCGCCTTTGCGGTTCGCCACCACCGGCGCGAGGATCATCAGCTTGGTCTCTTCCGGCAGGGCGAGCGCCGCGTCGACCATCTGCGAGACGCTTTGCGCTTCCAGCGGAATTTCGTGGTCCGGACAGTACGGCGTGCCGACCCGTGCGAACAATAGCCGCAGATAGTCGTGAATTTCGGTGACGGTGCCAACCGTGGAACGCGGATTGTGCGAGGTCGCCTTCTGTTCGATCGAGATCGCCGGCGACAGGCCTTCGATCAGATCGACGTCTGGCTTTTCCATCAATTGCAGGAACTGGCGGGCGTAGGCGGAGAGACTTTCGACGTAGCGCCGCTGTCCTTCCGCGTAGAGCGTGTCGAACGCCAGCGACGATTTACCCGAGCCGGATAGGCCCGTAATCACGACGAGCTTGTGACGTGGGAGGTCGAGATTGACGTTCTTCAGGTTGTGGGTGCGAGCCCCACGGATACGGATTTGTTCCACGCGTTATTCCAAGACTTGGCCCGTGACCTGGCGGAAAGAGGAGGAGGCTAAACCTGCTACTATAACGACTTTTCAAGACCGCCGTTACGGCTTCCTGACAGCCCGAACAAGGTGCAAGGCAAGCTGTAAGGCTGCGGTCCAGCGCCGCGGGAAAGAGGTCTAACTGGGGCCCTTTTTCGCGAGTACAAGGCGCCGCGAGGCGCCGGACGAGCGTCTGGCAAGGCCGCCGGCCCGAATGCCGCGCCGTATGTTTGCCGCCCCGCTCATTCAAAGAACGTTCCCGATGTCCAATCCGTCCGCAACATCCTCACGCATGAGCGCGCCTGAAATGCGCGCGACCGTGTCGCTCGCCGCCATCTTCGCGCTGCGCATGCTCGGTCTCTTCATGATCATGCCGGTGTTCTCGATCTACGCGAAGACCATCCCCGGCGGCGACAACGTGCTGCTGGTGGGGATCGCGCTGGGTGCGTACGGCGTGACGCAGTCGATGCTGTACATCTTCTATGGCTGGATCTCCGACAAGGTCGGCCGCAAACCGGTCATTGCGATCGGTCTCCTGATTTTCGCGCTTGGCAGCTTCGTCGCGGCGGGTGCGCACGACATGACGTGGATCATCGTCGGGCGGGTGATTCAGGGCATGGGCGCGGTGTCGTCCGCGGTGATCGCGTTTATCGCCGATCTCACCTCCGAAGAGCATCGCACCAAGGCGATGGCGATGGTCGGCGGCAGTATTGGCGTTTCGTTCGCGGTGGCGATCGTCGGTGCGCCGATCGTGTTCCAGTGGGTCGGCATGAGCGGCCTGTTCACGCTGGTCGGCATTTTCTCGATTCTGGCGATCGGCCTCGTGCTGTGGGTCGTGCCGGATGCGCCCAAGCCAGTGCATGTGCGCGCGCCGTTCGCCGAGGTGCTGCATAACGTCGAACTGCTGCGCCTGAACTTCGGCGTGCTCGTGCTGCACGCCACGCAAACTGCGTTGTTCCTCGTCGTGCCGCGTATTCTCGAAGCCGGTGGCCTGCCGGTCGCGTCGCACTGGAAGGTGTATTTGCCGGTGATGGGCCTCTCATTCGTGATGATGGTCCCGGCGATCATCGCCGCCGAAAAACGCGGAAAAATGAAAATCGTGCTGCTTTCCGCGATCGGTCTTATCCTGATCGGACAGTTGTTGTTGGGCGTCGCACCGCATACGATTCTGACTGTGGCGGCGATCCTCTTTGTCTACTTTTTGGGCTTCAATATTCTTGAAGCGTCACAGCCTTCGCTGGTGTCGAAACTGGCGCCGGGAACCCGCAAGGGCGCGGCGGCGGGCGTGTACAACACCACGCAGTCGATCGGTCTTGCGCTGGGTGGGGTGGTCGGCGGCTGGCTGCTCAAGGCGGACGGTCAGAGCGCGGTGTTTTTTACTTGCTCGGGACTCGTCTTTTGCTGGCTTATAATCGCGGCAAATATGAAACAGCCGCCGCGCAAGGCGTAAGAGCGCCCCCAACCCTGGCGCTCCGCGCCAGGCCCCCCGAGGGGGGCAAGGAAACTTGGGACGGCCCGGCGTTTCTTGACAGAACTCACCCGGTGGCGGGCAGAGGCGCAGTTCTGGTCTCCGGCCTGCCGGCCATCAGACGCGAACCGCGCGTTGCCGCGCCGCCCGTAACAGAATCAACAGGAGAAACTCATGGCATCCGTGAACAAGGTCATTCTCGTCGGCAATCTCGGAGCCGATCCGGAAGTCCGTTATCTTCCGAGCGGCGACGCACTGGCGAACATCCGCCTTGCGACAACGGATCGGTACAAGGACAAGACGTCCGGCGAAATGAAGGAAGCAACCGAATGGCACCGTGTGGTGTTCTTCGGCCGGCTTGCTGAAATCGTGAACGAATATCTGAAGAAGGGTTCGTCGGTGTACCTGGAAGGGCGCATCCGCACCCGCAAGTGGCAGGCTCAGGACGGCACCGACCGTTACTCGACCGAAATCGTCGCCGAGCAGATGCAAATGCTGGGTGGCCGTGGCGGTTCGACGGGTGGCGGCGGTGGCGACGAAGGTGGTTACAGCCGCGGTGAGCCGTCGGAGCGTAGCGGCGGCGGTGGCGGTCGCGCGGTTTCGGGCGGCGGCGCTTCGCGTGGCGGCAGCGGTGGCGGCGGTGGTGGTTCGAGCCGTCCGAGCGCGCCGGCCGGCGGTGGGTTTGATGAGATGGATGACGATATTCCGTTCTAATTCTGACTAAAATAGTTTTTTGTTGGTAAAAGCCCGCCCTCCTATGGAGCGCGGGTTTTTTATTTGCGCATCGGCATCAATTAGGCGGAAAGACGTGCGTGCTCCGCGCACTCAGTCGGGATAACGCCGCCGCCAAAGTCAAAAAATCACCGCCTGAGGTGCTCCAGTGCATCTCTCATCGGCAAACTGGAAACGACAATCGGCCCGGAAAACGGTGTATCCAGATCGACAATCACATAGATAGCGGAAGCAATCGACACGGCCCCAAGCGAGATCGTGACCAGCGCCAACGCATTGCGCGGCGCGATCAATCCGAAGCTGAGAAAAATCACGCACAACCAGAACGTCAGCGTCATCAAGAAAGGCAGAGAAATTGAGCTGTGCGCTTCCTCGATGATTTTCCATCGGGCATCCACAGTTCGCCGATATTGCGTCAAGGCATCATCGAGCGCGCGCTGTTGTAATGGGTCGTGCGCTCGCAATTGCCGCAACTGCCTGCCCACCGCGGTTAGCATGTCGCCGAGCCGTACGTTCTCCAGCTTCTGCGAGTTGTCCTGTGTTCCGATGTTCTTCGGATAGTCACCGGCTGGAGCCGGCTCGCCCGGCCATGTCGACGCAATCGCCGCCGCGGTGTACACGCGCAGCAGGTTGCGGGCCTCATCGGTATCGCTGCCGTACTCCCGCAAGGTCGTGTCTAACTCGATCAGGTCGGCCGCATAGGTGCGCAAATCATTCGACTCGGTATCGAAACTGGATTTCGCGGACGCCGTCATCAACCCCAGCACCAAAGCGGCAAACGTCACCAACATGCCGATAACCAGCTGGATGAGTTGTACGGTTTCGTGTGCCTTGTGCTCCTCAGGCAGCAACGGTCGCACCCACACGCCAAAGCCGGTTCCGACAAGCAGTAAGGCGAAAACCAGCAGGGCCGAGCCTATTTCTGACATAGAAATGCTCCGGAGACGCGCGATTCGTCACTTTCTACCAACCACTGCCTGCCGACCACCCGGGTAGTCCCGCAAATGCCCCCGCTCAAACAGCGGCCGACTTCCGCTCGTATGTTGATGTATCGCAACCGTATGCGCCATCAACCATAAAGTTCTCTGTAATCCCGCCGTAGACCATCTATGTGGCATTCGCTTAAATTTTGAACAAAGGTTGCGGACCTGGCCGTATGGGCTTGGGCGCAGCACGCGTGGCCGAGGCTAATTTTCTGAAACGTTCGGTCAGGCAGCCCAATGGAGACCAGTCCGATGCTTAAAAATCTGTCGATTCGCACCTGCCTTACCTTGATGATTGTGTTCTTCGGCGTGGTGCTGCTGTTCGGCGCTGCAGCCGGACTGTTGTCGTTGCGTTCGAGCAACGCGTCGCTGCAACAGATGTACACCGTGGACACACCCGCAGTCGCCGACCTCGAAGGTAGCGCTGGACAACTGCTGCGCCTGCGTCTGGCGCTGGCGACCTACGCATCGTTGGTCGACCTGAACGATCAGGACGGTGCGAACGCGGTGCTCAATCGCTTTGATCAGTACCAGAAAGCATCGAACGATCGCCTTGCCCACTATGTGAGCCGCGCGAGCACGGATGTCGACGAACAGCGCCTGATCAAGGACATGCAGGACAAGCGCGACACCTTCCTGCACGAGGGCGTCGATCCGGCGCTGGCCGCGCTCAAGTCCGGCGACAAGACCGCATTTGAGCAGTTGCAGGCGCACAAGCTGTCGTCGCTCTACAGCGCGTACGAGAAGGCCATGCTCACGCTCGAGCAATTGCAAATCGATCACGGCGCACAGCGTTATCAGGATGCACAGGATCTGTTCTACGCAATCTGCATTACGGTGGCGATCGGTATGGGGCTGTCGCTGCTGGGCGCCTTGATCGGACGGGCGGTCATGGTGCGGGCCATTGTCAGCCCGGTCGACGCAACCATTGCGCAGTTTCAGCGAATTGCCAATGGCGATCTGACCGGCCGGATCGACGTGACGAGCAATAACGAAATGGGCCGTCTCGCAGCGGCGTTGCGCAAGATGCAGGACTCGCTGATCGAGACGGTGAACGCTGTGCGTCACGGTACGGAATCCATCGATACGGGCGTGAGCGAGATTGCGGCGGGTAATACTGATCTGTCGCAACGTACCGAGGAACAGGCCGCGTCGCTTGAAGAAACGGCAGCCAGCATCGAAGAGCTGACCTCGACGGTCAAGCAGACCGCGGACAACGCGAAGCAGGCGAGTTCGCTGGCGCAGGGTGCATCGAGTCTTGCTGCGCAGGGTGGCGATCTGACGGAGCAGGTGGTGGGCACGATGCATGGCATCGTCGACGACTCGCGCCGGATTGCCGACATTGTCGGCGTGATCGAAGGCATTGCTTTCCAGACCAATATTCTCGCGTTGAACGCGGCGGTCGAGGCGGCGCGCGCGGGAGAGCAAGGGCGTGGGTTTGCGGTGGTGGCGAGCGAAGTGCGGTCGTTGGCACAGCGAAGCGCCGCGGCGGCAAAGGAGATCAAAGGGTTGATCGATGCATCGACGGCTCGCGTGCAGGCGGGCTCGCAGTTGGTCGAGCGCTCGGGGTCGACGATGACCGAGATTGTCAATTCGATTTCGCGCGTGAGTTCGATCATGGGTGAGATCGCGGCTGCTGCGCTTGAGCAGAGCACCGGGATCGATCAGGTGAATCTGGCTGTTGCGCAGATGGATGAGGTGACGCAGCAGAATGCCGCGCTGGTTGAGCAGGCTGCTGCTGCGGCTGGTTCGCTGGAGGAGCAGGCTCGCAGGTTGACTTCGGCGGTGGCTGTGTTTCAGACGGGGAGTGGGGACTCTTCTCTTGCCGGTCGGCAAGGTGGGGCCGCGGCTGCGCCGCGGAAGGTTGATGCGGGTGAGTTTGTAGCGGCTTGATGCGGCAGACCACCTAGTGTGCTGAAGGGTGATCGAGCGCTTGCGTGCGCTGCATGAAAATCAGTACAGGGTGCGCGCCAGGCCAAATGTAAAGATTAGTTATAATTCGCGCGTTTAGCCTGTTTGGTTGATCGTCTTAAAAAATAGGTGCGTTAGATTGTTCCTGCCGTTAGACAAAACGGCGCGGGTTTGACAGCCCGCAGCGAAGTACGGCACTGCCCGCGAAAGTGGGTAGTGCTCACCTACGCGCGCCGCGTTCAATGGGCGGGTCGTGGTGAGGAAGCCGAGAGGCTCGCCGGTTTCGTATTTCGCCCGGTCTGTCAACCTCACCACGTGCCCGCTCACCTTTCAGCGAGTGTCGGGCGATTCAGGAACGAACCGGAAATCGCACCATGAGCAAATCTACCAAGAACCCTCAAGCAACCTCACGCGCGCCCGTTGATGCGCTCCAGTACGAGAAACTCGCGCTCTCAGCTTTCGATTTGTGCAACCGGCAGTTGGATCAACTTAAGCGACTGGTTACGCTTGCGGCCTCAATACGTAGGACTCCCTGCATGACAAGGGAAGAACGGCAAAGCCAACAAGCGTTGCTGGAACTGCTTGTCGAAACTGGCGAAGGATACGAGCGCGAGATTGAATGCGACCGCGAACTGTACCAGGTGATCGCGCTTGATGCGAAGGACGTGCCTCATAGCCGCATCACGGCCAAACGTGCCGCGAGCCTTCTGTCTGAGGCAGTGCGGAAGAAATCAGATGAAAAGCTGAACGCGAAACCCGCAGATACCACGCGACCCAAACCGGTGCGCACAAAGGTCGCGTCGCGAGCAGAAGCGGGTGCACAGGCCGCCGCCGTTGCACATTAACCGGCACTAGAGGCCACCACGCAGAAGCAATGAAAAAGGCGCGAGCCGCGCGTAAGACATTGGGCAAAAAATGGCCCGCTGAGTGCGGGCCTTCTGACATGCTATTCGCGGTTAAGCGCCGCAAAGGCTAAACCAGGCTCAAACGGTCACTGCTGCGCCGCGTAATACTTAGCCACGCTATCGATCTCCGCCGAGGTCATCTGCCGAGCCACATTCCGCATCTGCTCATTGATATCGTTATGCCGGGCACCGGAAGCAAACGCGCGCATCTGCGCAGCGAGATAAATGGACGACTGTCCCCCAAGCCAGGGCGCAGCCCCTTTACGATCCGACTGTCCATGACAGGCCGCACAAGGTGCAATATTCCGCTGCGGATCACCCTGCATCGCAAGCTTCACAGCATTCGCATCCGGTCCAACGCCTACAGGCAAAACCTCGGCCGCCGGCGCGCGAGACAGCGAAGCATAATAAGCCGCTAAATCATGCAGATCCTGATCGCTGCGAGCCGCAATAATCGGCTGCATCACCGCGTTCTGCCGCACACCGTTCTGATAGTCGCGCAACTCTTTATAGACCACGTCGGCATACTGCCCGGCCAACGCGGGCGCCGTCACCTGCACCGTGCCTAGCACGCCATGACACATCGAGCAATTCTGCGTCGCGATCGTCGCGCCGCGGCCAATCGAATTCGTGTCAGCGCGCGCCCGCCGCAAAGGCGGCAAGACCACCACCTCGCTCGGCGCCGGACCGGCAATATTGGCGCCGCCGTACCAACTCGACGGCGCGCCTGCCGCGCTGCAAATCGTCGCCCATAAGCCGCGCTCGCTGAATCCGCTGTTCGCCGATGGCAACCAGATGAAGCCGATCAGTATCGCCACCACGGCAATCGCAATCGTGCCGCCCAGGCTCGCCGTGAACCACGGGTTGCGCAAGCTGAAGACGCGTTCCTGACTCATCGCTGCGCTCCAACGACAACTGCCGGCACGGACGTCTGCGGCAATCTGAGCAACTGAACGATCGGCACACTGTAGTTGACAACCGTCAGCCCGATCATCAACGCCACCCACAAGCCGAAACTATTGAGCGCGGCAGGCACGTGCTCCACTGGCTGCACCGCGCTCGCGAAACGGAAACTCTGCTGCTGTACCTGCGGCCCGAATTGCGACTTCGCGAGGATGTAGATGAACAGCATGCCCGACACCACCAGGATCATTCCGCCCACCGCCGACATCCCCACCCAGAACGCCTGCGATTCCATCCCCGGCATGTTGTAGTCGTAGTAGGCCATGCGGCGCGGCGCACCGAGCAGACCGACGTAATGCCACGGCAGCGTCACCACCATCATGCCGATGAACCACAGCCACAGTTGCGTACGCACCAGTTTCACCGATGCAATCGCGCGGCCGGTCAGTTGCGGCCACAGTTCGTACGCGATCGCGAAGTACATGATGACGATCGCCCCGCCGAAAATCAGATGGAAGTGTCCGGTCACCCACTGCGTGTTGTGCACAGACGAGTTCAACTGATAGCTCATGTTGATCAGGCCACCCGCACCGCCAAGACCCAGCATCACGAACGAAAATGCGATCACCAGCATCATTGGGTTCTGCCACGGCAACGTGGTCAACCAGCCGAACGCGCCTTTGCCACCACGCAACCGTCCGGCGATTTCCACAGAAGCGCAGATGGTGAACACCGTCAGCAACGTCGGCACGGACACCATGCCGGTGAACACCGCATGCAGGAATTTGAAGCCCGAGCCGACCTGCGGATCGGCGAACAGGTGGTGAATGCCGATCGGCATCGCGAATACGAGGAACAGAATGAACGACACGCGCGCCATCGAATCGCTATAGAGCCGTCCGCCGATCGCACGCGGCACCAGCGTGTAGTACGCGATGTAAGCCGGGATCAGCCAAAAGTAGACGATCGCATGCAGCGTCCACGAGAACAGGATGCGCGAGAGGCCGGCATCGATCGTGTTGGTGAGACCGAAGGCGACGGGCAAGATCTGGAACAGGATTTCGAGCGCCGCACCGATCGCGGTCCATGCCCACAGATACGCGCCTGCGACGTTGGCGAACATCGCGAGCGGTATGGGCTTGCCAGGATTCGCACGCTTCCAGATGCGCAGATTCACGTGCATCAGCGCGACCCAGATCCACGAGCCGACCACCACCAGCACCACGCCAAGGTAATAGAACGGACTGCCGATCATCGGCGGATAGAAGGTGTAGAGCACCGAAGCTTTGCCGAGCGCGACCGGCACCATAGCCATCACCGCGCCAACTGCCAGCATGATGAACGCGGCCCACGCCCATTTCAGACCGACGAGCCGTTGTGCCAGCGCGAGTTCGACGATCGCGTAGCCAAAGCCCATTGAAACCAGGGTGGGCAGCACGTAAGCCATCACCGAGCCATGCGCGGTCACCGATCGATAGTAGAGTTCGGGGTCGCCGACCCACGGCACCAGCGGGCTGCGTACCAGCATCTGCCACGCGCCGAGCAGCAGCGCGACCAGAAACGCGATGAAGGCCAGCCAGAAATGCGCGAGAACGAGTCGCTTAGCGTGAAACACAGCTGAGCCTCCGTGATTGTCGGGCTTGCTCGAAGAACGTGGCTTTGTCGACGACCTTGACGTGCGCCCACATGGTCTGGTGGCCGAAGCCGCAGAACTCGTGACACGGCATGGTGTGATCGGCGGGTTGGTCGAAGCGGGTATTCAGCGTAGCGACATAGCCGGGCACGACCATCGTGTTGATGTTGGTGTCGGTCACGAGCAACCCGTGCACGACGTCGGCGCTGGTGGTGCGGATCGTGATCGGCGTGTCGGCGGGCACCAGCAGACATTGCGGCGTAAACGAATACTGCTGCGCGACGAAACGCACAACGACCGAACCGTCCGGCTCGACGGCGCTGCCGAGGTTGTCTTCGACGAACTCGCCCGACAGTTGCAGGCGCGAAGGATCGATCGTCTCGACCCGCGACGGCGGCATCATCGCCCAATGGAGCCCCGAGAACACGATGACGACGAGCATCAGCACGATCAGCGCCGTGGCGAAAATCGCCCAGCGGCGCTCGGCGCGTAAGGCGACTTCGTGGCCGCTGCCCGGTTGGTGATTGGAATCAGTCGACATAGTCAGTGGATGACGCCGCGCGGCAGAAAGACAAGAAAGTAGAAGCCGAACCAGATCGCTATGACGATCAGCGTGGCGACACCGGCCACGGCGATCGCACCGTGCGGGCCGGCCGCGACGACGCGTTCCACTTCTTCATCCGTAGGTGGGGCCGCGCTGCGGGTATCGTTCGCTTCCATCTGGAGATTCTCCGGTGCAGCGGTTCAGGTTCAGTGCAGCGGCGCTTTGCGCAATTCGTTGACCTCGCGGGACGTCACCGGCTGGCCGTGGTTGCCCCACGCAGTGCGGATATACGTGACGACGGCGGCGGCATCGGTGTCGTTCAACTCCTGACCGAACGGAGGCATGCCGTACGGCTCGGGATTGCGCGCGGTGCCGGGTGGGAAACCGCCATTGAGCACGATACGGATCGGGTTGACCGCGGAGTCCATTTCGATCGACTGGTTGCGTGCGAGCGGCGGGTAGTGCTGCAACTGGCCCTCGCCGCTCGCGCCGTGGCATAGCGCGCATTTGTCGGCGTAGATCTTTTCGCCGAGTGCGAACACGTTGGTATTGGTCGGTGCGGACGGGCCCGATTTGCGGCCGCGGTTGTCCGGTAACGTCTTGAGATAGACGGCCATCGCCTTGACGTCATCTTCCGTCATGTACTGAAGGCTGTGATAGGTGACTTCGGCCATCGGCCCGTACACAGCGCCGCGATCGGAAATGCCAGCTTGCAGCAGATCGACGATGTCCTTGATGCTCCAGTCGCCGAGACCGCCGTCTTTATCGGATGTGAGTGAGGGCGCGTACCAGTTCTGCACCGGAATCAGACCGCCCGCGAACTGTTCGCTTTGCGACGAGCCGCCGAGCATGTTGATCTTGGTGTGGCACATCGTGCAGTGGCCGAGCCCGTCGACGAGATACGCGCCGCGATTCCATTCGACCGATTTGGTCGGGTCCGGCTGGAACTCGCCTTCACGGAAATACAACGTGCGCCAGCCGTACAGCAGCTTGCGCTGATTGAACGGGAAGCGCAGCGTGTGCTTGTGGTTCGGCTCGCGTACCGGTGCCACAGACTTCAGGTACGCGAAGATTGCGTTCGAGTCTTCACGTGTGACCTTGGTGTACTGAGCGATCGGCATCGCAGGGTAGAGCAGAGTGCCGTCCGGCGTGCGGCCGGTGCGCATCATCTTGAAGAACGCGTCCTCGCTCCATGTGCCAATGCCGTACTGCGCGTCCGGCGTGATGTTCGGCGAATACAGCGTGCCGAACGGCGTATCCATGGCGAGGCCGCCGGCGAACAGCTTGCCACGCGGCGCGGTATGGCAGGCGACGCAGTCGCCGGCGCGCGCCAGATACTCGCCGCGTTTGACGATGTCGGGACGGGTGTCGGTTTTGTCGGCAGTGGCCATTGCGGTCGTGGCGGTCGTGGCGACAGGCACGGCTTCAGCCGCGCTCGCCTCTGCGATCAACAACGCACGCGGTGCGCTGAAAAGCGCGGCGCCGCCACCGACGATCAAGCCGGCAACCAGCAAGCAGGAGACGAGCGAAACAGCGGTGCGACGGCGCTTCGTCATGGCATACGCAACAGGGCGGCTCGAGCGGAAGGTCGGCTTCATTGCGGTTGGCTCCCGCATGCAAGCGGCAGCCGCTCAGCGGACGCCGGCGAGGGCCGCGGATCGGCAGGGCGCGGCTGGCGCGCGAGCCAGCTCGATACCGCGGTGATGTCCTTGTCGGTCAGCTTGACGGCGATCGAATGCATGCAGTCCGGCGCAAGCGCGTGACGTGTGCCCGAGCGCCACGTACCCATCTGCCCGGCGATGTAGCTCGCATGCAGGCCGAGCAGTCCCGGAATGCCAGGTTGCGTACCCGTCATGCGCGCTCCATGACACGCGATGCACGCCGGGATCTTGCGTGCCGGGTCGCCTTGGGTGACGAGCCGTTGTCCGGCTGCGAGCACTGCCGGTGCGACGTCGGTGTGATCGGAATTGGGGTAGGGCGGTTGCAGGTCCGCGAAGTACTGGCTGATCTTGCGCAGATAGTCGTCGGGCAGGAAGGCGAGCAGATAGCCCATTGGCGGATAAGTACGGCCGCCGTCACGAAACGCACTCAACTGATTGAACAGGTAGTCGGCCGGTTTGCCGGCGATGCGCGGGAAGTAATCATTGTTCAGACCTTGGCCTTGCACGCCATGACACGAGGTGCAGGCACGCACGCGCTCGTCCATGGCAGAGGGCATCGCGGCTGACGCGTCGGTGGCTGCGAACGCCGCGCCACGCCACATGACGTAAAGCACCACCAGAATCGAAAATCCGATAGATCTACGATGCACGCGAGGCCTCGCCGAGGGAACGGTTATTTTCGCTATTTATTTCTCATGCATTCGCTCGTGAATTCACTCATCGGATTCGATGAACGATGCATGACAAGCCTGCCAATTCTTTTTCATAACGACTGCATGAACAGCAAATCGAAACGGACTTATTAAGGAGGCACAGTATTGAAGCGATGCGGCAATGCAACTTCTATATAAAGCAATGATCTGCCTGAGTGCGCCAATGGGTGGCGGCTTTCGGGCTGCGGTAATAACGCTTGATGCGTGCGGCAGACGTGTAGCAGGTTGCAGGAATTTATCCGATGCGTCAATAAAATTTGATAGGTCAATTGGTGGCGTATTTTATCAGCACAGGCGTCGATTAGAGCGCCATCGATATTTGTTCTGTGTCTGGTTCGAGTGCGGACTGCATCGCCGAATGCGATTGATGCGCTGCGTTTCTGTCGTGTTCCTTGAGTCGCAGCGCGCGCATCGACGCGGAGCGCGTCAACTGAAGAGATGCATCAACGCCGTGCGTGCATTACTGACGCGTTCGCTTTCGCCGATTCGCCCCGGCAACAGATGAAACTCGACAGCGGGCAGTGCGGGCAACCCGACGCTCTGCGGACAGGCTACCAGGCCCCCGCCGATCGATGATTCGTTCAGGCAGGAAATGCCCAGCCCGGCCTTCAGCGCTAGTTGCAAGCCAGCCACTCCCGAGGCCGAATGCGACACCAGATACGGCACCTTGTGCTCATCGAGGAGTTTCACGACGAAGCGCTGCAACTGACAACTCGACGGTAGCAATACCAATGAATAAGGCGTGGCCGGCCGCGGACTGGCATCGGCCGCGCAGACCCATAGCAGTTTCTCGCGCCGCACCACGGTGCTTTGCGCGCTGCCGCGCCGGTTGGTGGAGCGTGCGTTCCCGGTGACGAGCCGCAACGAAAGGCCGATGTCGTACGACGCATCGTCGCCGGCGCTGCTATCGATCACCGCGCTCGGCTGCACGGTGACGTGCAGTTTCAGGCGCGGATGCTGTTCCGAGAATGTCTTGAGAATGCGCGCGATGTCGAGCGGACGGTAGTAGTCCGTGATGGCGATGCGCAGTTCGCCGTCGAGCGAGCGGCCTTGCAGGTCCTCGAACGCCGCCTCGCTCATGGCGATGATGCGGCGCGCGTGATCGAGCAGGCGGCTACCGGCCGGCGTGGCGGTCACACCCTGCTTGCTGCGCACGAAGAGTGGCTGGCCAGCGCGTTCCTCGAGTTTCTTCAGTTGCTCACTCACCGACGACTGCGACAGGAACACGCGCTCCGCGCCCGCCGAAACGCTGCCCGATTCGGCGACGGCGACGAAGGTGCGCAACTGCGTCAGGTCAAATCCGCGCTGGCTCATGATTCGGTGTATCCGATGGAAATCATCTGATTTTCCGGCTTTTCCGATGGATTGCCCAGCCGTAGGATACCTCCAATTCATTCATTGCAGAGGCTGTCATGGGAAACGATTCGATTGCCGCCGTGCGGGTGCCGGGTGAGCGTACGGCGAGCCATCGGTGGAAAGTGCTGGGAGTCGGCTTTGCGGCGAACGCGAGCTTTTCGGCCGCTTTCTCAGGGATTCCGACCACGGCCGTGTTTTTGCGTTCGGGCTATCACCTCGGCAACGACGGGCTGGGGCTGGTGCTCGGCATGCTCGGTTTGGGCATCGCGGTCAGCGAGTTGCCATGGGGACTCCTGACCGATCGTTGGGGTGATCGCCGCGTGCTGTTGCTGGGGCTTCTTTCGACTGCCGCGGCGCTAGCCGGGCTGGCGTTGTTCGCGGTGCCGTCCGGCTCGCATGTGCCGGGCGTGGCGACGCTCGCGCTCGGCTTGTTGCTGGTCGGCCTACTCGGCGGCAGCGTCAACGGTTCGAGTGGCCGTGCGGTGATGGCCTGGTTTCGCGAAGGTGAGCGCGGCCTCGCGATGAGCATTCGGCAGACTGCGGTGCCGGCCGGTGGAGGCCTGGGCGCGCTGATCTTGCCGGCGCTTGCCTCGCGATTCGGCTTTGCCAGCGCGTACACCGTGCTGGGCCTTGCGTGCGCGATTACTGCGGTGTTCGCATGGTGGTGGTTGCACGAGCCTTCGCACGTCGAAGGGAACGGTGTGGGTCCGGCTCGCAACGCTGCGGTTGCCGGAGCAGGTGCAGGTGCGGTGCCGGTGAAGGTTTCGCCGTTACGCGACATCGGCATCTGGCGCGTGGCGCTCGGCGCCGGCGCGTTGTGTGTGCCGCAGATTGCCATCGTGACATTCGGGACCGTCTTCCTGCACGACTTCGGCCGCGCCGGTGTGCTGGCGATCAGTTTGACGATGGCGGCCGTGCAAACGGGCGCTGCGATTGCGCGGGTCTGGAGCGGTGCGTGGACCGACCGGCGCGGCAATCGACGTGCTTACATGCGCGCCTGCAGCGTGCTGACCGCGGTGCTGTTCGCCTCGCTCGCGCTGGTGACGGGTCTGGCCGGGATGCACCATACGGCGATGACAGCGGTGGTCGCGCTGATGATCGTGCTGGGCGGCATAAGCGCATCCGCATGGCACGGCGTTGCCTTCACGGAACTCGCGACACTCGCGGGGACGAGCCGTGCAGGCACCGCACTCGCGATCGGCAATACCTGCGTCTTTCTCACGTTGTTCCTGACGCCGCTCGCGATTCCGCTGCTGTTGTCGGTGGGTTCGTGGCCGATGGTGTGGGCGGTAGCCAGTGCATGCGCCTTGATCGCGTTACCGGTATTTCCGCGCACTGCTCGCGTTAGCAAGCTGACGGCGGCACGCGCTTGTGATGCCACATGATGAAGTAATGGTGGCCGGTGGCGTCATGCTGCTGGTCAAATTCGTTATTTTTCACGCGACGAGAGCGGCGGCGCGCGCTCTCGTCGCTGCAGTGCTTTTCAGAAGCAAACAAACAGCGACGGAAAAATTCTCGCATATTCGATTTGCATAATTGCGCATTCCTGCTTTGATAGTTTCGCAATGGACTATCAAATTGTTGGCGGGTTTCAGAGCGCTCCGATTTTCTCCGGTTTGTAGCAGTGGTTTCATGGCCGCCCCTAGTGTGGCATCCAACGCCACTGGGCCATTAGAGCACGCGTGAAGCGAGCGGTATTTCCCTATACGTTTGCTGAGTATGCCTACAACAACGGAGACAAATCATGACGAACGTTCGAGTCATTCTTGCGGACGATCATCCTTTCGTTCTGCTTGGCGTTCGGGCCGCGCTGGAAATGCGCGCCGGTGTCGCCATTGTCGGCGAAGCGGCTACGCCCACTTCATTGATCACGCTGTTGGAGAGCACGCCATGCGATGTGCTCGTCACCGACCTGACGATGCCGGAAGCAAGCGATAGAGGCGAGCAGGAGGGGTGAGGTGTACGTCGGCCGCTCCATCATCGAAGCGCTTGCCCAGCCTCGAGACGACGCGAGCGAGTTGCCGCCTGTATCGCGATTGTCCCCCAGAAAGGCAGAAGTTATAAGAATGTTCGTGCGTGGCCAATCGATCTGCCGCGAACACCGCGCCGGAGGACCTGAAGCTATGTCGTGACGCCGGCATGGACGACTGCCTCGTCAAGCCGACGCGACTTGCTACGCTACGCGAGTACCTGAGCCGTTGGTTCGGCACTGACAGCGCATGGCAAGCTGCTCCTGCTGAAGCGGTCAACGCACCGCCGGTTTCCGGGCCGGATGCGCATGGCGGCGCAGAGCCATTTGTCCCGGTCGACCTGAGTCACATGACGCAGTTGTGGGGGAGCGAATCGACCGTTAAGGCGTTGCTCGATTCATTCGTTTCATCGGTGCGCGAAGACGTGCAGGCATTGTCGCCGCTACTCGAACGCATCGAGGTCGAGCGTCTGCGCGAGTGGCATCATCGCGTGGCAGGCGCGGCGAGCGTGTTGCAATACCCGCCGCTGCTCAACGCGTTGGAAGACTACCGCCGGGATATCACCGTCAAGACGCCGGAACGCTTGCGCAGCGACGGGCTGGCATTGGCGCGCAAGTGCAATGCGATGCTCGATGGAATCGAGGAGCAGGCTGCATTACTTGCGTGACGCTGCTTCGCACCGCACCGCACCGCACGGAAGCGAGGCTGTAGCGCCTCGCTTGGGCGATCGCATTGGCGCGCGCTCGTGAGTAAATCCACGCGTCGAATCGAGAGGACGAAAAAAAACGCGGCCGAAGCCGCGTTAAAGATTTGGAGACATCCCTCGATGAAGGAGTCACTTCTCGCAACCGGAAGCATAGTCGGGATGACGCAAAAGATTCAGTACAAATTGCGCAATTAACTGTTTGTAAATATCGAAGAAGGCGTCGCGCAGATCGCCGCGATGTCATTTGACCCCGACGCAAACAGCTACAACGGATTTGCACTAGTATGTGGTGGCTCTGCGCGTGACCGAAATGTCGGTGCGGCGGTGCATCAAAGTCCGGAGAAGACCATGATTGCGCTTCGAAAACTGAATCTTGCTGTGGTGGTGTGGGCATTGGCGTCGGGCGTCGCCTTTGCGGATACGGTGGCGTTGAAGGCCGATCTCGAGCCGTCGAGCGAAGTGCCGCCGCGCGTGAGTCACGGGCACGGCATGTTGAACGCCACGTTCGATACGTCGACCAAGTCCCTGCAATGGACGATCACCTATGAAGGGCTGAGTGGTCCGGCAACCGCCGCGCACTTCCACGGTCCTGCGCCGGTCGGGCAGAACGCCAAGGTCCAGGTGCCGATCGGGAAGGACGCGCTCGCGAGCCCGATCAAAGGATCGGCGGCGCTCACCGAACAGCAGGTGACGGACCTGATGGCGGGACAGTGGTACTTCAACGTCCATACTGAGCAGAATCCGACGGGCGAGATTCGCGGACAGGTTTTGCCGGCGAACTAGGCCAGAGGAAAACGAGGAAAACCTTGCCCGGTGGCGCGGGCGCCTTTTCGGGATTAGAAGCCGCCGTCCACCGGCGCGGCGGCGACTGCACGTACCATGTGGGACACTATCGAAGGAGCGTGTCCTGATGAGCTGGCAAAGTGCACTCGCGTGCTGGTATCTGCGTAAGCAGTTTCGACCGCAGACCCTCAAGCCGAGTATCAATGTCGAGAAGGCGCGTGCGCTGACGGCCAAGCGCGCCTGGTCGCCGCGTGTGCCGGGCGGTTGGCGTCTGCGCGAATCGTACGGGCCGGACAATTGGCCACTGCAGGGTGAGTGGATCGAGCCGGCTGACGGCGTGTCCACTTCCGGGAGCGGCCCGATCGTGCTGTATTGCCACGGTGGTGGCTACTATTTCTGTTCGCCGCGTACGCATCGCTCGCTCGTATTCGACCTCGCCACGCGTGCGAACGCACCGATCTTTTCCCTCGACTACCGTCTCGCGCCCGAGCATCGCTTCCCGGCCGCGCTCGACGATGCAACCGCGGCCTATCGTCAGTTGGTCGCGGACGGCACGCCGCCCGAGTCGATTGTGATCGCGGGGGATTCAGCGGGCGGCGGCCTTGCACTCGCTACCGTAGTCGCCTTGCGCGACGCCGGCGATCCGCTACCGGCAGGCTGCCTGCTGTTCTCGCCGTGGACCGATCTGGCGGCTGCCGGCGCCACCATTCGCACCAACGACGGTCTCGATCCGATGTTCAGCGGTCCCGCGATCGCGCGGGCCGCGCAGGTTTATCTCGGCGACACGCCCGCCACGCATCCCTACGCTTCGCCGGTCTATGCCGACCTGAACGGCTTGCCGCCGCTCTTCATCATGGCGGGCAGCACCGAGGTATTGCTAGACGACTCGCAACGCGTTGCCGACAAGGCGCGCGCGGCGGGCGTCGATTGCGAACTTGAGGTGTGGAAGAAGATGCCGCACGTCTGGCCCTTGTTCACGCCGTTCATCCCGGAGGGCGGCCGCGCGCTCGACCGCGCCGCGGCCTTCGTGCGGCGCGTGACGAGTGCAACGAGCGGGCGTGACACGGCCGCTCAGCCAGCCAGGGTGACGTCGATCGCCTGATAGGCGGCTTCGACCGTTTCCTGGCCGTATTGCCGCTCCAGCCGCCGCACGGTGAAGTGGCCGTGCGCGACCTGCTGGAAGTGGTCGATGAATACCGTATTGACCATCGCGCCAAGCACCGCCCCGATCGCCGGAATCGACTTGGCGGCGATCTGCTCGCTCACCTGCACCGAAAAGCGCGCGGCAATCGTGTTGAGTAAGCGTAACAAGGCCGCCGAGCCATGCGCGGTGAAGCCTTTCGTCGCGATTTCGGATGAAGCCTTCGATACCGCCTGTGCCAGCGCACCGCGCATGATGAAGTAGCCGAAGTCGGCGTCGTCGTCGGCTTTCGAGGTGCCGCCCATGCCGAGCACCGTCAGGCATTGCAGTTGCGTGTCGATCGACGACAGATCCTCGCCCTCGCTGCGCGCGATGTCGCAGATCGAGCGAAACATCAGCGTGGTCGTGACCGGCAACTCCACTGGCAGCGCGAACAGACCGAATGCGCCGCCGGCCGCGCCGGTGGTCGCCACGGCGAACTTGTGCAGCAGGTTGCTCGGCTTGTCGGGCACCACGAGGGGCGAGGCGCCAGCCTGCCGCCCCAGCGTGCGCAGCGCGATCGAGAGGCACTTGCGCAATGCCAGTTCCGTCGCATCCGTGACCTTTTCGTTGGCAAAAGCCGGCATGCGCGCGAGCAGCTTCTCGAGCGGCGAGCCGACGATGCTCGCCAGTTTCATCGCCAGCGCGGGGCTCTCCAGTTCGTGTTTCGCGCGTCGCAGCGCGCTCAGGTCGTCGTCCGATAAGGATTGTGCTGCGAGCGAACTCGGCTCCATGTGCCTCCCTGGCGTCATGTATTGTCCATTCTTCAGTCGATTGCCGATGCGGTGAGCCGCACCGGCGCGTTCCAGCTTAGAGCATCACCTCATGGTATGATTCCAAATCGTTTGACGAGTCAACTGTTGCCCCATCAAAAAATGGCTGTCCATACCGCGGCCCACCACTCGAGTGGGCAAGTTTTACCGTTCCGTGAGTCGCTGCTGGCGATGCTCGGCGTTTCCTTCGTTTCGATGCTGGTCGCACTAGACCAGACCGTGGTCGGCACCGCGTTGCCCACGATCGTCGCGGAGCTGAAGGGTTTCGAGCTCTACGCGTGGGTCGGCACGTTGTATTTGCTGACCTCGGTGATCACCGTGCCGATCTTCGGCCGCCTCGGCGATTACTACGGGCGCAAGCCATTTGTGATCGCATCGATCGTCGTATTCACTGCTGCTTCGGTGCTCTGCGGCGCTGCCAACAACATGCTGTTCCTCGTGCTCGCGCGCGGCTTGCAGGGCATTGGCGGCGGCATGCTGGTCGGCACAGCCTTCGCGTGCATTCCTGATCTATTTCCCGACTCGGTCGTGCGACTGCGCTGGCAGGTGCTGATGAGTTCGGCGTTCGGGATTGCGAACGCGGTGGGGCCGTCGCTCGGCGGTTTTCTCACGCAGTACTACGGCTGGCGCTCAGTGTTCTATGTGAATCTGCCGGTCGGCTTGCTGTCGCTATTTTTCGTCTGGCGCTTCCTGCCGCACCTGCGGCACATCGAGCACGAAGGCAAGATGCGGCTCGATTGGCCGGGTGCGTTGTTGATCGCAGTGGCTCTTGGCTCGCTGCAGTTGTTCGTCGAGTTGTTGCCGAAGCACGGCGTCACCTTGAGCGCCTTCGCGCTGCTTGCACTGAGCGTCGCCTCGGCATACGGCTTGTGGCAGTGGGAAAAGCGCTGCCCGACGGCGATTCTGCCGGTGGATATGTTTCGTAATCGCAGTCTGGCCGCGCTCTTCACGCTCGCCGTGCTGGGCGGTTTCACGATGTTCTCGTTGCTGTTCTACGCACCGTTGCTATTTCAAGGTGGTTTCGGGATGTCACCGAAAGAGGCGGGGCTCGTCATTACGCCGCTCGTCGTATTCATCACGATCGGCAGTATCGCCAACGGACGTATCGTCTCGCGTGTACGCAATCCGAATCTGATGCTGTACGTCGGCTTTGCGCTGGTGGCGCTGTCGTGTCTCGGCGTGGTCGTCGCGACGCGTGCCATGCCGCAATGGCTGCTGATGTCGTTCATGGTGCTCGGCGGCCTCGGCCTCGGTTTCGTGATGCCGAATCTGACGATCTTCGCGCAGCAGACTGCGGGCCGCGAACACCTCGGTATCGCTACCGCGCTGCTGCAGTCGCTGCGGATGATCGGCGGGATGATTGGCACGGCGCTGACCGGCACGCTGATCAGCCATATGTACGCGAGCGGCGTGCGCAGCGCGCTGGAAAACGATCACGCGTCGCAGTGGTTTGCCGATCTCGGCGACCCGCAAATCCTCATCAATCGCGATGCGCAAACCACCTTGCTCGGCGAGTTGACGCATGCGGGTCACAACGGCGCGATGCTGCTTGAGAGTGCACGCGAGGCGCTCGTTTCAGCAATTCATCTGGGTCTCGCGCTCGCGGCGATCATCGCCGTGGTGTCCGTGTGGCAAAGCCGCCGTGTGCCGCCGGTCAAGCTCCAGCGCAAGCTCGAGCCGGTGATTCACGCGGACTGATTTTTTCGCCTTACCGTTTTACTGACAGATCATGGAAGAACAGGACCGCGTCGCCGTCATGCAACAATTCGGCCGCACTTATCGGGCGTTCATGTCGGCGTTCGAAGCCCACGTGGGCCATCCGTTGCCGCGCTGGCGCATTCTGCTTGCGCTGCACGAGCAGGCCGGCGAATCTTCGCAGAAGCGGCTGGTCGAGCGCTTGCGCGTCGATCCGGGCGCGCTGACTCGGCAGCTGAAAACGCTGGAGGGTTTAGGCTGGATTGCTCGCAGCATGGATACGCACGACAACCGCGTGACCAATGTGCGTTTGACCGAAGCGGGACGGTCGGCGACCGAAGCCAGCCTGCCGCGCCGCAATGCTTTTTTGCACGACACGATGGCGGCGTTGCCGGACGAAGCGCTGAGCGCGTTGTCGGGGGCGTTGAAGATGCTGGAAGTGCGGATCGGCGAAGTGGCTGCTACGACTGGCGCGGCAGCCGCGTCGGCTGCCCAGGTGTCCGACACGGCGGAGGCCGGCCCGGCTCGCTAGGCTTAAGCCCGACTCAACTGCAACAAACGGCGCGCCACCTCACGGTGAAACGCGCCGGTTCTATCACGATCAGAAGAACGTTTCGATCACTTCCGTGACGCGATACGACGGATCGACCACCAGCACCTGACGCCACTTGTCGAACGTCAGGCACGGATGCGAGATGTCGAACGCGATCATGTCGCCTACCTTCAGATCGGCGCCCGCGGGAATCCGCAGATACGCGTGCTGATCCATCAAGCCAAAAATCTCCCAGCCTTCGCTCGCCGCGATATCGCGTGGCGCTTCGGTGCCCGGACGATAGTGGCGCGACGGCTCCGGCATGCCTGCGTCGAAAGCAGAATCGCGCTTGCCGAGGCCGATGATCGCGCGATCCGGTTCCGGAATCGACTGCACATATGCCCACAGTTGCAGCGCCGGCAGCAAGCCTTCGCCCATTTTCTTCGCGACCGGATTGCGCGCGAAGATGTCCGTCTGCGCCTTGCGATACACGCCGACGTCATGCGTCAGATAGCAGCCGGGCCGCAACACGACTTCAACCTTGCCGGTCTCCGAGGCCTTCACGAATTCTTCCGCGACCACGTCGTACCAGGCCGAGCCGGCGCCTGACAGAACGGCCGGCGTGCGGGCAAATCGTCCTTCCTCAACGAGTGCGCGCGTCACAGCGACCGCGCTCTGCAGGAACTCGCGCACTTCGTGTTCTTCTTTCAGCACACCTTCATACAACTCGACGCCCGCCAGCTTCAACACATCCGGATAGCGCGCGATTGCTTCAAGCACCGCGTTGCGCTGCGCTTCGTCGCGCACGCCGGTGCGGCCACCCGGCACGCCGAGTTCGAGCAATACTTGCAGCGGCTTGCGTACCGACGTAAAAAACTGGCCCAGTTGCTCGACGCCTTCGACCGAATCGACGAGGCAGAAGAACTCGAAATCAGGGTCGCTCAGCAATTCGGCGATCATCATCATGTTGCGGCGGCCGACCAGTTGGTTGGCCATCAGGATCCGCGAAACACCGCCGTGATACGCCGCGCGCACCTGATGCGCGGTGGCGAGCGTGATGCCCCATGCGCCGGTTTCGAGCTGACGGCGAAACAGTTGCGGCGCCATGGTGGTTTTGCCGTGCGGCGCCAGCTTGACGCCGTATTCTGCGACGAATGCCTGCATCCACTTCAGGTTGTGTTCCACACGATCCGCGTACAGCACGGCGGCAGGCAGGCTCACGTCTTCGTTCAGCAGGTTCCACTCGAGGCGCGCAGCATCCATGAGTTGGATGCTGGTGCCCGGAACCATGCCCAAGCCCTTGCTATAAGGATCAATCGTTGCGCCCTGATAGTTTGTAACTTTCATGTCTCCCTGCTCCATCGTCCAGTTAAATCGAATCAAAGTTGACTTTACCATGTTACCGAAAGTACGATGGTTGGAGGAATGTTATTTAGTACCATAGTTTTCCCGAAGCGCTTTGTAAGCGTTCGCGAGACACCCCACAGCCTGCAATGAACCTGACCGCCGAACCGCTGGCCTTCGATATCGTCGCGCGCATCGCCGAATGCGCGCCGGAACTGCGTTCGGCCGAACGGAAGGTAGCGGCGCTGATTCTCGACGATCTGACCGGCGCATCGCGCGCCAGCATTGGCGCGCTCGCCCAGCAGGCGGAGGTGAGTGTCGCGACCGTGACGCGCTTTGCCAAGGCGGTCGGTTGCCGCGACGTGCGGGAGTTGAAGCTGCGGCTCGCGCAGGCGGCCGCTGTCGGTCAGCGCTTCCTGCAGGCGAGCGGACCCACCGACGCGCCCGAGCCGATCGCCACCCGCGTATTCGACGAACTGCAAACGGCGCTAGCACATAACCACCAACTTCTTCGTCAGGCGCCTTTAGCCGAAGCCGCAGCCGCGTTGCGCGCCGCTCGGATGATCTACGTTTTCGGCATGGGCGGCGGCTCGACCGCGCTTGCCGACGAAATGCGCTTCAGGCTCGTGCGCCTCGGCCGGCCGGTTGCGACCTATCAGGACGGCCTGTTGCAGCGCATGGTGGCGAGCACCGTGTCGCGCGAGTGCGTAGTGATCGCGTTGTCCACCACCGGTCGTGTGCCCGAGATGGTCGAGAACTGCAAGATCGCGCGCAGCTACGGGGCGACCGTGATCGCTCTGACCGCGCCGGCTTCGCCGTTGGCCAAACTGGCCGATTGGGTAATCCCGATCGTCGCCTTTGAAACCGATTTCATTTACAAACCGTCGTCGTCGCGTTACGCGATGATGATGGCGCTCGATGTGCTCGTCACTGAACTTGCCGTGAGTCAGGGTGACGAGAGCCGCGAATTGCTGCGCCGCATGAAGCACGCGCTCGACGCGCACCGTGGCGGCGGCGACCGACAACCGTTAGGAGACTGATCCATGCATTCGCATCCCGAAGCCGCCGATACGCTGATCGTCGGCGCGCAACTGTACGACGGCACGGGCGCGCCGCCGGTAGAACGCGACGTCGCGATCCGCGACGGCCGCATCGCCGCGATCGGCAACCTGTCGAACTGGCTCGCCGAAGAGGTGATTGAGGCGAACGGCCGCGCGCTGGCGCCCGGCTTCATCGACGTTCATACGCATGACGACACGCACGTGATCCGGTCGCCGCAAATGCTGCCGAAGATCACGCAGGGCGTGACGACGGTGATCGTCGGCAATTGCGGGATCAGTGCGTCGCCGGTATCGCTGAAGGGCGATCCGCCTGATCCGATGAATCTGCTTGGCGAGCGCGATGCGTTCCAGTACCCGACTTTCGCTGCGTACGTCGAAGCGGTGAACGCCGCGCGTCCGGCAGTGAATGTCGGCGCGCTGATTGGGCACACGGCATTGCGCAGCAATCAGATGGACCGGCTCGACCGCGCGGCGACCGCGAAGGAAATCGACGGAATGCGCGCGCAACTGGAAGAGGCGTTGTCGAACGGGGCATTGGGTCTGAGTTCGGGGCTTGCCTATGGCTCCGCCTTCTCTGCGCCGACTGAAGAAGTGATGGCGCTGGCCGAGCCGCTCGCCGCCGCCGGCGCGCTTTACACGACGCATATGCGCACCGAGTTCGACGCGATTCTCGACGCGATGGACGAAGCGTATCGGGTGGGCCGTCACGCGCATGTGCCGGTGGTGATTTCGCATCTGAAGTGCGCGGGGCCGTCGAATTGGGGGCGTAGCGAAGAGGTGCTGAAGTCGCTGGAAGGCGCGCGTCGTTTGCAGCCGATCGGTTGCGATTGCTATCCGTATAACCGCAGTTCGTCGACGCTCGACGTGAAGCAGGTGACGGGCGACATCGACATCACGATCACGTGGTCCGAGCCGCATCCCGAGATGGCGGGCAAGCTGATCAGGGAGATTGCCGCCGAGTGGGGCGTCACGCAGCAGGAGGCCGGCAAGCGTTTGCAGCCGGCGGGCGCGGTGTATCACAACATGTCCGAGGACGACGTGCGGCGCATTCTGTCGCATCCCGCGACGATGGTTGGCTCGGATGGATTGCCGAACGATCCGTTGCCGCATCCGCGGTTGTGGGGCGCGTTTCCGCGCGTGCTTGGGCACTACGTACGTGACGCCGGTTTGCTGCCGCTTGAAGAGGCGGTGCGCAAGATGACCAGCTTGTCTGCGCGCCGGTTTGGTTTGGCGCAGCGCGGCGAGGTGCACATCGGTTATCACGCGGATCTGGTGTTGTTTGATCCGGCCAAAGTGCGCGACGCGGCGACGTTCGAGAAGCCGCAACAGGCGGCCGATGGAATTGATGCTGTGTGGGTGAACGGCGTGTTGGCGTATCGCGATGGCGCGGTGACCGGCGAACGGGCAGGGCATTTTGTGGCGCGTGGTGCGGCGTCGAAGGGTGATGCGCACGGCGCGTTTTGATTTTTTTGTTTTCTGATTGATGTGACAAGCGGTTGTGGCGTTGCTCGCGCCGCGTGCCTGACTTTTTAAGGAGTTGGATGATGAAGCGATATGGTGTTGAAGGTGGCAAGGGTACGGGTGGTCAACATATGCCCTTTGCTCGGGCGGTCGAAGCGGATGGCTGGTTGTTCGTTTCCGGGCAGACGCCGATGGAAAATGGTGAGGTGATCAATGGTGGCATTGTTGAGCAATCGCACAAGGCGATTCAGAATGTTTTCGGTATTCTGAAGGAAGCTGGGTATGGGGCGGAGCATGTTGTCCGCTGTGGTGTGTGGCTTGATGATCCGCGTGACTTTGCTTCGTTCAATAAGGTGTTTCGGGAGTACTTTGGGGAGAATCCGCCGGCGCGGGCGTGTGTGGTTTCTTCGATGGTGATTGATTGTCGGGTTGAGGTTGATTGCGTGGCGTATAAGAAGCCTTCGGCTTGATGGTCTTTTTTGTTTGCCGCAGGCGCTGATTTGGGGTTTGGTTGCCTGCTCGGCGCTTGTTTGTCTGTGTGCCTGGGGCTTTGGCCTTTCCTTGAATTGTTAATAGACCACTAACATTTCAAGGAAAGGCCAACGCCCTAAGAACACTGACAACAAGCGCCGCGCAGGCAAAAAAACCACGCCCCCTTATTGCCGCGCTAACCGCAAATTATCCGGCATAGGCAAATTAAAATTCGTCCGGAACGGATTAATATCCAGCCCGCCGCGGCGGGTATACCGCGCATAAACAGCAAGCTTCACCGGCCGGCAGGCCTTAAGCACATCGATAAAAATCCTCTCGACGCACTGCTCATGAAACCCAGTGTGATTCCGATAGGAAATGATGTACCTCAGCAAGCCCGCATGATCGATCTGCGGCCCAACATAATGAATCTGCACACTGCCCCAATCAGGCTGCCCCGTCACGGGACAATTCGACTTAAGCAGGTTGGAAACCAACGTCTCCTCAACAGGCGACTCGTCAAACGCAGCCTTCAGCAACGAAGCATCAGGATGATAAACATCGGTATCGAGATCGAGCCGGTCCAGCGACAACCCGTCAAACTCTTCCATCTGCAATTTGCCGAACTCATAGGGCGCCGCCAGATGAACAGACACCGTCGCGCCGCATGAAGCGGAAACATCCCGTTTGATCGTGTCGCGCACAACTTCCATCGACTCGAAAGCCGTCTGCGCAAATGACCCCAGATAAAGCTTGAACGACTTCGACTCGACAATGTTCGGCGAATCAGCCGGCACAAAGAAAGTCGCCACCGCAATCTGCGGCTTGCCGCGCGCGTTCAGCCAGGAAAGCTCGTAAGCGTTCCAGATGTCCGTGCCGAAAAACGGCAACTGCGCGCCAATCCCAATCGCCTCGCGCGCATTCTTTCGGGCAATCGGGAAGAGCAGCGAAGCGTCATATTGTTCGGTGTAAGTGGATGCCTTACCCAGCGGTGATTGTTCGGGTGTCATGATGCGTTCACGATGCCACTCAGCACGTGCCCCGTCGCCGTCACGACGCGGGCCGATTCGCAGTGGCCAATTTGGTCGTCGAAGAAAAAGTCCGGCTCGAACTCGCGCAAAAACGCGCTCTTGTCGAGGCCGCCGAGGAACATCGCTTCGTCGATTTCGATGTTCCACGCCATCAATGTGCGAATCGCGCGCTCATGCGCGGGGGCCGAGCGTGCCGTCACCAATGCCGTACGAATATGCATCGGTGCGGCTTCGTCCGCGAGTTTCTGCAGGCGGTGCAGCGCTTCGAGCAACGGCTTCAAAGGCCCATCCGCAAGCGGCAAATCCTTGTTGTGAATCTCATGGCCGACGAATGCCCGCAAGCCATCTTTCTGAAAGATACGCTCGGCTTCGTCGGAAAACAGCACGGCGTCGCCGTCGAAGGCAATCCGGATCTCGTCCGGGTACTTGCTCGCCATTTTCGCCGATTCGGGCAAGACGCGCGCGGCCGGAAATCCGGCAGCCAATGCATCGCGCACGTCGTCCTGATTCGCAGACAAAAACAGCGAGGCGTTCAACGGTTTCAGATAACCAAATGGCGCGCGCCCACGTGTGAACACGCCACGCTCGATCGCCAGCCCATACTCCCTGCACGAATGAAATGCGCGCAATCCACTGATCGGATCGCTGCGCGACAGGATCACCACTTCGACCCGATGGCCACCGGCATTCAAGGCCAGCAGCTTGCGGATCAGCGGGAACGCGACACCCGGTTTGGCGGGCACAGCTAGCCGCTCACGCTGCAATGCTTCATACGCTTGCAGGTTGCCCTTCTCGTACACGCAGTTCTCTTCCTCGAAGTCGAACAGCGCGCGCGACGAGATTGCCACCACCAGTTTGTCGACAAGCGAAAGAGCCATCTGCGCGTTTTAGTCCAATAAGATCAAGCGAGAAACAATCGGTACACGGGATTCTGCGTCTCTTCCCAGCACGGGTAACCAAGCGTCGTGATAAAGCGGTCGAACTCGCTGTTCTCGCTTACCGGCACCTGGATGCCGACCAGAATCGAACTGTAGTCCGCGCCCTGGTTGCGATAGTGGAACAGGCTGATATTCCAGTTCGGCGCCATCGACGACAAGAACTTCATCAGCGCGCCCGGACGCTCCGGAAACTCGAAGCGGAACAGGCGTTCGTCGTGGGCCAGCGGCG
>NZ_VOSW01000077.1 GCF_009690905.1 Paraburkholderia madseniana
TGGTCGGGACCGGGCGTTTTAATACCCGGAAGTGTCAACCATGTCCCCGCACGTCTGTCAGCTATGTCTCCGGTCTATACACCGGCTGCAAAGAGAAGTAGGCAAGAGAAAGCAGCTCAAACCGCTCCTGCTAAGCGGGGCCCGTGGTCTGCCACGGGTAGTGGTGCATCTGGAATCTGTGTTCGTGCACCTGCATGCGCTAGTGACAAGGGCGTCATACTTCCGGCGGCGCTGCGCGCGCCGAAGAGCAGTTCTTAAAACCACCCACCACGATTTGACGCTCAAGCCTCGCCACCGCAGCCGTGACCGTGATTGCGGGGTACCGACAATTCATTGAAGTGGGGGTTCCCGGGTGAATGCAGAGGCGCGTCGCCGAGGCGAAGCCGACGGCTCCCACAAACCTCAACCGAAGCCCGTGGTTTCCCCTGCATACCCGTCCGCGACGCACGCAGTGCGGAGTGGGAGCTGATGAGTCCTTTGTCACTAACGCGGAATGTGCGAGAACACAGATTCCAGATGCACCACTACCCGCAGCAAACTACGGGACCCGCTTAGCAGGAGTGGTTTGAGCTGCTTTCTCTTGCCTACTTCTCTTTGCAGCCGGCAAAGAGAAGTAGGTGCCGCCCCGCACAGGGGCAACGCTAATAGACCACTAACAATGCAAGGAAAGGCACGAAAGCCAGAACAAGGAAAGGCCAAAACCCCAGGCACACAGACAAACAAGCGCCGCGCAGGCAAAACAAAAAAACCGCCACGAAGGCAAAAAACCTCAGCCAGATGCGCTAACCTACCTCTCCCGGCGAAGCCGCCCAAACAGGCTCAAAAAAAATGCCATCCCCGAAACCCGGCAAAATCCGAATCGGCATAGGCGGCTGGACCTACGCCCCCTGGCGAGGCACGTTTTACCCGTCGGATCTGACACAAAGCCGCGAGCTCCAACACGCGAGCCAAAATCTCACATCGATAGAAATCAACGGCACCTTCTACGGCTTGCAAAAACCTTCAAGCTACGAAAAGTGGTATCAGGAAACCCCCGAAGATTTCGTCTTCTCGCTCAAAGCCCCCCGCTACGCAACAAACCGAAAAATCCTGGCGGACGCCAACGAAACCATCGAACGCTTCTTCGCCAGCGGCGTGCTACTGCTAAAACAGAAACTAGGCCCGATCAACTGGCAATTCGCCACCACCAAAAAGTTCGACCCGGAAGACTTCGAGGCCTTCCTGAAACTGCTGCCCGCGAGCATCGAAGGGCAAAAACTGAGGCACGCCATCGAAGTCCGTAACGACACCTTCAAGACCCCCGAATTCATCGCGCTAGCCAGAAAGTACAAAGTCGCCATCGTGCTGGCAGCCGACAGCGACTACCCGCAAATCGCCGACATCACCGCGCCATTCGTCTACGCCCGCATCATGGGTACCAGCGACAAGGAAGCCAAAGGCTATTCGACCAAGGCCCTCGACGCCTGGGTCGAACGCGCCCGCCAACTCGCTGCAGGCACAACGCCGGACGACCTGGAAACATCCGCCGCAGCCCCCGCAAAAACCGCTGCGCGCGATGTCTACCTCTACGTCATCAGCGGCTTCAAGGAACGCAATCCGGCCGCCGCCATGGCGCTGATCAAACGCCTCGAATAACGGTCATCCGGCCCACACGCGCGAGTGTCATAATCCCGGCAGCGAATCAACGCACCGACACTCACCCATTCAAGCGGTGAGGCCACCCCAACATCCAAGGTCCGGGAGACTATTTTGAGCGCCATCGACAATCCTTTGCACGATCAGGAAGTCGGCTCGGCCGACGCCACCCAGGACACCACGCGCATCGACGACGTTCGCATCGGTGCGGTACGTCCGCTGATTTCCCCTGCCTTGCTGCAGGACGAATTGCCTGTGCCGCCGTCGGTGCAGACGCTCGTCGAGAAAACCCGCGCGGAAATCGCCGATATTCTGCACGGACGTGACGACCGGCTCGTGATGATCGTCGGCCCGTGTTCGATTCACGACCACGACCAGGCAATCGAATACGCCCGCAAGCTCAAGGTCGCGGCGCAGACCTACAAGAACGATCTGCTGATCGTCATGCGGGTGTACTTCGAGAAACCGCGCACAACGGTAGGCTGGAAAGGCTATATCAACGACCCGCGTCTCGATGGCAGCTTCCGTATCAACGAGGGCTTACGTCTCGCACGGCAACTGCTGCTCGACATCAACGGTCTCGGCTTGCCCACGGCCACCGAATTTCTCGACTTGCTCAGCCCGCAATACATCGCGGATCTGGTCGCGTGGGGTGCGATCGGCGCGCGCACGACGGAGAGCCAGAGTCATCGGCAGCTTGCGTCGGGACTGAGCTGCCCGATCGGCTTCAAGAACGGCACGGATGGTGGCGTGCAGATCGCCGCGGACGCGATCGTTGCGGCGCACGCAAGCCATGCGTTCATGGGTATGACCAAGATGGGTATGGCCGCGATCTTCGAGACGCGTGGCAATGACGACGCGCACGTGATCTTGCGCGGTGGCAAGAAAGGTCCGAATTACGACAGCGCGTCCGTCGACGCAACTTGCGCAGTGCTCAAATCGGCAGGCCTGCGCGAGCAGGTCATGATCGACTGCTCACATGCGAACTCAGGCAAATCGCATTTGCGTCAACTGGAGGTGGTGGAGGATCTGGCGCAGCAACTCTCGCAGCGCGAGCGCCGCATTCTCGGCGTCATGCTCGAAAGTCATCTGGAAGAAGGTCGTCAGGATCTGAAGACCGGTGTGCCGCTGCGTTACGGCGTATCGATTACGGACGCCTGCGTGAGCTGGGCGCAAACCGAACCGGCGCTCGAGACGCTGGCCGAAGCGACCCGGAAACGACGCGCGGGCTGAATCCGCCGACGCGGCCTGCACGATCTCGCGCATCCAGTAACCGTCCGATGACCATCACGATGAGCATCAATAAAGGCTGGAACGCGAGCGTGCACGACGCAAACCTGAAGCAAACAACAGCAACATAAGCACCACACGCGCCGCACCAACCACCGATATAACACCCTCACCGGTGTTGGGCAGCGCGTGTTTCCTCACGCCCGATGCATCGGGCACCGCGCACTAAAACAGCGCGCGTGGATGCTCCAGCGCGAGGCGCGTTGCATTACGACGCGTTGACGGCTTCCTTGAATGCCTTGCCGGCGGTGAACTTCACCGTCTTGGCTGCGGCGATCTGGATCTCTGCACCGGTCGACGGATTGCGACCCACGCGTGCTGCGCGCGCGCCGGTCGAGAAAGAACCGAAACCGACCAGTTGCACCGTATCGCCACCCACCACGGCTTTGGTCACCGCTTCGACGATAGCGTCGATGGTTTGGCCGGTGGCCGCTTTGCTTTCGCCCGTCGCTGCGGCGACTGCATCAATCAGTTCCTGTTTGTTCATAGCACTTCCCGTATGGTAATCATGGAACCGGCGCCACATCTGTTGCGCCGGGACCGACACACTAACGCATAGGCGCGTATTCGCGCAAACCTTGGATGTAAGCCTTGTATCGCCCGCCCAGCGGCAATTTGACGTTTTTTTGTCCCAAAGTGCTATAAGAATCGCGCGCTTACGCATTTCTCCCGCTTTACGGCTCTCCGCGGCGTCTCACAATCCGTTGCAATTTCAGTGATTTAGCGGCGGCAAATCGGCTGCCACCATGGTTTTTTACGATGTTATGGGGGATCGCAAAGATTCGCGATTCAGCACCGCGCCACGCTCAGCAATAAAAATCCGGGAAGAATAAAACAATGAAAATTCGCCATATTGCAACATGCCTGGCGCTCGCCGCCTGGTCTTGTGCGACCGCGGCAGCCGGCGATTTCGCCTGCGTGATGCGGGTCGGCGCGGCGCTGTAGCGCGAAAAATCACGCAAGACTCGCCAGCGGAACAGCCTGCACCGCTGAAAAACAAGGACGTCATACAACATCTCTACGCCGCGAACCGGCGGACCTCGCGCAGGCTGACGCGGCACAAATGACTCATCGCCGACGATCTCCCAGGGCGTATTTACCGCTCGTTCAACACGCATGATTTTTTTCCACTGAGAATTCTCTCAAGGTCTCACCGACGTTGCCGATATACAAAGCTGCGTGTGCAGCGCAAACGTTACAAGGACGGGCATGGTTCGGTTAGCCAGATTGAGGGAAGCGCTATCGGTCGCGGAAGGCGACCCGGAACTCGTGCGCTCGCAACTTCAGGCATTCGGCCACCAGATACCGCTGCTTTATTTCATCCTGATCGTCAACACGATGGCGGTGGCCGTCACGCATCTGGGATCGGCGCCGGCCTGGTTGTCCATCTACTTCCCCGGGGCGCTCTGCGTGCTGTGCATCATCCGTTGCGTGCGCTGGTGGCGCGTCCGGCACCGGGTTCTGACGCACGACAAGGCCGTGCCCGAACTACGCAAGCTGATCTGGCTCGCGGGCATCTTCGCCGTCGCCTTCAGCACCTGGTCGCTCCTGCTGTTTCCGTACGGCTCCGCCTATGAGCAGGCCCAGGTCGCGTTTTATATGGCGACGACCCTGGTCGGCTGCGTGTTCTGCCTGATGCATCTGCGGGCGGCCGCCCTGCTTCTGCTATCGATCGTCATCCTGATCTTTTCGACGTTCATGATCTCCACGCGCTCTCCTGTCTTCATCGCGATGGCCATCGACATGACGCTGGTCGGCGTCGCACTCGCCTTCATCATCGAGCTGTATTACCGGACGTTTGCCGGCGTGGTGCACGCGCAGCGCGAATTGCAGGTGAGCCAGCAGAAAACGCAAAAGCTCAGCGACGATAACTTCAGGCTCGCAAGCATCGATAGCCTGACCGACCTGCCCAACCGGCGCAGTTTCTTTGCGTCGCTGCGCGCGCTATCGGAACAGACGCCCGCCGCCGGTGGCGGATTCAATGTCGGCTTGATCGATCTCGACGGCTTCAAACAGGTCAACGATATCTACGGACATGCCAGCGGCGACCTCGTGCTGCAGGAAGTCGGCGTGCGCTTGCTGGCGCTCGCGGAACCGGGCATCTTCTTCGCGCGCCTGGGCGGCGACGAATTCGGCGTGCTGGCCCAACACAAACTGCCGAACGAGACGCTCGTCGAGTTGGGAGAGCGCATCTGCGAAGCGCTCGGCCAGCCCTATCGGGTGGCCGGCAATGTCGCCGAACTGACCGGAACGATCGGCTGGGCAGCGTTTCCTGAAGCGGGTACGACAGTCCAGCAGGTTTTCGAACGCGCCGACGCCGCCTTGTACGTCGGCAAGGAAAGCCGTCGCGGCACACCGGTGATTTTCTCGACGGAACATGAGACGCGGATCCGGCGCTCAAGTCTCGTCGCCCAGGAACTCCGCCATGCGGACCTGGAGTCCGAACTGTTCCTCGAGTTTCAACCGATCTACGATGTGCTCACGCAACGCACCATCGGCATGGAGGCGCTCGGGCGATGGCACAACGCGCGGCTAGGCGCAGTGAGGCCAGAGGAATTCATTCGGATTGCCGAGCGTACCGACCTGATTCTGCGCGTCACTGAGGTGCTGCTGCGCAAAGCGCTCGATGAAGCATCGCGCTGGCCATCCGATCTCTATCTGTCGTTCAATCTCTCCGCGATCGATATTTCGACTTCGCCGCGCGCTCGCCGCCTGGTCGATATCGTGCTGGCGAGCGGCGTGCCCGCGCATCACGTCAACTTCGAGATCACGGAAACCGCGGTCACGCGCGATTTCGAGCAGGCCCACTGCTCGCTGACGATGATCAAGCAAGCCGGCTGCCGTGTCTCGCTCGACGATTTCGGCACCGGTTATTCGAGCCTCAGCTACGTGCATCGCCTGCCCTTCGATACGATCAAGATCGACCGCAGCTTCATGACTGACGTGGATTCCAATAGCGCGTCGAAGAAGATCGTCAAGTCGGTGCTCGATCTGTGCAGAAACCTCGGACTTGAATGCATCGTGGAAGGACTCGAGACGTCGTCGCAAGCCGACGTCGTCAAGGCGCTGGGCGCTCGCGCGCTGCAGGGCTATCTGTTCGGCAGGCCGATGCGGGCAAGCGCCGTCCCGGCCTATTTGCAGACCATGCTCGGGCAGAGTGACGTCGTCGAGACGTAGATGCTCACCTCCCCTGCCTCGCGCGAATCAGCACGACAGGCGCACCGCACACCTGCATGAAACCGCGCGACTAACGCGCCGCAGTGTCGTATTCCAACTCCGGATACCAGTCGCTGCCGCGGCCGCCGGGCGTCATGTCGAGCACCGTCCAGATCGGCATCACATCGGGTGCGCCGCGTGGATCCTGACCCGGGTCCGCTGTCGACGGCCCCATCTCCTCGGCCCAGAAATGCCGCACCGTACCGCCTGAACGCGTGAACACGTTGAAGGCGGGATTGTCGCCGCCATCCGGCACTTCAGCGGCGTAGTCGCGGTTGAAGGTGTTGCCGCCCGACGAATACAGCCGCAGGTGCCGCCAGCCGCGCTCTTTCTTGAAGGCCACCAGCTTGTCGATCGGCGAGCGGCCGATCACCGCAAAGGCCACGCGTTGCAATATGTCGGGCATTTCACCGTCGTAAGCGCTCAGGAGCGAAGTGCACATCGAACAGGGGCGCTCGCGCTGCGGGCCGAACATCCAGTTGTAGGTGACGAGGGTGTCATGCGCGCCGAACATTTCCGACAGCGTCACCGGGCCCGCTTCGCCCTCGAAAAGATAGTCCTGCGGCACGCCACCGCCGGGCGGCAGCGCGCGGCGCTGTGCGGCCACGCGTTCGATATGACGGCGCAACTCGATTTCCTCAGCCAGCAAGTCGTTGCGCGCTCTGCGATATTCGGCGCTCTCGCCCGGAAACCGGGCGGGCGATTCGGCCAGCAGCCGGGCCGGTTTCAACGCTTGTGCAGATGGGTCTACGTCATTCATCAGCCACCTCCTGTTGCGGTAACAAGGATTAAGGGCGCGATAGCCACGGCACGGGATGACGCGACGCAGCCGCGAGGGCATCTTTTGCCCTTATATAGCCACGACGAACAGCGTGGCGGCGAATCGACAACGTAAGCGAAATATTTTGCTGGCCCGTCGCGGCGACAATCGAAACATCATTGCAAGGTATCCTTTCCCGAAACAGCATGCGCGCGCCGGCGCACTTTTGCACCGTCACGGCGCCCGCCGCGCCGCCTTTGAGGATGCCCCATGCCGCTTCGTCTGCCACCCCTGCCCGCGCTTCGTTTTTTCGAAGCGGCCGGCAGGCATCAGAGTTTCAAGCTCGCCGCCGCGGAGTTGAACGTCACGCCGAGCGCGATTAGCCACGGTATCGTCGGCCTCGAACAATCGCTCGGCGTCGAACTGTTCGTACGCGAGCCGCGTGGAATTTCGCTGACGACGGCAGGCGCCGACTATCTGTCGTACGTATCCGAAGCGTTTTCGTTGATCGCGATCGGCACGCAACGCCTGCCGAACCACCGCGCGAATCGCCCGATCGCGCTGAGTTGCGCGCCCACGCTCGCCTCGCGCTGGCTGTTGCCGCGCCTCGCCGCCTTTCGTGCGCGCTGGCCAGATGCGAACGTCACCGTCGATACGTCGCACCGTCAGGTCGGCTTTCCCGTCGACGGTTTCGATTTCGCCATTCGCCTGAGCCGCGCCCCGGTCGCGGGGACCGCGTGGACGCGTCTGTTCGGCGAACGCCTCGTGCCGGTGTGCAGCCCGGCGTACGTGAATAACCTGCGCGACGCGCATGGCAACATCGATCTGCGTCACGCGACGTTCATTCACGTGAACTCGGCGAGCGAGGACTGGCAGGCGTGGTTCGACGCGGTCGCCTTAGACGGAACCACCGTCGACGGCATCGACCTGAACGAGGGCTTGCGCGTCGACACGATCCAGCTCGCTTTCGAAGCCGCGAGCATGGGCCTCGGCGTCGCGCTCGGCAGACGGCCGCTAGTCGACCGCGATCTCGCGAGCGGCGCACTCGTCGAGGTCAGTCCACAAACAATCGCCTCCTCCACGGCGTATTGGCTCGTGAGCGCCCAAAACACGGATAGCGCGGAAAATCGCCCGGAACTGTCCGACTTCAAACGGTGGCTGCTCAGCGAGGCTGAACCGTTCGCCAACCCATCCGACGCTGCCGACGCGGAATCGCGCGGCGCCAACCACTAAACCCTGCACGCCCTCTATCTGGACAGGTGAGCCACACTCACCCGTCGTCAAAATCTTTTCTTTTGCCGCTTCTGACGCTCGCTGCGACCATGGTGTCCAAGGAGATCAGATCCATGTCCACGACAAATAGCAAACGCCTCGCCATCCCGTTGAGTCAGACGACGCTCGTGATCATCGCCGGCGCACTGATTCTGAGCGCCGCCATGGGCATCCGGCAGACCTTCGGCCTCTTCATCGGGCCGTTCTCGTTCGACCGCGGCCTGCCCGTCACGCTGATCGCTTTCGCCATCGCGCTGCACAATCTGGTATGGGGTTTCGCGCAACCGTTCGCGGGCGCTGCCGCAGATCGCTATGGCTCGGCGCCGGTAGTCGCGTTCGGCGCGACGACGTTTGCCGCGGGCCTGGGCGTCGCGGCCGTCGCGCCGTCGGGCCCACTGCTGATCGTCGGTATGGGTCTGCTGGTCGGCATTGGCGTGAGTTGCACGACGTTCGGCGTGGTGTTGCCGGCAGTCGGCCGCATCGCTTCCCCAGAAAAACGCAGCATGGCGATGGGTCTCGTCAGCGCAGGCGGCTCGGCAGGACAGGTGCTGATGATCCCGCTGGTGCAGAGCATTCGACTCAGCTCGGGTATCGCCACCTCGCTCTTCGTGCTGGCCTTCCTGATGCTATTGATCGCGCCGCTCGGCATCGTGCTCGACCGGCGCGCGAGTGTCGGCATGCAGGTTCAGGAGCCGCCCGCTGCGCCTCTTCGCAAGGTATTCGCTCAGGCGATCCAGCATCGGGGATATCGACTGCTGACGCTCGGCTTCTTCACCTGTGGATTTCAGCTCGCGTTCATCGCCACCCATCTGCCTGAGTATCTGACGCTCTGCCATATGCCTGTCGGGCTGGGCGCCACGGCGCTCGCGCTGATCGGCCTGTTCAATATGGCGGGCAGTTGGGGGTGCGGCTGGCTGGGCGGCCGGTTCCGGCAGCACCATGTACTCGGCTGGCTTTATCTCATTCGAAGCGTGACGATCGGCGCCTTCTTTCTGCTGCCGAAGACCTCCGCTTCGGTCGTGATCTTCGCGGCGGTGATGGGGCTGACCTGGCTCGGGACCGTGCCGCTGACGAGCGGACTCGTGGCGAAAGTCTTCGGCACGCGGCACCTCGGCACCCTCTTTGGCGTCTGCTTTCTGAGCCACCAGATCGGCTCGTTTCTCGGCGCATGGCTAGGCGGCCTGGTGTTCGATCTGACCGGGTCGTATTCGCTACTGTGGGAAGCCACGGTCGTCGCAGGACTCATCGCCGCGATGCTGCACTTCCCGATCGACGACAAGGCCGTCAGCACGCCCGCAATCCGGTCAGAGCCGGCGGCTGCGTGAGGGTTCGGGTGCGAGCAAGCGTGAGCACGTATCCGCACACACCGCGAGTCCGCTACTCGCTGCCCCGATGCTATTTTCGCGGCGCGTCCGCCGCCGCTTTCGGCACACGCCCCATCAGATAGAACTCGTCGTTCGGGCGCATTGAAATGACGTTGGCCATCCGGTTCGACAAACCGAAAAATGCGGTGATGGCCGCGATATCCCACACGTCTTCATCCGAAAAGCCGTGCTTACCGAGCGTCTGAAAATCGGCATCGTCGACCGTGCCGGATTCACGGCAAACCTTCAGCGCAAAGTCGAGCATCGCCGTCTGGCGCGCCGTGATATCCGCCTTGCGATGGTTGACTGCCACCTGATCCGCAAGCAACGGCGCCTTTTCGTAAATGCGCAGAATCGCCCCGTGCGCGACCACGCAATACAGGCACTGATTCACCGCGCTCGTCGCGACGACGATCATCTCGCGCTCGCCTTTGGTGAGGCCGCCGTCTTTCAGCATCAACGCGTCGTGGTACGCAAAAAACGCGCGGAATTCATCCGGCCTGTGCGCCAGCGTCAGGAATACGTTCGGAACAAAACCGGCTTTCTCCTGCACTTCGAGGATGCGGGCGCGGATGTCGTCCGGCCACGCGTCAGGCTCAGGCACGGGATAGCGGCTGATCGGCTGAAGGTTTGCCATGTTGTGTCTCCGTTGTATCTGTATGTGCACGACGATTGTAGCGAACTTCGACTCGCTGCCGTCCGGTTCAATCTGGCGCTTTGCTCCGCGCTGAACAGCGGCAGGCACAGGCTCCACAGAGGCACCGCAGCACGGTCAATCGCTCCATTCCCTTAATTTTTTTCAGGTACTCAGCCCGCCCCGCAGCGCCATTTAACCAACCTGTGCTTAAATCCGAAGTTCGTGCTGCTGCGTTCGTGCCACCGGCCAGCTGAACGAGCCATGCAGCGGGCCGCTGTCCGGCAAGAACGGACCCTGCACGACGTGTTCGCAACGCACGCCGGCCAGGTACGGGCTGTTCCAGATCCCTTCATCGCATCAACAGGAGCGTGGTTGTGTGGCATTTTCCGGTTGCTATTCCACCCTCGCTGGGCGTGTGGGCCGTGTTCATGAGCGTGCTCGTCACGCAACTCGGCTTGCCGATTCCGGCGGCGCCGATGCTGATCCTCGGCGGAACGATGGCCGCCATGGGACAAACCTCTTATGCCAGCGTCATTGGGGCTGCCGTCTGCGCAACACTGCTGGCAGACTCGCTGTGGTTCTTCACTGGACGAACATACGGCCGGCGCTTGCTGAATCAGCTGGTGCGCTTCTCACTCTCGCTCGACACCACCGTCCGTGTCGCACGCAATACCTATGAACGGTACGGCGCGCCGATTCTGACCGTCGCCAAATTCCTGCCGGGTCTCGGTTTGATCTCGGCGCCGCTGCTCGGCACCACGCCAATCAACGTCGGCGTGTTTCTGCTGTGGGATTTTGTCGGCGCGATGCTGTGGGCCAGCGTGTGGGTGATCGGTGGCGCGGCGCTTGACGATCAGATCGTGCAACTCGTTCTGCTCGTGCGCCATCACGGCGGCACGATTTTCGACGCGTTCGCGGCGATCTTCCTTGCCGTGCTCCTCTATCGCTACGTGCGCCGCTGGCAGTTTCGCAGCTGGCTCGCGCACATACGCATCTCGCCGGATCAGCTCGACGAACTGATGAAGTCCAATGAGCCGCCGCTGATTCTCGATGCCCGGCCGCACAGCATCCGCGCGAAAGAATCGCACCGGATTGCGGGCGCGCAGTTGCTGGACCTCGATTCGCCCGAGCCCCTGCATCCCGACTTACTGAAGCGGCCGATTGTCGTCTACTGCGTCTGTCCTAACGAAGCGACGGCCAAGCGCATCGTCAATCAACTGCATCGAAAGAATATCCATCACGTCCGCGCGCTCAAGGGCGGCCTCGACGCATGGGAAAAACGCGGTTATCCAGTCGAGCCGCTGCCGCCCGACTTCGAGACGGCGATGGCCCATATGGCGGAAGACGAGGGTAACGAGGGCGAATACACCGTGCGGGCGCGGTTGGCGAAGTGACGACGGGCGCTTGAACCCACCCCACCGAACACAATGGGGCGGCATTAAAAACCGCTTGCGCATCATCTTCAATGTGTGCACTATGCATATATGCACGTTGCACACATTGAGGTACCGCTATGACGCAGCGCACAGAAAACCTGCTTGGCGTGCTCGCCCTGCTGGTCACGGACGAGATGAACGCGCAGCCTACCGTGGCCGCGCTCGCGGGCCCCACTGCCCGTGCCATGCTCAACGCGGTCGGTCAATATGCCGATTCATCCATTGAAGTATTGCGCGAGGCGGTCGATCTTTCGCATCCGGCCGCGGTCCGCGCCGTTGCGGGTCTGGTGGACGCGGGCCTCGTCGAAAAGAAATCCGGCACGGATAAACGTTCCGTCGCGCTTGCCTTGACCGCTTCCGGCAAGCGTGAAGCCAAACGCCTGCAAAAGGCACGCGACCAGATGCTCCGACGCATCGTCGGGCAGCTCGACGAGCGCGAACGCGACGTGCTCGAAAGCCTGCTGATCAAGATCCTGTGGAATGAGACCCGCGATCCGGCGCACGCCATGCAACTGTGCCGCCTTTGCGATGACGGTCCCTGCCTGAAAGCCGGCTGCCCGGTCGAATGCCGCGAACAGGGTCTGCCCATGCCCGCGCGGAGCGGCACATGAATGCCGCCGCGCCGGTGCGCTGGCCGGCGATCGCCGCGCTGACCGCGGTCTCGGCGCTCTCGCAGATCGGCCAGTTCGGCATCGGCTTCATGGTGCTGCCGGTGTGGCTGGCGCAGCGTGGCCTCGACGCACCGCGCGCCGGCCTCTTCTCCGCGTCGCAATGGACCGGCATGCTGGCCGGCTTGTTGATCGCGCCGTGGCTGGTGGAGCGGCTCGGTGCGAAGCGCACGGTATCGCTCGGTCTCGCCGCCACAGTGGTTGCGTTCGCAACGATGAACGCGCTGTGGTGGCCGTTATGGCTCGTGCCTGGCTTGTTGACCGGACTCGGCATCGGTTTGCGCTGGATCGCCAATCAAACGTGGCTCTATCGGCTTGTGCCGGCCGAATCCAGCGGACGTGTAGTGGGCGTGCACGAAGCACTGATTGCCAGCGCTGGCGTCATCGGCCCGGCCCTGGCGGTGTGGTGTGCAGTCGACGGACGCATCACGTTCGCGGCCGGCGCGGCCTTCACGTTCGCGGCGGCCCTTCCGCTGTGGCTGACTGCGTCGGACGACAGGCCCTCCGCTGTCAAATCAGCACGGCTTGTGCGAACAGACCGCGCCGCAAAAAGCACCCCGGTCGGCGCAATCGGCCCTATCGCCCCAATGGTCAGCCTCGGCATGGTGGTCGTCGCGGCAGGCGGCATCGGCGATGGCGCGCTCTACGGGCTCTTCCCGCTCTTTGCCGACGCCCACGGCCTCAACACCACACAGACGGCCACGCTACTCACGTTATTCGGTGTCGGCGGCATGGCGCTGCAATTTCCGGTCGGCTGGTTTGCGGATCGCGCGGGCCTGGCGGCCACGGTGATCGTCTGCGCCGCGCTCAGCACGCTGGCTATCTGCGGGTTCGCGCTCGCGGCGCCCGCCTCATGGCTCGCCGGCGCGAGCGCCTTGCTGCTCGGCGGCATGAACAGCGCGTACATCACGCTCGGCATGGTCGCGGCGGCGTGCAGCGACAAGGCCGCGCTCACGCGCAACATGCGGCTGGTGTCGCTCACCTTCACCGCGAGTTCGATCGTAGGGCCGCTCATTGCCGGGTTCGCCATGAAAGCACGCGGCAGCGACATGCTGTTGTGGCAACTGGCGATCATGAGCGGCGCGCTCGTTGTCTACACGCTCGGCTTGCGCGAAGGCCGGCGTCAGCCCGATCGATCGTCGTCGATGGGCCGAGCCTGGATTGCACCGCGTGCGTTTCAGGACGATTGAACTGGCCTAGCGTTCAGCCACTTTCCGCTGCCGCCAAAGACACAACAGATCGCACGCGATATGCGCGGCGGCAATCGCCGTGATCTCGCTCTGGTCATAAGCGGGCGCCACTTCCACCACATCCGCGCCCACCAGGTTCAACGCACCCAGTCCGCGCACGATGGCCAGCCCCTGTGCCGACGACAAACCGCCCGCCACCGGCGTACCCGTGCCCGGCGCGAACGCCGGATCGAGACAGTCGATATCGAAGGTCAGATACGCGGGCCGCTGGCCGACAATCGACGTGATCCGCTCCACCGCCGCCCGCGCGCCATGTTCGTGGACCCATGCGGCGTCGAGGATATTGATCCCCATGAAGTCGTCGTTCCACGTGCGAATGCCGACCTGCACCGAAGTCTTCGGATCGATCAGACCGTCTTTCACCGCCTTGTAGAACATCGAACCGTGATTCAGGCTGTCCGGGCTATCGTCGGCCCAGGTATCGCAGTGGGCGTCGAAATGGATCAGCGAGAGCGGCTTGCCGTACTTCTCCGCATGCGCGATCAGCAGCGGATACGTAATGTAGTGATCGCCGCCGAGCGTCAGCATCTTCGCGTCCGAACGCAGAATCGTGCGCGCATGCTCGACGATCGATTCCTTGATCGTCATGGGATTGTGCGCGTCGAACCAGCAGTCGCCGAAGTCCGTCACGGCGAGATCGTCGAACGGATTGAAGCCCCAAGGATACGGATGCAGCTCCGACAATTGCACGCTCGCCGCGCGCACCGCCGCCGGGCCGAGACGCGCACCCGAACGGAACGTGGTGGCCAGATCGAGCGGCACGCCGGAGACCACGACGTCGACGCCGTCGAGTTCGCGGGTGTATTTGCGGCGCATGAACGACAACACACCCGCATAGGTGTTTTCGATCGACGAGCCATAAAGCGACGGACGACGGATCGCGCCGTCGCCATAAACGAGTTCAGTCATGGATGACCTGATACCTGATAAACATGCCGGAGCCGCACGCGGGGCTTCCAGGTGATGCGTGCAACGTCCGGCCTCGGATTCATTGGGAACGCGACGGCGTTTCTTTCAAACGCCGCCGCGCTGGCTTGCGAATCCTTTAGCGCAGCCGAACGAGCGTGGACTTCAGCTCGGTATACTTCTCCAGCGCGTGCAACGACTTGTCACGGCCGTTGCCCGATTGCTTGTAACCGCCGAACGGGAAATTCATATCGCCGCCCTCGTCGTAGCAATTGACCCATACCGTACCGGCACGCAGCTTGCGCGACACTTCATGCGCGGTTGTGAGGTTCGAAGTCCACACGGCGGCGGCAAGACCATACTCGCTGTCATTAGCGATCCTGATCGCCTCTTCAACCGTGTCGAACGTAATCACCGACAACACCGGCCCGAAGATTTCCTCGCGCGCAACCTTCGCGCCGGTCGCCGGGATCTCGAAGATGGTCGGTTCGATATAGAAGCCGCCGGTCTCCTGCTTGACGCGCGAACCACCCAGCAGCAGCTTCGCTTCGGCGCGGCCCGCTTCGATATAACCGAGCACGCGTTCGAGTTGCACGTTATCGACAATCGCGCCCATCGAGGTTTGCGGGTCGAGCGGATTGCCCGGCGTATAGCTGCGCGCGGCGGCGATCAGCTTGTCGAGGAACACGTCCTTGATGTCTTTGTGCACGAGCAGGCGCGAACCCGCGGTGCACATTTCGCCCATGTTGTAGAAAATCGCCCCAGCCGCCGCGTTCGCCGCGCGGTCGAGGTCAGGGCAATCGGGCATCACGATGTTCGGCGACTTGCCGCCGAGTTCGAGCCACACGCGTTTCAGGTTCGATTGACCGGCGTATTGCATGATCAGCTTGCCGACGTTGGTCGAGCCGGTGAAGGCGAGACAGTCCACGTCCTGATGCAGCGCCAGCAGCTTGCCCGGTTCGCCTGCGCCAGGCACCACGTTGAACACCCCGGCAGGGATGCCCGCGTCCAGCGCGAGTTGAGCGAGGCGAATCGCGGTGAGCGGCGACTTCTCCGAAGGCTTGAGCACGACGCTATTACCCGCGGCGAGCGCCGGGCCGAACTTCCACGACGCCATCAGGATCGGGAAATTCCACGGCACAACAGCCGCTACGACGCCGATCGGCTCACGCGTCACGAGCCCCACCAGATGATGATCGGCCGGCGCGACTTCGCCGCCGACCTTGTCGATGGCTTCAGCGAACCACTCGACGCAATAGGCGGCGCCCGGCACGTCCACCGAGGTGGTGTCGGCGATCGGCTTGCCTGCGTCCAGCGTTTCGAGCAGCGCGAGTTCGTCCATGTGCTCACGGATCGACGCGGCCCAACGCAATAGAATCGCCTTGCGCTTGCGGGGATTGAGGCCGGACCACACGCCGGAATCGAACGCGCGGCGCGCGGCTGCCACGGCGGCGTCGACGTCCGCCGCACCGCTGTCGGCGACCTTGGCGAGCAGCTTGCCGTCGATCGGGCTCAGGCAGTCGAACGTGCGGCCGCCTGCGGCGTCACGGTATTCGCCGTCGATAAACGCACGGCCTTCGATCGAAAGCGTAGCGGCTTTGTCTTGCCAGAATGCGAGAGATTTCTTGTCCATCAGGATGCCTCAATGTTATGCGCTCGACGCACGCCGGCTCCGACTTCAAGCGGCCTGGAACTGCGTCGCGGCGCGTTGGCGCGGAGTCTTTAGAACGTGGGCGGCGAATTGGCCGACACGATCTCGCAGAGATGCTCCGCGCTGGGATTGCGAAAACGATGCGGTAGACGGCTTTCGAAGTAATAGCTGTCACCGGGGTCGAGCAGCCACGTGACACCGTCCACCGTCAGTTCGATCTGACCGCTGACCACCACCCCGCCCTCGTGCCCCTCGTGCTCCAGCATTTCCGGCCCGGTATCCGACAGCGGCTGATAGACCTCGCGCAGAATGCCCATATTCCGGTCTTTGACACTGGAGCCGGCGAGATAGAACTCGATCGACTCATTGCCGAGATTCGGCATGTCGGCGCGGCGCGACACGACCGAGCGTTCCACCTCGACTTCAAAAGTGAAGAACTCGGCGAGACTCATTGGTATGCATTCAAGCAGTTTCTTCAGTGACCCCACCGACGGACTCACGCGGTTCTGCTCGATCAGCGAGATCGTGCCGTTGGTGACCCCCGCCCGTTTCGCCAGCTCGCGCTGGGACAGACCATTCTTCTTACGGATGTACTGCAGGCGGGTCGCAACTTCTATGGACATCGCTAGGTTCTCTGACATGGGAGACGATCGGGCGCGTGGGCTCGGGCAATGTGTGCCCGCGAGTGTTGAATATTCTAATCACTTTAATCGTTGCGCCGCTGGGGAAAACCCTGAAAGGATTCCGAAATACGATTTGCGCAACGAATGTTCCCGCTGACCGGGATTCCGCGGACACCCTCGGGAAAGCCCTGATAAATCTTTTATAAAAATGATTTGACGGCATTATTGGCTCGTATACGATGGTTCTCAGGCGATCGTCATGCCGGCGTCACGAAACACGAACGTGTGTTTTTGACGCAGCGAACCCGGTTCGCAACGGTCAGAGACGGTCATCCCAGCGTCATGTTTCTTTAAACGCCCTGTGCGTTTTTCGAGCAAGCGTTCAATACTTTCAACGTCGCTAGTCGAGTGTAATCGTGAGAGTCCGAGGCCCTTTGGTGAGATGGAATCGAAGTCAGGCGAGTTGTCCTCGCGCTGACGGCGCCATCGCCGACGGCAGCAACGGCAGCCTTGCGTTCCGCCGCTTTCTGTCCGTCTTCACGATCCTGTCCCGCCGTTCAGTTCGACGTCACAACTCCATCTCCGCGCGCGCCTTCATTGCTGTGCGTACGGACGAAGTCGCCTCGCTGCTGCCGTAGCGCCTCCCCCTTTTCCGTCGTTCGATTCGTCCGTTTGCGTGAGCGCGCTCTCTCGAGCCATGCGTTCGTGCGTGTGCGGTGCCGTCTGCCGCGCAGCGCCTCATGCGGATCAGATCAATTGCGCACCGCAACGGACCGAATCGAACGGCACATCTAATTATCACGCGCGGCGCGTCCCGCTGACGACGACCGCCAGCACTACCCGGTGGCCTGACGCCTTGCGTCCGGCTGCGGAATGTTGCCGCGCCGTGTTTAACGTTGTTCATGCCGCGTCCCGCGGGGAACATACACGTCTATCTGATATGCGAAACAAACCCCTCGTCGGCATCAGCGCCGACAGAACGATGATGGGAGTCCACCCGTCGCACGTCACCGGCGAGAAGTACATCGCCGCGATCGTGGACGGCTCGCAGGCGCTGGCCATGTTGCTGCCGGCGCTCGGCGAGCGTCAGTCCACCGAGGACGTGCTGGCTACTGTCGACGGCTTACTGTTCACCGGCAGCTATTCGAATGTCGAGCCGCACCGCTACGGCGGCCATCCCAGCGCGCCGGGCACGCTGCACGACGCCGCACGCGATGCGACGACGCTGCCGCTGCTGCGCGCCGCGATCGCCGCAGGCGTACCGGTGCTGGCGGTATGCCGGGGCTTTCAGGAAATGAACGTGGTGTTCGGCGGGACGTTGCATCAAAGCGTTCACGCAGTGGCCGGTCTGAACGACCATCGCGAGAACAAGGAAGACGACCTCGACGTGCAATACGCACCGTCGCATTCGATCACGCTGACGCAGGGCGGCTTGTTGCAGCGCCTCGCCGGCGGCACGAATGAAGCGCGTGTGAATTCATTGCACGGTCAGGGCGTCGAGCGGCTGGGCGTGGGTCTGGTGGCAGAAGCCACCGCGCCGGACGGATTGATCGAAGCGGTGAGCGTGAAAGATGCGCGTGCCTTCGCGCTGGGTGTGCAGTGGCACCCGGAATGGAAGCATACCAACGACGCGCTTTCCACCGCGATCTTCCGTGCCTTCGGCGACGCCTGCCGCGATCGAATGCGCACCAAGGCCGGCTATGGCGCGGCATCCGCCGCTGCCACGCATGCCTGAGCCGGTCGCGCACCAAAACTGAGAGAATAACCATGCATGAAATCGACGACTTCCTGAAGAAGAACCGCGTCACCGAAATCGAAGCGATCATTCCGGATATGGCCGGGATCGCACGCGGCAAGATCATTCCGCGCAGCAAGTTCGAATCCGGCGAATCCATGCGCTTGCCGCAGGCGGTGATGATCCAGACCGTCACAGGGGACTATCCAGAAGACGGCACGCTCACCGGCGTCACCGACCCGGACATGGTCTGCGTTCCCGACGCCAGCACCATCCGCATGATTCCGTGGGCCGTCGATCCGACCGCCCAGGTGATCCACGATTGCGTTCACTTCGACGGCACGCCCGTCGCGATCTCGCCGCGCCGTGTGTTGCGCCGCGTGCTCGAACTGTATAAGGCCAAAGGCTGGAAGCCGGTTATCGCGCCCGAGCTCGAGTTCTACCTGGTCGACATGAACAAGGACCCGGATCTGCCGCTGCAACCGCCGATCGGCCGTACGGGCCGCCCGGAGACCGGACGTCAGGCGTACTCGATCGAAGCGGTCAACGAATTCGATCCGCTGTTCGAAGACATCTATGAATACTGCGAAGTGCAGGAACTGGAAGTCGACACGCTGATTCACGAAGTCGGCGCCGCGCAGATGGAAATCAACTTCATGCACGGCGATCCGCTGAAACTCGCCGACAGCGTGTTCCTGTTCAAGCGCACGGTGCGTGAGGCCGCGCTGCGTCACAAGATGTACGCGACTTTCATGGCCAAGCCGATGGAAGGCGAACCGGGCTCGGCGATGCACATGCACCAGAGCCTCGTTGACGAAGAGACCGGCCACAACCTGTTCACCGGTCCGGACGGCAAGCCCACGTCGCTCTTCACGGGCTATATCGCAGGCCTGCAGAAATACACGCCGGCGCTGATGCCGATTTTCGCGCCGTACATCAACTCGTATCGCCGCCTGTCGCGCTTCATGGCTGCGCCGATCAACGTGGCATGGGGTTACGACAACCGCACGGTGGGTTTCCGGATTCCGCATTCGGGCCCGGCTGCGCGCCGCATCGAAAACCGCATTCCGGGCGTGGACTGCAATCCGTATCTCGCGATCGCAGCAACGCTGGCTGCCGGGTATCTTGGCATGACGCAAAATCTGGAACCGACCGAGCCGCTGCTCAGCGACGGTTACGAGCTGCCCTACCAGTTGCCGCGCAATCTGGAAGAGGGGCTGACGCTGATGGGCGCGTGCGAACCGATGGCCGAGATTCTCGGCGAAAAATTCGTCAAGGCCTACCTCGCACTGAAAGAAACCGAATACGAAGCGTTTTTCCGCGTGATCAGTTCGTGGGAACGCCGGCATTTGCTGCTGCACGTCTAAGGCCCTTGCTAACGACGTCACCCGCAAACGCAAAAAAATTGGAGGCAGTATGAGCTACAGAACAGAAGAAGTCGCTTACGTGCAGACGGCCCAACCCGCGGCCAGCGTACAAGCCGCACAACAGCAACGCAGCACCGCCGAATACCGCGCGCTCGACGCCGCGCACCACATCCATCCGTTTTCGGATATGGGTTCGCTCAATCGCAGCGGCAGCCGCGTAATCGTCAAGGCACAGGACGTGTACCTGTGGGATTCAGACGACAACAAGATCATCGACGGCATGGCCGGTTTGTGGTGCGTGAACGTCGGTTATGGCCGTAAGGAACTGGCTGACGCAGCGTACCGCCAGATGCAGGAACTGCCCTTCTACAACACCTTCTTCAAGACGACGCACCCGCCGGTGATCGAACTGTCGGCCTTGCTCGCGGAGCTGGCGCCGGAACCGTTCAACCACTTCTTCTATTGCAACAGCGGCTCGGAAGGCAACGACACCGTGCTGCGCATCGTTCACCAATACTGGGCGACGCAAGGCAAGCACTCGAAGAAGTTCGTCATCTCGCGCAAAAACGGCTATCACGGTTCGACAATCGCGGGCGGTACGCTGGGCGGCATGGGCTACATGCACGAACAGATGCCCTCGAAGGTCGAGAACATCGTGCATATCGACCAGCCGTATTTCTTCGGCGAAGCACAAGGCAATCTGACGCCGGAAGAATTCGCTCTGGCCCGCGCGCAGCAACTGGAAGCCAAGATTCTCGAAATCGGCGCGGACAACGTGGCCGCGTTTATCGGTGAGCCTTTCCAGGGCGCGGGCGGCGTGATCTTCCCGGCTTCGACGTACTGGCCGGAAATCCAGCGCATCTGCCGCAAATACGACATCCTGCTGGTCGCCGACGAAGTGATCGGCGGCTTCGGCCGGACCGGTGAATGGTTCGCGCATCAGCACTTCGGTTTCGAGCCGGATCTGATCACGCTGGCCAAGGGCCTGACAAGCGGCTATGTGCCGATGGGCGCAGTCGGCCTGCACGATCGTGTTGCCAAGGCGATCATCGAGAACGGCGACTTCAATCACGGCCTCACGTACTCCGGTCACCCGGTGGCCGCGGCCGTGGCGATCGCCAATCTGAAGCTGCTGCGCGACGAGAAGATCGTCGAGCGCGTCAAGACCGACACGGGTCCGTACTTCCAGAAGAAGCTGCGCGACACCTTCGCCAATCACCCGATCATCGGCGAAATCTCCGGTGCGGGTCTGGTGGCCGGCCTGCAACTCGCAGAAGACCCGAAAGCGCGCAAGCGCTTCGCCAATGGCGGTGAAGTCGGCACGATCTGCCGCGACTTCTGCTTCAACGGCAACCTGATCATGCGCGCCACCGGCGACCGGATGCTGCTCTCGCCGCCGCTCGTGATCAACAAGCTGGAAATCGACGAGATCGTTTCGAAGGCGAAAAAAGCCGTCGACGCGACCGCACAACAACTCGGAATTTCGTAACGGCAGTTCGTTCCGGCATGAGCACACCCACGATACGCGCTCATGCCGGTTCTTCACATCAAGGGAAAAAACCATGAGCGTTTGTCATCTTCGTCATGCGGTCGCGGGGGCCGCGCTTCTCGCCTTCACGGGTTTTGCGGCGTTGTCGGTTACGCCGGCCCTTGCGGCCGACACGGAACTGAATGTGTACAACTGGTCGGACTACATCGCGAAGGACACGATTTCGAACTTCGAGAAGCAGGACGGCATTCACGTCAAATACGACAACTACGATAGCGACGATACGTTGCAGGCCAAACTGCTCGCGGGCAGCTCCGGTTACGACATCGTGGTGCCGACGTCGAACTACATGGCCAAGCAGATTCAGGCCGGCGTGTATCAGAAGCTCGACAAGTCAAAGCTGCCGAACCTGTCGAACCTCGACCCTGTGCTGATGAAGATGATCTCCGATGCCGATCCGGGCAACCAGTACGGTGTGCCTTGGGCCTACGGTACTGACGGCATCGGCTACAACGTGCAAGCCGTGCAGAAGGCGCTCGGTGCGAATGCGCCGGTGGATAGCTGGGCACTCGTGTTCGACCCGGCCAACCTGTCGAAGCTGAAAGGCTGCGGCGTGTCGTTCCTCGATCAGGCAGTCGACGTGTTCGCCGCCACCTTGCAATACATGCATAAGGATCCGAACAGCACGAACCCCGCCGATTATCAGGCCGCGTTCGAAGTGCTGAAGAAAGTCCGCCCGTATATCACCCAATTCAATTCGTCGGGTTACATCAACGACCTCGCAAACAACGACATCTGCGTCGCGGTGGCATGGTCCGGCGACGTCGGCATCGCCAGCCGCCGTACCGCGGAAGCCAAGCGTTCGTATCAGGTGAAATTCTCGAACGTCAAGGAAGGCGGTTTGCTGTGGTTCGACGTGATGGTGATCCCGAAAGACGCACCGCATCCCGAAGCCGCGCTGAAGTGGATCAACTACATCGAAGATCCGAAGGTCAACGCAGCGATTACCAATGAAGTGTTCTACCCGACCGCGAACAAGGCCGCGCGCCAGTTCGTCATTCCGGGTGTCGCACAGGATACGACCGTTTATCCGGGCGACGAAGTGCTGAGCAAGATGACACTGATGAAACCGATGCCCACCGACATTCTGCGCCTTGAAAATCGTCTTTGGGCGCAGCTTAAAACCGGCCACTGATTTAAGCCAAACTAAAAAGAATCGATCCCGCGCTCAGGGATCGCTCGAACCCTGAGCGCATGAATGGCAGTAACGGTAGTCAGCCTGCGTGCTATTAGCGTCCCACTGGCGCGCAGTCCCATGTTTTCCGATCGCAGCGCATCTTGCGAGCCGCTTCCCGCGACTCGTATGGAGACACTTGCGCTCGCGATCCGCAAGGAATGGTTACATCATGAACTCGACGACATCACATAGCGTAGCCGGCGCCACCCAGATGGCCCGCCCCGCACCGACGACAAAATCGAAATCGGACGAATTCGTTCGCATCGAAAATGTCGTGAAGAAATTCGGCGACAGCACCGCTGTCGACAACGTCAATCTGAGCATTGCGAAGAACGAATTGTTCGCACTGCTCGGCAGCTCCGGCTGCGGCAAGTCCACGCTCCTGCGCATGCTCGCAGGGCTCGAGTCGGTCACGTCCGGCCGCATTTTCGTCGACGGCGAAGACCTTGCCGCGATGCCGCCGTACAAGCGGCCGGTCAACATGATGTTCCAGTCGTATGCGCTGTTCCCGCACATGAGCGTCGAAGCGAATATCGCCTTCGGCCTCAAGCAGGAAGGCACGCCGAAGAACGAGATCAAGGAGCGTGTTGCCGACGCGCTGCATCTCGTGCAGATGAGCAAATACGCGCAACGCAAGCCGCACCAGTTGTCCGGCGGACAGCAGCAGCGTGTGGCGCTGGCCCGCTCGCTCGTCAAGCGCCCCAAGCTGCTGCTGCTCGACGAGCCGATGTCGGCGCTCGACAAGAAGATCCGTCAGAAGACCCAGCTCGAACTGGTGAACATCATCGAGAAGGTCGATGTGACCTGCGTGATGGTGACGCACGATCAGGAAGAAGCCATGACCATGGCCGGGCGCCTCGCCGTGATGAGCGAAGGCCGCATCGTGCAGATCGGCTCGCCCAGCCAGGTGTACGAGTTTCCGAATAGCCGCTTCTCGGCCGAGTTCATCGGCTCGACCAACCTGTTCGAAGGCACCGTGGTCGCGGATGAGCCGGACCATATCTTCGTGGAAAGCGAAGACCTCGAATCGCGCATCTACGTGAGCCACGGCATTACCGGCCCGCTCGGCATGCCGGTGGGCATCTCCGTGCGCCCGGAACGCGTGAAAGTCTCGCTCGACAAGCCCTCGACGCCGCACAACTGGGCGCGCGGCGTGGTGTCGGACGTCGCGTACATGGGCAGCTATTCGCTGTATCACGTGCGCCTGCCGAGCGGTAAGACGGTCGTGTCGAATCTCTCCAGCTCGCACCTCATGAGCGAAGGTGCGCCGTCCTATAACGACGACGTGTTCGTCTACTGGTCGCCGGCTAGCGGCGTGGTGCTGACGCAATGAGCAATCCCACTACCTCCTCCCCCGCGGTGCTGGGCGCGCCGTCCGGCAGCCGTCTGCTCGGCTCGCTGAAAAAACGCCTCTCGATACTGGTGCCGTCTGGCCGTACGACCGTGATCGGCGTGCCGTTCATGTGGCTCTTCGTGTTCTTCGCGTTGCCGTTCGTGCTGGTGCTGAAAATCAGCTTCGCCGATCTGCGCCTTGGCATTCCGCCGTACACGGATCTCGTGACGGTCAAGGACGGCATGGTGCACTTCGCCATGCAGCTCAGCCATTACGCCTTCCTGCTGCAGGACGATCTGTACGTTGCCACGTACATCAGCTCGCTGAAAATGGCCGGAGTCTCGACCTTCTTCTGCCTGTTGATCGGCTACCCGATTGCGTACTACATCGCCCGCTCGGAACCCACCAAGCGCAACCTGCTGATGATGGGCGTGATGCTGCCGTTCTGGACGTCATTCCTGATCCGCGTCTATGCATGGATCGGCATTCTGAAGGACGACGGCCTGCTCAATCACACGCTGATGGCCATCGGCATGATTCATTCGCCGTTGCGCCTCTACCACACGGATATTGGCGTCTATATCGGCATGGTTTATTCGTACCTGCCGTTCATGGTGATGCCGCTGTATGCGCACCTGGTGAAGATGGATCTGACGCTGCTCGAAGCGGCCTACGACCTCGGTTGCAAACCGTGGACCGCGTTCACGCGCATCACCTTGCCGCTGTCGAAGAACGGCATTATCGCCGGCAGTCTGCTGGTGTTCATTCCGGCGGTCGGCGAGTACGTGATTCCTGAACTGCTGGGCGGCGCCGACACGCTGATGATCGGCCGCGTGATGTGGGATGAATTCTTCAATGATATGGACTGGCCGATGGCATCCGCTGTCACCGTCGCGATGGTTCTACTGCTGCTCGTGCCGATGGCCGTGTTCCAGTACTACCAGGTCAAGGAACTGGAAGGTGCGAAATGATCAAGCCTAATAGAACGCTTTCCAATAGCGTGCTGACGTTCGGATTTCTGTTTCTGTATATCCCGATCATCAGCCTGGTGGTGTATTCGTTCAACGAGTCGAAGCTCGTCACGGTCTGGTCCGGCTTCTCGCTCAAGTGGTATGGCGCGCTGCTGCAAGACGGGGAACTGCTCAGTGCAGCGTGGTTGTCGCTGAAAATCGGTCTGCTGACCGCGTGTGCATCGGTAGTGATCGGTACGTGGGCAGGCTTCGTGCTGGCCCGCTTCGGGCGCTTTCGGGGCTTCACGCTGTTCGCCGGCATGATCAACGCGCCGCTCGTGATTCCTGAAGTGATTCAAGGCATCTCGCTGCTGTTGCTGTTCGTCGCGCTCGAACAGATGCTCGGCTGGCCGAAGGGCCGTGGCCTCTTCACGATCTGGATCGGCCACGTGATGCTCTGCGTGTCGTACGTGGCGATCATCGTGCAATCGCGGGTGAAGGAGCTCAACAAGTCGCTCGAAGAAGCCGCACTCGATCTCGGCGCGACGCCCTTCAAGGTGTTCTTCCTGATCACGCGGCCGCTGATCTCGCAGGCCCTGATGTCCGGCTGGCTGCTGTCGTTCACGCTGTCTTTCGACGACCTCGTGCTTTCCGCGTTCCTGTCCGGCCCTGGTTCGACCACGCTGCCGCTCGTCGTGTTCTCGCGTGTGCGCCTCGGCCTGAATCCGGAAATGAATGCGCTCGCCACGATCTTCATCACTACGGTGACGATCGGCGTGATCGCCGTCAACCGCTGGATGCAAGTGCGTGAGCGCAAGCGCAACCGCGACATGCAGATGGCTTTCGCACTTGCCGAAGCCGCCGACCCCTTGCCGTCAGCACCACAACAAGCCGCCGTACGGAAGTCGCTCGATACGGCACGCGCATAAGAAGTCCTTTTGCAATACGACCAATAAGGAGAATTTGCATGAGAAAGAAGCTCATCTGTCTGTTGGTGGCGGGGAGTTTGCCAGGCTTTGCCATGGCAGACGCCACCAGCGACCAGATCAAGGCGCTACAGGCCCAGCTCAACGCACTGCAAAAGGAGGTGAAGCAGTTGCGTTCCGAGGTAGCGTCCAAGCCGAAGGCGGCGGCAGCAGCGACCGCGGCACCGGCTCCGGCTCCCGCTGTGGTGGCGGCGCCGGTCGACATCTCCTCGCCGGATTACGGCAAGGCGCAGGCGACGCTGACCAACGATCAGGTCGATTCGATGAAGCAGCAGATCGCCAATCAGCAGTTGAAGGTCGACTCGCTGGTGGATGCGGCGAACACAGGGCCGATCGCCGGCTTGTCGGTGACTGGTTATATCGACCCGACCTACTTGTATAACCGCGCGCAGAGCAGCTCGTCGTTCCTGTTCGCGAACCACGAAAATAGCTACAACTACTTCAACAGCACGTTCGGCGATCTGTACTTAGACATCAAGAAGACCTTCGGTGTCGGCCCGATGGCGCCGTCGGCCGAAATCACCTTGATGCCGAACCGCGGCAACGGTATTACGCTGCTTGCGAACGAGCATGGCAATATCGGCAACAACATCCTGAACACGGCGGTCATCAATGTGCCGTTGACGGCGACGACGACGCTCGTTGCCGGTTTGATTCCGAGCTTCGGCGGTTACGAAGTGCAGCAATCGAACCAGATGCTGACGCTGACGCACAACCTGCTGTATGACTTCTCGGATCCGGGCAGCTACATCGGTATCGGAGCGAACTATACGACGGGTAACTGGGCGTGGAAGTTCTTCCTCGGCAACGAGCAGTACCGCACGTACGGCGCGACGACGCAGGTCGGCACCAACGCGCTGGGCGATCCAATCACGACCAGCAACAAGATCCCGACCTTCACTTCGCGGGTCGACTACACCTGGTCTAGCGCACTGGATATTGGTGGGTCGTTCAATATCGGGCGTCAGACTTTGCCTAGCGCCCAGGCACTCGATGCCAACGGCAACCCGATTCCGGGTTCGTTCGTCTACGGCGTAGGCGGCCAGTCGCCGAGCTCGGGTGGTACGTTCTTCTTCACGGAAGCCGACCTGACCTACACGCTCGCCGACGTGCAGTACAACGCCGAACTCGACTACGGCCAGCAACAGAACGCCGCGTACAACGGCGGCCAGGCGCAGTGGTACGGCCTCTCGCTGCTCGCGCACCGCAAGTTCAGCATGCCGGTGGTGGGCCGTATGGGCGTGACGGCACGCTATGACCTGCTCGTCGACAGCAAGAACGGCGGCGGCGGCGGTGGCATCGCGCTGAATGGCAACGGCATGGATACGGCTGACGGCTTCGGCATCGGCGCAGACTGCTTCGCGAACTCGTCGAATCACGGCTTCGAGTGCAAGGGCGCCACCCGTCAGGACGTCGCACTCGACCTGTTGTTCTTCCCGACCCAGCAGATCACGGTCAAGGTGGAATATCGTCACGACTGGGCGAACAAACAGGTGTTCCTGAAGAACGACGGCTCGTACGGCAAGTCCAACGACCTGCTCGCGACGCAGTTCATCTACTCGTTCTAACACGACCCGCCTCATCGCGTGGCCCGGCTTCACTGCGGGCCACGCGCCAAGGCCTCTTCCGCATGCTCTGCCTATGCTCCAATTCTCGAACCAGCCTCACGTCGCCTCGTATTACGCAGCAACCGCAAACGACACCACCCGCCACCCTCCCCTCGAAGAAACGCTCAACGTCGACGTCTGTGTGATCGGCGCAGGCCTCACCGGCATCTCGACTGCGTTGAACCTCGCCGAGCGCGGTCATTCTGTCGCGGTGCTCGAAGCATCGAAAGTCGGATGGGCCGCGAGCGGCCGCAATGGTGGCCAGTTGATCGGCGGCTTTGCCTGCGATATCGACACATTCGCGAAGTTCATGCCCGCGGATGACGTGAAGCGTGTTTGGGACATGGGGCTCGAAACCCTGGATATCGTCAAGGAACGCGTCGCGAAGCATCAGATCGACTGCGACCTGACCATCGGTTACCTGACCGCGGCGAACAAGCCGCGCGATACAGACGCGCTCCAGAAATGGCGCGACGAAGCGCAACGGCGCTTCGGCTATGACCGTTTCAGTTATGTCGATGCCGATGGCGTCGGCAACTATGTTCAATCACAGCGCTACCTCGGTGGATTGTTCGATGCGGACAGCGGCCATCTGCATCCGCTGAATTACACACTCGGTCTGGCGCGCGCGGCACGCGAGGCCAGCGTACAGATTTTCGAAGACAGTTGCGTCACGGCGTTGCGTCAGGAAAACGGCCGGCATGTGGCCGAAACCGCGCGCGGCAAGGTCAATGCGCAATTCGTCGTGCTCGCCTGCAACACCTATCTCGGCCAACTCGCGCCGGATCTCGCCAGCAAGATCATGCCGGTGGGCACCTACGTGATCGCCACCGAACCGCTCGACCCCGATCGCGCCGAAGCGCTGATGCCGGCGAAAGCGGCCGTGTGCGACAGCCGCTTCGTGCTGGACTATTTCCGCCCTGCCCCGGACAATCGCTTGCTGTGGGGCGGCAAAGTCAGCTATTCGACGTTCGCGCCGCGCAATCTCGGTGAAGCGATGCGCCGCGATATGCTGAAGACTTTCCCGCAACTCGACGATGTCAAAATCGACTATGCGTGGGGCGGCTTCGTCGACATCACGATGAATCGCGCGCCGCATTTCGGCCGGCTATCGCCTACGGTGTATTTCGCGCAGGGCTTCTCCGGTCACGGCGTGAACACCACCGGGCTCGCGGGCAAGCTGATCGCCGAAGCGATCGACGGCCAGGCGTCGCGCTTCGATCTGTTCGGCAAGATTCGTCACCGCGACTTCCCCGGCGGCGCTACACTGCGCACCCCTGCCCTCGTACTTGCGATGGCCTGGTATCGAATGAAGGACCTGCTTTGATGAATGCACCGACTCCCGGCTTCAACACCCTCGACCACCGCGCCGATGCGCTGATCGCCAACTCCTACTACGAGGCGAGCGCCGCGCGTCCGCCGGCTGACGATCCGATGCTCGACGGCACGCTGGAGGCCGACGTCTGCGTGATCGGCGCGGGCTTCTCCGGTTTGTCGGTGGCGTTGGAATGCCGGGCGCGCGGATTGTCGGTGGTCGTGCTCGATGCGCATCGTCCCGGTTGGGGCGCGTCGGGTCGCAACGGCGGGCAGACGTTAGTCGGTTTCGCGAAAGACGAGATCATCGAACGGCAACTCGGGCTCGACGGCGCACGCGCCGCGTGGGCGATGTCGGTGGAAGGCGTGGCTCTCGTGCGCGAGCGCATCGAACGCTACGGCATCGATTGCGATTTCACCTCCGGCTATCTCACGGTAGCCACCAAACCGAAGCGTGTGCCGGATTTGCGTTCGTGGATGGAATCGGCGTCGCAACGCTGGGGCTATACGAAACTCTCGTGGCTCGATACCGATGAAGTGCGTTCACGCGTCGCTTCGCAACGTTATCTGGCGGGCGTCTACGATCCGTTTTCCGGCCATCTGCATCCGCTCAAATACTGCCTCGGTCTCGCCGATGCGGCACGTCGTGAAGGTGCGCAACTGTTCGCGCATTCGCCGGTGATCGAAGTCGTGCGTGGTGCACGGCCCGTCGTGCGGACCGCTAATGGCGAGGTACGCTGCCGCTTCGTCGCGGCATGCGGCAATGCCACGATCGGCGACGTGTTGCCGGCGCCGGTGGCCGCACGCATCGCGCCGATCGCGTCCTATATCGTTGCGACGGAACCGCTCGGTCAGGCGCGCGCCGACGCACTGATCAAAGGACGTGAGGCGATTTGCGACAACAACTTCTTCCTCGATTACTTCCGTCTGTCGGCTGATCATCGCGTGCTGTTCGGTGGCCGCGCGAGTTCGACCGGCGCGTCGCCCGTGCAACTCTGCGAGGAAATCCGCAAGCGCATGATCAGCGTGTTCCCGCAGCTAGGCGATGTGCGAATCGACTATGCGTGGGGCGGTTTTGTCGACGTGACGCGCAATCGTGCGCCCGATTTCGGCTCGATCGATCCGAACTATTTCTACGTGCAGGGCTTTTCAGGTCACGGCGTGGCGTTGAGCGGGATTGCTGGGCGCGTGATTGCTAAAGCCATGGCCGGTGATACCGCAGCCTTCGATCTGTTCGCGCAGTTGCGGCATGCGCGCTTTCCGGGTGGGCCGGCATTGCGCGGGCCGGCGCTGGAACTCGGGATGATGTATCACCGGATTCTGGAGTTGTTCTAGGCAGGTTTTCAGGCGCCGGTTGTTGTCCTCTCGTGGCGTCGGAACCCTCTGTACGGGAGATCTGCCAGTGTTTCCCACGATCATTGCGTAGCTTCAGTCGTTATCTGTCAGCAACTTGTCGAGAGGCACTCCGTGCTTGACGAACGGCGAACGGATCACGATGTAACTGAAATACTTCTCGATGCCGAGATTGCGGTCGAGCAGGCGTTCAATCACTTCCTGGTAGTGACCGATGTCCTTGACGACAAACTTGAGCAGGTAGTCGTACCCACCGCTCACCAGGTGACATTCGGTAATTTCGTCGAAATCGCGCACGTTCGCCTCGAAACGCACAAAATCATCGCGCCGATGGTCATGCAGCATGATTTCCGTGAACACGGACACGATGCTGGTCACTTTCGCGACGTTCACGTGCGCACCGTACCCCGAAATCACACCGGTTGATTCAAGGCGCTTGACGCGCTGCAGGCATGGGCTCGCAGAAAGGCCGACCGCGGCCGCGAGATTCGCGTTGGTGATGTTGGCGTTCCTCTGCAATTCGGCGAGGATCTTGATGTCGATCCGGTCGAGTTTTGGTCGGTTGCTCATATCGTTCTGTTCTCGAATCGGCGGGCGAACCGGCTTTCCCGCTAAACGCGGGAAAGCTCCTCGTGATGCGCCTTGACGAACTGCGCCATGCTGGTGAACCTGAAATCGACAGACGGCTCCGCGAATGTGCGCATCGTCGCGCCGAGTCCGCGCTGCTCGAAGCGCCGATGGATCCAGCATGAACGAATGTCCAACCGGTTGGCTGGCTCATGATCGTGGTACATGCTGTCCGCGACATGCAGGATTTCGTCCTTACGCACGCCGAGTGTCGACAGCACGTCGAGCATATATTCAAAATTACGGCTCGACGGCTTGTAGCTTCCCACATCCTCAGCCGTGACGACGACGTCAAAGGGCACATGCAGCCTGGCGCGGCTGTATGTGAAATTCTCGTTATCCACGTTCGATAGGATGACCAGCTTGAAGTACTTCTTCAAATACTGCAGCGTACTTGCCGAATCCGGGAACGCAGGCCAATTGCGGACCGAACGACCATAAGCCTCCGCCTGCTCGCGCGTGTAGCTGACGCTCCACTCTTCCGCAAGCCGCTTGTAGACCACCTCGAGCAGCCGGTTGTACGGCATGTCGGGCGTCGCGTTCTGCTGATATGACTCGTGGCGGGCGTGCGCTTCCAGCACCTGGTCGCGCGTCGATGGCGGGTGAAGCGATGAGACCAATACCGACAGACCCGCGACGATGCCCGATTCCCAGTCGATCAGGGTGCCATAGCAGTCGAATGTCAGGGCCTTAAAATCCGTCAGCCGCATGAAGGGCTCCTTAACTGGGGTGTTCCAGCTTGCGCGGAACACGCCGCGCCGGCACCGGCGCGGCAAATCAAACCGGCACTAAGGCCAGTAAATTTATCGACTACTTACTTCTGCAGCAGCGCTTCCTGGTGAGCCTTCGCGAATTCGGCCATGCTGTTGAAACGGAAGTTCACGGTGGGTTGCTCACCGGGGTTCATCGTCGCGCCGAAACCGGTTTGCGAATGGCGGCGATAGATCCAGCACGATGCAAGCCCGAACGCGTTCGCGGGCTTGTGATCGTGGAACAGACTCTCGGCGGTGTGGAGGATCTTCTCCTTCCGGATACCGCGCTCACCCAGCTTTTCCAGCTTGTCCAGCATGTACTCGAAGTTTCGCGGCGACGGTTTATAGGAGCCGACGTCCTCTGCGGTGATGATCGCGTCGAATTTGACCTGAAGCTTCGCGTTGCTGTACGTGAAGCTGTCATTGTCGATGTTCGACAGGATGACCAGTTTGTAGTACTTCTTCAGATACTGTAGCGCGCTCGCCGAGTCCTCAAATGCCGGCCAATTGCGCACGGACTTGCCGTAGGCGAGGCACTCCTCGTACGTGAAAGGCACCTGCCATTCCTCGGCGAGTCGCTTGTACACGATAGGCAGCAGTTCCTGGTAGCGCTTCGCCGGCGTGTAGGCCTGCTGCGACGACTCATGACGTGCGTGTGCTTCAAGAACCTGATCCCGCGTCAGCGGTGGGTTGACGCGTTCGAGCAGAGGACGCAACCCCTCGAAAATACCCGTTTCCCAGTCGATGAGCGTGCCGTAGCAATCGAAAGTCAGTGTATCGAAGTCGGTCAGTTTCACAGTAACTCCTCCTGTTGGTTGGCGAGCTAGACATAGTCTATTGGGCGCGCCCAGCAACCGTTACTTATGTTGCCCACCGCATCGGCAATCTCTGTTGCTCGCGCGCACACCGACAGCAGAATCTGCTGCTTGCTTCTGCCTGGCATGTTAGCAAAAGGCGATCGCTGAATACCTTGCTGCGGGCACCCAAGCAGACGTTATCGCCGCTGCGGCCCAAACATCCGCGACAACGCACGCGCGAGCTCCTTAACAGCGGCATCCGCCGTCGGACGATGCAGCAGCGCAATATCCATGGTTTCGATCGAAGGCAACCCGCTCTTCGATGTCAGCACGGCGTGATCCGCCAGCACCGCGCGCGCGGGCAGCAGACTGATCCCGAGACCATCGGCAACGGCTGCCTGGATTCCGCTCAAACTCGAACTGATAAAGCTCATCCGCCAGCGGCGCCCGAGTCCTTCGATCGCGTTGGTCATGTCGTCACGGTATAACCCGCGCGGCGGAAACGCGACGATCGGAATCGGATCGAGGTGGATTGAAGGGTTCTTCGCACTGTCGATCCACCTCAATTGCTCCGGCCAACACGCCACGGCCTCGCGGCTATTGCGCCGCTGCTTCACGAGAATCAGATCCAGATCGCCGCGATCGTAGCTATTGCTCAGGTCGCGGCTCAATCCGCTGGTCACTTCCAGCTTGACCTGCGGATGCTTGCGGTTGAACGCGGCAAGCATATGGGTTGTCGGTCCGCCGACGAAATCTTCCGGCACGCCCAGCCGGACCGTCAGCCCCACCGTCGCGCCCGACAGCGCTTCAATCATTTCATCGTTGAGAGCAAGCATGCGGCGCGCGTAGGCGAGCAAGGTTTCGCCGGCATCGGTCGGACTCACGTCGCGACTGCCGCGCTCGAGTAGCTTGTGCCCCGCCATATCCTCGAGACGCCGCACCTTCTGGCTAATGGTGGACTGCGTGGAATGAAGCCGTGCGGAAGCCGCAGTAAAGGTGCCGCAATCGGCCACCATGACGATGGCCTTCAGCAGATCCAGATCGAATAGCGGTGTACGTGCTTTGGCGTTGGGTTTCATCGAGCCTCGCAGCGCCTGATAACGGCATATATCTAACCAATGCTATCCAATTTCCAACTAACATGCATTTGAACATTTAATTTTCGAATGCCGGGTGAGATGGATAACATCAAGCCATTCCTCGGCAGCCGCGACGAAGCGGCGCACGGGCCCGTATCGCCACTTCCGTCGAATCGGCATGACCACCATGACTCGCTCTCTTCTTCTCTCCAACGTCCGGCTGGCTGACGGCCAACCGGTTTCCGTAGGCATCGCCGACGGTCGCATCGCGGCGCTCGGCTCGCATGTCGAAGCGCAACCTGGCGCGCTGACTGAAGACGGCGGCGGCGCGTTGCTGCTGCCGGGTTTCGTAGAAGGGCACACGCACCTCGACAAAAGCCACTGGGGCCGCGCGTGGTATCGCAACGAGGTCGGACCCGCACTAACCGACCGGATTAGCAACGAGCGCGAATGGCGTAAGACATCGGGACACGATGCGGCCAGCCAGTCGCTCGCTCTGGCGCGGGCATTCGTGCAGGCAGGCACGACGCGTCTGCGTACCCATGTCGACGTGGATACCGACGCCGGGCTGCGTTATATCGAAGGCGTGCTCAGCACGCGGCAGACGATGCGCGAGGTGCTGGACATGCAGATCGTCGCGTTTCCCCAGTCAGGCATGTTGATCCGTCCCGGCACGGTCGAATTGCTCGGCAGCGCGCTCGACGCAGGCGCCGACGTACTCGGCGCACTCGATCCTGCCTTGATCGACGGCGATCCCGTCGCGTCGCTGAACGCGACCTTTGAGCTGGCGGAGCGCTACCGCAAGCCGATCGATATCCATCTGCACGAACCCGGTGAGGTCGGCGCATTCACGCTGAAGCTGCTGCTCGATCGCGTCGAGGCGATGGGCATGCAGGGTCAGGTGGTCGTCAGCCATGCATTCTGCCTCGGCGCACTACCGGAACGTGAGCGTGACGCGCTGCTCGAACGGATCGCGCATCTGCGTGTAGCGCTTCTGACCAGCGCGCCGCCGTCTCGCCCCGTTCCGCCGCTCAAGGTTTGCAGGGACAATGGCATCACGATCTTCGGCGGCAACGATGGCATTCGCGACACCTGGTCGCCGTACGGCGTGCCGGACATGCTCGAGCGCGCGATGCTGATCGGCATGCGCTACGACTTGCGACGCGACGACGATCTCGCGATTGCCTTCGACTGCGTGAGCGACGCTGCCGCTCGAGGTTGCGGTTTTGCCGACTATGGCCTGCGTGTCGGCGCACGCGCGGACCTCGTGCTGGTCGATGCGGAATGCGTCGCGCATGCCGTGGTTGCCCGGCCCAGGCGCCGCCTGGTTATCGCGAACGGACGCATCGTTGCGCGCGACGGCGAGCTGATTGATGCACTCAGTCGACAAAGCCCTGTCCGGCCGTCGTGACCTTGAACAGCAAACGGGACGAATCGCCCCAGAATTGCCCGCTTCGGACGATGGCCCGATCAGCCGGCGCCGCAGCAACGGCAGCGGCGGCGTTCGGCGCTTTCACGATGATGAAGGTCGCCTCATTGCCGACCTTCAGTCCGTAGCTGCTTTTCTCCAGCACGGCCGCGCCCGCTTCCGTCGCCATGTGGAGCGCAACGCGCAGTTCTTCATCGGTATAAAAACCGGAGCGATAACCAACCAGCATGGCTCGTTGCAACATGTCGCCGTTGCCATACGGCCACCATGCGTCCTGAATGTTGTCGTTACCGGTGAACACGCGCACACCGGCTGCGCGGAGTTGCAGGATCGGCGGGAACGCGCGGTCGCCCGGCGCATTCGTCATGATCGATACCCCGGCTTCCGCAAGCGCGGCGGCGACACGATCCACCACCTCGGGCGCGACATCGCCGAGCCCGTAGGCGTGGCTCACCGATACACGGCCGTTCAACCCCGATGCATGGGTACGCGCGGCAATGCGGTGTAGCTGCTCGATCCCCTGCTGCCCCGGCTCATGGAGGTGAACATCGATCTTCACGCCGCGCTTTTCAGCAATGCCGAAGACAATATCGAGCTGGCCTTCGGCGTCGCCATCCAGCGTTGTCGGATCGATTCCGCCCACCACCTGCGCGCCTTCACGGGCGGCTGCATCGAGCACCTCCGCCGTGCCCGGACACGACACGACGCCCGCCTGCGGGAACGCAACGAGTTCGATATCCACCACACCACGCCATTTCTCGCGTGCTTCCATCACGGCATGCAGGTTGGTCAGACCCGTCGTCGCGTCGACGTCGACATGACTGCGCATCGCAATGGTGCCGTACGACGCGGCCTGGCGGATCAGCGCATCGGCGCGCTCGACGATAGGCGCGGCGCTTGCCAGTTCCTGCTTTTCGATAGCGAGACGCTCACGCAGGCTCGCGACATGACGATGAGGACGCCAGCGATCGCCAACGAAGCTTTTATCGAGGTGAATATGTCCGTCGACGAACCCGGGCAACACTAGGTGGCCTGCCAGATCGACGACCTCCGCGCCGCCGATCGCGGAACGTTCCGGACCGATGGCGACAAAGCGCCCCTCACGCACGGCGAGGTTGAGCGGGTTGCCGTCGGCGTCTACGGCATTGACGAATACGCGGTCGAACATGGTTCTGGCCTCTGCAAATCAGGACTCAAGGACTCATCCAGCGCGCCCTGATCGGGTTGCGTTCGTTGCGCCGCATGGTCCTGTGTGGAATGGATCGTTGAACCATATCGGACCCCCGACATATCCACAAATTAAATGTTGGAATGGTCTGTATTCATTTTCTGGATAGATCGGCATACTGTGCGGTTTCTGCGGCACTTTGATGGCGCCGATGGCGCCGAACTTCAATATCGTGCCGGCCGTGCTGCTGGAACTGAAGGGCCAGAATGGCCTGATCAAGGCGCGGCGACCGGCTGCTTTACTATTCTCGGTCGTCAATATCATACTGTCGTACCTATCTGTATTCCGCTTTTGAGGAGGCGCCGATGATTGTCCAACTCACGCCCGAATTCGCGTCCAAATTCGCCAATCTTGCGCTCGCCCACCTCACGCGCGAGTATCCGAACAAGCTGACCCACTCGCTCGCCGGTCCGCAAGACGTGCAAGGTCCGCGCGCATTGCATCCGATTTTTTACGGCAGCTACGACTGGCATTCATGCGTACACGGCTACTGGCTGATCCTGCATCTGCTCGACCGCTTTCCCGATCTGCCTGAAGCAGCGCGCATCGTCGCGGTGGTCGACGAGCATTTCACCGAAGCGAATGTGGCCGGTGAGCTGGCGTATCTCGACCTGCCGCACAATCGCGGTTTCGAGCGCCCCTATGGATGGGCATGGTTGCTCGCGCTGAGCGCGCAACTCCATTCGCTGAAGCTGTCGGAGGCCGCGCGCTGGTCCAAGGTCTTTGCGCCGCTTACGGAGACTTTTGTCGGCCGCTTCGAGGAATTTCTGCCGAAAGCGACCTACCCGCTGCGCGTCGGCACGCACTTCAACATGGCATTCGCGCTAGCGCTCACGCTAGATTTCGCGCGGCAGACTTCGCGTGAATCGCTCGAGGCGCTGCTGGTGAATACGGCGGAGCGCTGGTTCCTGAACGATGTCGCCTGTCAGGCCTGGGAGCCCGCCGGCGACGAGTTTTTGTCGCCTTCGCTGATGGAAGCGGAATTGATGCGGCGCGTGTTGCCGCCCGCGCAATTCGTCGAATGGTTCAGGCGCTTTCTGCCCGATCTCGGCGCGAAGAAGCCCGCCACGCTGTTCGAACCCGTCACCGTGACCGACCGTACCGACGGCAAGATCGCCCACCTGGATGGTCTGAATCTGAGCCGCGCATGGTGCCAGCGGTCGCTGGCGCGCGCACTGCCTGCCGGCGACGTGCGCCGGACGGCATTGTTCGATTCGGCCGAGCGGCATCTTCAGAGCGCCCTGCCGCATGTGGCGGGCGACTATATGGGCGAACACTGGCTGGGCACGTTCGCCACGCTCGCATTGGAAGCGTGAGCAGTGGCCCGACGGGGCCCGCATTAAAGGCAAAACGGCGCTGCAAGCGTGAAGCGGTTTGGGCCAACTACCGATTCGCGCCGCGAGCGCCGTTATCTTTTGCCGCGGGATTCAGAAGCGGCGCAGCAGCCGCGCAGAAGCCGTTCAGAAGCCACCTGGTGCGGCCCAGCCGCTGAATCCGCCGGCATGAGGCATTATTGGCCAGTCAGCTTTTTAGGCTTCGGCGGGGCCTGAACCTTGTTGTACTGAAACTCGGGCGTCGCCTTCAAGGCGTCCTTGGTCGCGCCGGCCAGATAGAAATTCCCCCCGCGAATATCCAGCGCAGCGATCGGCACCGCTACGTCATGCGATGCCACGCCGAGAAATCCGCCGGCGGCGACGATGGCAGCGGACAGCGAGCCGTCGGGCGCGATCACCAGATCGCGGATCGAACCGATCTTCTCGTTCTGATCGTTGTAGACGGCTTTGCCAAGAATGCTCTTCTTCACGCTCCAGCCGCTCAGCAGCGCATTGGACTGCTCGACCGTGACGCTCAAGGGTTGCGTGCCGGCGACTTGCGCCTGCGCACCAAAGCTGGTTGCAGCTACCGCGACCACGACAACAAGTTTGCTCAACGTCATATCGCTCACTCCGTTCTTAGTAGACTTGACCGGCGCATGGCCTGCGCCGAAGGAATCGCTGCAAAACGATGATACAGACTACGCCGCGCGTCTGCATCCAGACGTGCCATGCGGACGAACCCAGCCCCCTTCGCTGCCACGGAAACCGCGGGGGCACGGCCCAAAGCGCATAACGGTAAAATCGAGCCAGGCGATGACGCCCGTTTAGAGGTGGAAGTTTGACTGAGCTTGAACAGGGTTTCATTTTGACCCGACACTGGCGGGATACGCCCGCCGGTACGGAGGTAGATTTCTGGCTGGCAACAGACGGCGGGCCCCGTCACGTGCGCCTGCGTCCTCAGCCTTCGGTGGCGTTTATTCCGGCCGACCACCGCGAGCGAGCGGAAACCATCCTGCGCCGCGAGGCGCCGCTCGATCTGCGTCCGCTCGAACTGTGCGACTTCCAGCAGCGGCCGGTGATGGGGCTTTACTGCCCGCAGTACCGTCAATTGACGGGCTTCGAGAAACGCCTGAAACAAGGCGGCGTCGATGTGTACGAGGCCGACATCTTCCCGCCCGAGCGCTACATGATGGAGCGCTTCATTACCGCGCCGGTGTGGTTCGCCGGCGACGCGCAGCATGGCGGTCCGCTTCTGAACGGCGAATTGAAGCCCGCCACGAACTACCGCCCGTCATTGAAGCTGGTGTCGCTCGATATCGAAACCAGTGCGCACGCCGAACTCTATTCGATCGCGCTCGAAGGTTGCGGGCAGCGCCAGGTCTATATGCTGGGGCCGCCGAACGGCGAGCCCAGCGGTGTCGACTTCGACCTCGAATACTGCGAAACCCGCGCACAGTTGCTCGAAAAACTGAACGCGTGGCTGGAACGGCACGACCCCGACGCGATCATCGGCTGGAACCTCGTGCAGTTCGATTTGCGTGTGCTGCAGCAGCACGCGGAACAATATCGCGTGCCGCTACGGCTCGGCCGCGGTGGCGCGGTCATGGAATGGCGCGAGCACGGCCACAAACAGAACCATTTCTTCGCGGGTGCCGCGGGAAGATTGATCATCGACGGTATCGAAGCGCTGCGCTCGGCCACGTGGAGTTTCCCTTCGTTCAGCCTCGAATACGTCTCGCGCACGGTGTTGGGCGAAGGCAAATCCATCGACAATCCGTATCAGCGCATGGATGAAATCCAGCGTCGCTTCGATGAGGACAAGCCCGCGCTCGCGCAGTACAACCTGAAAGACTGCGAGCTGGTCACGCGTATCTTTGCGAAGACCGAGTTGCTGCCGTTTCTGCTGGAACGCGCGACGGTCACCGGCCTGCCTGCGGATCGCAGCGGCGGATCGGTCGCGGCGTTCACGCATCTGTATATGCCGCGGATGCATCGGCAAGGCTACGTCGCGCCGAATCTCGGTGACGTGGCCGGCGCCGCGAGCCCTGGTGGTTTCGTGATGGATTCACGGCCTGGCCTCTACGACTCTGTCCTGGTGCTCGACTACAAGAGCCTTTACCCGTCGATCATCCGCACGTTTCTGATCGATCCGGTGGGTCTCGTCGAAGGCATGCTCAATCCCGGCGACGATCAATCAGTGCCGGGTTTTCTCGGTGCACGCTTCTCGCGCACCCGCCATTGTTTGCCGTCGATTGTCGGCCAGGTGTGGCAGGGGCGCGAAACCGCCAAGCGTGAGCACAACAAGCCGCTTTCGCAAGCGTTGAAGATCATCATGAACGCCTTTTACGGCGTGCTCGGATCCACCGGCTGCCGGTTCTTCGATCCGCGCCTTGCATCGTCGATCACCATGCGCGGCCATGAAATCATGCACACCACGCGTGAGCTCATTCAGGCGCAAGGCTACGAGGTCATTTACGGCGACACGGATTCGACCTTCGTGTGGCTGAAGCACGCGCATAGCGAGGAAGACGCGAGTCGCATCGGCCAAGCGCTTGTCGAGCATATCAACGCGCGGTGGCGGCAGAATCTGCAGGAGCGTTTTGGACTCGAGAGCGCACTCGAGTTGCAATTCGAGCGGCACTACAAGCGCTTCTTCATGCCGACGATTCGCGGCGCCGAAGAAGGCAGCAAGAAACGCTATGCCGGGCTGACTGTTTTGCCGGACGGCAGCGAGGACATCGTCTACAAGGGACTCGAAACGGTGCGGACCGATTGGACGCCGCTCGCTCAGCAGTTTCAGCAGGAGCTCTATCGGCGAATCTTCAAACAATTGCCGTATCAGGACTATGTGCGCGACTACGTGCGCGATACGCTGGCAGGAAAACTCGACGATCAACTCGTGTACCGCAAGCGGCTACGCCGCTCGCTCGGCGACTACGAGCGCAACGTGCCGCCGCATGTGCGCGCGGCGCGTGTGGCCGACGAGTTCAACCGGCAACAGGGGCGCCCGCTGCAATACCAGGACGGCGGCTGGATCAGCTATGTGATGACAACCGCCGGACCGGAACCGCTCGAAACGTTGCGCTCGGCGATCGACTACGAACACTATCTGACACGGCAGTTGCAACCGGTCGCCGACGCGATCCTGCCGCTATTGCGGGACGACTTTACGACCTTGATGTCCGGGCAGAAACAGTTGTTCTGACGGGTGGTCACGATGTCGATCAACTTGTTGTCCATAAAACGAATGATTTAAATGCGATCGTTCAGATCGAGCCAAACCCGACCTTCCACTGACTCGCGCTGCGAATAGAATGTAAACGGCGCTAACCCAACGCGCTTCAGATCAAGTGGAGAGGATCATCATGAAAGTCACTGCGTTTTGTGCGGTCGTGGTTTTAAGCATGCCCTTTTTTACTCCGGTCTCTGCCAGCGAGCATATGCACGTCAATCACGACCACGAACACACCCGCTATCAACCGTCCAGCGCGAACCAGGCCGGCGCGGATCAGAATACAGCGGCTCAGGCGCCACAAGACAACAATCAGACCGTACCGGGCAGCAAGTAAGCTGCGATAGGCGGGTGGCTCGTTTTAGCGTGCGTAGCGAAGCAGGAAATCCCGTAACGGCGGATTCACGATCTCGGCATGCGTTAAATTCGGCGTGTGCCCCGCCCGGTCGACCAATACAAGATCCTTGCAGTTCGGCAACCGGGCGGCGAGCGCCTCTGCGCAGTCAGGACTGATGGCGGCATCGTCGCGTCCATGAAATACGATCGACGTATGGGTAATCTCGCCAAGGCGCGGCGTGATGTCGTCCCTCGAGACAAGGGCATTGACGGGATGTTCGAAGTGATCCGAACCAGCGTTCATCCATTTCTGGATCCATACCGATGCCGCGTACTCGGGACCGAACAGAAACGCCGACAGATTCTGTGCGACGTTCTTCGCGCCATTACGTGCCCATTCCGCCTTCAGTTCCTCGAAAGACTGCTGGACCGCTTCGGAGTCGACATCACTTCTTGTCGATATCAGGGCGATCGCCCGAAAGCGGTCCGGTTCCAGCAACGCCGCACGCATTGATATGAATCCGCCCTGAGACATGCCGACAAGCGATGCCGAGGCAACCTCCAGATGATCGAGCAAGGCAATGAGATCCTGCGCGGAGTCCCAATAGCTAAAGGCCCGGGTCGTGGCTCCGGTTGCACCGAAACCTCGCTGGTCCCAAACGACGCAACGGAATTCATTCGCCAGTTCCGCAATGTTCGACTGGAACATATCGCCGTCCATCAGGAAGCCATGGCTGAATACAACGACAGGTGCCCCCGCAGGGCCGAACTCATCGTATGCGAAGCGTATCCCTTCTCGTTCAAAAAACGGCATGCCTATCCCTACTTTCGAATAACACGGTGGAATCAATATAAGCTGACCTTCACCGGAACACCTGACCGAAATTACCGATTGCTTGCCAAATCGTCCTGACTTTCTGAAATCCGTTCTGAAATTCTCACTGAAATCACCACGCATGTCGGAGCACGTTTCTACCCATTGACTGCACTCCTTACTTTTGATTAAGTGACGTCTGTGCGAGTTATCAATCTCCTGACCTTCCGCAGGATCTCGCCGCTTACCGAAGCGTCTTTTTTTGTGTTCATGGAACCCGGCAAAGCGTCGTGCGCTGCCTCGTTCCAAGTGGAGAAATGTTGGGTATGACAACAGTACCAATTGATGGAGACAAGCCCGTCTGGATTCTGCAAGGAAGTTTCGGGCGAGCAACGGTGAACTTCATTAGCCGTCCGCTTGTCGCGCACGCTCACTCCCAATACCAGTTCCTATTCAAGCTTGGTGGAAGCAACTGCAATTTCCGCATCGGCGCAGACGATTGCACGCTTACAGCGGCGCGGGCAATCTGCCTGAACCCTTGGGTCGAACACTCAAAAAGCTGCAGCGACGACGAGCCTTCCCTGATCCTTTCCCTCGTCGTCGAAGCCCCCTGGTTGCGCCAGCAATTGAAACTCGCCGAAAGCGGCACTGCAAGCATCTTCCCGAAGGCTGAGGTCGTCGTCACACCGGACGTGCAGCACCACGTGGATCGCATCGCCGCCGCGATCACCAACCACCTGGTCGCCCAGGATGACAATTGCATGCCGATTCTTGCGGATCTGGTGACCGCACTCGGTCGGGACTTTGCCGATCCCGCATTGACGGCCGGCATCATCCCGTCAGGCAGACCGGTCGATTTTCGCATCCGCAAAGCATTGGATTTCATCAAGCACGCGTCGCTGACGAATCCCACCGTTGCCCAAGTGGCGGCTCAAGTCGGCTTGTCCAGGTCGAGATTCTTCCAGCAATTCCGACTGTGCATGGGCATTTCACCGCAGCACTATATAGATTGGGTCCGCATGTCTCATGCGATCCAGCTGCTTGGAGCTAGCGATAAACCGCTTTCCGAAGTCGCCGAAGAGTTGGGGTTCGAAGAACACAGCCACTTCACCCGTTTCTTCGCACAACACATGGGCGTCCCACCCAGTGAGTTTCGCAGGCACTCGGTGACGCTGGACAATCAGCGCGGCTGAACGGGTGTGGGGGTTTCGAATGATCCCCACACCCTCTGAAAGCAGGATTGCGTTAGCCGGAATCAGGCCGCGGATTTCCGCACTGCATAACCGCTTTCACTGACGGACGCATCGGCGGCTACTGGATTGCCAAGCACACCCAGTCCATCGATCTCCACCTCGACCCAGTCGCCCGCCCGCATATGCACCAGCCCCGGTGTGGGAAAGGGACCGTATTGACGCGAGAGGTCATTGCCCTCGACATCATCCGGCTGAGCCTTCAACGCACCAGGCGTGCCCATCGCAATCAGATCACCTGGCCGCAAACGATAACCCTGACTCAGATAGCTGATGACTTGCGCAACACTCAACAGCATATCGTCGAGAGGTGCGCTCTGACGAACGACGCCGTTGATGCGAGTCTTGATGGAGTGCGTGGCAGGATCGCCAAATTCGTCGCGGGTCATCAACCACGGCCCATAGGACCCCGATGCTTCGAAATTCTTGCCGAGGCCGAATTGACGATTGTGCATCTGGAACTCGCGAACCGATCCTTCGTTGAGGCAGGTGTAACCCGCCACATGTTCCAGCGCTCGCTCCACCGGAATGTAACGACCAGGCGTGCCTATGACAACACCTAGTTCGCACTCGTAGTCGAACGCGCGCGCAACGGATTCCGGCGGCGCCAGAATCGGCTCGCCGGCGCCGACATAAGATGCAGCCGTGCGCATGAAAAGGTGGGGAAATTCCATCGACGTTTGAAGTCCCGTCTCCGCGATATGGCTCTTGAAGTTCAACGCCAAAGCCCACATCGCGTTCGGGCGGTCCAGGAAGGGCTTGAGTGTGACGTCAGCGAGCGCCCGGTCGCCTTGCCGTCCTTCTGCCGCTAACCGCAACCGCGTGAGTCCATCCTCCTGCTCCAGGATTGAAATGAGGCTTGATGGCAGGTCCGGGGCGATGTCGGAGACAGCAACAAAATGGGTCGGGCTGGTGACGACTCCTAGTGCGATGCGGCCACCGTCTGAGTAAGCAATAATCTTCATGATCTAGTGTGTCTTTGGGTTGGATTAAATAGCTGGATTTGCAGTCTGAATGTGGGAGCGCTGTCCCATGTGTGTCGATAGTGCCGGCGGCACGCCGGCGTTTTCGAGCGTTCATGAGTTCGATTGACGACTCGTCAATCAGCGGAGCATGACGTGGCGAGTCTCAGTTCTCGACCACGGCGTTATCGGGAAACTTTTGAACCGCTCTACGACCGACCAACGATAGGGCGCCGAGAGCGAGGATCGCCGCGCCGGCCGGCGCAACGGCGGTGAGGAGAATCTCGCGCACCGGCCAACCGAGCGACAGCAAGCCTCCGCCAATCGCAGGCCCAACGAAGGAACCGACCCGCCCGATTGCATGCCCCCAGCCCACCCCGGTTGCA
>NZ_VOSW01000078.1 GCF_009690905.1 Paraburkholderia madseniana
AGCATTAGCGGTTTGAGCTGCTTTCTCTTGCCTACTTCTCTTTGCAGCCGGCAAAGAGAAGTAGGTGCCGCCCCGCACAGGGGCAACGCTAATAGACCACTAACAAAACAAGGAAAGGCCAAAGCCCCAAGAACACTGACAAAAGCGCCGAGCAGGCACAAAAACCCCTACCGCATCGCCCGAAGCCACGCATACCAGGCGTCCATTCCTTCACCGCTCTGCGCCGACACCCGCAAAATCTCAATCCCAGGATTGACCTTCCGGGCATAGCCAATACACTGCTCGACATCAAACCGCAAATACGGCAACAGATCGATCTTGTTCAACAACAACAACGAACAAGCCCGAAACATATTCGGATACTTGATCGGCTTATCCTCGCCTTCCGTGACGGAAAGAATCAACACCTTGGCCCCTTCCCCAAGATCGAACAACGCGGGACACACCAGGTTGCCGACATTCTCGATCATCACAACCGAATGCATCGGCGGATCGAGCTGCGTCAGTGCTCGCGACGCCATCTCCGCATCCAGATGACACCCCGTGCCGGTGTTGATCTGAACCACACGTGCTCCCGTTGCGCGAATCCGCTCGGCGTCGTTGAGCGTCGCCTGGTCGCCTTCGATCACCGTGAGCGGCAACGTCTCGCCAAGATCGTGGATCGTGCGCTCGAGCAATGTAGTCTTGCCCGCGCCCGGTGAACTCATCAGATTCAACGCGAGAATCGATCGCCCCGCCAGCCAGCCGCGATTACGCTCAGCCAGCAATTGATTCTTCGCCAGAATGTCCTGTTCCAAGGTGATTGACGTGACGTGCTCGCTCCCGTGGGTGTGCGGGTGATCATGCGTGTGGGTATGACCGTGCGCGTGGTCGCCGTCATGTGAATGCTCATGCGGATGTGAATGCGCGAGGACACCGTCGTGCGAATGTTCATGCTCGTGATGGCGCGGATGCTGCGAGTCGTGTGAATGTGGCTGGCCGTGCACGTGCGAGTGGCTCTGCGGATGCAGGTGTGCATGCTCCTGCTCATGTTCACTCACTCGCCGATACGACGGTTCACGCGTGCCGACTGCCGCGCCTTCTCGCGTAGCTTGCGATTGCGCTTCCGCCTGCGCCGCCTCCTCCGCATCCAGATCGGTCACCGCCGCGCCCTGCGTATTCGAGCATCCGCATGTCGTACACATCACACCACCTCCATCTGCCGGATCTTCAACTGCTGCCCCGAAATCAGTTCGAGATTGTCGCTCCCGCATTCGCACTGCCCAAACGGCACATCGATGTCGAGCGTCTCGCCGCACGCGAGGCAACGTGCCTGCCCTGGCATCTCGATGATTTCCAGGGTCGCGCCCTCCACCGCCGTGTCCTTCGCGCAGACGTCGAAGCAAAACCGGATCGCGTCCGGCATCACCGCCGACAATCGCCCGATCTCCAGCGTCACCCTTCTCACGCGCGCGCCGTTGGCCTGTTCCGCGCAAATCTCGACGACGCTGTTGGCAATGCTCAACTCATGCATGGCGCACTCCTCCAGCGATCAGCAGATACGTGGCAACTGCTCGCCAACCAGCATATCAACGATGCGCTGGCCGCCGAACGCGGTCTGCATGACGACTAGACCGTCGGCACCTGCCTCACCTGCCTCTACGGTACCGATTGCGGCCGCCTCGCGCCCAGCCGGATGCGCGCGCATGGCAGCGAGCACCCGCCCGGCTGCATCGGCGGGCACGACGGCCACCAGCTTGCCCTCATTAGCCAGATACAGCGGATCGAGGCCGAGAATCTCGCACGCGCCCTTGACCTCCTCCCGCAACGGCAGGTCCGCTTCACGCAGCCGTATCGTCACGTTCGAACTCTGTGCGAATTCGTTCAACACGGTCGCGACGCCGCCGCGAGTCGCATCGCGCAAACAATGAATCTGTGGGCACGCATCGAGCATTACCGCGATCAACCCATTGAGCGGACAACAATCGCTTTCCACATCGGCTTCCAGCGCAAGTTGCTGGCGCGCGACCAGAATCGCCGCGCCATGATCGCCGAGATAACCGTTGACGATCACAACGTCGCCAGGGCGCGCGTTGCGAGCCGAAATCGACACGTCGCGGCGCACCACGCCGATGCCGGCGGTGTTGATAAAGAGCTTGTCCGCGCAGCCGCGTTCGACCACTTTGGTATCGCCCGTCACGATCGCGACGCCCGCTTCGAGCGCGACCCGCTGCATGCTCGCGGCAACACGTCGCAAGATATCGACGGCAAGGCCTTCTTCGATCACCACCGCGCATGAGAGATATAACGGTGTTGCTCCGCATACGGCAAGATCGTTGACCGTTCCCGATACAGCCAGAGTGCCGATGTCGCCGCCTGGAAAGAACAATGGATCGACTACGTAGCTATCGGTCGTAAACGCGAGACGGTCCCCATGCGTCGCAAGATCGGCGAGCGCGAAAACGGCCTGATCCTCCAGCGCCGCGAGCGTGGGATTGTCGAAGGTCGAGACGAAAACGTCTTCGATCAAATCCCGCATCGCGCGGCCACCGCCGCCATGTGCGAGATTGACGGAAGCGTCGCGTATGTGCGCCACGCGGCGGGGTGCCATCGGCTGCTGAGGATCGGGCACGCGGTCGTTCATGAATGGCCTCGCGTGGTGGACGCATAGGCTGCATCGTCGATCAGCGCAGGCACATCAGGCATAACGGCCACGCCGCTTGCGCCAAGGCACGCCGGGGCCGTCGCGTCGGCTGATTTCACGCTCTGCCGCGCAACGCGCCGCTCATCGATCCGCGACGTATCGATACGCCCATAGTTGTAGTAAGCCGCGCAGGCGCCTTCGCTCGACACCATCAACGAGCCGAGCGGAGACTCCGGTGTGCAGGCGGTGCCGAACACTTTGCACTGATGCGGTTTGATCACGCCCTTCAACACCTCACCGCATTGGCATGCTTTCGGGTCCGCGATCTTCAGGTTTGGCACGTCGAACTTGCGCTCCGCGTCGAAAGCGGCAAACGTCTCACGGACCCTGACCCCCGAGTGATCGATAGAACCCAGTCCGCGCCATTCGAAGAACTCGCGCGTCTCGAACACGCGCATCACCGCCGACAAAGCCTGCGCATTGCCGTCCTCGGTCACGATCCGGCCATACTGGTTCTCCACCTCGCAGCGCCCTGTTTCGATCTGCCGCAACACCATCCACATCGATTGCAATATATCGAGCGGCTCGAATCCCGCCACCGTGATCGGCTTGCGATAGTGCCGGGCGATAAAATCATAGGGCCGTGTGCCGATCACCATGCTGACGTGCCCCGGGCCAAGAAAACCGTCGAGATGCAAATCGGGCGAATCGAGAATCGCCTTGATGGTCGGGATGATCGTGATGTGATTGCAGAACAGCGAGAAATTGTGGATCTTTTGCGCATGCGCCTGCAGAACCGTCATCGCGGTGCTGGGCATGGTCGTCTCGAAGCCTAGACCGAAGAAGATCACCTCCCGGTCCGGGTTTTGTTGCGCGATCTTCAAGGCGTCGAGCGGCGAATAGACCATCCGCACGTCCGCGCCGTCGGCTTTCGCTTTCAGCAGGCTCTTCTTCGAACCGGGTACGCGCATCGCGTCACCAAAGGTCGTGAAGATCACTTCCGGACGCTCGGCTAACGCGACGCAATCGTCGACGCGGCCCATCGGCAGCACACACACCGGACAACCTGGGCCATGCACGAACTCCACCGTATCGGGCAGCATTTGCTGAATGCCGTAGCGGAAAATCGTATGCGTATGGCCGCCACACACTTCCATGATTTGCAGCGACCGTTGTTTGGCACGCTCGATGCGGGACACCAGCGCGCGGATTTCCTTCTCCAGCGTTTTTGCTTTGTGCGGGTCACGAAACTCATCGACGTATTTCATGGTGCACCTCCCTCCGCCGAGCTGGCCAGGCCAGCCGAACCGGCGAGGCCGCCGCGGTCGTCCGCAAGCAGCGTGTGCACGAGGTCCCACAGAATGTGATAAATCGCGACGTGGGTCTCCTGCACGCGATGAATGCTGTCACTCCTCACCACAAGGCAATGATCGACAGCGGCACTGGTGGCCATGCGTCCGCCATCGTGACCGGACAATCCGATAGTCAGCAGACCCATCTCTTTCGCTTTCGCAAAGGCAGTCAGCAGGTTTTCGGAATTTCCGCTGGTCGACACGCCGATTAGCGCGTCGCCACGCCGGCCTTGCGCCACCAGCTGCCGCACGAAAATATGGCTAAAGCCGACATCGTTGCCGACCGCGGTCATCATGGCCGTGTCAGCCACGAGGTTGATGGCGGTGAGTGCCGGGCGACCCGTGGTCACCGGATGCAAAAATTCGACGGCGATATGCGAGGCGTCGCAACTCGAACCGCCATTGCCCATGGTGAAGAGCCTGCCGTCGCGGCGGTACATCTCGGCAAGCGCGTGAGCAATTCGCACCACTACTGGGCCGTTTTCGTCGAAGAAGCGTTGTTTGGTGTCGACGCTGTCCTTTGCTTTCAGACGCACTGAATCGAGCAGCGCCGCGTCGAGCTTGTCCGCGTCCTGGCGTGCGCCGTGCAGGAACGGATACAGCGTCTGCAGGGATTCATGTTCGGGCATGCCGGCCTCCGTTGGCTTCCGATCAGACGCTTAAGGCGCGCTGCGCAATTCTTCGCGCAGTTCGTCCCGCAGTTCGTCCCGCAGTTCGCCCATCCCGGCGATGTCATTCATCTCGCCCTGCGCGACGCCCAGTTCGTGCAATAACGCGAGCGTGCGCGCCGCTTCCTGCTCGTCGAGCCGGCTCATCGCGAAGCCCACGTGCACCAGCACCCATTCGCCGATGCACGAGTTCGCCGTCCGTCCCTCGCCGATCACGAAGGCAATGTTGATCACGCGCCGCACACCGCCGACGTTGACGAGCGCGAGATCGTTCGCCGCGTCGGTCACTTCGACGATCTGTCCCGGGATGCCCAAACACATGGTGTTCTCCCATCAGCCCGCTTTTGTGCTGCTACTTTTGCACCGCTACTTCCGCCCAGCGACCTCTGCACCGCTACGTCCGAACGGCCGGCTCTACATCGCTACTTCCACGCCGCCTCTACACCACATTCAAAACCCCTCGCGCCCCTGGGCCGCCGCCACAACCGCCTGCCCTAGCGACAACCCGCCGTCGTTGGCCGGCACCTGCCGGTGCGTCAGCACCCGAAAACCCGCAGCGCCGAGCCGCCCGGCTACCTGTTCGAACAGGATACGATTCTGGAAAACACCACCAGACAACACCACACTGCGTGCATCGACCGGGCCTGTCAGCAGGTCGGCCAGGCATTCGACCATTCGGACGATCGCAATGGCCAGCCCCTTGTGAAACCGCGCCGCGACGACCGGCACGGATGTGCCGCGCAACAGGTCGTCGAGCAAGGTCTCCCACATCGGCCGCGGCTCGATGCAACGCAGACCGTCCGGCATGGTGCTGATGATTTCAAACGGGTACGCATGGGCGTCGCTGTCGTTCCGCAGCGCGTTCAGATCGACCAGCGCCTCAAGTTCGATAGCCGCCTGCCCTTCGTAAAGCACGCGTTCCCGGCACACGCCGAGTGTCGCCGCCACAGCGTCGAACAGACGGCCCACTGAGCTTGCCAGTGGACTATTGACGCGTTGCGCGATCATCGTATCGAGCGCGTCGCGCGGACGGCTGCTGAGGAACTGCTGTACGTCGAGCCCAGCGTATTGCCGCGTGAAGCCGCGCCAATCGAATGCCGCCATCAGATGCGCGTAAGCATTGCGCCACGGTTCGTCGATCGCGCGTGTGCCGCCGGGCATCGCAACGGGTTTGAACATGCCGAGACGCGTGAAACTGCGGTAATCCGCCAGCATGAATTCTCCGCCCCACAGCGTGCCGTCGTTGCCATAACCGAGACCGTCGAGTGCGACGCCGAGCATCGGCAGCGCATCGAGCGCCACGCCGTTTTCCGCCATGCACGCGGCGAGATGCGCGTGATGATGCTGCACTTCGACCACCGGGACCTGCCACGTTTGTGCGAGTTCATAGCCGATCTTGCGCGACAGGTACTCGGGATGAAAGTCGAGCGCCACCGCCTGCGGCTCATGTTCGAACAGGCGCAGATACTGCGCCACCGAGCGACGATAGTCCGCATAGGTCAACGCGTCTTCCAGATCGCCGAGATGGTGCGAGACGATCGCCTGTGCATTGCCCGCAAGACAGAAGGTGTTCTTGAGTTCGCCGCCCATTGCCAGCACCGCCGGCGTTTCGGCGAAACCCGCCGGCAACCGCAACGGTGCCGGCGCATAGCCGCGCGCGCGCCGCAACACACGCGGTTCGCCCTGCACCACGCGGGCCACCGAATCGTCGACCCGGCGTGCGATATCGCGATCGTGCATCAGGAAGACATCGGCAATGCGGCCGAGACGTGCTCGGGCATCGGCGTTATCGATGCACGGCGGCTCGTCGCTCGTGTTGCCGCTCGTCATCACGAGTGCCGTGTCGATCGACTCCATCAGCAAACGATGCAACGGCGTGGACGGCAGCATGAAACCGAGCGTACCCACACCCGGCGCGACGCCAGGTGCAACGCACTCCGCGCCGTCGGCACGCAGGATGACGATGGGTCCGGCCGCGCTATGCAGCAACGCGAGTTCCGTCTCGTCGGGTTTGCAATAGCGGCGTACGGCCTGCAGATCGCGCGCCATCAACGCGAACGGTTTGCGCTCGCGCCGTTTCAATTGACGCAGACGGGCGACCGCGGCCTCATCGCAAGCGTCGCAGGCAAGCTGAAAGCCGCCCAGCCCTTTGATCGCGACGATCGAACCATGCCGCAACAGCAGGCTTGCCGCACGACAGGGATCGTCGCCGTCAGCCCGTGCGCCGTGCCGGCTTTCCAGCCAGACACGCGGGCCGCATACAGGACACGCGACCGGTTGCGCGTGAAAGCGCCGGTCGGCGGGATTCTCATACTCGGCGCGGCACGCTTCGCACAGGTCGAACGCGGCCATGGTTGTGTTGGCGCGATCGTAGGGTATGGCCTGAACGATCGAAAGACGTGGCCCGCAATGCGTGCAGTTCGTAAACGGATAACGGTAACGGCGATTCGCCGAATCGGCGATCTCGGCGGCACAGTCCGCGCAGATCACTGCGTCAGGCGTGACACCGGTCTGCACATGGCCGGTCTCGCTTGCCACGATGCGGAAATCGCTGCCCTGGGCCGCTTCACTCAGTTGATGCCGCTCGATCGCGTCGATGCGTGCGAGCGGCGGACACTCCGCGCTCAGGCTTTCGATGAAGCGCTGCAGCGTCCACGCATCGCCCCACGCATGAATCAGCACGCCGTCGCTATCGTTGCGCACGTCGCCGACCACGCCGCACGCATGCGCAAGCCGCCATACGGTCGGGCGAAAGCCGACGCCTTGCACCAGTCCGCGCACACGGATTTCCTCGCCGAGAGGTCCGTGGACCGCCGGGAGTGGAGGTGAAGACTGTCCGGCAGGTTGTGTTTGCGTGCTCATGGCCACCTCCCTGACTGTTGTCGCCTACATGTTGCGGATACGGATATAGCGCTTGATGTCCTTCATATTCGCGATCACGCCGAGCACCAACGCCGGCAACAAGAGGTACTTCAGAAAGCCTTTCATGACGCCTCCCACTTCAGTTATTTCACACCGTATCCGGGACGGTCCACCGCTTAACCGCTCCGTCCGTCAGCGCGTGCGGACGGCCACTCAACCGCCAGGCTGCCCGGTCGCTCAAACCGCCCGTGCGGGCAACCGCTCCGTCCTTGCCATCACAAGCGTCACAGCCAGTTCGACCGCCTGCTCGACGACCGCTGCCACCGTGCCGCTCAAGCCCATCCTGCCTTCCTCGCCATCCTCGAACCCGAAGTCTTGCGGCTCGCAACCGAGCACGACAATGTCCTCGCAGCCCCCTCCCAGCATCCGCACCGTTTGCAGCACTTTGGCCGGATCCATTTCGTGCGGCGATATCAGGATCGGCACCGCATACGGATCGCCGGGTTCATCGCCGACGGCCTCTTCAACGGACGGTTCGATCACATACAGCGTGCCCGGCGCACCGCCGCGCTGCGTCGTGTCGATCAGAATCGCGCTGTCCACGCCGTCGAGCAGCGCATAGCAGAGATCGATGCCGCGAATGCCGAAGTCCGCCACGCTCACGCCGTCAGCGAACGCCGGCAACTCACCGGCCGCCAGTTTCTCCCGCAGACGACGCACCACTTCGACGCCGAAGCCATCGTCGCCGAGGAACACATTGCCGATGCCTGCGACCAGAATCGCGCTCATGCGTGCCCTCCTTTACGACTCGCGTGACTGGGCGAGCCGAATGATCGGGACGGGCTGGCCCCATCGACCAGCGGCTCGATCTCGTCCGGGCCGAAGAAAAACCGATGGCCTGGCATGCGCTGCAGGCCGAAGTCCTTGCCGGGGTCGTCGTCGACCGTCACGGCAACGTGCACGTGATCGTCGAAATCGCGCTCGATCGATTCGATCGTGGCAACCATGCCGCTCAGCGCGATATCGAAGATGTCCGCGCGACCGCGTGGACGCAAACGCACCTGATCGCCGATCCGGATCTCGACGCCCGCCACCCGCACGCAAGCCAGATGCGGCCGTGCGTCGAGCTCCGCCCATGGCGAGACCGGCATGGCGGGCGCTTCCAGCGGTGAAAATCCGCCGACACTTGCCCCGTCGAGTACCCGCACCTGCCGCAACGTGCCATGCAGCTTTTCCATCTGCTCGGCGCCGAGACTTTCGGTACGTGCCAGCAAGGCACGCGCGCGCTCGTCCGTGGCGATCATTTCGCGCTTTTCGTCGTCGGTCATGGTGAGAATACGCAGCGTGAGGATTTCGTCGATCTCCGTGGAGTCGAATAGATCGCCGGCACTTTCAGGCGCAATCTGCGGGAAGTCGTAGAGAATGATCGGCGAGGCGAGCATCGTGTCGGGCTGTTGTTCGTCACCCACGAGAACTGGCCACACGCCGATATTGCGGCTCGCGGCGGCGGCCGCGGCCAGCTCCGTGGGCGGATCGATAGAAGAAATCCAAGTGCCGCCCGCGATGGTCAGCACCGTATGACAGGACACCAGCGCGTACAGCGAAGCCGCATCGCGCTTCAAGCCGTGGGCATTGTCGAGCGGTGTCTCGTTGACGATGCGCACCGTCAAACGATAAACCCCGGCGGCCACACTCGCGGCGCTCAATTCGACGTGGCCTTGCAGCGAAGCGCGGATACGGCGCAGAGCGCCACGCAGCGTGCCTTGCCTGTCCGCGAGCGGTTCGAGATCGCTGGCGGCGTCGAACGAAAACGCGATCTGCAGCGGTGCGTCAAGCAGTTCGCCCATCACCAGAACCGGTACGGCGATGTGCCGCTCTGCCGCCTCCTGCCATGCGGTGTAGCGCCGCTCGTCGATATCGAGCACGGGCACGGTGCGCCAGGCCGGCTCACCCGACTCCGGCCGCGCGGCGGAACCCTCGTCCACATCGAGCACCATTCGCTCGATCACCTGCAGAAAACCGGGCCGCACGGCCACGCGGGTGTGCTTGTCGCCGCGCAGCAGACACTCGGTTTGCGTCACCCACGGATCGCTACCCGACGCCTCGGCATAGTCGCGTGGATACACGCCGCCGAAGGTCCAGCGCTGCCGGTTCTTTACCGAGGTCGGCCGGTACGGATACAACATGTAGCCTTCGTACAGCACCGCCTGAACCACGCTCTCGACCGCATTCACGATATGTCCTCCTCGACGCCGTCAAGCAGGCTCGACACCGCCTGCTCCCAGCTCGTGAGACCCCGCCTGCTTTTGTAACGCGAGAGGCGATCGAACACATCCCGGTGCAAACACAGCCAGGCGCCGTTCGGGTAGTAGCGGGTCATCATGTCGCGCCATAGCGCAACGGGTAGCCGGTACGCCGCTTCCTTGTGCCAGGGAATCGGCGCGGCCTGCAACGCGCCGTCGTCTTCGCGATAGAACACCGTGCCGCTGAATTGCAGCATCAGCGGAATCTCGCCTTCTTCAAGGCCGTGAAAATATTTGGTTGCGGCCACATTGAAGTCGTAGCTGCATGGCACCGGCAAATCGAGCGTGCATTCGCCGGCAAACGGTGGCGCGACTATCGACGTATGCGCCCATAGCAGCGTACGCAGCGTCTCGCCCCAACGCGGCGGCGAACCGAACAGGTCTTCGAGTCCGTACTGCTCGGCGGGCGCGTAGCGGCGCTGCGTCGCTTCGATCTGGATCTGGCATTGCAACGTGATGCTGGCGATCTCTTCCTGCGCCGGCGTATTGGCGATACGCAGCCTGAACGTTAGCAGCGGTGCTGCGGCGAACGGCACGACTTCCGCCGACTCGACAGTGAACCCGAGATCAGGCATGGAGCAAGCCCTCCGGTACCCGGCCATGGGTCTTCAGCGCGGCGAAGAATCGATGAATCGAATCCCACGCCTCCCTGCCGCCGGACAGTCCGCGCCAACGCGCGCGGATCACGCCGGTTAGCGCGTAACACTGGTCGATCGGCACACGGTAATAATCGCGCGCGCCTTCGCTGCGGTTGACCAGCAGCGCTTCGACGTCGGGTTGCAGTTGCGCGAGCAACGGATTTTCCGCGACCAGCTCATCCCACGCCTGCAATTCCAGTAGCGATTGCGTGCCGCCGGCCGGTCCGGGATACAGCGCCACGACGCGTTGCGCCGCGCTGTCATGAAAGAAGAAAGCGATATCGATGGGAATCGCCAGCGCGTCCCATTGCGCATCGCTCATGCGAAAGCCGCCGAGATAGTGCGCGTCGCGCGGCACCGGACGATAGCGCGCATTCTGCTGACTGCCGAACAGCAGCGCGCACGCGCGGCAACAGCAAAAGAGCTGCCGTTTGGCGGTTTCGAACAGATGCGGATGATCGGATAGAAGCGGCAGGCCGCACAACTCGCACTGGATGTCGTCGGCTTTTCGCACGAATTGGCGCAGCCGCGCGACCCAGCCGCGTGTCGGTGCGGCGGGCGTCATTGAGCGCCGGCCTCGGTCCGGCTTGCTACCTCATTTGCCACATCCTTTGTTACGTCATTCACCGACTCGGCGTGATGCGGCACAAAGCGCAGTTCATGCACATTGACGTCCGGCAGACCTGCGATCTCGACGCGCATCGCTTCCGGCGCCGCTTCGAAAATCGAGCGTTCGATTTCCTGCTGCAATTCGCCTACTGAGTTGTGCTTGCCCTGCAGCCGGCCGGCCACGCGCACACGCACGGCCTCTTCCGCCGCGTCGAGCAACTCGATCTGGATGCCCTGTACGCCAAGCAACGGCCGCATCTTTTCGACCGCACGCGACACGCGCGTCGGTAGGTCCTGCGGATGCAGGCCGTGCAACAGCAGCAACGCCGACACGCCGGCGTCGCGCTCGAACGCTTCGATCATGGCGACGTCCATCACGCCCGCCTCCGACACGATCTCCATCAGCCGTGCGAGCCCGTTCGTATGCAGATCGAGAACGACCTGCAGCAGTTCTTTGGCAGGCTCACGCGCGCGCGGATCCTCAAGCGCTTCCAGCGCCGCAATCAATTCGTCGATGCGGCGTTGCTGGGCGACGACCGCGCTCTCGTTGCTCACGTGTGCGCTCCCTGCATCACACCAAAGGTCGGCGAGTGCGACGTATCGATCGTCTTGCCATTGCCGACGTACATATGAACGCCGCACGGCAGGCACGGGTCGAAGCTGCGCACCGCGCGCATGATGTCGATGCCCTTGAACTTGTCCGGTCCGTTCTCTTCGAAGATCGGCGTATTCTGCACCGCGTCTTCATACGGTCCGGGCGTACCGTAGATATCTCGTGGATTGGCATTCCACGGCGTGGGCGGATACGGGTGATAGTTGGCGATCTTGCCGTCGCGGATCACGAGGTGGTGCGAGAGCACGCCGCGCACCGCTTCGTGGAAACCGCAACCGATGCTCTCTTCCGGCACCGTGAAGTCGCTGAACGTGCGAGTGCGTCCCGCGTGCAACTCGGCCAGCGCCTGCTCGGCAAAGTACAAGGCCGCAGCCGCTGAATACGCCTGAAAATAGGTGCGGGCACGATCGCGTTCGATCGCGTTGCTCCACTTCGGAATCTTCCATTCGAATTCGACTTCGGGCTTGAGCGCGGTCTTCGGCAAGTAGATCTTCACGCTGTGACCAGTCGCCTTGATATACCCGATATCGACCAGCCCCGCCAACGCGGTGGCCCACAAGCGCGCGATCGGTCCACCGCCGGTATCGAGCGCAAGGTGATCGCCGGTGCGCTTGTCGAGCCAGCGCGGCGACATCACCCACGTGTAGTTGCCGTCGAATTTCCGCTTCTGCGGATGCGGCAGCGTGGTCTGATTCCACGGATGCTTACGGTCCACCGGATTGCCGAGCGGATCGTTCTTGACAAAGGTCTCTTCGTGATCCCAGTCGTCGTAATAGGAACTGCCCAGCAGGATGCGGATATTCAGGTTGATATCGACGAGATCGGTCGTCACCAGTTCGCCGTCCACCACCACGCCGGGCGTGACGAACATGCCGCGGCCCCATTGCGTCATCGTGTTGTAGTTGTAGTCGCACACGTTCGGGTCCTGGAAAGACCCCCAGCACCCGAGCAGAACGCGACGGCGGCCAACTTCTTCGTAACCCGGTAGCGCTTCATAGAAGAAGTCGAACAGATCGTCATGCAGCGGCACGACTTTCTTCATGAATTCGACGTACTTCATCAAGCGCGTGATGTAATCCGTGAACAACTGAATGGTCGGTACTGTACCCACGCCACCCGGATAAAGCGTCGACGGATGCACGTGGCGTCCTTCCATCAGGCAGAACATCTCGCGCGTATAGCGGCTGACCATCAAGGTCTCGCGATAGAACTCGCCGGTGAACGGATTGAGCGCAGTCATGATGTCCGCGATGGTTTTATAGCCGTGCTTGTCCGCGTGCGGCGCGGGTGTTTTCTGCGCCTTGTCCCACACGCCGGGATTGGTTTCCTTGACCATCCTCTCGCAAAAATCCACGCCCACGAGGTTGTCCTGGAAGATGTTGTGGTCGAACATGTATTCGGCCGCTTCACCCAGATTGACGATCCATTCGGCGATCGCCGGCGGCTTCACACCGTATGCCATGTTCTGCGCGTACACGGAACAGGTCGCGTGATTATCGCCGCAGATTCCGCAGATGCGGCTCGTGATGAAATGCGCGTCGCGCGGGTCTTTGCCCTTCATGAAAATGCTGTAGCCACGAAAGATCGACGACGTGCTGTAGCACTCCGCCACACGGCGGTTCGCAAAATCGATCTTGGTGTAAATCCCCAGACTGCCGACGATCCGCGTAATCGGATCCCAGTTCATGTCGACCAGCTTGCCCGGCGCTGCCTGGGTACTGGTGGTCGCTTCAGGTGCGGTACTAACGGCCATGACCTTCTCCCTGCTGACAAGTCGAATTCCGCCAACTACGCCGCCAGATCAGCGACGGTAGCCGGTAGTGAGTTTCGAACCGTTGTGACGCCATTTCGGCTCGTCGTTGAGCGTGTTCTTGGTCAGCTTGCGCAGACTGCGAATCAGCGGCCCATAACTCTTGATGAGATTCGACGACAGCACCGCTCCCGGCGGCTCATCCATGAACGGCATGAACTTGTCGGGAAAGCCTGGCATCGTGCAACCAATGCAGATGCCTCCCACATTCGGACAGCCGCCAATGCCGGCCATCCAGCCACGTTTGGGCACGTTGCACTGCACGACCGGCCCCCAGCAGCCCAGCTTGACGATGCAATTCGGGCTGCCGTATTCGGTGGCGAAGATCGCCTGTTCGTAGGAGCCCGCGCGATCGCAACCGTCGTGAACGGTGCGCGTAAACAACCACTTCGGCCGCAGTGCCTCGTCGAGCGGAATCATCGGCGCGAGACCCGCCAGTTGATAGAGCAGGTAGAGCAGCGTCTCCATGAAGTTGTCCGGCTGCACCGGACAGCCCGGCACGTTGACGATCGGCAGGCCCGCTTTCGATTTCCAGTCCCAGCCCAGATAGTCGGCGAGACCCATGCAGCCGGTCGGATTGCCTTCCATCGCGTGAATGCCGCCGTAGGTCGCGCAGGTGCCCGCGCCGACCACCGCCAGCGCGCGCGGCGCAAGCCGGTCGAGCCATTGCGGAATCGTGATCGGTTCCTGCGTATCGGGGTCGGTGCCCAATGCGGCCCAATATCCTTCGCGATTGATACGTTCGTTTGGAATCGACCCTTCCATTACCAGCACGAAGTTCTCAAGCTCGCCACGCGCGGCCTGGTGAAACGGCTTGAGAAACTCGTCGCCGTTTTCATACGCCAGTACGGGATTATGCAAATGCACCTTCGGTAGGCCGGGAATCGCACCGAGAATCACGTCCTCGATGCTCGGCTGAGTCGCCGCGGTAATTGATACCGAATCGCCGTCGCAGCCGAGGCCGGCGGTAATCCAGATGATGTGCACTTCCTTGAGAGCCGGCGCGTGCTGAGTCTTGCGCCCATAGGGGACGTTGTCTGCTTCTGCCATGATGAGTGTCTCCACTGCGAACCACGTTCTTTTCAGGTCAGGCAAAGATACGTGGCGAGTGCCGCACGGCAGTCACGTGTCCAGCAATCGATCGATAACGGTTCCGCCCGATGCGGTTAAAAGGATCGGATTTGCTGCATGTATTGTTGGGGATAGGTGCCCACCGTGATGAGCCCGAAAAACTTTTTTGAGTATAGTTCAGCGATACGAAATAACCCAATTTCCGTAACTAACTCACTAAACATCGCGCAGCGTATTGGGTCGATAAGGATTCGAGCGGCGCGCTTGTTGAAATTCTCTGACGATAGCCCTTACGGGTTCAGGTCATTGCCGCGTAAGCGCCATCAATCGCAATCGTTGATATGCCGCAACGCTCATGAGCGGATCTCGAGTTCTTCGAATCGCATCCATTTGTAAACCGCGACCGACAATAACCAGCTCGCCAGAAATACGCCGATGATCGCGTAGCCGATCATGCCGAAGTTCTCATTCAGACTGCCCACCGCCTGCCAGAATCCGCCATTCAGATGCAGCCTGTCCGCGAGTAATCCGAGGCCCTCTATGCCGCCGACAAGAAGCGCGACGAGCACCGAGATTGTCGTGATGGTGACGTTGTAGTAGAGCTTGCGGACCGGCTTCACGAAGGCCCATCCATAGGCGCCCAGCATCAGGATGCTGTCGGTCGTGTCGATCAGCGTCATGCCGGCCATGAACAGCACCGGAAACACCAGGATCGACCAGATCGACATGCCTTGCGCGGCGCCGGCGGCGGATATGCCGAGCAGCCCGACTTCCGTTGCGGTATCGAAACCCAGCCCGAACAGAAAGCCGAGTGGGTACATGTGCCAGCTCTGGCTGATCAGGCGGAACAACGGCCGGAAAATACGCGCGAGAAAGCCGCGATCGGCGAGCAGCATGTCGAGATCTTCATCGACGTAAGGCTCGCCTCGGCGGACGCGCCGAAAAGCGCGCAGCACCGAGCGCAGCACGATCAGATTCAGAAGCGCGATGGCGAACAGGAAGAACGTCGACACCAGTGTGCCGATCATGGCGCCGGTTTCCTTGAAACCACTCATCCGGCTTTGCAACGCCATGGCGGTCGCCGCAATGCCGATGGTCGCGAGAACGACAATGGTGGCGTGTCCAAGCGAGAACATCAGCCCGACCGTCACCGGACGCTGGCCGGACTGCATCAGCTTGCGCGTCACGTTGTCGATGGCCGCGATATGATCCGCGTCCACCGCATGCCTCAGACCAAACGAGTAAGCCAGCAGGCAGGAGCCCATCAGCAGCGGATAACCGCGGAACGCCACAAAGGCCGCCACCCACGCCGCGATATTGAAAGTAAGTAGTAACGCGTAGAGCCATCCGATCTGCCGGCGCTGATGGCCGTTTTCCTCGCCGAGGAGCGCCTTAACAAACTCCGCCATGGGTTCTCTCCCGGGAGGCCTGGGCCGGCTGCGTTGCACAGCCAGGCGCTTGAAGCCTGCATTCGATGATAGTACTTTTCCCGCGCATCCGATCCCCGGCGAGATTGGACACGCCGCGCCATCATTCTTGCGATGACGCGGCGCGGCACGGTTTCAGCGCTACTTCACGTTGAATGCATAGTCGCCGTGCGTGCGATGCCCGTCGGAGGCCACCGCCACCCAGTGCACTGTGTAGTGGCCCGCCGCTAGCGGCGGCAGCGGCACCGCCATCACCGCCGCCTGATGCGTGTCGACCGCGGATTTTTCCGTGTTGACCTGCTTGCCGCTCGCGTCGGTCACCGTCAACGAACTGAATGACGGCTCGAGCGGCCCGTCGAATATCACGCGCACCTGAGCGGGCGACGCCACCGTCGCGCCCGCGCCCGGCTCTTGCTTCTGCGGAAATACATGGGCGAAAGCGGCGCTCGCGAACGCGAACCCGGCAATCAGCAACGGCACCTTCACCGCGGCGCGCAGCCAGTCATATCGATCGTTTTTCATCGCGTGCTCCTGCGTTATGGTGTTGATGCGTTACTGGAAAAGAGGTTTGCCGATCGTGGTCGGCGCGACATCGTCGAAGAAGATATGCGCCTGAACCAGAATGCCCACGTGCGAGCCGCTTGCGTGGTTGATCGGGATTTGCGCTTCAACGCCGAACTGGCCATAACGGTTGATCCAGATGAAGCCCGGATTGACCGTGCCGGTTGTCTGGCCCTGGCTTCTCGAGAGCGGAATTTCCACCAGCGGAATCACGTTCGCCAATGGTTGCGGCAAGCCGATGTCATGCACGTGCTGCTGCAGATACGGCAGGCTGTATTGCACCGTGAAGCCGTAGTTGAACGCGTTCGGCTGCCCCGCACCGGTGGTCAGTGCCGGGCCGGCTTCACCCGTGATCGCGATCGGCCGCAGATAAGCGAGCGATGCCGGAAGATCGCCCATACCCTTGCCGGCGAAAATCGTCGGCGAGATCGTCGAAAAGTTGCTCGCGATCGCGCGGCTTCCCGTGCCGCCAAGTTCGGCGTTCACACCGACCGAGGTCATGAATTCGTGTTCATCGTTGACGTACAGCAGGTACTTCAAACCGACGCCGAAGTTGTCGAAGCCGCGCGCCTTCGGATTGTTTTGCATCGCGTACGTGCCGTCTACCGAGACCGCCAGCCGCGGCGTGATCAGCTTGTCGTACTCAAAGTCGAAGGTATTGATGCTTTGATCGCCGGCGTCGCCCGGTACGCGCTGGTGGCCGTATTCGAGGTTGGCTTCGTCGCCGACACCGGGATCGTCGACGGCCATCGTCGCCGGAAAGATGCGATTACCCGCAATCGCGTGAGCACTGGCGAGTGAAGGAGCGAAGAGAAATACGCCGGCGGTAGCCGCAACGAGCGACGCCGCGCGCAGCGATATCGCGCTGCGCGTTGTCTGGGTTTGCATGGTTCATCCTGTTCATAGGTTGTGACAATGCCGGCACACGCCTCGACAGACGGACGTGCGGCGGCATCGCGATGCGGTCATGGCATCGCAACGGTATGACTCGAATCAGGATGGGAACGGAGGAGCGCGAGGCTGCGCGAAGGTGAGCGGTTCGACGCGGCGAAGCCGCTCGAAGCGGGTCGCGACGGTGTGCTGGACAGCACGGACGGTGACGAAGAACAGCGCCTCGACGCTGGGCACCGCCGGCATGTGGGCGAGCAGACTGCAATAGCCGCAGGCGTCGCCGTCGGACATGGCAGCGTGTTGAGCGTGTTTGCTGCCGGGGTCGTCCGATGCCTGATCCTGCATGGAGGGCATCGAGGACATGGCTTCCATTCCCGGCATGGAAGCCATTGACGGCATCGAGCAATGCTCGCCTTCCATTCCGGCTTCACCGCCGTTGCGTGCGGCGAGCGAATGCGAGATCGTTGGCGCGAGCGTGGCCATCAGGATCGCAAACAATCCCAGCCAACTGCCGATCTTCCGATGGAAACGACTCAAGATGCGCCCGGCGACACGATTAGAAGCTGTCGTGGATTATGCCATGGCCTATCGCGTGTCCTGGCCGGCAAGGCGCCGGTTATGCCGAACATTTCGCCTATATGCTGCAGACAGTGGACAATGCCTCATTCCGGCTATCGGCATGGAGTGCCCATGAAAGCGCATCGCCCGCGTCTCCCGCACTTACCCGGCGATCATTCGCATGTGGAGTGGCGCGATCACACCCTGCCTTACGTCATCGTGGCAGCGCTTTTCGTGCTGATGGTCACGCTGATCGTCTGGCTGGTCGATCCGGCGCCGCCGAAAACCATCACGATGAGCGCGGGCCCGCACGACAGTTCGTTCCTCGTCACCGCGGATCAGTACAAGAAGATCCTCGCCCGCAACGGCATCACGCTGAAGGTGCTGGAATCCGACGGCTCGGTGCAGAACCTGCATCGTCTGCTCGACCCGAAACAGCATGTCGATCTCGCGCTCGTGCAAGGGGGCGTGGCCGACGGGCTCGACACGTCATCGCTGATGTCGCTCGGCAGCGTTTTCTATATTCCGGTGGTGGTGTTCTATCGCGGCACGGGTATCAGCGAGCTTTCAGAACTGGAAGGCAAACGGATTGCAATCGGCCGCGAAGGCAGCGGCACGCGCCTCCTCTCGCTCAAACTGCTGGAAGCAAATGGCATCAGACCGGGCGGTGACACCGTGCTGGTGCCGAGCGACGGCATGCAGGCCGCCACGCAACTCGTGGCGGGCGATGTCGACGCGGCGATCCTGAACGGCGACTCGGCCACGCGCGGCTTGATGCTGCGGCTCCTGAAAGTGCCCGGCATCTCCGCGATGAATTTCGACGAAGCCACCGCCTATACGCGCCTCTTTCCCTATCTCGAGGAGCTCGACCTACCGCCCGGCGTGCTGGATCTCAAGCGCAGAATTCCGCCCGACACCATTCATCTGATCAGTCCAACGGCCGAACTCGTGGCCCGGAGCAATTTGCATCCGGCCATTTCCGACTTATTGATCGAGGCCGCGCAGGAGGTGCATGGCATGCCAGGGCTGTTGCAGCACGCGGGGGAGTTCCCGAGCCCGGTTGCCCATGAATATCAGATCAGCGAAGACGCCCAGCGCTACTACAAGACCGGCAAGAGTTTTCTGTACCGCGCGCTGCCGTTCTGGCTCGCGAGCATTGGCGACCGCACGCTCGTTCTGCTGCTGCCGATGGCAGTGCTGCTGTTTCCGGCGATGCGGCTGATCCCGGCGCTGTACCGCTGGCGCGTGCGCTCGCGCATCTATCGCTATTACGGTGCGCTGATTGCGATCGAGCGCGGCGCGCTCGCCGACTCGACCGAGGAGGAGCGCAAGCAGCTTTTCGCGGAGCTCGATCAAATCGAGGTGTCGCTTAACCGCTTGCGTATGCCGTTGGCATACGCCGACGCGTTCTATGTGCTGCGCGAGCACGTCGGCTTCGTGCGGGTCCGGCTGGCGGCACAAGGCAGCGCCCCTTAACGGGGCGGCCGGCCTTATTTACGCTTCGGCAGTGGCCGACGGTGCTGCCGGCGGCGTTGTCGATTCAGCGGCGGGGGTGTCCGGCGAGGCAGCCTGCGGCTGGCTCTCCGCCTCGGCTTGCGGGGTGGCCGCTGCTTGCGCTGCATCATCAACCGAAACGACCGATGCAGCAGAGGCATTGGCGGACGCGTCAGCCGACGAAGCCGCAGCTTTCGCCGCGCCCCGACCCGCACGATGCGCCTGCAGACGCTGCGCGCCGGCCGCTTCCTGGGCCGTCACCTTGCCTGCTTCGCCACCCGTCAGATCGACGCGCGCGGCACCTTCAACCAGGCATTTCCAGTAGCGGCTGCCACGGCACCAGGTCTTGATCGCGTCGCGCAACTCGGCTTCGCTCAGCGACAGCTCCTTCGCGTGAACCACGAGATCCTCGAAGATGCCGACCTTCAGCGGCAGCTTGGGCGCCGGATTCTTCGGGAAAACATTCGGGAAGCGCTTTTGCAGTCTCCCGATCGATTTCACCACCGGGTCCACCGGCTTCGCGTCGGCCGCGGGCCTGGCGTCAGCCGCCGGCTTGGCGTCGGTCGCTGGCTTGTGACCAGGCGCGGCACGACGCGGCGGCGACGGCTTGCGCGCAGGCTTCGCACCGGGCTTGGCGACCGGCTTGGCCGCAGGCGCAGCTTCGGCGCGTGCCGCAGCCAGTTGCTTCTTCAATTCAGCGAGTTGTTCGAAACCCATAGCGCACAATCAATCGAGAAAGACAAGATTGTAGCAGCGTGTTGAAACATGCTCGTGAGAGGCCGCGCGGCGCCGTGGGCCAGCCGTGGCGAACGGTCAGCTTCTAACCGCCACAGGCGCCGCAACCTCAACCGCCGTCAGGCCAAAAACCGACACGCACAAGCCGAGCCCGCCGGTGTTGTTGCGCAGGGAAAGCCGCAGTTGATGCCGTGCGGCGATCCGCGCCACAATCGCCAATCCAAGTCCGCTGCCCTCGCCCTTCGCCTCTTGCCCTCGATAAAACCGGTCGAAAACCCGTTCGATCTCAGCCTCCGGTATCCCGGACCCGCTGTCCACGACATCAAATCCCACCCGCTCGCCCGACCGTTTCAGAATCACGTCGACACGCCCACCCCGCGGCGTATGCCGGATCGCATTGTTGATCAGGTTGCCCAACAGAACACTCATCCCATGCGGCTCAGCCAGCGCCGTATAGACATCGTAGTTCGCTCGAGCGTCTTCACACACAAGCCCGAGATCGATCTCCTTCGTCTCCGCGAGCAGCGAAAAATCGCCGACGACCTGCTCGCCGATCCGGCGCAAACTCACCGGCACCATCGACGTCACCGGATGCGCGTCCTCACGCGCCAACGTCAACAATTGCTGCACCAGGTGAATGATCCGGTTGACCCGCCCCTCGACGCGCTCCAGCGTTTGCCCCTCGCCCTTTAGCGAGCCGTCACGGGAAGCCGCCTGCAATTGCAGCTTCAGCGCCGCAAGCGGCGAGCGCAACTCATGCGCGGCATCGGCGATAAACGTGCGCTGCGCCTGCGAAGCAACGTTCAGACGTTGCAGCAGATCGTTGAGCGCTTGTACCAGCGGCTTGATTTCGACCGGCACGCTGCCGTCCAGATGCAACGGTTCCAGCGAATCGAGCGAACGGGTCGTCAGCGCGCGCGTCAGCCCGCCGATCGGCGCCAGCCCCCTTGCCACCACCAGCAGCACCAGCACGATCGTCACCGGCACCAGCAGGCCGAGCGGCCAGAGCGTATGCAGCGCCAGAGTCAGCGCAAGGTCCTCGCGCACGGAGATCGGTTGCGCAACCTGGATATAACGGTCACGCTGTTCCAACCCGAACGCGCGCCAGTGACTCTCGCCGCGCTCGACCGTGCTGAAACCCGCAGGCAAACGCGAGAACACCGGCGCCTGCATCGAGTGATAGATGAGCTTGCCGGACCGGTCCCAGATTTCGATCACGACCCGGTCGTCGGCCAGATCGCCCAGGTCGGGATTGCTATGCTCGCCGTCGCCCGCACCGGCCAGATTCGACGGCAACGACAGCGCCACGGTATGCAGTTCGTAGTCGAACAGTTCGCCCGCTTCTTCGCGCGCGGTGTGAAAGATGCCGAAGCCGGCCACGCCCGAGGCCGCGGCCAGCCCGAAAATCAGCCAGCCCAGCAGCCAGCGGCGAATCGACGTCATCAGCACCTCTTCAGACGGTAGCCCACGCCGCGCACGGTCACGACCTGCTCCGCGCCGATCTTGCGCCGCAAGCTGTGTACATGCACTTCGATGGTGTTGCTGCCCACCTCCTCGCCCCAGCCGTATAGCTTCTCTTCCAGCTCAGGCTTGGTGAACACGCGCGTGGGCTCTTCGATCAACGCCTGCAGCAGGGCGAACTCGCGCGGCACGAGCGGCAGCAGTTCGCCGCCTTTGGTGACTTCGTGCGCCGCGGGATCGAGCGTGAGCTCGCCGTGCGCATAGACGGGCTGCTTCTGCCCGGTGCGCCGCCGCAAGAGCGCGCGCACCCGCGCGGCCAGTTCGTCGAGGTCGAATGGTTTGATCAGATAATCGTCGGCGCCCGCATCGAGGCCGCGAATCCGCTCGTCGACCGCGTCGCGCGCGGTCAGGATGATCACCGGCGCGGCGCCTCCGCTCTTGCGGTAGGTATTGAGCACGTCGATGCCGTCCTTCTTCGGCAGGCCGAGATCGAGCAGCACGAGGTCGTACACGCCGTTGCCCAGCGACAGCTCCGCCGCACGGCCGTCTTCGGCCCAGTCGATCGCGTAGCCCGAGCGGCGCATCGCGCCCAACACCGTCTCCGCAATCATGTCGTCGTCTTCGACCAGTAGCAGACGCATGGCCTCTCCTCTCTCCAGTTTGCCCGCATTGTCCGGCCCGTTAGCTTAACGCTTCCTTATGCGTTCCTTATCGGACGCTTAGGTGACGCTGAAGGGAGGCTTAGGGGACGCTTAATGTCCGTTAAGCGTTCCTTAAGCTCCATATCAGCAGAATCGGCACCTGTTCTGCGACATCCGCTCGCGGCTGCCCCATCTATTGTTCAGGAGCCGGATTTTGCCCGTTTTCAACGCCGCCGCAGCCGCACGGTTGCGCGTGCTCGTGCCGATCTGCGCGATGCTGCTCGGCGGGTGCTCGTGGTATCACCGCGAGCCACTCGCACCGCAGGATACGTCGACCTCGGCCCGCTCGCTCGAACGCATCCAGATCGATCCGTCCACCATGCCGCTGCCCGAACTGGCCGCGCATCGCTTCGATCCGTCCGACGGGCTCGACATCGACGAAGTCGCGATGCTTGCAGTGGCGAACAATCCCGACCTGAAACTGGCCCGCGACGATCTCGGCATTGCCCGGGCTCAGGCTTATTCAGCCGGACTGTTGCCCGACCCGCAACTGAGCGTATCGAGCGATTATCCGGGCGCGGCCGGCGCGACGCGCGCATTCAATTACGGTCTGAGCATCGACGTGATGGCGATCGTGCTGCGCAGCGCGAACAAACAATCCGCCGACGCGACGGTAGCCAAAACCGATCTCGGGCTGCTGTGGCAGGAATGGCAGATCGTCGCCCAGGCGCGGCAGTTGTTCATCAAGACGCGCTTCCAGCAGGACACGCTGCCGCTGCTGCAACAGCAGCGCGACCTCGCGCGCACGCGTTACGAGCGCATGGCCGAAGCGCGCCGCGACGGCAATCTGACCGACGACACGCTGACCGCCGCGCTCACCGCCTACAGCGACGCACGCAAGCAATACACGGACGCCGAACGGGCCGCGGAACAGACGCATCACGATCTGAACGCGCTGCTCGGCCTCTCGCCGGGGGTGCAGTTGCAGCTCACCGGCAACGAAGACGCGACCGAATTGCCCGATGCGACGCTCGACGCGGCGCTCGCCAAACTCGCGCAGCGCCGTCCGGATCTGATCGCGCTGCAGGCGGGCTATGAAGCGCAGGAGCAGAAATACCGCGCGGCGATTCTCAGCCAGTTTCCGAGTCTTTCAGTGGGTTTCGTGCGCGCGCGCGACACCTCGAACATCTACACCAGCGGCTTCCAGATCAATCTGAGTTTGCCGATCTTCAACCGCAATCAAGGCAACGTCGCGATCGAAAAAGCGACGCGTCAGCGCCTGCGCGACGAATATCAGTCACGCCTGAATCAGGCTTATGCCGATGTCGCTCATATGCGCGCGGACAGCGTGATTCTCACGCGGCAGTTGCAGCAGACCGAGGCCGCGCTGCCCGATGTCGACCTTGCCGCGCAGCATGCAGCCACGGCCTACGCGCAGCACGAACTCGTGCTCGGTGCCTACACCGATGCAGAAAGCGCCGCGCTCACCAAACGTGTCGACGTCGCCACGCTGCGCGAATCGCTCGCCGAACAACGCGTCGGCTTGCAGGCATTGCTGGGCAGCGCGATCCCCGACGCCTTTTCCTCCGCTCAGACCTTCACCGACACTCATGCGAAATAGTCCACTTGCGGCGCGGCGACCGCGCATTGCCACTTATGCGACTTCTCTCGCCTGCGCTGCACTGATGAGCATCGGCGCGCATGCGGCCGGTGCGGCCAGTGCGTCCGCCGGCGACGATGCGGCCGACCAATCCGTCGTATCTGTGCAAACCGTGCGGGTGCAGCGCGCCGTCATCGCGCAACCGGTCCGCGCGTATGGCATCGTCGCGGCGTCCGCGTCGAACCTGACCACGGTTAATCTGCCGTACGTCGCGCGTATCGCGCAAATGCGCGTGCAAGCCGGACAGAGCGTGACGCGCGGCACGCCGCTTTTCGTCGTGCAGGCCGATCCAGCCGCAGTGCTCGCCGCCACCCAGGCGAAAAGCGCGGTAACGCTGGCGCAAGGCGAACTGGCGCGCACGCAATCGCTGTACGACAAAGGGCTCGCCACGCAATCGCAACTCGCCACGGCCCGCAAGGCTGCCGAGGACGCGCAGCAGGCGCTCGCGGCGCAAAACCAGACCGGTGTCGCGGGCGGCAACAAGATCATCGCGGCGCCGATCGACGGCGTGGTTTTGCAGGTATCGGCGGCACAGGGCGATCAGGTGCAGCCCGGCGCCGCGATCCTGCAACTGGCCGGCGGTAACGGCAAGGATGCGCGCGCGAACGTCATGCTCAGCGTCGAGCCGTCGGACATCCCTGCTATCCATGCCGGCGACACGGTCACGTTGCACGGCCTGTCCACCACGCTCGCGAAGACCGCGGCAGACGGCCACGTGGTGCTGGTCGGGGCGTCGGTCGATCAGCAAAGCCAGCTCGTCAACGTCGGTGCGAACGTTCCGCTCGGACAGAGCGCATTCATTCCGGGCACGCGTGTCAGCGCCGACATCGCGACCCGCAGCGGCACGCATTGGGTGGTGCCGCGTGCCGCCGTGCTGAAAGACGACAAAGGCGCGTACGTCTTCCAGATCACGCCGCAAAACAAGGCGCGCCGCGTGGCCGTGGTCACGCAGGTCGAGAACGGCGACCGCTACGGCGTGGACGGCCCGATCGACGGCGCAGAAGGCCTCGTCGTCAGCGGCAACTATGAGTTGAAGGACGGCATGGCGGTGCGGGCTGCTGGAGGCGCGCCGCGATGAATTTCGGTCAATGGATGCAGAAGCACCGGCGTTCGCTGCTGTTCGTGATCGCGCTGCTGGCGATCGCAGGCGCGCTGACCGCGTTTCGTCTGCCGATCTCGCTGTTCCCGAACGTCGCGTTTCCACGCGCCGTCGTCGCGCTCGACGCGGGCGACCGCCCCGCCGAACAGATGGCCACGCTTGTCACGATGCCGGTCGAAGAGGCGCTGCGTCGCGTGCCGAACGTACGCGATGTTGAATCGACCACGAGCCGCGGCTCGGCGGAAATCTCGATCAATTTCGACTGGGGCACCGACATGGCGCAAGCCACGTTGCAGGCGCAGTCGGCGATCAGCGAGATCCTCGCGACGCTGCCGCAAGGCACCTCGATGCAGGTGCGGCGCATGGACCCGACCGTTTTCCCGGTGCTCGCGTATAGCCTGACGTCGGACCAGCAGTCATTGTCGGCGCTGCACGATCTTGCGCAGTTCCAGATGCGGCCGTTGCTGTCGTCCGTGGAAGGCGTTGCTCGCGTCGAAGTGACCGGTGGCGCGCAGGACGAATTCGAAGTCGCGATCGATCCGGCGCGCCTCGCCGCCTACAAGGTCTCGCTCTCGGACGTGTCGAAAGCGATCGGCGCGAGCAACGTGCTGATGGCCACCGGCCGCATCGAGGATCACTACAAGTTGTACCTCGTGATTGCCAACACCACGATCACGCAACTCGACGAACTGCGCAACGTGGTGGTGTCGACCAACGGTGCAACGCAAATCCGCCTCGGCGACATCGCGACAGTCCGTCAGGGTGTCGCGCCGCAATGGATGCGCGTCACCGCCGATGGCCACGACGCCGTGTTGCTTAACGTCTTCCAGCAGCCAGGCGCGAACAGCGTGGCGATGGCCAAGGCGATCCGTGCGAGGCTCGCTGACTTCCAGCATCAGATGCCGGCGGGCGTGCATCTCTCGAACTGGTACGACCAGAGCGAACTGGTGATCGCCTCGGCGACCAGCGTACGCGACGCGATCATGATCGGCGTGGTGCTGGCCGCGTTCACGCTGTTTGCCTTCCTGCGCAACTGGAAGATCACCGCGATTGCGGTCGCGCTGGTGCCGGTCGTGATGGCCGCGACGATTCTGCTGCTCGACGTGTTCGGCATGGGCTTCAACATCATGACGCTTGGCGGGATGGCGGCCGCGGTCGGCCTCGTGATCGACGACGCCATCGTGATGATCGAGCACATCGTGCGACGCATGCGCGAAGGCGGCGCGCACAAGTTCCATGGCCGCGTGATGGCGGCGGCGCTCGAATTCACGCGGCCGCTTGCCGGGTCGTCGGCGGCGACGCTGATCATTTTCGTGCCGCTCGCGTTTCTGTCGGGCGTGACGGGCGCGTTCTTCAAGGCGCTTTCGGTGACGATGGCAAGCGCCCTGTTCATTTCGTTTCTCGTCACATGGCTCGCGGTGCCGATTCTGTGCGACCACTGGCTGAAGCCGAAGGACGCCGAGGAACACAAGGAAACCCGCTTCGCTTCATGGATGAACCGGCGCTACGGCTATCTGATTGAGCACGTCACGGCACGTCCGATTCTCGTGCTGCTCGGCCTGCTGCCGCTGATCGTGGTGGCCGCGTTCGCTTTCACGCGAGTAGGCAGCGGCTTCATGCCGAGCATGGACGAAGGCGGTTTCGTGCTCGACTATCACACCGAGCCGGGCACGTCCGTCACGGAAACCGACCGCTTGATGAAGCAGATCGAGGGCATCATCCGCGCGAATCCGAACGTTGCAACTTACTCTCGCCGCACCGGCGCCGGTCTCGGCGGCGACCTGAACGAGCCCAACAAGGGCGACTTCTTCGTGCGCTTGAAATCGACTGGCCGCGAGCCGATCGAAACGGTGATGGAAGAAATCCGCTCGAAGGTCGAAACGCAGGTGCCCGGCGTGAATATCGAGCTCGCGCAACTGATGGAGGACCTGATCGGCGACCTGACCGCGGTGCCCCAGCCGGTGCAGATAAAAATCTATTCCGACGATCAGAACACGCTCGACACCACCGCACGCAAGGTAGCCGCGCAGATCGGCAAGATTCAAGGCGTGGTGGACGTGAACGACGGCATCAATCCGGCGGGCGACGCGCTCGAATTGCACATCCGGCCGGAGGCCGCGGCGGCCGAGGGCATGGACCCGCAGTCGATTGCACAGGCCGTGTCCGACATGGTGGAAGGCAACGTTGCGACGCAATTCCAGACCGGACCGAAGACGGTGGGCGTGCGGGTGCGCGTGGCGGGCGCACTGAAGCTAACCGATACGCAACTGGGGCTGTTGCAGATTCGCGCACCGGACGGCCATCTGTTCGCGCTGAACCGTGTTGCCGATCAGGTGACGGTGACTGGCCAGCCGGAGATCAGCCGCGACAACCTCAAGCGGATGGTGGCGGTGACGGCGCGTATCGATGGCCGCGATCTGGGCTCGACGATCGCTGACGTACAGAAGACGCTGAGCGACAAGAGCTTGTTGCCGACCGGTGTGTATTACGAACTGGGCGGTTTGTACCAGCAGCAGCAGATTGCTTTCAAGGGTTTGTTGACCGTGTTTGGTGCTGCGATTGCGTTGGTGTTTGGGTTGCTGCTGTTTCTGTACGAACGCTTCCGGGTTGCGTTGGCGGTGATGGCGATGCCTTTGCTGGCTGCCGGTGCGGTGTTTATTGGGCTGTGGATGACCGGTATCGAGTTGAACATCTCCGCAATGATGGGGATGACGATGATTATCGGTATCGTGACTGAGGTGGCGATCTTTTATGTATCGGAGTTGCAGGGGTTGATACGGGATGAAGGTATTGGGTTTGAGGAGGCGCTGATCGCGGCTGGGCGGAATCGGTTGCGGCCGATTGCCATGACCACTATTGCGGCTATTTTGGCGCTGTTGCCGCTTGCTTTTGCCCTCGGGCAGGGGGCTGCTATGCAGCAGCCTTTGGCGGTTGCTATTATTTCTGGGTTGATTGTGCAGTTGCCGTTGGTGTTGTTGTTGTTGCCTGTTTTGTTGAAGTTGTTGATGAGGAAGGGGCCCATTTAATGGGCGGGTTTTTGCCTTCGCGGCGCTTGTTGTCCGTGTTCCTGGGGTGTTGGCCTTTCCTTGATTTGTTAGTGGTCTATTAGCGTTGCCCCTGTGCGGGGCGGCACCTACTTCTCTTTGCCGGCTGCAAAGAGAAGTAGGCAAGAGAAAGCAGCTCAAACCGCTAATTCTAAGTGGGGCCCGTGGTCTGCCACGGGTAGTGGTGCATCTGGAATCTGGATTCGTGCACCTGCATGCGCCAGTGACAAGGGCGTCATACTTCCGGCGGCGCTGCGCGCGCCGAAGAGCACTTCTTAAAACCACCCGCTGCGTTTTGGCGCCCACGCCTCGCCACCGGGCCGTGGGTCGTCCTTGTACCGCCGCAGCCGCGACCGTGATTGCGGGGCACCGACAAATCATTTGAAGTGGAGGTTCCCGGGTGAATGCAGGAGCGCCTCGCCGAGGCGAAGCCGACGGCCCCTGCTGCGCCCAACCGAAGCCGCTGGTTTCCCATGCAGACCCGTCCGCGACGCACGTAGTGCGGAGTGGGAGCTGATGAGTCCTTTGTCACTAACGCGGAATGTGCGAGAACACGGATTCCAGATGCACCACTACCCGTAGCAGACCACGGTGCCCACTTAGTAGTAGCGGTTTGAGCTGCTTTCTCTTGCTTACTTCTCTTTGCAGCCGGCAAAGAGAAGTAAGTGCCGCCCCGCACAGGGGCAACGCTAATAGACCACTAACAAAACAAGGAAAGGCCAAAGCCCTAAGAACACTGACAAGCAAGCGCCGCGCAGGCAAAGAAATCAAACCCTGAGCACATCCCCAAACCCACCAACCCGAGCCCCCAAATGCCGAATCGCATCGGCAACCCTTGGCGACAACAGCGCCTGGAGCTCCTCGGCGTGCCGATAATCCCTCATCCCATGACTCAAAACCCGATCACCAGCAAACGCCGGATGACAATAAATCTCCCCCACCCCATGTGGCAAATCGGCAAGCGCAGCAAGCCACGCAACCTCATCCATCCGCCCACTATTAGCAATCCCAACAACATAATCGTTGTGCACGATCCCAGCCCGATCCAACCTCGCCCGCACCCATGAAATCCACGGCCGCAACCATAGCGGCGCACCAACCTCGAACGGCAAACGCATCGCCCGCATCCCGTACTCGCGGCCAATCTCCAGAATCAACCCAAGCACCGTCGGATGCAAATGAAAATGCTTGTGCGTGTTGACGTGATCGAGCGTCAACCCCGTGCTCGCAAAAGCGTCGAACTGCGCGCGAATTTCTCGCGCCAACTGTCTGCGAACGTGCGGCAAAAAGAAAAACCGCACCCCGTCCCGCACCATGTTGTCGCCAAAGCGGCCATGCTCGTCGAGCAACGCGGCAATCCCCGCGCGCGGCGTAACCGCGTCGCCATCGGCCAGCACCAGATGCAGACCGACCCGCAACCCCGGGAGTTCGCGAGCACGCGCCACCGCATCGGCCGCGGCAGGCGCGCCGATCATCAGGCTCGCGGCCGTCAACACGCCGTGCCGGTGCGCCTGCTCGACCGCCAGATTCACCCGGGGATGCAGGCCGAAATCGTCGGCAGTAACGATCAGGCCGCGTGGCTCAGCCGCCATCCGAAGTCTCCATGACATCAATCACACCCAATGCCTTCGCGCGCGTCGTCGATGCGGAGGCCTCAACCGGCACGCGTGCGCCACGCCACACCACATGCGAGCCGAACGCGCCCGCGAGCCATTGCAGTGCCAGCAAGGTATCGCGCAACGGCACGAGCGGCAAGTCGCGCCAGAAAGTACGTTCGTGACGCGCGGAACGCAGATGCATCAGCATGCGCGCAGCAAGCCCGGCCGCCGTGCTGGCGCCGCTCACCAGTGCCGCCCACAGATGCACGCCGGCGGACGGTCCGTTCGCGAGACTGCATGTAAGCCACGCGCCGGCCACGAGCCAGGGCGTCGGAAACGTGATGAACAGAAATGCAAAGCCAAGCGTGTTCACCGAGCGGATCGTGCGCAGCCAACGCGTCTCACGCTGCCACAAGGCGGAAAAAGTCGGCTCGATGACATCGGTGGCCACCATCACGCGCGAAAGCACCGTGCTCAGCCCAAGCGCACGCACGTGTTCGGCAAGCCAGTAATCATCCGCGAGGCAGTTTTTCAGCGCGGCGAAACCGCCGATGCGCTCGAGCGTCGCGCGGCGTAAGGCAAGCGTCGCGCCGAAACCGAAGCGGCGCGACCCGGCCGCATGCGCGACCCGCACCGACGGCGCGAACCACTCGTTGATGAACAGCGCGCCGACCCGCGGCCAGAAACCGCCGACGCCTTGCGCCACGTAGAGACAGGTCACCACCCCCACGCGCGGATCGGCGAGCGGCGCCGCCACGGTGTCGAGATAGTCCGCTTCGACGGCGATGTCGCTATCCGCGATCACGATCAGGTCATGGCGCGCCCGCTCCGCCATATTGATCAGATTGCTGACCTTGAGATTGCTGCCGTGCACGCGCGTATCGATCGCGAGCTCGATGTCGTGCATCGGATAGGCGGCCTGCAAACGGCGCACCACGGCGATGGCGGGATCGTCCGGCGAAGAGACACCGAGGACGAGCTGGAAATGCCCGTGGCGCTGGTCGCAGAAGGTTCTGAGATTTTCGTAGAGACGCGGCTCGGCGCCGCACAGCGGCTTGAGCACGCTGACGCCGACATTCGTGAAAGGAGGCAGAGAATGCGAAGCCCGGGCGGCGGCACTGGCGGCAGCCGGGACGCTAGCGACCGTTGCGCGCGCCCCGCGGCGCACCGTGAAGAACGGCATCGCCACCGCTGCCAGCATCGCATAGAGCGAGGCCGAGACGCAGCCGGATAACAGGATCCATTGGCATGCTGTCAATGCGTGCGCCACCATCGCCTGTAGCCGTCAGTGCCCGGCGAGCACGAACGGTTTGCCGGTAAAGCGTAGATGAAGAACGACGAACCAGCGCCGCGGACAGTCCGCCTCAATCAACACCGGCCGGCCGGCGAGCGTGGCGTACTGGCCCTGAATCGCGAGGTCGAAAGCGGCCTGCGCGAATAGGCGCATCACGATGACACCGCTCACGATCAGCGCGAGAGCAAGAGTCTGAAACCCCATGGAACTGAAGACCTGCTGCGAAACCGGCAGCACCAGCAGTGCCAGTAAAGCGAGCGCTTCGGTACCCATGGCCGTAAGCGAAGCCGCCATTAGATGGGCTCGCAGCATGTCGGTGGTGACTGGCTTCATGGCGTGGTCTCGTGACCTGAAGGAACGCGCGGCATCGTGCAGTGGCGCGATTCGCCGGCACCTGCGCCGGTAAAACGCGCCGACAGAAGCGCCAACCGTACATTCCATCGATGTGCTTACGATTAAGTTGCGATGACCTGACAACATGACGTAGTTCGCGCGCCCATGTCGAGCCACGCGACAGTTACCTGCTGAGGGGCGATAGTAGCGATTCAAGCTGAAGGAAACCTTAAGCAAGAAAGAGGTATAAAGCGTCCAATGAACATGATAGCTACACTTCGGGTGTGTGACTCGGCGCTTGCTTAAAAAAACTGTCACCGCCATGCAATAGACATAAAACGGAATCTCTCCCCCATGCGCGTACTCCTCGTAGAAGACGACGACCTGATCGGCTGCGGTATTGAAGCGGGACTGCGTCAAGCCGGTTTCACGGTCGATTGGGCCCGCGACGGCCACAAGGCCAGTCTCGCCCTCGACACCACCGCCTATGCGCTGGTCCTGCTCGATCTCGGCTTGCCCAGGGTTTCGGGTATGGACCTGCTGAGGCGGCTGCGCGACGCCGGCAAGGACGTGCCGGTGCTCGTGCTGACCGCCAAGGGCACCGTGGTGGACCGCGTCGGCGGCCTCGAAGCAGGCGCCGACGACTACCTCGGCAAGCCCTTCGACCTGACCGAGCTGATTGCCCGGTGCCGGGCCCTGCTGCGCCGCGCGCAGGGGCGCAGCGTCGAGCTGATCCGCTATCAGGATCTGACGGTCAATCCCGCCGCGCAAACCGTCGAAGTCGGCAATACGCGCGTGCCCCTCACCTCGCGCGAATGGGCCATCCTGATGCAGTTGCTGACCAATCAGGGCATTCCCCAGTCGCGCTCGCGCCTCGAAGAGAGTTTGTATGGATGGCAGGAAGAAATCGAAAGTAATGCGATCGAGGTCCATGTGTCCAACCTGCGCAAAAAGCTCGGCGCCAAGCTGATCAGAACCGTACGCAATATCGGCTACGTGGTGGAGAAAGCGTAATGTCGGCATCGATACGCCGCCGTCTGATGATGCTGGTCCTGGCCAGCATCGTGCTGATGTGGGGCATCGCGCTGATCTCGAGCTATCGTCAGGCCACGCGCGAAGTCGGCGAATGGGAAGGAGCGCGCCTCGCGGAGCTCGCGCAAATCCTCGCGCTGCTCGACGAGCGCAATCTGACCACCCTGGCCAATGCGCGCATCGACGTGCGCGAAGAAGAAAAAGGCGGCGAACCCGGCGCGAACAACAGCGACGACGACGATTCCCTGCCGCGCGACGCGCTATTCCAGGTGCGCGGCGCGAACGGCGAGGTGCTGGCGGGCAGCCCGCAATTGCGCGCGCTGCAAGCATGGGATTTACCGGTGCCGCCCGCCAGCGGCGCACAAAACATGACGCTGGGTGGTCAGATGTGGCACACGTTCACCTTGCGCGACACCGCGCTCGGCCACACGGTGCGCGTGTTCGAACCGGCCAATACCCGCAGCGATCTGGTGAGCGGCGTCGCGAGCCGGATCGCCCGCCCTACGCTGCTCGCGCTGCCGGTGCTGGCGCTGCTGGTATGGTTCAGCATCGGCTGGAGCCTGGTGCCGCTCAAGGTCCTCTCCGGCGCCATTCGCGCGCGCGATATCAACCGGCTGGAACCGGTCGATATTGGCCGCGCGCCGACCGAGGTGCGCCCGCTCGTCGACGCGATCAATCTGGTGCTGTCGCGCTTGCGGCACTCTATCGAACGCGAGCGCGCGTTTACCGCCGACGCCGCCCATGAGCTGAAGACGCCGCTCGCCGCCATCAAGGTGCAGGCGCAGGTCGCGCTGGCCGAATCGGATACCGCGTTACAGCGGCTGGCAATGGAACGCGTGGTGCAAGGCGTCGACCGCAGCGCGCGGCTCGCGGAGCAGTTGCTGCTGCTCGCGCGTCTGGATGCGCACGAAACGCTCGCCACATCGCCACTCAGACCCGCGACCGTGGCGAAAGACGCGCTGCTTGCCAACGAACCCAATGCGCAGCAAAAGGACATTCGCGTGGCGCTCACCGGCGACATGCGCGCAGAGATCAATGCGGAGCCCGTGCTGATGGGTATCCTGCTCGACAATCTGCTCGATAACGCGATCAAATATGGCCGCACCGGCGGCAGCATCGAGGTCGCAGTGCAGTATGACGCGGGCCGGGTGCAGCTCACCGTGCGCGACGACGGCCCCGGCGTCGCGCCTAGCGACCTCGCGCGCCTCACAAACCGGTTTTTCCGCGCGACCGGCAATCAGGCCACCGGCAGCGGGCTGGGCCTGTCGATCGTCGCGAGGATCGCCGAGCATTTCGGTGCGAACCTGCATCTCGGCACAGGGATCGGCGAGCGCGGTCTGGCGGTGGAAGTGTCGTTTCCCGCTTATGCGGGAGCGGAAGAATGAAGGTGTTGTACTAGCGCTGGCTGGCTTCGCCCACGACCGTCCGCCCTGCTGATTCCGCCCGCTTCGGCTCGCGATTGCCCGACTCGGCAAATTGCCACGCAATGAGTCCGGGCACGAAGACCAGCAGATCGCGAATGCGCCTCGCGCCGGCGAGCGCGAGGCAGATGGAAGGATCGAGACCCAGCGCGCCGCCGATCAGAATGAAACCGCCCTCCTGCACGCCCAGACCGCCCGGCACAAAGAACGCCGCACTGCTGATCGCCTGGATCAGCGATTCGATCACCACCGCCTCGACCAGCGTGACGTGCACGCCGAGAAAGTACAGCGCGAGCCAGATTTCGAGCGACGTCAGGAAGCACTGCAGCGGTTGCCAGAAGAACAGATAGCGCAGCACCACGCCGCGCCGGCGCCAGATCAGCTTGATGGCCTGGTCGATCTGAGCGGATTGTCCGACGAGCGCGGCAAGCTTGCCGCTCGTCATCCGATTGAGCGCGCGTGTGATGCGCTCGAACGGGCTGGCATGCTGCACGAGTGCGAACAGCACCAGTAGCGGCGTGAGCACCACCACGCCCCACGCCAGTTGCCCGGCGAGCCGCAGCGTGTCGGAGTGCGCATGCGCGAACAGAAAACCGATGCCGACCATCGTAAACAGCAACTGGCTGATCACCGTGAGCTGCATATCGACGATGATGCTGCCGACCGCCGTAGACGGCCGCACGCCCCAGCGCTTGAGCATCCGGAACGACACCACCTCGCCGCCGATACGCGCCACCGGCAACATGCAATTGACAGATTCGCGCACCCAGACCAGATGCAGCATATTGGCAATGCTGGGCCGGTTCGCGCCGCGAATCAGCGAGCGCCAGTCGCAGGCATTGGCGAGCATCGGCAGCACGTGCGCGATCGCCGCCAGCAAGAGGCCGGCGCCCGCCGCGCGCAGTGCACCAAGCACGGCGCCGGGATTGTCCTGCCAGACCAGCCACAGTGACACCAGCAAGCCGGCAAGCGCGGCGAGGCGGCCGAGATGCTTCATCATGGGGCCACCCTTCGCGCGTGCTTCAGGCACGCTGCATCGTCCTCGCAACTCCCTTCCAGATACCCGCGCTTCATTGCTTACCCAGCCTGCTGTTCATCCGTCATTCCGTCCTGCGCCGCCGACAACAGGCCGTCGCCATCCACCTTGAAACTGAAACCGCGCCAGATCACGCGCGAGGACCAGAAGCTCGCCACGAAAATCGAAAACGATACGATATCCCATAACGGCAACAGCCACAGGTCGCGATGCGCCTGCCGCAACGCGCGGTCGGACAGCAGTTTCAAAACGAGTCGGGCGCAGACGGCGACCAGCGCAAGCGACCACGCCCACCATGCGCCACCCGAGAACGCGGTGGCGAGCAACGCAAAGGCGAGCGGAAAAATCAGCACCGAGCCGAGGTGGCCAAGCGGATCGATGCTGCGAATCGTGCGGCTCCAGCGCAGTTCATGCGCGATCAGTTTCGTCGCGCTGTTTTCAACGCAGGCATGCGAGATCGTGAACGGCGGAATCACCACTTTCTCGCCGATCATGCGCACGGCCTCGCCGATCGCGTGATCCTCGGCCAGGTGCTGCACGAACGGCGTGAAGCCACCAATTTTTTCCAGCGTGTCGCGTCGCATCGCGATGCTCTGTCCAAAGCAAGGGCGTGCGAGACCGAGCGCAAGCCCCGTCACCACGCCGGGCAGGAACTGGTAGTTGGTGGCCTTGGCCGACAATCGCGGCCAGAAACCGGGATCGGGCGCACCGCGATACACGCAGGTGACGAGACCGACGCCAGGCTTCTGCAATTCGCCGACTACATTGCGCAGATAATCCGGACCGACGCTCACGTCGCTGTCGGCGAATACCAGCACGTCGTGCCGGGCCTGCGGCAGCATATTGAGGATGTTGCTGATCTTGCGGTTCGGGCCGTACAGACGCGCATCGGCGACCACGGTGATGTCCGCTTCCGGATGCAGCCGCCGCAGATCCTCGACGGCTTGCAACGCGGGGTCGGCCGAATCATGCACGCCGAACAGGAATTGCACGGGGCCCGGATAGTCCTGCTGACAGAAGCTCGAGAGATTAGTGAGCAACGCCCACTCGTTGCCGTGCAGCGGTTTGACAATCGTGACCGGCGGAAAGCTGGTCGGCTCGGACACCGCTCTCGCGAAGAACCGGCCGATCAGGGCACCCGCCAACACCGTGTAGGCGATGCCGAAAACCGCCCCCGCCGCACACGCATAGGCCAGCGTGACGGCGAGCAGATGCACGGCGCTCACGCCTCGTGGGCGCGCAGGAAGCGGAAGAATTCGACGCCTTCACGCAGGCGCCGTTTCATCATGTCCCAGCTCGTGAGCATCTCGCGCAGAATTTCCCAGATCTTCGACGGACGGAAATAGAAGCGCTTATAGAAGTTTTCGAGCTGGTGGTAGATCTCGTCACGCGACAGATGCGGATAGCCGATCGCCGCGAGCTGCACCCCCGACTTGCTGACGAGGTTGATGACCTTGTTCTCTTCCAGCCAACCGTTCTCGACCGCCTGGTTGTAAAGCGTCGTGCCGGGATACGGAGCGGCAAGCGACACCTGGATCGTATGCGGATTGATTTCCTTCGCATACTCGATGGTCTTCTGGATCGTGTCCTGCGTCTCGCCAGGCAGGCCGAGAATGAAGGTGCCGTGAATCTTGATGCCGAGCTTGCGGCAATCTTCGCTGAAGCGGCGCGCAATGTCGGTGCGCAGGCCCTTCTTGATGTTCAGCAGAATCTGGTCGTCGCCCGATTCATAGCCGACCAGCAGCAGGCGCAGGCCATTTTCCTTCATGATCTTCAGCGTCGCGTACGGCACGTTCGCCTTTGCGTTGCAGGACCACGTCACACCCAGTTTGCCGAGGCCGCGGGCGATTTCCTCGACGCGCGGCTTGAAGTCGGTGAAGGTGTCGTCGTCGAACATGATCTCCTTGACTTCAGGCATGTTGTCGCGAATCCACTTCACTTCTTCCAGCACGTTCTCGGTCGAACGCGTACGGTAGCGATGCCCGCCCACCGTTTGCGGCCACAGGCAGAACGTGCATTTCGAACGGCAGCCGCGACCCGTGTAGATCGACACGTACGGGTGTTTCAGGTAGCCGATGAAATAGTTGTCGATCGTCAGATCGCGCTTGTAGACGGGCGCCACGAACGGCAGCTCGTCCATGTTCTCCAGGATCGGGCGCGCTTCGTTGTGCTCGATCGAACCGTCTGCCGCGCGATAGCTCAGGCCTTTGATCCCGGCGAACGGCTTGCCTTCGGCGACTTCCTGGCAGGTGAAGTCGAATTCTTCACGGCAGACGAAATCGATCGCCTCGCTCGCGGTCAGCGAATTGTGCGGATCGACCGCGACCTTCGCGCCGACCATGCCGATCAGCACCGAAGGCTTGCGCTTCTTCAGGTCTTCGGCGAACAGGGCGTCGGTGGGAAAGGACGGTGTGCTGGTGTGGATCACCACCAGGTCATATTGCTGTGCTATGTCGAGCGATGCGTCGACGGACAGGCCGTCGGCGGGGGCGTCGAGTACGCGGCTATCGGGGACGAGCGCGGCGGGCTGCGCGAGCCACGTCGGATACCAGAACGAGCGCACTTCACGCTTGGCCTGATAGCGCGAACCCGCGCCACCATCGAAGCCGTCGTACGACGGCGCTTGCAAGAAGAGGGTTTTCATTAATGCTCCAGCAAGCCTTTGATCGGCGCTTTCAGTTTTCTGTCGGAAAACTATCGGAACTATTGCCCGTGGGGATGCGCGCGGGCACAGCGAATCGCGCAAATACTACGGAGCAAAGCTGAAGGAAACCTTAAGAAAAATACTCCCGGCCCACATTGTTCTAAGTGGTTCATACCGGGCTCCGCCCCGCATGCGCTTTCGTATTTTATAGGCGAAACACATTAATTGCAGTGCCGCTGCCTGTCAGCGCGAAACATGTCTCACCCAGTCGAGCCAGCCGAGGACGAAAAATGAGCGGCCTACATCCGCCATAGCGGCCGATCTGCTTTGATTGTGAGTTTTTATTGGTTCAGTTCAGCATGCGCATTGACTACATTGACCGGTCACAACTAAACGACCATCACAGGACCAGTCAATGAAAATCCCGCGGGGCACGGCGCGCTTTTCGCTTTCTTCGATTTCCTCACACCCGCAGCATGCGAAACGTCTGCAAGCCGGCCTGAGCGCGTTGCTGATCGCGGCAACGGCCGCGCTCGCCGTCCTTGCACCGGGTATCGCACGCGCCGCGCCGCCTGCCGAACTGAAACTCGACTACGCCTACTATTCACCGGAAAGCCTCGTCATCAAGCGCAATGGCTGGCTTGAGCAGGAACTCGCGCCACAGCACACTCAGGTCAAATGGGTGCTGAGCCTCGGCAGCAATCGCGCGCTCGAATATCTGAACAGCGGCGCGATCGACATTGGTTCAACGGCGGGTCTTGCAGCCGTGCTCGCCAAAGCCAACGGCAATCCGATTCGCGCCGTATACGTTTTCTCGCGCCCCGAATGGACCGCGCTCGTGGTACGCAAGGACTCGCCGATCAAAACCCTCGCGGACCTGAAGGGCAAGAAGATCGCCGCCACCAAGGGCACGGACCCGTTCCTCTTCACCTTACGCGCACTGCATACCGCAGGCCTCTCGCGCGACGACGTGGAGATCGTCAACCTTCAGCACCCGGACGGGCGCACCGCACTCGCCAACGGCCAGGTAGACGCCTGGGCCGGCCTCGACCCGCACATGGCCGCCGCGCAAATCGACGACGGCGCGAAGCTGCTGTATCGCAACGTCGACTTCAATACGTGGGGCTTGCTCGACGCCCGCGAGGATTTCATTCGCGACCATCCCGAGACGCTCGCGCAGGTGCTCAAGGTGTACGAGAAAGCGCGCCTGTGGATCGCCGCGCATCCAGAGGAAACCGCGAAGATCATCTCGGAAGAATCGAAGCTGTCGCTGCCGGTCGCCAGACTGCAACTGAGCCGCAACGATTTCGGCCATCCGCAGCCGGGCACGCAGCAACTTGCCGCACTCAAAGCGGCCGCGCCGATTCTCGCGCAGGAGCAACTGGTGAAACCGGGCACGGATCTGAATCAGGTCATCGACGCCTTGATCGACGTGAAGACGGCGCAGCCTGTTATCGCCGCGAACAGCGGCCAGTGAGCCGGCGCGCCCACTGCCCGAGGACCCTCCGACCGACTCCCATGGCTACCGACGAATCGCTCGGACTTCAGCACCGATCGCACACAACGGATGAACGCGCGATGCATCGCGCGCCGCAAGCCGCCGATGCAACACGCGCCGCGCCGCGGCCGCGCGACCCGCTCAAGCGCTGGCGCATGGCCGGATTGATCCTGCCGCTTGCCTTTCTTGCCGTGATCGAAGTGCTGGTGCGCGCTTCGGTGTTGCCGGAGCACCTCGTGCCGGCGCCGAGCACGATTGCTGAAACGCTGTGGCAACTGGGCGGCGAGCGTCTCAGCCGCCACATCGGCGCCAGCTCGATGCGCGTACTCGCGGGTTTCGGCATCGGCTTCGCACTCGCCCTTCTGCTCGGCGCGGCAATGGGCTTGAGCCGCCGCCTCGACGCCCTTCTCGACCCTGCGTTTCAGGCACTGCGCGCGATTCCGTCGCTCGCCTGGGTGCCGATTCTGCTGCTGTGGATGGGCATTGACGAAGCGCCGAAAATCACGCTCGTTGCCATCGGCGCGTTTTTTCCGGTGCAATTGAGCGTCGTGGCCGGCATTCGTGGCGTCGACAGGAAACTGATCGAACTCGGCGAAGTCAACCGATTGAGTCCGCGGGCGCTATTCACGCGCATCCTGTTACCCGCGTCATTGCCGCAGATCTTCACCGGACTGCGCACGGGCTTGAGTCTCGCGTGGATGTTCATGGTCGCCGCCGAACTGATCGCCGCCACCCGCGGCCTCGGCTATCTGCTGAGCGATGGCCGGGAAACCGGCCGGCCCGATCTCGTGTTCGGCGCAATTCTGCTGCTCGCCCTGCTCGGCAAGCTCAGCGACAGCATCCTTAAAACGATCGAAGCGCGTGTGCTGTCATGGCGCGATACCGCGAACGACCCGTCTTCCTCACGAGGTGCGCGTTGAACGCGGCAGATCTCTTAAATCAGCCGCCGCTGCTCCAGGTTCGTGCCGTGAGCAAGCGCTACGAAGCGCGCACAGTGCTTGAACGCGTGACGTTCGGTATCGGGCGCGGGGAGATCGTCAGTCTGGTCGGCCCTAGCGGGTGCGGCAAGAGCACACTGCTGCGCGTGCTGGCGGGCCTGGATCGCGGCTTCGAGGGGGAGATTTTGCTCGACGGGCTGGCTCAACACGGCCCGTCGCCGCGCCTCGGCGTGATCTTTCAGGAGCCCCGCCTGCTGCCATGGCTGAGCGTGGCCGACAACATCGCGTTTTCCGCCGGTCCACGGCGAGGCGCGGACCCGCGTGTGGGCCAACTGCTCGATGAGGTCGGTCTGGCCGGCACCGGCGCGGCATTGCCCAAGCAGCTTTCGGGTGGCATGGCGCAACGCGTGGCGCTCGCGCGCGGCCTCTTCTCCCAGCCCGACCTGTTGCTGCTCGACGAGCCGTTCAGCGCCGTCGACGCGATGACCCGCATGCGCCTGCAGGACCTCTTGCTGTCGCTAACGCGCGCGCACGGCACGGCGGCGCTGATCGTCACGCATGATCTGGATGAGGCGCTGTATCTGTCCGATCGCGTCCTGCTGCTCAACACTGAGGGACAGCGTGGCGCCGGACGGCTGGTGTGCGACATCGACGTTGCCGCACCGTATCCGCGTGACCGGCGCGACACGGCGCTCGCCGGCGTGCGAAACGAATTGCTCGATGGGATGGGTGAGGCGCGAAACGCCTACGCGTAACCCGACTCGCGTTTTGCGTTAGAAGCGCGAGCGAATCGCGCCTGGACGCGAAAAACCACTGCCGGTCCGCCCGCCTGCGCGTGCGGACCGGTCACTGCTTTTACACCGGCTTGATGTCCGCCGCCTGCTTGCCCTTCGGTCCCTGCTTGATTTCGAAGCTGACCTTCTGGTTTTCCTGCAGCGATTTGAACCCTTCGCTGCGAATTTCCGAGAAATGGGCAAACAGATCCTCCCCACCGTCGTCCGGTGTGATAAAGCCAAAGCCCTTTGCGTCATTGAACCACTTCACTGTACCGGTTGGCATGTCGATTCCTCGTTTGCACCTTGGTTGATTGGGTTGCATTCACCGGCTCCCGCCGGTTCGTGCTACTGCTGCTTGACTTTACGCCTGTTTGCGCGGCACCGCTCAGGTAGCCCTCAGGTACCCGTTTCTGCGCCGCGGCAACCGGAGTAGCAAAGCCCGTGCCGCCCGCCGCCCGTGGGCTCAGCGCCGATGCGATCGCGCGCAATCAGATAAGATGATTGGTATCGGCAGTCCATCCTTGGCCGCGCAGGGTCAGCCCAATGCATCACGACCGCGCGAGCTATCGTTCTCCCCACTTACAGGAACCCAGCATGGCCACCTCGAGCTATACCGACACCCGTCTTCTGATCAACGGCGAGTGGTGCGACGCCGCCAGCGGCAAAACTCTCGACGTCATCAACCCCGCCACCGGCAAGGCCATCGGCAAGGTGGCTCACGCCGGCATCCCTGATCTGGATCGCGCGCTGGCCGCCGCGCAGCGCGGCTTCGAAGCCTGGCGCAAGATCCCGGCCAACGAACGCGCCACCACCATGCGCAAGGCCGCGGCCCTGGTGCGCGAGCGCGCTTCCGACATCGCCCGCCTGATGACGCAGGAACAGGGCAAGCCGTTCGCCGAGGCGCGCGTCGAAGTGCTGTCGGCGGCGGACATCATCGAGTGGTTCGCCGACGAAGGCCGCCGCGTCTACGGCCGGGTCGTGCCGCCGCGCAATCTGGCGGTGCAGCAAACTGTGCTCAAGGAGCCGATCGGCCCGGTGGCGGCCTTCACGCCGTGGAATTTCCCGGTCAATCAGGTCGTGCGCAAGCTGAGCGCGGCGCTCGCGTGCGGCTGCTCGTTCCTCGTCAAGGCGCCGGAAGAAACCCCGGCGTCGCCGGCGGCGCTGCTGCAGGCGTTCGTCGAAGCCGGCGTGCCGGCCGGTACGGTCGGCCTCGTGTTCGGCGATCCGGCGGAGATTTCCAGCTATCTGATTCCGCATCCGGTGATCCGCAAGGTCACGTTCACCGGCTCGACGCCGGTCGGCAAGCAACTGGCCGCGCTGGCCGGCACGCACATGAAGCGCGCGACGATGGAGCTGGGCGGTCATGCGCCTGTCATCGTGGCCGAAGACGCCGACGTGGCGCTGGCCATCAAGGCCGCGGGTGCCGCGAAGTTCCGCAATGCCGGCCAGGTCTGCATCTCGCCGACGCGCTTTCTGGTGCACAACAGCATTCGCGAAGAATTCGCCGCGGCGCTCGTCAAGCATGCTGAAGGCCTCAAGCTCGGCGACGGTCTGGCGGAAGGCACGACCATCGGGCCGCTCGCCAATGCGCGCCGTCTCACCGCGATGAGCAAGGTGCTCGACGACGCGCGCAAGACCGGCGCGAAGGTCGAGACGGGCGGTGAACGCGTGGGTTCGGAAGGCAACTTCTTCGCGCCAACCGTGCTGACCAACGTGTCGCTCGAATCGGACGTGTTCAACAACGAGCCGTTCGGCCCGATCGCCGCGATCCGCGGTTTCGACACGCTCGAAGAAGCGATCGCCGAGGCGAACCGTCTGCCGTTTGGTCTCGCGGGTTATGCGTTCACGAAGTCGTTCCGCAACGTGCATCTGCTGTCGCAACAGATGGAAGTCGGCATGCTGTGGATCAACCAGCCTGCCACGCCCTGGCCGGAAATGCCGTTTGGCGGCGTGAAGGATTCGGGCTATGGGTCGGAAGGCGGTCCGGAGGCGATGGAAGGTTATCTGGTTACCAAGGCGGTTTCGGTGACGGCGGCTTAAAACGCCGAAGGCCGTCATCAGGCTTTCAGGGCGAGGTTTCTGACTTCGCCCGCCTGATTGATTGCTGTGCCAGGTCCGCGAGCGCTCGTTCGCGGACTTTTTTGTTTATTGCAACTTCCCTCACGTCATGCAACCCACACTGATCGGACAGGCCGTCGAACTCAGGCCACTTCAACAGGAACACGCCCAGGCACTGCTCGACGCAGCCGTGGACGGGCAATTGTGGAATATGAAGCTGACTGTCGTGCCGGGTCCTGAAACCATCGGCAGCTATATCGCGACCGCGCTCGACGGGCGCGCGGCCGGCACGGTGATGCCGTTTGTGATCGTGAGGCGCGACACCGGGGCGATTGTCGGCAGCACGCGGTTCTGGAAGATCGATCGGATGAACCGGAAGCTGGAAATCGGCCACACGTGGCTGGGCGAATCGGTACAGCGCTCGGCGGTGAACACCGAGGCCAAGTACCTTCTGCTGAGTCAAGCGTTCGAAGCGATGCAGTGCGTGCGCGTGCAGTTCACTACCGACGAGCTCAACGAGAAATCAAGAGCGGCGATTCTGCGGATCGGCGCGAAACAGGAAGGGATTGTCCGGCACGAGCGGATCATGCCGGATGGGCGCAAGCGCAATTCCTGTCTCTTATACACATCTAAAAAAAAAAACAAGAAAAAACAATCAACCCAATCTAAAAACCAGAAGTCAATTATGATATAGTAGTTAAGAGTGCTACATGTGGAGGAGGGAAGATGGATTGACCAGACA
>NZ_VOSW01000079.1 GCF_009690905.1 Paraburkholderia madseniana
TTCTTCGGCTGTTCGGGCTCGGCCGCTTCAGTCTCGGCCGGCTCCGGCGCGGAGGCGGCTACGGGCGCGCTCGCGGGTTCGACGGGCATCACCGTGGCATCGACAATCGGCGCCTGTTGCGGGCCCCACAGCAGGCTGCAACCGGACAGCGCGAACAGCGCGAACACAGCAACAAGCAGAAGACGCCAGGCAGGACGCGAAAAACCGCCGCTCATCAAGAAGGACTCCATGGACCAGTGCGGACGGGCGCTGTGGGCCGCCGCCGTTAAGACACTCAGTTGCGTCAGGTAAGGGCCAGAGTGTAACCCGCGGCGCCGGGGCGGCCCGGTTTTGCAGGCTTTCTGACAGGTGTCCCCGGCGCACGATTCATACCGCGTTGCGCGCTCCTTGCCCCGACGTAGGCCCGTTTTTGCGCGTCGAACCCCTCAAAACCCTTTCACAACTCGATGACAAATCGTAGGTGTAAACGCGCGGAGCGTCCCCATGGTTTGCCGTCCCTTAAACGATATAAGCATCGCGACATGTCGAGCATGCCATTCATGCGATGGGAGACATATTTGTGTTGGCCTACATTTCGGGACAGCAAAAGAAGAACGGAGCATGCGGGTTGTCTGACGCATCGCAAGCCGACGTTCAAACCTTGCCACACCACATTAGATCAACGCAACGAGACGAACCTGATGGCGGCCGGAATACGAGCCGTTTCAGCCCGCTGATAAAGGAGGCACTCATCATGATGGAACCCCACGCCCAACCGATTTCTGAAGTCGGCGCCGAATCATTCGACGGAAAGGGCTTTCTTGACCGCTACTTCGAAATCTCTTCACGCGGCAGTTCGCAGCGTACGGAAATTGTCGCGGGCATCACGACCTTCCTCGCGATGGTCTATTCCGTGTTCGTCGTGCCGGGCATGTTCGGCAAAGCGGGCTTCGATACCAGCGCGGTGTTCGTCGCCGTGTGCCTGACCACCGCGTTCGGCTCGCTGCTGATGGGCGTGTGGGCGCGCCTGCCGATCGCGATCGGCTGCGCGATTTCGCTGACTGCGTTCACGGCGTTTGGCCTCGTGCTCGGTAAAGGTCTGCAGCCGAACGTTGCGCTCGGCGCCGTGTTCCTGATGGGTGTCGTCTTCACCGGGATCTCGGTGACGGGCGTGCGTTCGTGGATCCTTCGCAACCTGCCGACCGGCATCGCGCACGGCACGGGGATCGGCATCGGCCTGTTCCTGCTGCTGATCGCCGCGAATGACGTGGGTCTGGTCGTCAAGAATCCGGGCGCCGGTCTGCCGGTGTCGCTGGGCAATATCACGGCGTTGCCCGCGATCATGTCGGTGGCGGGTTTGGCTGCGATCTTCGGTCTGGTGCGCCGTCGCGTGCCGGGTTCGATCCTGATCGTGATCGTCGCGATCTCGGCGATTGCGCTCCTGATCGATCCGGCGGTGGCGTTCCACGGCGTGTTCGCACTGCCGTCGCTGAGCGCGCCGGGCCATTCGTCGCTGATCGGTGCGATGGACATCAAGGGCGCGCTGTCGATGGCGGTCCTGCCTAGCGTGCTGGCACTCGTGATGACCGCTGTGTTCGACGCAACCGGCACGATTCGCGCCGTTGCCGGACAGGCCGGTCAACTTGACGAAAACGGCCGCATCATCAACGGCGGCCGTGCGTTGACGGCGGATTCGCTGAGCTCGATTTTCTCGGGCCTGCTCGGTGGTGCACCGGCGGCTGCCTACATCGAATCGACGGTCGGTGTTGCAGCCGGCGCGAAGACGGGCATGGCAGCAGCGGTGGTCGGTCTGCTGTTCCTGGTGGTGATGTTCTTCTCGCCGTTGGCCAGTCTGGTGCCCTCGTATGCAACGGCCCCGGCGCTGATGTATGTCGGTCTGCTGATGCTCTCGAACGTGAGCAAGCTGCACATGGACGATATGGTCGACGCGATGTCGGGCCTGATGTGCGCCGTGTTCATCGTGCTGACCGCCAACATCGTGACGGGCATCATGCTCGGCTTCGCGACGCTGGTGATCGGCCGCGTGGTGAGCGGCGAGTATCGCAAGCTGAACGTGGGCACGGTTGTTATCGCTGTCGTGCTGGTCGGCTTCTATCTCGGCGGTTGGGCGATCTGATTCTGCCGCATTGAGTTTTGTGCGGTTTGCTGTAACGCGAGAGTGGGGCGGGCTTTCCTTGCCGCTTCGCTCAAACGTGTAGTCGGTTGTTCTCCACCTTGACGCGGCGTGTTGCAGAGTTTGATCTGCGATGCGCCGCGTATCTTTTTTCAGCATCCCCTTCGCACCTTCCTCTTCCTGCGCGCTTTGAGAAAAGTGCGCACCTGTCCTTGACATTCTTACGCGTGTTTCTATACTTAACCTCATGGTTAAGTTTAATGAAGCGTTACTCGATCGCACCTTTGCCGCGCTGTCCGATCCGACGCGGCGTGCGTTGCTCGCGCGTTTGTCCCAACTGAACGATCTGTCGGTCAGCGAACTCGCCGAGCCGTTTGCGATGTCCTTGCCTGCGGTGATGAAACACCTCGACGTGCTGTCCGAGGCTGGTCTTATCACGCGCCGAAAAACCGGCCGCACGGTGGCGTGCCGCCTGTCCGCCGGACCGATGGAGGAAGCCATGGAATGGCTCACTCGCTATCAGCGCTTCTGGTCCGAATCACTCGATCGTCTTGCTGCTTTCGTCGAAGAGGAACCGCCATGCCCGCCAAACCCAGTCTTACCCTCCAGCGCCGAATCAACGCCGCGCCCGCCAAAGTCTTCCGCGCCTGGACGGAAGCGGCGCAACTCATGAAGTGGATGCATCCGGGTGATGCCGAGGTGATTCGGGCGGAACTGGATGCGCGCGTGGACGGACGCTATTTGATAAGGTATCTCAAGACGGACGGCCGGGAACTCGAGGTCAATGGTCAGTATCTGGAGGTGGTGCCCGACGCCAAACTGGTGTTCACATGGGCATGGCGTTCGAGTCCGGAGCAGGAGTCGCTCGTCACGGTGCTGCTGCGCCCGGACGGCAACGCTACCTTGCTGACGCTCACGCATGAACAGTTCGTCGACGAAGAAACGCGCGACCACCACCAATTCGGCTGGAACGGCGGCCTCGATTCGCTGGAACGTTACTTCGCCTGAATTCGTCTGATTTTGCTCTATCGAATCTGCACGACGCAGAGAAGGAGACGCACATGGACCCGCAACACCGTATCGGCACCAGGGAAGAATGGCTGGCCGCCAGCAAGGCGCTATTGGTCGAAGAGAAAGCGTACACACGTGCCGGCGATGAACTCGCCCGCAAACGGCGGGCGCTGCCCTGGGTGAAGGTCGAGAAGACCTATGTATTCGAAACGCCGCAAGGCCCCAGGACACTTGCCGATCTGTTCGGCGGCCGTAGCCAGTTGATCGTTTATCACTTCATGCTCGGCCCGGATTGGGAAGAGGGCTGTTTTGGCTGCTCGTTCGTGTCGGATCACATGGACGGCATCCTGACGCATCTTGAACATCACGACGTATCCTACGTGGCGGTCTCGCGTGGGCCGCTCGCGAAGATCGAGGCTTTCAAAAAACGCATGGGCTGGAAGTTTCCGTGGGTGTCATCGAATGAGAGCGACTTCAATTTCGACTATCACGTGTCGTTCACGCCGGAGGAGATCGCCAGTAAGAAGGGGTACTACAACTTCACCGAGCAGGATGTCGGCATCGACGAGCTACCCGGTCACAGCGTGTTCTACAAGGACGCAGCGGGCGACGTCTATCACACGTATTCCACCTACGGACGCGGCGGCGAGCAGTTCCTCAGCGCGTACGCGCATCTCGACGTAACGCCGAAAGGCCGCGAGGAGAAGAAGAATATGGGCGAGTGGCTCAAGCATCACGATCGTTATGAGGAGAAGGCGAGCGGTTGCGCCGCGTGCAGCGCCTGACGCGCGCCGGCAAAGAATAAGCGGGACGTCATGCCCCTTTGCGTCCCGCTTCATAAAACAGCGCGAACAACTCCGATTGCGAGTTGACGTTGAGTTTCGTATAGATGTGCTTCTTGTGCGCGCGGACCGTCTCGAACGAGATCGTCAGTTTCTCCGCAATGGCGCGCGTTGAAAATCCGCTCAAGGTCAGCATCGCCACCTCCACTTCTCGCGCGGTAAGTGACGAGCGGCCGCCCGCCGACGACACCTGCTCGAAACGCGCGGCATAGGTGGGCGTGTCCGCTGGAGCGCCCGTGTCGATCGCTGTTTGCGCCACCGCCTCGCTCGAGGCCGGTTCCGGCGCGTCGAATGCCTCATACGGCAAGCGCTGCCGCAGTAGCGCGATCACCCATGGCGCGCAGAGCGCGAGCACTGCCAGATCACGCTCGCCGTAGCGCTGCGTTGCGCCAAGCGAGAACGCCAGCGTATGCCTCGCGTCTATCATGTAGTTGAAGTGCACTTCATCGCCGACGATGTTTTTCCTGAAGTACCGCTGGTAATAGTCGGTCATCGAGAAGTTGTCGGGCGCGACGTCCGCCAGCGTGACGAAGCCTGATGCGGGCTTCTCGGTCGCGGCAATATAAAACGGGTCGAGTTGATAGAGCGCGGCGAGATAGTCCTGGAACATCACATCCACCGTGCCGTCCGGTGTCGGCGATTCTGCGCAGACGAGCGGCGCCATGCCAGGCGTGAAGCGCAGGGCGACCCAGTTGTCGAACACGACATAGCGTTCGAGTGCGCGCGTGAGGCGAGTCCAGAATTGTGCGCTGTCGAGTGCTTCGATAACCGCGCCGATCTCGCGATGAAAGGCTTGGTCGCGCCATTCGAGTTCCATGCGTGCTCCGTTGAGGGTAACCCTGCCGGGTGATTACGGACAAAAATATGTCTGGTAATAATAGGCCCAACCTGAAACGCGGGCGCCTGACAACAGCCGCTATTTAACGCGAAGCAGACTGGTAATGGGACCAGAGTAAGTGCTAAAGCGCCAACTCTGGCCGACACAGGAGACAAAATGCTTCAACTCGAATTGGCACAGATCCCCATCGTGGATGGCGCCGTGGGCGTAGGCGGGGTAAACGTGCAACGCGTGCTGCAAACCATCGGTCAACGCGCGGCCGGAACCGATCTGATCGTGTTTCCGGAGACCACGCTGTCGGGTTTTCCGACGCGAGACACCATCGGCGACGTGGCCGAACCGATCGACGGGCCGTCGCTGACCGCAGTCCGCCATGCGGCGCGCGAAGCACGCGTAGCCGTGGCGGTAGGTCTCGCCGAGCGTGACGGCAGCCGCTTTTTTAACACCACGGTGCTGGTCGACGAACGCGGCGAGATCGCGCTGCGCTATCGCAAGACGCATCTGTGGGCGTCGGATGTCGGTGTGTTCGAACCCGGCGACCGTTACGAAGTATGCAGCTTCAAGGGTCTGACCGTTGGCATCCTGGTCTGCTACGACATCGAATTTCCGGAAACGGCGCGCGCGGTCGCCTCGCTCGGCGCCGATCTGCTGATCGTGACGAACGGCAATATGGACCCGTTCGGGCCGGTGCATCGCCGCGCAATCGTGGCGCGTGCGATGGAGAATCAGATGTTCGCGGCGCTTGTGAATCGCATCGGTTCGGGCGACGACAATCTCACGTTCCCCGGTGAATCGGCGCTGATCGATCCGTTAGGCGACGTGGTGTGCGACGCCGGCCACGAAGAAACGGTCCTGCGCGCCACGCTCGATCCCGCGCGTCTCGAAGGCGCGCGCGAGCACTATCGTTATCTGCATGACGCGCGCATTGCGCTCGACCTCGCGACGCTGGACGGCGAGCAAGGGCAACGTGCGCGTGTGATCCGCGCGCGCTAAGGCGCGTGCGCGGGCCGCGCAGGTGCAGGCGCACATAAGCGCGCATATGCACCTACGCGCACCTACGCGCATCACGTTAGGCAAAGAAGCATCGGCGCGACATCCGCGCACCCAGCAAGACTGATCGACAAAACCCGGCCGGGGCGCGTTCAACGTTGCCCTCGACGACGCTCGCCCATTCGCAAGAGGAGACACCGTATGACCCCAACATCACCCACGGAGCGCGCCGGAGCACCTGCCGCGCCCCAAAGCGCGCATCTGAAACGCACCCTCGGCCTGCCTTCGGTTTTGCTGTTCGGCCTCGCCTATATGGCGCCGCTGATCGTCTACGGCACCTATGGTGTGCTGGCGACCGCCAGTAACGACACCGCCGCGCTCGCGTATCTGATTGCCCTGATCGCGATCGTGTTCACCGCGCTCAGTTACGGCAAGCTCGCACGGCTTTTCCCGGTAGCGGGTTCAGCGTACACATACACGCGCAAAAGCTTCAATCCGCATCTGGGCTTCATGATCGGCTGGGCCACCTTGCTCGATTACTTTTTCCTGCCGATGGTGATCTGGCTGATCGGCGCCGCGTATCTCAGCGCCGCGTTTCCGCACATTCCAAGCTGGATCTGGATCGTCGCGTTCATTGTGTTGACGAGCGGGCTGAATATTCTCGGCCTCGAACTCGCGAACCGTTTCAACATCGTGCTGATGGTCGTGCAACTCGCGATCGTCGCATTGTTCGTCGTGTTGTGCTGTCACTATGTGACCGCGGCGGTCGGTCCCGGCGGTCTGATTTCGGCCGAGCCGTTCTTCAAGCCGCATGTGCCGTTCTCGGCGACGATGGCAGGCGCCGCGATTGCCGCCTACTCGTATCTCGGCTTCGACGCAGTGTCGACGTTGACTGAAGAAACCATCGCCCCTGAAAAGACCATGCCGCGCGCGATTGTACTGATTGCGCTGATCGGCGGCGCGATCTTCGTGATCGCCGCGTACACGGTGCAGCTCGCGCATCCGGGTGCGGTATTCAAGGATCCGGATTCGGCAGCCTTCGAAGTCGCGCGCAAAGTAGGCGGCGATATCTTCGTGACGGTGTTTCTGGCCGGGCTGATTCTCGCGCAGTTCGCGTCGGGCATCTCGGCACAGGCAAGCGTGGGGCGTCTGCTGTATGCAATGGGACGCGACGAAGTCTTGCCCAATCGCATCTTCGGTTTCGTGCATCCGAAGTTCAAGACGCCGGCGCTGAACATCGCGATCGCGGGTGCAATCGGTCTTGTCGCACTGAAGCTCGACGTGGCGACCTCGACCTCGTTCATCAATTTCGGCGCATTTCTCGCGTTCACCGCGGTCAATCTGTGTGTGATCCGGCAGTTCTTCAACGCGAAGGGCAGCGCGAATGCGATGGGTGTGATCGGCGGCTTGCTGTTGCCGCTGGCCGGCGCGATTGCGGATATCTGGCTGCTGGTGAGTCTCGAGAAAACCGCACTGGTACTCGGCGCGGTGTGGTTCGTGCTGGGGTTGTGCTATCTCGGCTGGATCACGCGCTGTTTCCGCCGGGCGCCGCCGGAAGTCGCGGTCTGACGTAGCCGCTCGCGCCTCTACTCGTGGTTGTCCGTAGGCGGCGAGGTGAGACGCAAGTTAAAGCTGATGGCGCTGCATCGCGCAGCGCCGAACTCACAACGCCATGTCGAAGGCGGGTTTGAGAAACAGTTCGATCGCCATCACGACAAGACTCATCACGGCCGCGGACAGCGTCAACGTGCCGTACTCGTCGTAGCGTGCATCGTACAGGCATGCTACGACGAAAATAATCGCTAGCAGGTTGGTCAGCCAGTCGAAATTCAACGCCAAGGTCATCGATCAAATCCGGGCTTACGCGCGACTCGTATCGTCGAATCGCGCTATTACGTGAGCCGGATTCTAGCGAGGTGAGCTTACGGATTTGCTACGCCTGGGCTTACATGGATTACGCCCCGAAGGACGCCCCCTCGGCTTGCGCCCCGAAGGAAGCCCCCTTGGGTTAAGCCGCGAAGGAACTCACTTGGCGGCCATCATGTTGCGCTCGATCCAGTCGATCACCGAGGTGCGTTCAGGCTGCCAGCCGAGCAGTTTGCGTGCGCGCTCACCGCGCACGCGGCTGTTCGAACCGAGCCCGTACGAAGCCATTTCGTAACCCCACTCCTTCTGCGCTTCTGCGAGCGGCCAGTCTTGCGGCTCGCCCAGTTTCATCACGCGGGCGATTGCGGCGCTCATGTCACGAAACGACGCCTCGCCGCTTTCGACGAAGTAGAAGGTGCCCGCCGGCGTCTTCTCCAACGCAAGGCGATAGAGTTCGGCGACGTCGTCGATATGCACGTTCGACCAGATGTTGCCGCCGCTGCCCACATGCCGCACCACGCCGCTCTTTTGCGCCTGACGCACAAGCCGTGGCAACTGCACGCTTGCGCTGCCCGGCACCGCGCCGTGGCCATAGATCAGCGTGTTGCACAACACCGCCGAGCGGATGTTCTGCTGCGCCGCATCGAGTACGAGCTGATCGATGGCGACGCGTGCCGCTTTGTCCGCGGTCGGCTCGGGCAGGGCGTCTTCGTGATAGATGCGTGCTTCGCCCGCTTCACCTCCCGAGGCATCGCCGACGATGCTCGAGCCGCTCGTATGCAGAAACGGCTTGCCGGAGCCGGCGAGGCCGTCGATCAACGCTTTCACTGCGCCTTCATGGTCGCTGCTCGCGGCGTTGATGACCGCGTCGGCGGCTTTGGCTTCGGCGATCAGCAGTTCACGGTCGTCGAGCGTGCCGATGGCGGGTTCGATACCGAGGCGTTGCAACTCGGCGCTGTGTTCGGGCTTGCGAATCAAACCGCGTACATGGTGGCCGGCGCGCACGAGGTGCGCCGCAATCGAACCGCCGATAAAGCCGCTTGCGCCAGTAATGAAAATCTTCAAGACGTTCTCCTAAGGTGGAAACACCGGAAATACGATGACATGGACGCAGTATCCGCCGTCTTGATTCTCGCAAAAAGCGTGTTAGTCTCAAATCAATCTTGATTTTAAATCAACAATGAAGACGTTCGCCGGCGAATTACTGGTGTTCGCGACGGTGATCGACTGCGGTTCGATCACCGCGGCGGCAGAGAAATTGCAGCAGACCGTCTCCGGCGTGAGCCGTGCCCTCACGCGGTACGTCTAAAAAAGCCCGCGGCTCCTATGAGTGCGGGCTTTTTTGCGTCTTCGGTGCGCTCTCCTATAACTCTGGAAGACGCGCATCGAGGCCGAGGGGCAACGACGCAGAGCGGAATCGGTGGATTGGCCGTTCCGACTGACCCGGCCGCGCCAGCCCGGCGTCATGAGTTTTTTTGTCCGCTTGCCGCCCTGTATTTTGAACGTGTATATACAAGTTGGTTGTCGCGACGAACAAATGCGATGCGGCGCGCGCCGACACCCGAAACCCCCGGCTCAAGCGATATGCATACCACGTAAGCTTCCATCTCTAATGGAAACCCCCAGGCCCGAAGCTGCAAAAACAAGTTGTATATACAAGCCGACGTCGCTAGACTTCCTCTTGAATTGTATAGACAAGACAGGACACAACACCATGATGATTCTGAAGCCCGGCTACCTGACCCTCCCGCAACTGCGCCAGATCGCCCGCGAGCACGTCGCGCTGCAGCTCGATCCCGCCAGTCACGCCGCCATCGACGCCTGCGCCAAAGCCGTCGCCGATATCGCCGCAAAGGGCGAGCCGGCGTATGGCATCAACACGGGTTTCGGGCGCCTCGCCAGCACGCACATTCCGCATGACCAGCTCGAGCTGCTGCAGCGTAATCTGGTGCTGTCGCACGCGGTCGGCGTGGGTGAGCCGATGTCGCGTCCGGTGGTGCGCCTGCTGATCGCGCTGAAGCTGTCGAGTCTCGGCCGCGGCCACTCGGGCATTCGCCGCGAGGTGATGGAAGCGCTGATCACGCTGTACAACGCCGACGTGCTGCCGGTGATTCCGGTCAAGGGTTCGGTCGGCGCATCGGGCGACCTCGCGCCGCTCGCGCATATGTCGGCGACCTTGATTGGCGTCGGCGAAGTGTTCGCCAAGGGCGAGCGCATGCCGGCTACCGAAGGCCTCGCGCTGGCGGGCCTGAAGCCGCTCACGCTGCAAGCGAAGGAAGGTCTGGCGCTGCTGAACGGCACGCAAGCCTCGACCGCGCTCGCGCTCTACAACATGTTCGCCATCGAAGACCTGTTCCGCACCGCACTGGTGGCGGGCGCGTTGTCGGTGGATGCAGCAGCAGGTTCGGTCAAGCCGTTCGACGCGCGCATTCACGAACTGCGTGGTCATCAAGGCCAGACGGACGCGGCAACGGCTTACCGTTCGCTGTTGGAAGGCTCGGGCATTAATGTCTCGCACGCCGATTGCGACAAGGTTCAGGACCCGTACAGCCTGCGCTGCCAGCCGCAAGTGATGGGCGCGTGTCTGGACCAGATGCGTCATTCGGCCGACGTGCTGCTGATCGAAGCGAACGCCGTCTCCGACAATCCGCTGATTTTCCCGGACACGGGCGAAGTGCTGTCGGGCGGCAACTTCCACGCCGAGCCGGTCGCATTTGCCGCTGACAACCTCGCGCTCGCCGTCGCGGAAATCGGCGCGTTGGCCGAACGCCGCATCGCGCTGCTGATCGACGCGACGCTGTCGGGTCTGCCGCCGTTCCTCGTGCGCGACGGTGGGGTGAACTCGGGCTTCATGATCGCTCACGTGACGGCTGCGGCACTCGCGTCGGAGAACAAGACGCTTGCGCATCCGGCATCGGTGGATTCGCTGCCGACGTCCGCGAACCAGGAAGATCACGTTTCGATGGCGACGTTCGCTGCGCGCAAGCTTGGCGACATTGCTGAAAACGTCGCGAACATTCTGTCGATCGAGTTGCTCGCTGCTGCGCAAGGCGTCGATCTGCGCGCGCCGCACAAGACCAGCCCGAGCCTGCAGAAAGTGATGGACGCAGTGCGCAAGGACGTCGCGCATTACGAACTCGACCACTATTTCGCACCGGATATCGCGGCCGTCACGCGTCTCGTGCAGAACGGCACGATCGCGAAGCTGAGCCCGTTCTCGTTCGCGTCCGAGCAGTAAGCTCGAACATCACGTTTCAAGCACGCCAATCAAGCCAATGAACGCACCGGCCTATCAGGGCATCAAGGACTTCATCCTCGGCCGCATCCATGCGGGCGAATGGGCTGAAGGCGACCAGGTGCCCTCCGAAAACGAGCTCGCGCGTGAATTCAACGTGGCGCGCATGACGGTCAACCGCGCGTTGCGCGAGCTGACTTCGGAGCAGGTGCTGACGCGCGTGCAGGGCTCGGGCACGTTTGTCGCCCGGCCCAAGTACGAATCGACACTGGTGGCGATCCGCAGTATTTCCGACGAAATCGTCGCGCGCGGTCATCGTCATCAGGCGAACGTGCTGCACATCGGCGCGAGCATCGCCGACGAAGCGCTTGCCGAAGAAATGCAGGTGAGCGCGGGCAGTCCGGTGTTTCATTCACGCGTGCTGCATTTCGAAAACGACGAGCCGGTGCAACTCGAAGAGCGCTGGGTCAACCCGGCGGTCGCGCCCGAGTACGCATTGCAGGACTTCACGAACACCACGCCGAATCAGTATCTGGTGCGGGTGGCGCCGTTGCAGCGTGTCGAGTACCGCATCGAAGCCCTGGCTGCGGATGCGGATACCCGCGAGCTGCTGACGATGGATGAACTCGAACCGTGCCTCGTGCTGCATCGGCGCACGTGGTCGCAAAGCCAGGTCGCCTCGATCGCCAATCTCTGGCATCCCGGCAGCCGCTATCGCTTCACCGGACATTTCTGATTTCACCGCTTTTAAAGACCGTTTCCGACTCATTTCCCTGAACTTCTCCCGCACATTTTCAAGCATCCCGAGGGCCACCATGAACAACCCGAAACACATCGACCCGCGTCTGGACCCGACCCGCACGATCCGCGCACCGCGCGGCGCGGAAAAGACCTGCAAGACCTGGATCGCGGAAGCCGCGTACCGGATGATCCAGAACAATCTGGACCCGGAAGTCGCTGAGCATCCGCACGCACTGGTCGTGTACGGCGGCATTGGCCGTGCCGCGCGTAACTGGGATTGCTTCGATCAGATCCTCACGTCGCTGAAAGACCTCGAAGAGAACGAGACGCTGCTGATTCAATCGGGTAAGCCGGTCGGCGTGTTCAAGACCCATGCGGACGCACCGCGCGTGCTGCTGGCGAATTCGAACCTGGTGCCGCATTGGGCGACGTGGGAACACTTCCACGAACTCGATCGCAAGGGCCTGATGATGTACGGGCAGATGACCGCGGGCAGCTGGATCTACATCGGCAGCCAAGGCATCGTGCAGGGCACCTATGAGACGTTCTTCTCGGTGGCGAACCAGCATTTCAACGGCGATCCTTCGGGCCGCTGGATTCTGACGGGTGGTCTCGGCGGCATGGGCGGCGCGCAGCCGCTCGCAGCAACCATGGCCGGCTTCTCGATGATTGCAGTGGAGTGCGATGAGACACGTATCGACTTCCGTCTGAAGACGCGTTACGTCGACAAGAAAGCGGCGACGCTCGACGAAGCGCTCGCCATGCTTGAAGAAGCGAAGAAGGCGGGCAAGCCGGTGTCGATCGGCCTGCTCGGCAACGCAGCGGATGTGTTCGCTGAATGCGTGACGCGTGGCATCACGCCGGATTGCGTGACCGATCAGACCAGCGCGCACGATCCGATTCACGGCTACCTGCCGCAAGGCTGGAATGTCGAAGACTGGCGCGAGCGTCAGAAGACGGTGCCGGACAGCATCGTGCTGCCCGCCAAGCAGTCGATGGCCAAGCAGGTTCAGGCGATGCTGACGCTGCAGGAACGTGGCGCCGCTACGCTCGACTACGGCAACAACATTCGTCAGATGGCGTTGGAAATGGGCGTTGAAAACGCGTTCGATTTCCCGGGCTTCGTGCCGGCGTATATCCGCCCGCTGTTCTGCGAAGGCAAGGGCCCGTTCCGCTGGGTCGCGCTGTCGGGTGATCCGGAAGACATCTACAAGACCGATGCGAAGGTCAAGGAACTGATTCCTGACGATCCGCATCTGCACAACTGGCTCGACATGGCGCGCGAACGCATTGCGTTCCAGGGTTTGCCCGCGCGGATCTGCTGGGTCGGCGTGAAGGATCGTTATCGTCTGGGCCAGGCGTTCAATGAAATGGTCCGGAATGGCGAGTTGAAGGCGCCGATCGTGATCGGCCGCGATCACCTCGACACCGGTTCGGTGGCAAGCCCGAATCGCGAAACCGAATCGATGAAGGACGGCTCGGACGCGGTCAGCGACTGGCCGCTGCTCAACGCACTGCTGAACACGGCAGGCGGCGCTTCGTGGGTCTCGCTGCATCATGGCGGCGGCGTTGGCATGGGCTTCAGCCAGCACTCGGGCGTCGTGATCGTCGCTGATGGTACGGACGCTGCGAAGGAGCGCCTCGGCCGCGTGCTGTTCAACGATCCGGCGACGGGCGTGATGCGTCACGCGGATGCAGGCTATGAACTCGCGCAGGAAACGGCGCGCGAGGCAGGTCTGAATCTGCCGATGCTGGGCCGTTGATCGTGGCGGTTGTCCCTAACGTGGCAACCACGACGCTCATTCGCGGCGCCGACCTCGTGGCGGCGCCGTGGAAGAACGGCGGCGGCGTCACGCGCGAAGTGGGGGCGTTTCCCGCAGGCGCAGGGCTCGATGCATTCACGTGGCGCGTAAGCATCGCCGACGTGGCGCAAGCAGGGCCGTTCTCGCGTTTCGCGGGTATCGACCGCACGTTGGTGTTGTTGTCGGGCGCGGGCATGTTGCTCGACGAAACAGACGACACCGGTGCTCACGCCGTGAAGACACACACGTTGACTCAACCACTCGATATCGCGCGGTTTGCGGGCGAAGCGCGAATCGATGCACGCCTCGTCAACGGCGCCACGCGCGACTTCAACCTGATGGTCCGCCGTGGTACGGCGGTAGGCGAAACTGAGGTATGGCGCGGCGCTACGCAACGCACTTTGTCCGCCGACGTTGTGTTGTTGTTTTGCGCCAGCGGTTCGGTTTCGGTCACGCTAGGTGTCGAAGCCCAACCGCAAGTGCTTGAAGCCGACGACACATTGCGCATCGACACGCCGAGTGCGCTGTCATGCGTGGTCGAGGGCGCGGGCGCATTGCTCGCGATCAGCATCCGCTACACGTGATCACCGCAACTATGACGACGATTCGCGTGCGCGCTTGAATCCTGGCAAACGCCTGGCAAAAGCCCGGCAAAGCGCGCCGCGAACCACCACAGACACGCAACGAGCTGCAACGAGCACGCGATGAAGCAAACCGTCTGGCATCACCTGAAACTCTGCCCTGAGGGCGATCCCCAACACACGCTGCCCGATGCCGCGATTGCCGTTGAAAACGGCAAGATCGCATGGCTCGGCGCGGCTTCTGATTTACCCGCCCACTACGCCGCATGGCCGCGCGAAGATCTGCACGGCGCGTGGGTGACGCCAGGCCTCGTCGATTGCCATACCCACCTGGTGTACGGCGGCCAGCGCGCGGATGAATTCGCGCAGCGTCTCGCGGGCGTCAGTTATGAAGAAATTGCGCGGCAGGGCGGGGGCATCGTCTCGACGGTGCGCGCCACGCGTGCCGCTGACGAAGACTCGCTGTTCCGCCAATCGGCCGTGCGCCTCGAACCGCTGCTCGCCGAAGGCGTGACCGCCGTCGAAATCAAATCCGGCTACGGCCTCGATCTCGCCAGCGAACGCAAGATGCTGCGCGTCGCGCGCCGGTTGGGCGAGCGCTATCCGGTGACGGTCTATACGACGTTTCTCGGGGCGCACGCCTTGCCGCCTGAATTCGCGGGAAGAGCCGACGCGTATATCGACGAAGTCTGCAACACGATGCTGCCCGTGCTCGCCGACGAAGGACTGGTCGACGCCGTCGACGTGTTCTGCGAGCGCATCGGGTTTTCTCTGGAACAAAGCGAGCGCGTGTTCCAGGCCGCCGAGCGCCATAAATTGCCGGTGAAAATGCACGCCGAGCAGTTATCGAACGGCGGCGGCACGGCGTTGGCTGCGCGTCACCATGCGCTGTCCGCGGATCACCTTGAATTCCTCGATGAAGCGGGCGTCGCCGCGATGAAAGCGTCCGGCACCGTTGCCGTGCTGCTGCCTGGCGCGTACTACTTCATCCGCGAGACGCAATTGCCGCCTTTGGATTTGCTGCGGCGCTACCAGGTGCCGATCGCGATTTCCACCGACAGCAATCCCGGCACGTCGCCCACCACCTCGCTGTTGTTGATGATGAACATGGCGACCACGTTGTTCCGCATGACGGTGCCCGAAGTGCTGCAAGGCGTGACCACGCATGCGGCGCGTGCACTCGGCAAGGCGGACCAGCATGGCTCGCTGCAAGCCGGGCGTGCGGCGGACTTCGCGGTGTGGTCGGTGGAAACGCTTGCCGAGCTGGCTTACTGGATTGGGCGTCCGTTGTGCGCGCGAGTCGTGCGCGCAGGCGAGACTGTTTATACACGGCGTGATTTGAGCTAGGGCCTGAGAGATGATGCAATCAAAACGATCACTATTTGCCGACCACGCCTATCTACCCGACGGCTGGCGCCGCAATGTGCTGCTGGAATGGGACGCTAACGGCACGCTGACATCCGTGACGCCGGATACGGCGGCGGTTCCTGACGGTGTGCAAAAAACCGCGGGCCCCGTGTTGCCTGGCATGCCGAATCTTCACTCGCATGCGTTTCAACGCGCGATGGCCGGTCTGACCGAGTATCGTGCGAACGCCACGGACAACTTCTGGAGCTGGCGCGATCTGATGTACCGCTTCGCCGCACGGATCACGCCGGAAGGGCTCGCTGCCGTCGCGCAGTGGCTGTACATCGAGATGTTGAAGGCGGGCTACACGTCGGTCTGCGAATTCCATTACGTGCACCACACGCCGGATGGCAGCCGCTATTCGAATCAGGCGGAACTGGCGCAGCGTGTGGTGGATGCCGCGTCGGCGAGCGGCATCGGTATGACGATGCTGCCCGTGCTGTATCAGTACAGCGGCTTCGGCTCGCGCGCCCCGCGCGAAGATCAGCAACGCTTCATCAACACGCCGGAGAGTCTGCTCGATCTGCTCGGCACGGTGCGCGCGGCGCGTCCCGAGAGCGCGGCGTTACGTTATGGTGTCGCGCCGCATTCGTTGCGTGCGGTATCGGCTGATTCGTTGCATGCATTGCTGAATGGTATCGATCGAAGCGCGCCGGTTCACATCCATATCGCCGAGCAAACCGCCGAAGTCGACGCCTGCCTCGAAACCGAAGGTGCGCGGCCGGTGCAGTGGCTGCTCGATCGCTTCGACGTCGACAGCCGCTGGTGCCTCGTGCACGCCACGCATGTCGATGCCAACGAAACCCTGGCGCTCGCGAAAAGCGGTGCGGTCGCGGGTTTGTGTCTGACGACCGAAGCGAATCTCGGCGACGGCATTTTTCCGGCGCAAGAGTATCTCGACGCGCAAGGGCGCATCGGGGTCGGATCGGATAGCCATATCGGCGTCGACTGGCGGGCGGAATTGCGTTTGCTCGAATACGGCCAGCGTCTGACTCGCCGTCAGCGCAATGTGCTGGCATCGGCGCAGGCCACGCACGTGGCCGATCGTCTGTTCGACGCGGCGCTCGAAGGCGGCGCGCATGCCACCGGTCGTGCAGTGGGTGCATTGCAGGCCGGCCACCGCGCCGACTGGCTGGTGCTCGACCCGGATCATTCGAGCATCGCCGAGCACGCGCCGAACGCGTGGCTCTCGGGCGTTGTATTCTGCGAACATGGCGAGACACCGATTCGCGACGTCTATGCGGGCGGCGACAAGGTTGTCGACAACCGCCGCCATCGCGATGAAGAGGGTGCGTACGCGCGTTATCGCGGGGCGCTCGCCGATTTGCTCAAGTAAACTGCTGACGCCGCTGGCTGAAACCACTTGCTGAAGCGAAATGCTCGCATGAATGGCTGAACACGCTGAGCCTTCGATTTTTATCGATCCCATCGATTCCGGACTGACATGACTGCTTCGTCTACTACTACTCCGCCGGTTCTATCGCTGCATCAGGGAAGCTTGCCGTTGCTGATTTCGATCCCGCATCTGGGCACGCAAATCCCCGCCGATATCGCCGCAACGATGACGCTGGTCGCGCAGCGCACCGACGACTGCGACTGGCATCTCGACCGTCTCTACGCGTTTGCGAAACGCATGGGCGCGTCGATCCTGTCGCCGACCTACGCGCGTTATGTGATCGACCTGAACCGTCCGCCCGACGGCGCGAATCTGTATCCGGGGCAGGACACCACCGGCTTGCTGCCGGTCGATACCTTCGACAAGGAACCCTTGTACCTCGACGGCCATCTGCCGAGCGAGGCCGAAGTCGCGCGTCGGCGCGATGCTTACTGGAAGCCCTATCACGACGCGCTGACGGGCGAGCTGGCCGCGCTGAAGGCGAAGCACGGCAAGGTGCTGCTGTGGGAAGCGCATTCGATTCGCTCGCACGTGCCGCGTTTTTTCGAAGGACGTCTGCCCGATTTCAACTTCGGCACGTCGAACGGCGCCAGCGCGGTGGCTGGATTGGGCGAGGAATTGGCTGCTGTGGTCGGGCGGCATGGCGGGTACTCTGCTGTCGCCAACGGGCGGTTTAAGGGCGGCTATATCACGCGGCAGTACGGGCAGCCGTCGCAGGGTGTGCACGCGGTACAACTCGAGTTGTCGCAGATTACGTATATGGAGGAGCAGATGCCGTATGCGTATGACGAAGCGCTGGCTGCGAAGGTCGAGCCTTTGCTGGAAGAACTTGTGACGACGGCGTTGGAGCGCGTTAGGGCAGCTTGACGGCAGCAGTTTGACAGCGGCGGCTTGACGTTGCTGCTGTCAGTGGTATCCATTTCATCTCCTCCACGCGGTTCGCCGCGCTTCGCATTCCGCGAGGCCGCGACCGCGTCGGCTCACACCGCAAAGGTGTAACAGCATGTGTCCGTGATTGCATGCTGCGGCGTTCGCGCCGAACGTATAGAGCGTCGCAGGATTGGTTTAAGGGTGAACCGCGGGGTTGTGGACTCGCGGGGTTTTGACCCGAGCCTCGTTGAAACGGAGCGGCCGCAAAAAAAGCCTCGCTTTTGGCGAGGCTTTCCGATGCGCGCAGTATGGGGCGCCGCATAACGATCAGTGGCAGTGACGTTCCCAGTGATGGTGGACGCGCACCTTGTGGCATTCGCGGTGGTGTTCATAAGCCTGGGCGGGAGCGATCGCGCTCAGGGTGACGACGGTTGCTGCGATAGCGAGAACGAGTTTCTTCATTACAAAATCCTTAAATCATGGTGGTGGTGCTAACGCTGCAGCACGCGGCGTGCCGCAACGGGTCAAAAGAATGCCACACATTGCGCACGCAGCGGAGGAACGCCGACCGAATGCATGGGTCAACTCAAAACGCCGAGCTGTGAGGCGTTTTATCCTTGGACAGCGGCGCGCGGCAGCGTGTCGTTTCGGCACATCGAGCGTCGCGGAATGCGCGCGCGGGCATTGCGCGCCATGCGCTGAAGCGACTACCCTTTCAGAACGATGACGTGTGCACATCGCGTCATCCATACATCGGGCAAAAAGATGGAAGACCCAGCGATGGAAGATTCCGACGAATTGCTGCTCCCGGTCTGGCGAGCGAACCTGGTGCTGCTGACCCGCGAGGTCGGCGCCGCGACGCGTCTGGCGCGCATGATGACCTTTTCCGCCAGCTACCTGAAATTGATCCTGTCCGGCCAGCGCGAATTCAGCGAGGAGTTCGTACGCGGTATCGAGGCGGTGACGGGCTTGCCGAATGGCTGGATGAACGTGTCGCATACCGGGGAGGACATACCGGCCAAGGCGCGCGAAGCAATCGACAACGAACAGCCGCTTGCGCGTTTTCGCGGCACGGCGCATCCGGTGCGCAAGAAGACGGTGCTGCGCCCGCCCGAGCCGATTTTCGGCCAGACGGGTCCGGCCAAACGCGTGGAAGAAGAGACGCTCGACGCCGAAGCGCATCGGCGTCAGGCCCACTTCCGCAAGGTCCGCGATCTGGCGATGCAGGACGTGCGGCGCTTCGAGCGGCATTTGAGCCAGATGCCGGTGGATCTTGCATCGATGCGATCGAAAGTGGAGGACGTGATCGCCGCCGCCGATCTCGACCACCCGATTCAGGCGGACCTGGCTGGCCGGCTGGAGCAGATCGAAAAGCATCGGCATTTGCTGCTCAGGCATGTGGAGCGCTTGCAGGCCTTGCTCGCGCACATTGGGGGAGGGGATTGACGCCTGCAACTCGGCGTCTTTGTTGCATGCAGGCTTGAATCTCCTGGTCGTCCGGCCGCAACCTAACGCCTGCGCCGTGCGTGAAATTCCGCCTCGAGCGTCCACGTCACGCCATCCTGCGCCAGCGCGACGCCGGTCCAGCGGAACGAATCCCTTGTGATATCGGTGAAATTCCATCGAATCGGTGTGCCGTCGGCGTGCGTGCCGATCTGCACGAGATCATTGCCGACGCGCCGGCCGATCAGCTCATCGCGCTGGCCGGTCAGCGGATTCATGTAAGTCACGCGCCACGCGCGCAGCGCCGGGTCCCACACCCGCAGCGTGGTGCCGTACATGGTGTCGGCGGCAGCGAGCCCCGCATGATGTTCGCTGCGTGGCGGCATGATCCACACGTCCTGTACGGCACGCCCCTCCAGGACCCAGCCGAAATGAATCTCGCCGCGGCGGCGCGCGTTGCCCAGGTCGACGCGGTAATGCAGCACGTCCATGTCCCAACTGCCAATCAGCCAGCCGTAGAGGTCGTCGGTGGCATCGATGTCGGCGGCCCGCGCCGGGGCGGTCAATGCGGCGTGAAAGCCGCGCTCGACGGTGTCGTCCAGCATGTTCATCGTATGTGCTCCTTCGAGCGTTCAGTGAAAGCGCCATCGCCGGAACGGGCAAAACCGCGCCGGCCGCCGATGTGCTAAAACGACGATACGGACTCAGCCGAGGTGCATCTTGGGGAAAATTGCCGTCACTTTGCAGCAGGCGCTCGCGCAGCGCGCGCGGGAAGGCACGCGCGGCAGCACAAGCGCGCGTCCGCTGGCCCAAGGCGCGAGCTGGGATGTCGCGGACATCCTTTGCACCTTCGGCCCGCGCGACCAGCCGTTCGAGGAACGGCACGCGGGCGTGTGCATCGCGATGGTGGTCGCCGGTTCGTTCGGCTACCGGACCGCGACGGGACGCGCGTTGCTCACCCCCGGCGCGCTGTTGCTTGGCAATACGGGTGACTGCTTCGAATGCGGCCATCGGCATGCGCCCGGCGATCGCTGCATTGCCTTCCGCTATGCGCCGGCGTACTTCGAGCGGCTTGCTGCGGACGCGGGCATCGCGAGCGGCGATCTGAACTTCAGGCGCGCGCGCATTCCGTCGCTACCTTCGTTGTCGCCGCTGATCGCGCGGGCCTGTGCCGGCGCCCTGGATACGGGCGGCGCGGTGTGGGACGAACTCGCGGTCGAAGTGGCCGTCGCGACGCTCAAGGCGGCGGGTGCATTGAAGCGCGCGGAACCACCCGCAAGCGCCGCGGCCTGGTCGCGCGTGGCGCAGACGGTGCGCCTGATCGACGACACGCCAGGCGCCACGCATACGCTGACGAGCCTCGCTGCCGCGGCGGGCCTGAGCGAGTTCTACTTCCTGCGCACGTTCCAGCGCGTAACTGGCGTGACGCCGCATCAATATGTGCTGCGGGCGCGCTTGCGAGCAGCGGCGCTGCGCCTTGACGACGACAGCGCAAAGGTTGTCGATATCGCGCTCGATTGCGGCTTCAACGATCTGTCGAATTTCAATCACGCATTTCGCGCGGAGTTTGCGTCGAGTCCGCGTGCGTGGCGCGCGCGAGGCAGGGCGCGCCGCGCATGACGCGGTGGTTCGCGTTCGTGGCGCTGACCGCCGCGTTGGCGTTGGTTGCGTGTGCAACCAACGCGCTTGCTGAGGGCAGTGTTTTGAACACCTCCAGCACCTCGAACGACGACCTCTCCCCCTCGACGACAGAGCGCGACGTCCACCTCTTCGTGATCCAGAAAGACGGCTCCGTCGAAGAACATGACGACACGGTCCTGCGGGCCAACACGACGAGCGGCGTCGACGATATCGCGCAACGCTACGTGTGGTTCAACAAGGACATCGAGCAGGTGCAACTGTTGACCGCGGAAACGATCGACCCGAACGGCGTCGCGCATCCGGTCGGGCCTGAAGCGATCCGCGACGTGCAGGAACCCCGCTCGGCGGGCGCACCGAGTTTCGAAGACGGCGTGTTGCGCACGGTGATCTTTCCGGGCGTCGAACCCGGCTCGCGCGTGCATCTGGCGTTTCGCAAGACGCGCACGAAGCCTCTGCAGGCCGGCACGTTCGCGTACCTGGTCGAACCGACGCGCGAGCCTGTCGAGATGCAGCGCCTGATCTTCGACCTGCCCACCGACGTGCCGCTTTATGCCGATGCGCGCGGCTACGTCGCGCTGCCGCCGGTCACGGCAAACGGTCGCACCCGCTACGAGTTCGATTACCAGCACGGCCCGTATGCGCCGCTCGAAGCGGGCGCGGTGGGCTATGCGAACTGGGGCGACCGGCTGATGGTGTCGACCGTGCCGGACTTCGCGAGTTTCGCCGCGCGTTATCGCGGCCCTGCGGCCGACGCGACGATGAGCGACCCGGCCATCGTTCAACTCGCACGGAGCCTGACCGCAGAGGTGAGCGATCCGCGTGCGAAGGCACAGGTCCTGTTCGACTGGATGCGCCTGAATATTCGCTACGTTGCGCTGTTTCTCGGCGAGACGGCGGCGATCCCGCATAAGGCGATCGACATCCTGCACAACCGCTATGGCGACTGCAAGGACCACGTCGCGTTGTACGGCGCGTTTCTCGCCGCGGTCGGCATCCGCAGCGAGGCCGTCCTGCTCAATCTCGGGCCGTACTACAGTTTGCCAGCGGTGCCCGGCTACGGCGAAAGCGCGATCAATCATGCAATCGTCTGGATTCCTGATCTATCGCTATTTGCCGACACCACGGCAGGCGGCATGAGTTTTGGCTATTTGCCGCCGAGCGCGATGGATCGGCCCGTTTTGCTGGTCGACGAGGGCGTGTTGGCGCGCACGCCGGCCACCCAGTTGCGCGAGCGCACGGCGCGCCTGCAGATCGACGTCGACGAGAGCGGGGCGGCGAACTACGCTTATCGCGTGGAAGATGCCGGCTATACTGCGGAGCTCGAACGCAATATGTTTCGACGGGCAACGCGGCAGCGCACGCAACAGATTGCGGCGAATCGTCTATTGCTGACGGGCCTGCATGGCACAGCGCAGTTGCGCACGGGCGATCTGGTCTCGACCGATGGACCTTTTTCCACGTCGATGCAGGGACGGGTGGCACATTTTGTCTGGACCGATGGGACGACCGCTGTGCCGGCCCTGACGAGCTTGTCCGGCGGAATGGCCGGGCAGGTGCAGGCATGGCTGGCGGAGCCTGCGAGGACGCAGCCCTGGGCGTGCATCGGCGGGGAATTCGATGAAACGCTGGCGATGACACTGCCGAGGTTCGCCCGCGTGACGGATGTGCCGCCGGATGCCGCGGTGAAGGATCGTTTCTTCGAGTTTTCTTCTCGCTACGTGTTCGATCCTGCCGCGCGGGTCTTGCAGGTCAGGCGACACCTGCGAGCCGCGTTTGGCCATCAGATGTGCTCTGCCGATGAATTTGCCGGCGTGAAGGATGATCTGATCCGGATCGAACGGGATCTCGACGCCGAGGTGGTGTTGAAGGCGGTCAAGTAGCACGTACGGCATCGGCAGTGCCCACGGCAGCGGCGGTAAAGACGTACCGCCGCTGCCGCATGAACAACCACGCCGTCATGGGCAAAAAGAGACGCTTAACTTCCGCTCTTGGTCACGATAGGCACCCAGGTTCCGCTCTTGACCTGATACAGCGTGGAAGCGCCGCTTTTCAACGCCCCGGTGCTATCGAAAGAAATCTTCCCGGTCACGCCGTCGTAATCGAGTGTCTTGAGCACCGGCCGGTAGACCGCCGGCGAGGTGGATTTTGCCTGCTGCATCGCCTTGATCGCGGCCCATGCCCCGTCATACCCAAACGGCGCGTACGACAGGATATCCACTCCGAAGCGCTTCTTGAACTTCGCGGAGAAGTCCTTGCCGCCCGGCAATTGGGCCAACGGTCTGCCGTATTCCCAGGCCATCGCGCCTTCGGACGGATCGCCGGCGAGCTTGATGAAGTCCTGGTCCATCACGCCGCCACCCCCCACCAACTGCGCGTTCATCCCCAGTTGCTTCATCCGCTTCGCGAAGCCGGCCGCCTGCGTATCCAGGCCGCCGAAGAAAATCAGATCCGCATTGGTCGCCTTGATCTTGGTGATCTGCGTGCTGAAGTCCACCGCGTGATTGTCGGTGTATTCGCGCGTCACGATGGTCCCGCCATGCGCTTTCACCGCCTTCTCGAACTCGTCGGCCTCGCCTTGGCCGAACGCGGTGCGGTCGTCAATGATCGCAATGCGTTTGGCCTTCGTCACCTCGACGGCGTAGACGCCCGCGTTGCCGGCGTTTTGCGCATCGGTGGAAATCACCATGAAGGTGTTCGCGAAGCCTCGCCCGGTAATGATCGGATTGGTGGCGGCCGGGTCGATCACCGGAACACCGGCCTGTTCGTACACCTGCGAGGCAGGAATCGTCGTGCCCGAATTGAAGTGGCCCACGACCACGGATACCCCCGCGTCGACCAGCTTCTGCGCGGCCTGCACGCCGACGCGCGGGTCGGCCTGGTCGTCCTCGGAGACGAGCTGGAATTGCGCGACCTTGTCGCCGATCTTGATCTTCTGCGCGTTGGCTTCCTCGATGGCAAGCCGGACACCGTTCTCCAGATCCTTCCCGTAGCCGGCGTTGGCACCCGTCAGCGGCGCGGCGAAGCCGATCTTCACCGGCAGGTCGTCGGCGAAACTGGCCAGCGGCGCGATCGCGAAGGTAGCGCCAACGAACAGAGCAAGCGGTTTCAGCGTGTTGCGAAGACTCATGGTCTTTCTCTCCATCGACAGTTTCAGGTGTGAAAGCGGTAAGGCTGTAACACTGGATCGACGCGCAAGCATTGGTTTGACTTCGCATGGCGCGTCATCAAAGGTACGGATGATCGGTCACCATTAACAATGCTGGAATACGCCCATAGGAAATCCCCTTGGGGGCGTCCATGGAAGTCCTCCTGGGGACGCGCAGTGGCGTTCATATGCCCGTCAATCTGGCGCGAATATAGAAAGCCAATTTGCGACCGTCTTGGCAGTTCGCGGCGCTTTGAATGAGCATTTCGGCATAGCCCGCACAGCGCTTGGGCTGGCGGCCTGTCAGCGGCGGCGCGCGGGTGCGGATTGCGGCATATGCTTAAGAAACAGGGCGCGATATGCGGCCGAACAAACGGCGGGGATGCGGCCTGGAGATGGCGCTCGAGAAACCGGCGCGAGCGCGCCGGCCTTACTACCGTTGCACAGTCGCGGAAACAAACCTGCGCGGGCTCGCCGGAAAAACGACAGAAGCAAAAGAAGCAACTGACGGCGGGCTAAAACGACGCCCTCACTGCTCGCCTTGCTGGCGCAGCAACTCTTCACGCAGACGCAGGATGGGCGCCTTGGTTTCTTCGTCGGCCCAGGTGTCGAGATCGTCTATTGCGCGCTGGCAGCCGTCGAGCACCAGGTCGAGATCCACCGGCACGCCGTTGTTCAGCGCGAATTCGATAGTCTCGGCGAACTGCTGGCACTCGTCCTCGCCGTACGAAATGTCGAGGTTGTCGGCGATGATTTCGGCGATGTTGCTGCGCGCCTTGTCGTCGGGTGTCACCATTTCGACGATGCCGCGCGCCACCGCCGGCGAATAGAAAAGCGCGATGTCGAGCCACTGTGCGGGATCGAAGTCGGCCTGGTCGAACTGGTTCTCGAAGTACTCGATCGCTTCCTGCTCGTGCGCTTCGTCCGCGTCGACACTGATGCACAACTGCTCAAAAAATTCTTCCCGCTCGCTGCGGATATAACCGTCCATCAATGCCTCGTCTGCTGAATGCCGGATGCCGGATGCCCGGACGCCCCAAAAAATGCGCTGTGGGCGGGCGATTGCCTCGCCCACGCGGCACGCATTATAGGGCGACCGGCTGACAAGCGCGGGTCGCGTGCCGGGTGTGGGCTCGGCTAACAACTGATGCGGGGCGCACGGTTACGTGTTGAGCCGCGCCAAGGTGCCCCGCGCCTACGCCGTCTCCTCCGCCACCCAGGCATCGAACCATTCACGGGGCTGCGCGATTTCGTTCTGTGCGGCCACCAGTTCCAGTTCATAGCGCCCGGCCTGCCACGTCGCTTTGACCACCGCGTTCACCGCGGCCAGCGTGTGCTCGAAGGCGGCGCGGATCGAATCGCCCAGCAGCGTGCGCGCGACAAACACCGCGCTCGTCAGATCGCCGACGCCCACCGGCTGCCGCGCGAACGGGTAGAGCGGACGTTGCCCCATCCACGCTTCGCGCTCGGTGACGACCAGCATGTTGAAACGGTCGGCAGGGCTGTTGCGATCGAGTAGATGTTTGACCAGCATGAGCTTCGGCCCACGGGCGATGACCTCGCGGCACGCGGCCACCGCTTCTTCGAGCGTCTCGATCTCACGGCCCACGAGGCGTTGCAACTCGGTATGGTTCGGCGCCATGGCGTCAGCAACCGTCGGCATGGTGCGGACCAGAAATTCCTGGATGCCCGGCTCGACCTTGCAGCCGCTCGCGGCACCCATCACCGGATCGCAGAAGTACCACGCGCGCGGATTGGCGGCCTTCACGGCCTTGACGATCTCCAGCACCGCCTGCGCCTGCTCGGGTGTGCCCAGATAGCCGGACAGCACGGCGTCGCAGCGCGGCAGCATGCCGATCGCGCCGATCCCTTCGACGAGTTCTTCCATCTGCGATGCTTCGATCGCGCCGCCGGTCCAATGACCGTATTGCGTGTGGTTCGAAAACTGCACAGTATTGAGCGGCCAGACATTGACGCCGAGCCGCCGCATCGGGAATTCGGCCGCGCTATTGCCGGCGTGCCCGAAGACGACATGTGACTGGATGCTCAGAACGTTTTTCGTCATGGTGTGGCCCGCGCAAGATGTTTTGCGCGATCAATGAGAACGGACGGATAGCCGCGGTAACGAACCGGCTTTGACCGGGCGCCTGAAGCGGCGTGACTGTTTCAGATAGTGCAAGAAAAATGCGCGGTCTGCATAGTCAACTAACAATACATGAGTTTGTCACGCGCGAGTCGATCCGTCCCCGTGTTGTTGCGTCGAACCATCAAACGGGTGAGGGATCAGGCGAGTTCCCGATACAGCGCCAGATAGCGCTCGGCCGAGGCGCCCCAGCCGAAATCCTGATGCATCGCGCGACGTTGCGTGGCTTTCCACTCGGTGCGGCGGTCATAGAGCGCAAACGCGCGGCGGATCGCCGCCGCAAGGCCCTTCGGCTCGAATCGTTCGAATACAAAGCCCGTAGCGAGGTCGTCGGCGAGATTTTCGAGCGACGCGTCCACGACCGTGTCCGCGAGGCCGCCGACGCAATGCACGAGCGGCAGCGACCCGTAAGCCAGCGCATACAGTTGCGTGAGTCCGCAGGGCTCGAAGCGCGACGGCACCGCGATCACGTCGCTGCCCGCGACGATCGTATGCGCGAGTGTCTCGTCAAAACCCAGTTCGACTGCCACCGATTCCGGATGCGTATGCGCGACGCGTTTCAAACCATTTTCGAGCGCCGGGTCGCCGGTGCCGAACACCACTAGTTGGCCGCCGCGTTTGACAATTTCCGGCGCCGCCTCGAGCAGCAGGTCAAGGCCTTTCTGTTCGGTCAGCCGGCTCACCACGCCGAATAGCAAAGCGTCGCTTTTCTGCGCGAGGCCGAAGCGCTTTTGCAGCGCCTCCTTGCAGGCCAGTTTGCCGGCCAGACGGGTGGCTGTGTAGTGATCTTCGAGCAGTGCGTCGGTGGCGGGATTCCACACGGAATAGTCGACGCCGTTCAGGATGCCGCTCAGATCGTGCGAGCGATGACGCAGCAACCCGTCGAGCCCGCCGCCTTGGGCCAGTGTCTGGATTTCGCGGGCGTAGGTCGGGCTGACTGTGGTGATGCGGTCGCTGTAGTAGAGACCTGCCTTGAGAAACGACAACTGCCCATAGAATTCGACGCCGCGCATGTTGAAGAAGTCGTCCGGCAGCGCCAACTGGCCGAACTGATGCGCCGGAAAAACGCCCTGATACGCGAGGTTGTGCACCGTGAAGACGCTGCGCGCGAACGAGCGGCCGTGCTGCCGTTCAGCCGCCTTGAGGTAGGCGGGCGCGAGTCCGGCATGCCAGTCGTGCGCGTGGACGATCTGCGGCGCCCACGCCGGGTCGAGGTGCTGAGCCAGTTGGGCCGCGACCCAACCCAGCAGGGCGAAGCGTTGCGCATTGTCGCCGTACGGTACGTGTTCGTCGTTCAGATAGGGGTTGCCGGGCCGGTCGTACAGCGAGCCGGCGCGGATGACGTAGACGATCAGGCCGTTCGACGGCAGCGTGCCCTGTTCGAGCGTGACTCCCGGCGAGTCGAAACGGCGGCCTAGCTGCGCCACCGGACGCAGGTCGGCCAAGCCGGCGACCACCGCCGGAAAGCCGGGCAGCAGCACCCGCACGTCAGCGCCGCGCTCGATCAGCGCGGGCGGCAACGCGCCCGCGACGTCGGCGAGACCGCCCGTTTTGAGGAGGGGATACAGCTCGCTTGCGACGTGCAGGGCGCGAATCGTCATAGGCTCGGTCTCGTTCCTGTTAGTGCGGGTTTGCGGCAGGTCCAATTGAGCGGCAGGACGGGCGGCAGGCTCCGCCAGCCCGTTCGCTTTGCCGCTCCGGCGCGGATCACGTCCCCTTCTGCTGCAGCGCCTCGGGTGTGACCAGCACGACACCGTCGTCAGTGCGATAGAAGCGTTCGGCGTCGGCCACGGGATCTTCGCCGATCACCGTGCCGTCCGGAATGGTGCAGCCGCGGTCAATCACGACTTTCTGCAGCCGGCAGCTCGCGCCGACGGTGACCTGCGGCAACAAGACTGCCTCATTGATATTACAGAACGAACTCACTTTGACGTTCGACGACAACACCGAGCGCGAAATCTGCGAGCCGGAAATCACACAGCCGCCGCACACGATCAGATTGTTGCCGGTGCCTTGCAGGCCTTTCAGGTCGCGTACGAACTTGGCGGGCGGCAACTGTTCCTGATACGTCCAGATCGGCCAGTTGCGGTCGTACAGGTCGAGCGTCGGGATGGTGGAGGCAAGATCGAGGTTGGCTGCCCAGTAGGCGTCGATCGTGCCGACGTCGCGCCAGTACGGCTCCACGCTCGGGTCTGACGACACGCACGACATGCTGAACGGATGCGCGATCGCCGTGCCTTGCGTGACGACGCGCGGCAGGATGTCCTTGCCGAAGTCGTGATCGGTGTCGACGCTCGAGATGTTCTCTTCGAGCAGCGAATACAGGTAATCGGCGCTGAACACGTAGATGCCCATGCTGGCGAGCGCCGAATCCGGACGGCCCGGCATGGCGGGCGGATCGGCGGGTTTTTCGACGAAGCCGGTCACGCGGCGGTTTTCGTCGACGGCCATCACGCCGAAGGCCACGGCGTCCATGCGCGGCACCTCGATGCAGCCGACCGTGCAATCCGCGCCGCTTTCCGCGTGATCCGCGATCATGCGCGTGTAATCCATCTTGTAGATGTGGTCGCCCGCCAGCACCACCACGTATTTCGGCCGGATCGAGCGGATGATGTCGAGATTCTGGAACACGGCGTCCGCGGTGCCGCGGTACCAGTGGGCGCCTTCCACCCGCTGCTGGGCTGGCCAGAGGTCGATGAATTCGCCGAATTCACCACGCAGGAAGCCCCAGCCGCGCTGCAGGTGGCGCAGTAGCGAGTGCGCCTTGTATTGCGTGACCACCGCGATGCGGCGGATGCCGGAGTTCAGGCAATTGGAGAGCGCGAAGTCGATGATCCGGTATTTGCCGCCGAAGTGCACCGCTGGTTTGACGCGCTTGTTCGTGAGCGGCCCGAGCCGCGTGCCCCGTCCGCCCGCGAGGACGATGGCGAGGGTGGTGCGTTGCAGATCGTTCAGCCGTGCCGGAGTTTCCATGTCTGTCTCCTTTGTCGACAGGAGTTAGCGCTTTCACGCTTACTCCGGTCCCATGCAAGATAGTTGCTGATTAGTATGCCCCGGGTGGTCTTGTTCTCTCGCTCTGCGTTATTGATTCGTGCTGCCAGGCGGCTTTCGTCTTCGCGGGCCCGTCTGCTAGTTCTAGCACTGATTTGCCGCGGGCGAATAGTCTGAATTGTGCGGATGCAAGTCGCGCGGCCGCCTTGCGAACGATCAACCCTTGCGCAGGACGCATCCGTGCGCGAGGACACATAGGGCGCAAGGCGAGCCGCGGCAATATGCGTGCCACACCGGCCGGCGCCGCCCTGAGCCTGCGCGCGCGGCAGCAGAGTCCCGCGGCGCGTCGTAGAATCGTCCGCTCCGAACGGGGTGCGGGCGTTGCTTTCCAGCGCCCGCAGCCTACATGCTTCACGCCGATTTCCCTTTGCAAGAAAACGATCGATGAATTTTCGCCGCGAGTCTTTGTTCGCCATCTTGAGCGCCTGCGCGCTAGTCGCTGCGCCTGGAGCTTTCGCTGCCACGCCGGCCAGTGGGGCCGTTGCGGGGAGTGCGGCCAGTTCGGGGCGTTCGGGTGGTTCGGGTGGCTCTCTCACCCAGCCCGGTTCCGCGGCTACCAGCGCCACTCCGGCTGCGGCTGTCGATAACAGCGGTCCGGCGTACGGCCCCGAGTTGCAGGGCTTCAACTATCCGGCACCGGTCGAGCAATACGACTTCACCTCGCAAGGCGTGGCGCTGCACATGGCGTACATGGATATCACGCCGGACCATGCGAACGGCCGCACGGCCGTATTGCTGCACGGCAAGAACTTTTGTGCGGCGACGTGGGACGCGACCATTCATCGTCTGAGCGACGCCGGCTACCGGGTGATCGCGCCGGATCAGATCGGTTTTTGTAAATCGAGCAAGCCCGAGCACTACCAGTACAGTTTTCAGCAACTGGCGCGCAATACGCATGCGCTGCTCGAATCGCTTGGCGTGACTGACGCGACCGTGATCGGCCATTCGACCGGCGGCATGCTCGCGATCCGCTATGCGCTGATGTATCCACATGAAACGCAGCAACTGGTGTTGGTCAATCCGATCGGGCTAGAGGACTGGAAGGCGAAGGGCGTGCCTTCGCTATCGGTCGACCAATGATACGAGCGCGAACTGAAGACGACTGCGGACGGCATTCGCCGTTACGAGCAGACGACCTATTACGCCGGCCAGTGGCGCGCCGACTATGAGCCGTGGGTACAGATGCTGGCGGGGATGTACCGGGGCCCCGGCAAACAGATCGTGGCGTGGAATTCCGCGTTGCTGTACGACATGATTTACACGCAACCGGTGGTGTACGAACTGGGCCATCTGAGCATGCCGACGCTGCTGCTGATTGGTCAGAAGGACACGACCGCGATTGGCAAGGATGCGGCGCCGCCTGAGGTGCGCGCGAAGATCGGCCACTACCCCGAACTGGGCAAGGCCGCTGCGAAGGCGATTCCGCACGCTACGCTCGTCGAATTCGCCGACTTGGGGCACGCGCCGCAGATGCAGGACCCGCAGGCGTTTCATAAGGCGCTGCTCGATGGCCTGGCGGCGGTGCCGGCAAATCGGTGAGCATTGCGGCTGGGCAACCTGATGTTCGTGTACTCAGGGCAGCCAGCCAATCGACGAAAAAAGAAGGGCGGCCTGTGCTGATACACGCCGCCCTTTTTTATTACTGCCTGCGTTGTTACTTGCCGGCGCCTAACTCTTCACGCACTTGCGCGCCGATCTCAAACGAGCGCAGCCGTGCTTTGTGATCGTAGATTTGCGCGGTCAGCATCAATTCATCCGCACCGGTCTGATCGATGACCGACCGCAGTCCTTCGCGGACCGTATCGCGATCGCCGATCACGGAGCAGGCGAGCGAATGCGCGACGCCGTTCAACTCCATCTCGGACGCTTCGATCCGTTCGACCGGCGGCTGCAACTGACCGGGCGTGCCGCGCCGCAGGTTGACGAACTGCTGCTGCAGCGAGGAGAACAGACGTCGCGCTTCCTCGTTGCTATCGGCGGCGAACAGATTGACGCCGACCATGGCGTACGGTTTATCGAGCGTCGCCGACGGACGGAATTGCTCGCGATAGACCTTCAGCGCGGTGAACATGTGATCGGGTGCGAAGTGCGACGCGAACGCGAACGGCAGACCGAGTGCCGCAGCCAGTTGCGCGCTGTACAGCGACGAGCCGAGCAGCCAGAGCGGCACATGAAGGCCTGCGCCGGGGACTGCGCGAATACGCTGACCCGGCACGGGGTCGGCGAAATAGCGTTGCAACTCGACGACGTCGTCGGGAAACGACTCTGCGCTATTTTGCAGATCGCGGCGCAGCGCGCGGGCGGTGCTTTGATCGGTACCGGGTGCGCGGCCGAGGCCCAGGTCGATGCGATCCGGATAGAGCGACGCGAGGGTACCGAACTGTTCCGCGATGACGAGCGGAGCGTGGTTGGGCAGCATGACGCCGCCGGAGCCGACGCGGATTTTCTTCGTCCCACCGGCGACGTGGCCGATCACGACAGCGGTGGCTGCGCTGGCGATACCGGTCATGTTGTGGTGTTCTGCGAGCCAGAAGCGGCGGTAGTTCCAGTTTTCCGCGTGCTGGGCGAGATCCAATGTGTTTTTGAACGCGTCCGCGGGGGTGGCACCTGCGATGACCGGCGATAGGTCGAGGACCGAGAAGGGGATCATTTTCTGTTCATGTGATGTTTCGGGCGCTTTCGCGCGATGGGGCATTGTGGCAAAGGTTTTGGTTTTCTGCTGATCGTCCTGGGATGTCCACGTTCGTGGAAGGGGGTTATCGGTTTGTTGCCTCCGGCGGCGCTTTTTGTCTGTGTTCTTAGGGCGTTGGCCTTTCCTTGTTTTGTTAGTGGTCTATTAGCGTTGCCCCTGTGCGGGGCGGCACCTACTTCTCTTTGCCGGCTGCAAAGAGAAGTAGGCAAGAGAAAGCAGCTCAAACCGCTACTGCTAAGTGGGGCCCGTGGTCTGCCACGGGTAGTGGTGCATCTGGAATCTGGATTCGTGCCCCTGCATACGCCAGTGACAAGGGCGTCATACTTCCGGCGGCGCTGCGCGCGCCGAAGAGCAGTTCAAAAACCGATCCCTGCGTTTTGACGCCCACGTCTCGCCACCGGACCGTGGCTCGTCATTGCATCGCCACCGCCACCGCCACCGCCACCGCAGCCGCAGCCGTGACCGTGACCGTGACCGTGACGGTGACCGTGACCGTGACGGTGACGGTGATTGCGGGGCACCGACAAATCATTTGAGGTAGGGGTTCCCGGGTGAATGCAGAGGCGCGTCGCCGAGGCGAAGCCGACGGCCCTCACAGAGCTCAGCCGAAGCCCCTGGTTTCCCATGCACACCCGTCTGCGACGCACGTAGTGCGGAGTGGGAGCTGATGAATCCCTTGTCACTAACGCGGAATGTGCGAGAACACGGATTCCAGATGCACCACTACCCGTAGCAGACCACGGTACCCACTTAGTAGTAGCGGTTTGAGCTGCTTTCTCTTGCCTACTTCTCTTTGCAGCCGGCAAAGAGAAGTAGGTGCCGCCCCGCACAGGGGCAACGCTAATAGACCACTAACAAAACAAGGAAAGGCCAAAGCCCTAAGAACACTGACAAAAGCGCCGAGCAGGCAAACAAGATCAAGAAAATCCCAAAGCACTAAGCACACACAAAAAAAATCCCGGCGTAGCCAAACCCCCCATCTTTACATGCAATCCCGATATAGATATGTCCGATCAATATTTAACATCCGCATGTAGCGCTGCTACCTTAATCCCCTCGAACAGAGCACCGCATCCAATCAAGAAAGCCACCGCCCCGCCGGGCAAAAAACCACCTTGGGAGACACCACCGTGTCCATCGAATTCATCGGCATGATCCAGACCCGCAAGGTGTCCGAGACCCACGCCCCGCAAGGGCCAATCATCGACATCGACTACGTGGAGCAATTCGCCCGCGCTCACGAAGCCGCGGGCTTCGACCGCATCCTCGTGCCGCATCATTCGACGAGTCCCGACGCGCTCCTCACCGTCGCCCACGCGGCCAGCGTCACGAGCAAAGTGCATTTCATGCTCGCCCATCGCCCGGGCTTCGTCTCGCCCACGCTCGCCGCGCGCCAACTGGCAACCCTCGATCACTATTCCGGCGGCCGTCTCGCCGTCCACATCATCTCCGGTGGCGACGACGCCGAACAACGCCGCGATGGGGACTACCTGTCGCATGACGAACGCTATGCCCGCACCGACGAATACCTGCACATCCTGCGCCGCATCTGGACCGAAGCGAAACCCTTCGATCACAGCGGTCAGTACTACCGCTTCGAACAAGGCTTCTCCGAAGTGAAGCCGGTGCAGCAACCCCATATCCCCGTGTACTTCGGCGGCGCATCCGCGCCCGCGCTCGAAATCGCCGGACGTCATGCAGATGTCTACGCGCTTTGGGGCGAATCGAAGGCGCAAGTGCGCGAACAGGTCACCCGCGTGCGTGCCGAAGCCGCTAAACACGGCCGTAACGTGCGCTTTTCCGTATCGTTCCGGCCCATCCTCGCGGCTACCGAAGCAGCCGCGTGGGAACGCGCGGAGCACATCCTCGAGGAAACCCGGCGGCTGCGCGCGGCGCAAGGACTCGGCGTCGGCGGCCCGGCGCAAAGTGAAGGCGCGCGGCGGCTGCTCGCGGCATCGGGTCAGTCGGATCGCGTCGATGAACGTCTGTGGACCGGCGTCGCCAAGGAAATCGGCGGACGCTCGAATTCGACCGCGCTGGTCGGCACGCCGGAGCAGGTCGCCGAAACGCTGGCGGAGTATTACGCGCTCGGCGTGTCGACCTTCCTCGTGCGCGGCTTCGATCCGCTCGAAGACGCCGTCGACTATGGCCGCGAGCTGATTCCGGCCACTCGCGAACGGATCGCGCGCGTCGAACGCGTAGCCGCCTGAACGGAGCCACGATGACCGATCTGTCCGCCGCGTTGCAAAACACCTCGGAGCCGCACAGTACTAACGCGTTGCAAGGCACCCCAGAGCCGCAAAGCACTAACACGCTGCAAGACACCCCGGTGCCGCTAAGCACCAGCGCGTTGCAAGGCACCCCAGAGCCGCTAAGCAAGCACGCGCTGCAAGACGCTCCAGCTCGACAAAGTGCCCCCACGCTGCAAAACACCGCAGATACGCCTCCGCTCCAGCGTCACGCGCCGCTGCGCAAATTCTGGTTCGACGACGTCCCGCCGCGCGCCAGCATCGCGGCCGAACGTCGCTATCGGCAGGAACGGCTCGCCGTGGCGTTTCGCCTGTTCGCCCGCTATGGTTTCGATCAGGGTCTCGCCGGCCATATCACCGCGCGCGATCCGGAGTGGCCCGATCACTTCTGGGTCAATCCGTTTGGCAAGCACTTCAGCCGCATTCGTGTGTCCGATCTGCTGCTGGTGAATACAGAAGGGGAGATCGTGGTCGGCGAGGGCCCGGTGAATCAGGCGGCCTTCGCGATTCACGCGGCGATTCACGAGGCGCGCCCCGATGTAATCGCCGCCGCGCACACGCATTCGCTCTACGGCAAGGCATGGTCGACGCTCGGCCGCACGCTCGATCCGTTGACGCAGGACTCGTGCGCGTTCTATCAGGATCATGCCTTGTTCGACGATTTCCGCGGCGTGGTGCTCGATACCGATGAAGGTGCGCGCATCGCGGCGGCGCTAGGCGAACGCAAGGCGGTGATCCTGAAGAATCACGGCATCCTGACGGCGGGTCCGAGCGTCGAGGCGGCGGCCTGGTGGTATATCGCGCTCGATAACGCCTGCCATGCGCAATTGCTTGCCGAAGCCGCAGGCACACCACAAGCCATCCCGCACGACGTCGCCACGCTCACGCACGAGCAGGTCGGCCGCCCTGGCGGTGCGCTGTTTGCGTTCCAGAGCCTGCTGGAAGGGCTGGTCGAAGCCGAGCCTGACGTCCTTACCTGAGCACCCCATAAGATGACCCAACGTTTCGATTCGCCGGTTTCGCTCCGGCGCCGCTGGCTCGTGTCCGCGCTGCCGGCCGCGCTTTCAGCCTCATTTCTCGGCGCGGCAGGCACAGGTTTGATTTCGACAGCCGCCGCAGCAGCCACGCCGGCAGCAAGCGAGAAAACCGATCCGCCTGTCGATCTCAGCAAAGTCCGTTTGCGCGTCGCAACCTACAAAGGCGGCGACGCTACGTTGCTGAAAACCGCAGGCCTCGCGGACACGCCCTACACCATCGACTGGTCCGAATTCCAGTCCGGCAACGCGATGGTCGAGGCGATGAACGGCGGCTCGCTCGATATCGCCTCCGGCAGCGAAATCCCACCGATCTTCGCGCGGCTGCAGAACGCTCAGGTGCGCGTGATCGCCGTCTACAAGGACGACGTCAACAATCAGGTGGTGCTGGTCCCGAAGGGCTCGACGATCCGCTCGATCGCCGATCTGAAGGGCAAACGCGTCGGCTATCTGCGCGCCACCACGACGCACTACTACCTGCTGCGCATGCTCGAAGAGGCGGGGCTATCGTTCAGCGATATTCAGGCCACCTCGCTCGCGCCGCGCGACGGTTTCGCCGCTTTCAACGCCGGTTCGCTCGATGCCTGGGCGATCTACGGCTACAACGTGCCGCTTGCGATCTCTCAAGCTGGCGCGCGCGTGCTGAAAAACGCCAACGGCTATTTGTCCGGCAATTACCTGTACTACGGTCATCCGTCGGTACTCGCCGATCCGCAACGGCGGGCCGCGTCCGCGGATCTGCTGGTGCGGCTGCAACGCGCCTGCACGTGGTTCGGACAGCATCAGGACGCCTACGCGAAGGTATTGTCAGCGGAGTTGCGGGTGCCCGAGGAGGCGATCCGTTCGTTGTATCGCAACCAGAGCCAGGCGCGCCGCGTCACCGGCGTCACGGCGGCGGATATCGCCAGCGAGCAGCAGGTTGCCGATACGTTCGCGCGCGCCGCGGTCATCGACCGGCATGTCGACGTCGCACCGTTATGGACCGATACCTTCAACGCCGCGCTCGCCCGCGGTGCGTGACCGATTCAAGTCAACCCACATTCTGAACATTCGATGACTCAAGCTTTGAGACCGGACCGGCTGCGCGCGTTCGTCGGCCGGATTGCGTCACTCGTCGACGAGCGCGCGCCCGAAGCGCATCTGCTCGAAGCCGGCGGCGCCGCGCTGCACGAGCTGATCGCCCACGACGACTGGTTGCCCGACGCCTTCGCGCAGCCCGATCCCGAGCGCTATCAACAATTCCTGTTGCACGCGGATTCGCAGCAGCGTTTTTCAATCGTAAGTTTTGTATGGGGACCGGGCCAGTCGACGCCGGTTCATGACCACACGGTATGGGGTTTGATCGGTGTGTTGCGTGGTGCGGAAATTGCTCAGGGGTATCGCATCACGCCAAATGGCGCGCTGGAAGAAGAGGGGGCGGCAAAGCGCCTCGATGCCGGCGCGGTGGATGCTGTCTCGCCGCGCATCGGCGATATCCATCGTGTGAGTAATGCTTTTCACGATCGTACGTCGATCAGCATTCACGTGTACGGTGGAAATATTGGCGCGGTGACGCGTTCCGTCTATCCGGCCGGCGGAGGCCGAAAAACCTTTATCTCCGGCTACTCGAACGATGTGTTGCCGAATATCTGGAATGTTTCGAAGGAGTCCCTGATCTCATGAGTTTCGCTACAGAATTCCGTACCCGATCATTCAAAGACGTGCGCCGCGCACTGCTCGAGCGCGAGGAAATCGCGCTCGTCGACGTGCGTGAGGAGGATCCGCACGCGCGCAGTCATCCGCTGTTCGCTGCCAATCTGCCGCTCTCGCGGCTCGAACTGGAAGCGCCGGTCCGCTTGCCGCGCCGCGACGTGCCGGTCGTCCTGTTCGACGACGGCGAAGGGCTTGCCGAACGCGCCGCACGCCGGTTGAGCGAGCTGGGCTATACCAATGTCGCGCTGCTCGATGGCGGTCTGCAAGGCTGGCGCGAGGCGGGCGGTGAGCTGTTCCAGGACGTCAACGTGCCGAGCAAGGCATTCGGCGAACTGGTTGAAAGCGAGCGCCATACGCCGTCCCTCGGCGCGCCGCAAGTGCTGGCACTGCTCGATCATGAAGCCGATGTGGTGGTGCTCGACGCACGCCGCTTCGACGAATACCAGACCATGAATATTCCAGGCAGCATCAGCGTGCCAGGCGCGGAACTGGTGTTGCGCGCTCGGCAGCTCGCGCCGAATCCCGCCACGCGGATCATCGTCAATTGTGCGGGGCGCACGCGCAGCATTATCGGCGCGCAGTCGCTGATCAATGCGGGCGTGCCGAATCCGGTCGCGGCGCTCCGCAATGGCACCATCGGCTGGACGCTTGCGGGTCAGGCGCTCGCGCACGGCAGCTCACGCCGCTTCGAGCCGATTGCCGACGACACACTTCGCCTCGCCGCCGCCGATTCCGCGCGCGGGGTGGCGGATCGCGCCAAAGTAGGCCGCACGTCGCGTGACGAAGCGCGTCGCTGGGCCGACGAGGCGGTACGCACCGTCTATCGTTTCGACGTGCGTTCGCCGGAAGAATACGAAGCGGGCCACGTACCCGGTTTTCGCAATGCGCCGGGTGGTCAACTTGTGCAGGAGACCGACATGTTTGCGCCGGTGCGCGGCGCGCGCGTGATCCTCGCCGATAACGACGGCGTGCGCGCGAACATGACCGCGTCGTGGCTCGCGCAGATGAACGTCGAGGTGTATGTGGTGGACGGCCTGGGCAACGCGGACTTCAGCGAAAAGGGCGCCGCGCCCGCCGCGCGCTTTGCGCCCACGCCGCCTGCTGCCGATGAGATCACACCGGCCGGACTGGTGACGCTGCTGCAATCACCGGGCACCGTCGTGCTGGATTTCACGACCAGCGCGAACTATGTGAAGCGCCATATTCCGGGCGCATGGTTCGCGATTCGTGGGCAACTCGACGAAGCGTTGCGCAAGCTGCCGGATGCGCAGCGTTATGTGGTGACCTGCGGCAGCAGTCTGCTTGCGCGCTTTGCCGCGCCTGAGTTGGCGGCACTGACGGGCAAGCCGGTGCAGGTGCTGGCCGGCGGCACGAACGCGTGGATCGAAGCGGGCTTTGCCGTGGAGAGCGGTGAGACGCGGCTGGCGTCTCCGCGCATCGATCGGTATCGTCGTCCGTATGAGGGAACCGACAACGCGCGCGAAGCGATGAACGCCTATCTGGAGTGGGAGTACGGCCTCGTTGCTCAGCTTGGGCGCGATGGTACACACGGTTTTCGCGTGATCTGATGGGCAAGCGGCGCGTGGCTCAAGCCGCGCGCTGCGCTCGCGCTTCCTTGAATTGCCGCTCGATCGCCGCGCCGAAGCGCTCGACCGGCTGTTGCAATTTACCCAGCACGCGCGGATGCACGAGCCAGATGTCGATGAGTGGCTTGAAGTCGCTGATCGACACGATATCGAGTGCGTCCGCGTGAGCGCTGGCGTGCAGCAGCGGTAAGGGCACGAGGCCGAGACCGTTGCCGTCGGCGACCAGTTGCAATTGCAGTTCGGTGCCGAGCGTTTCCAGATTGAGCTTGAGCGCGAGTCCGAGACCTGTCAGCGTGCGTTGCAGGCCATCGCGAAAGCCGCATCCATCCGGATTCAACACCCACCCGATCGACTGGCATTCCGCCAGCGCGTGCGTGCGTTTTTTCAACATGCCTTTCTGCGCGACCACGGCCAGTTTGATGCGGCCAAGCGAGCGCGCCAACAAGATCTCGTCGAAGGTCTTGTTGCTCGGCAGCAGGATTGCGGCGGCGTCGAGTTCGCCCTGTTCGACGCGTTGCAGAAGCTGGCTGCCCCAACCGGTCGACGCACGCGCCTGCAGATCCGGATAAGCCGACTTGAGGCCGCGCATCGCATCGGTCAGCGCGATATCGGCAATGGTCTGCGCGACGCCGAGGCGCAGCGTGCCCACGGGCGGCGTGTCGGTGGCGACGATCTCGCGCAGCACGTCGAGTTCACGCTGGATCACGCGGCATTGTTCGTAGACGATGCGGCCCGTTGCCGTCGCCTTGAGCGGACGTGTATTGCGGTCGAGCAATTCGACGCCGAGCGCCTCTTCGAAATTCTGCAGACGGCGCGTGATCGCCGGCTGCGTGAGGCCGAGTGAGAGCGCCGCCTGTTGCAATGACTGACAGCGAATGACGGTGACGTAGGCGTCGATTTCGTCGATCTTCATGATGAGCGGTGACTTGATGAGTGCGCAGCGAGGCGCAAGATTCGTGCGTTCGATGATACCCGTATCGATGTGCGCGCACGCCTCACCGGGCAAGAAAATTCGCATATTTGCTTAGCAGAATAATGCGTTTGTCTTATACAGATGCGTGCCTTATCGTCGATAGCACATTATCTGAATGCCTCGACGTAATCGCCGCCATGACGACTTCTAGTTCTTCGTTCTCCGCTTCATCCGTCTTGCAACGCGCGTTGCTCAAACCACTCGGCGCGGCGGTGCTCGCACTGTGCGCGACGCTTTGCGCAACGCAGTCTTATGCAGCGGATCTACCCGTGCTCAAAGTCGGCGACCAGTCCTTGCAAACACGCGGCATTCTCGAAGCATCCGGACAACTCAAAGACCTGCCGTACAAGATCGAGTGGTTCAACTTTCCTGCCGCGCAACCGCTTGGCGAAGCGCTGAACGCCGGCGCGGTGGATGTCGGCGGACTGGGCGATGCGCCGCTCGTGTTCGCGCTCGCAGCCGGCGCGCGGGTACGTGCGGTCGCAGCGACTCGGTCGAATCCGCTGGATCTGGCGATCGTCGTCGGCGCGCAATCGCCGTTGAACGATGCAGCGAGCCTGAAGGGTAAACGTATCGCCACGACGCGTGGCTCGATCGGCCACTATCTCGCACTCGCCGCATTGAAGAAGGCCAATGTGCCGGTCAGCGACGTCACGTTCGTGTTCCTCGCACCCGCCGATGCGAAGGCGGCGCTGGCGTCGGGCAGTGTCGACGCATGGTCGGTGTGGGACCCGTACACGGCACTCGGCGAAGCGCGCGATCACGATCGCATCATCGCCAACGGCGTGGGCCTGTCCGAAGGGCTTAGCTATCAGGTTGCGACCGAACGTGCGATCGCGGACAAGCGCGCGCAACTCGCCGACTTCCTGCGACGCGTGGCGATCGGCCAGCGTTGGGCGCTTTCGCATCCCGATGAAGTGGCGGCGATGCAATCAAAAGTCACCGGTCTGCCGACCGATGTGCTGAAAACCGTCTATCAGCGCGGCCAGGTGCATCCGGTTGCGATCGACGACAGCGTCGTCAGCGCGCAGCAGCGCACTGCCGATACCTACGAAGCCGCCAACGTGATCCGTGCGCATCTCGACGTGCGGACGAGCTTCGATCGCAGCTTCCCGCTGCCTTGATGCGGCCTGCCGGAGTCCTCGCATGAATGCCCCGATTGCCGATAGCGCGGTGACACGCCGTCATCCACCGCTCGATAGCGCTGCGTTCGACGCACTGCTCGGGCGGCTCACGAGCGAGTTCGCTGCCGGTGCGGCTCACTACGACCGCACGGCCGAATTTCCTCACGCCAACCTGGCGCGCCTGCACGAATTCGATCTGCTCTCGCTGACGGTGCCCGCATTGCTTGGCGGCGCGGGTGCGAGCTTGCCGCAGGCCTTGAAGGTGGTGCGCGCAGTGGCGCGCGGCGAGCCGTCCACGGCACTGGTGCTGGTGATGCAATACCTGTTTCATCATCGCTTGCAGGGCAACCCGCATTGGCCTGTCGAACTGCGTGAACGTGTGGCGCGTGAAGCGGTACGCGATGGCGCATTGATCAACTCGCTGCGCGTCGAACCCGAGCTGGGCACGCCGGCACGCGGCGGCTTGCCGTCGACGCTTGCGAGGCGCAGTGCCGATGGCTGGATCATCGACGGCAGCAAGCTGTACTCGACCGGCAGCCCCGGCCTCACCTGGCTTGCGGTATGGGCGCGCAGCGACGAGACGCCGCCGCGCGTCGGCGTGTGGCTGGTACATCGGGACACCCCGGGCGTGCGAGTCGGCAGCGAGTGGAATCATCTTGGCATGCGCGCCACGGGCAGTCACGAGCTCGTGTTCGACAACGTGTTCGTACCGGCCGCTCATGCGGTTGACGTCCATCCGCCCGGCGAGCCGGGTGCGGGACTCGATGCACTCGGCTTCGCCTGGATGAGCGTGCTGTTGTCGGCGGTGTACGACGGCGTCGCACGGGCGGCGCGCGACTGGTTCGCGCAATGGGCCGCTGAACGCACACCTGGCAATCTCGGCGCGCCGCTCGCGAGCCTGCCCGCGTTTCAGCAGACGCTCGGCCGCATCGACGCGCTGCTGTTCAGCAATCGCGTGCTGCTCGACGCAAGCGTGCATGCTGAACGCGTGACACTCAACGAAGCGCCGCTCGTCAAATACATGGTGGCGAATCAGGCCATCGAGGCGGTGCAACTGGCCGTCGAGGCGAGCGGCAATCCCGGTCTGAGTCGTGACAATGCGCTCGAGCGCCACTATCGCGATGTGCTGTGCGCGCGGATTCATACGCCGCAGAACGACTCGGTGCTGCAGGGGGCAGGGCGTGCGGGTTTTGCCGCGTTTGTCCGCGCGTAGGGAGAACTGCGCGACCGCCACGCAAACCGGGTGCAGCGCCTGCGCAGCACACTGCAAATCCTCTGCCGATTCGGTGTAAACGCGCTCTCGTTTAAATCGGCCAATCCGTTTAGATTAGCTGCACTTGGAAGGCTTATCGAGGGACCAGGGCGGCCAAACAAGCAGCGGTCCGCCATTCCGGCGACGGCGCAAGGTCAGAGGTCAAGGTCTCTCACCGCTTCGCCCGGGACCGGACCGCTGCGCGTCGTCCGTGATGCTGCGTTTCAAGCGGCTGTTCAGCCGCTGTCTGTTTTCCGGTTTGACCATCGACCGACTTGGCGACGCTTTGCACAGCGTCGCCTTTTTGCTTGTGGCGACGGCTTTCTCGGGTTCACTGCGGATTTTCCGCCCTCTTGCCGCGCCTGTTGCGGCGCGATGTGCGACGTCTTCGCTGGTGGTTTTTCCTGTGGCTTTCCCCGGTTTTTTTCGCAACCTCGTCGCGCAATCGCATTCCACCGCAAACCACGCTGCATGACGACGGCCCACAGCCGCCTTGTTGCCTTCGCTCGCGGTTTTTTCCGCACGCGGTTATCCTGTAGTACGCCCTACACAAAAGGATGCGGGCGAATTGCCGCTTCGTGTCCGTACAGGAAACTCGCTGTGAGCCTCAAACTGCTTACTATCGCCATGCTGGCCGCGTGCGTTGCACTGACCGGTTGCGACGACCAACAGAGCGACCGCGCCGTGCAAAAACTCAAGGAATTCTTCAACGCCGTCAAGCCGGACGCGTTGCTACTCAAGAATATGACGCCGGGCATTACGACCGAAGCGCAGATCCGCGATCAGATGGGCAAGCCGGAAACCGAGCGCACGTTTACCGACGGTTCCAAGCGTTTCGAATATCCGCGTGGCCCGCAGGGGCTCAACACATACATGGTCGACATCGACCGTGACGGCAAATTGCAATCCATCACGCAGGTGCTGACCGCCGACAACTTCGGGAAGGTTCGCATCGGCATGACTGAAGACGAAGTGCGCCGCCTGCTCGGCAAGCCAGGCCAGACCGCCGTGTTTCCGCTCAAACCGGAAACCGTGTGGAGCTGGAAGTGGCGCGAGGGCGGCGTGACCGAAGAAGGCATTTTCAACGTGCACTTCGACCAATATCAGAAGGTGTACACGACATCGCGCTCGGACGTGATACGCGGGCGCTAGCCGATAAAAGGCGGGGAACACATGATAAATCGACGTCGATACAGCCGGATCGGGCTGGTGTTGGGGGGCGGTGCAGCACGTGGCTGGGCGCATATCGGTGCGATCCGCGCGTTGCACGACGCGGGCATCAAGCCGGATGTGGTGTGCGGCACGTCGATCGGTGCGCTGGTGGGTGCCGTGTATGCCAACGGCGATCTCGACTGGCTCGAAGAATGGGTTTCGAAGCTCACCTGGCAAACTGTGGTGAGGCTGCTCGATCTGCGTTTTTCGGGCGGCCTGCTGGGCGGGCGCAAGGTGATCCAGATATTCGCGGACAAATTCGCCGGCCGCTCGATCGCGCAATTGAACATGCCGTTTGCGGCGGTGGCCACCGAACTCGATTCGGGCCGCGAGAGCTGGTTGCAGGACGGCAGCGTGGTGGACGCGGTGCGCGCCTCGATTGCGATTCCGGGGATTTTCACGCCGGTGTTTCACAACGGCGTGTGGC